>NZ_MRCS01000010.1 GCF_002303925.1 Pseudomonas sp. ACN8
TGAACGTGTTGCTGGCCGAGGCCGAAGTGCCTTACGACCAGGTGTTCGAGATGGACGACATCAACTCCGAGTTCGGCCAGGCCGACGTGGTACTGGTGTTGGGCGCCAACGACGTGGTCAACCCGGCCGCGAAGAACGATCCGAAATCGCCGATTGCCGGCATGCCGATCCTCGAGGCGTTCAAGGCCAAGACCATCATCGTCAACAAACGCTCGATGGCCAGCGGTTATGCCGGCCTGGACAACGAGCTGTTCTACCTGGACAAGACCATGATGGTGTTCGGCGACGCTAAAAAGGTCATCGAAGACATGGTAAAAGCCGTCGACTAACCCTCTGCGGCACACGGAACGCCCCGACTCGTCGGGGCGTTTTTGTTTGCGCAAATCGTCGGACAAACTGTCCTTTTGTTACCGATCCGGTAACGGTGTTTTGCTTGAAAGGCCCTGAATAGACGCCTCGATTGCGACCTTGGTAGCGGGACAGAAGCTGGCGCAATTCACTAGACTGCACGTCCTGCTACCTGTTGCCCGAGATAACAATCCATGTACCGTGACCGTATTCGCCTGCCTTCGTTGTTGGACAAATTGATGAGCGCCGCCGACGCTGCCGCCCTGATTGAGGACGGCATGACCGTCGGCATGAGTGGCTTTACTCGCGCCGGCGAAGCCAAGGCCGTCCCTCAGGCGCTGGCCGAGCGTGCCAAGGTCACGCCGCTGAAGATCAGCCTGATGACCGGCGCAAGCCTGGGCAACGACCTCGACAAACAGTTGACCGAAGCCGGTGTGCTGTCGCGACGCATGCCGTTTCAGGTCGACAGTACCCTGCGCAAGGCGATCAATGCCGGTGAGGTCATGTTCATCGACCAGCACTTGTCGGAAACCGTGGAGCAATTGCGCAACCAGCAATTGAAGCTGCCGGACATTGCCGTGATTGAAGCCGTAGCGATAACCGAGCAAGGACATATCGTGCCAACCACTTCGGTCGGCAACTCGGCCAGCTTCGCGATTTTCGCCAAGCACGTGATCGTCGAGATCAACATGGCGCACAACCCGAATCTCGAAGGTCTGCACGACATCTATATTCCGACCTACCGTCCGACCCGTACGCCGATTCCGCTGATCAAGGTCGACGATCGCATTGGCAGCACCGCCATCCCGATTCCACCGGAAAAAATCGTCGCCATCGTAGTCACCCACCAGGCTGACTCGCCCTCCACGGTGCTGGCGCCGGACGCCGAGACCCAAGCCATTGCCGATCATCTGATCGACTTCTTCAAACAGGAAGTGGCAGCAGGGCGCATGACCAACAAACTCGGCCCGCTACAAGCCGGTATCGGCACCATCGCCAACTCGGTGATGTGCGGCTTGATCGACTCGCCGTTCGAAGACCTGACGATGTACTCCGAAGTGCTGCAGGACTCGACCTTCGACCTGATCGACGCCGGCAAGCTGAGTTTTGCTTCGGGCAGTTCGATCACCCTGTCGAGCCGACGCAATGCCGACGTGTTCGGCAATCTGGAGCGCTACAAGGACAAGCTGGTTCTGCGCCCGCAGGAGATCTCCAACCACCCTGAAGTCGTGCGCCGCCTTGGCATCATCGGCATCAACACGGCACTGGAGTTCGATATCTACGGCAACGTCAACTCCACTCACGTCTGCGGCACGCGGATGATGAACGGCATCGGCGGCTCGGGCGATTTCGCGCGCAACGCACACCTGTCCGTGTTCGTGACCAAGTCGATCGCCAAGGGCGGTGCGATCTCCAGCGTGGTGCCGATGGTCAGCCATGTCGACCACACCGAACATGACGTCGACATTCTCGTGACCGAAGTGGGCCTGGCAGACTTGCGTGGCCTGGCGCCTCGGGAACGCGCCCGGGTCATCATCGACAAATGCGTGCACCCGGATTACCGCCAGGCGCTGAATGATTACTTCACCGCCGCGTGCGCCATCGGCGGGCACACCCCCCACATCCTGCGTGACGCCCTGAGCTGGCACATCAACCTGGAAGAAACCGGGCAAATGCTGAAGAAGTAATTGGTACAGATAGCAGCTGGCGCAAACACAGTTTCGTCAGCTTGCCCTTGCCCCTTCCGAATATTAAAAAAACTGTACTGCTGTACTGGTCGTTTCTTTAGGAAAACGCCTACGCTGCCAAGCCAAAACAACAATTTTGCACCTTAATAGTGCAGACAGGTACAGTTGCCTCAATTTAGACCAGTACACCCCCTTTAAACAGTTAACTGAGCTCTTACAATACAGATGAACTGTATCTACAGAGACTAGGCAAACGAGAGGATCATGGGCACCAGTTAAGCCACTACCTAATCCCGCCATAAGCGGAAGGATGAAAACCATGGAACGTACACTCAGTTCCGAACTGTTCTTCGAAGACACCGCTGCAAAAACCCAGGCTTCCCTGCCTCTGCGCGTTATCGCCAACCTGATGCTGTGGCAGCGCCGCATCACCAGCCGCCATCAACTGGCTCGTCTGGATTCGCGTCTGCTGGCTGACGCCGGTATTAGCGAAGCACAACGCTACGAAGAGCTGAGCAAGCCGTTCTGGCGCTAAGTTAGCGTCGCTGGCTCTGACCTGAAGGGTCCACCGCCAGCAACCCGAATTGAAAAAACAAAACCCGTCGTGGGAAACCACGACGGGTTTTGTCGTTTTGGCCTGTCAAATCCGCTCGAACAGTAGAAAACCAAGACACCAGTACAGTTTGTAAAAACAACAAACTGAATGAGTACAATATCATCGCGGTGTGTCTGTAGCGGATATTCGACCGGTGTCAGCATGGAGCTCTCTACTTATCAAGACAGGGACCGCGCCATGAGTTCTTTACAGGATGTTTCCACACCACAGGTTCAATCGAGACCTTGCTTGCGCTGGGTCAGATACCTGTTAACAAGACTCTTCGCTAGTCTGGAAAGGGCGAGAACACGGCGTTTACTGGCTCAACTCGATGATCGTCAGCTATCGGATCTTTGCATCAGCCATGCTGAGCGCATCAATGAATTGGATAAACCGTTCTGGCGCTGACTGCCTGCTTGCATGTCGGGCTGTTCGAATTGACACACTCAGGCCTAATATCAGGTCAGAACGTGGCGAGCGCCAAGCGCCTGGCGTCTGACTTTGCAGACACTGCGCCATCTTCCAATCGGCTTACCCTAGGAGTTACACCATGTCCCGACTTCGCTTGCTCAGCGCTGCAGCCCTGCTTGCCGTAGCAGCCAATTCCCACGCCACCAGCTTTATCGTGACCACCGACGCAGTCGTTGGGGCACTCAAATCCAGTTCCGATGCGACGTCCGACATCACGTCTTCGTTCAAAGATGACAAGATCGTGCTCGCAGCACGTGACGACGCCGCCAGCTTCGTTGCCAGCGAAGGTTCTATCCGCGGGGTGAAACTGGAAAGCGCGCTCGACCATATTCGTCATCAGGCACCCCAGTTGAACGCAACCGATGCACAACTGGCGCAGGCGATCCTGACGATCTGATCGACTTCTGGCCGGGGACACGCTCGACGTGTCCCAATATTTCCGTGCTGGCTCTGGAATGGGCCTTGCGCTAGCCTTGGGACTCACTTTTAACTGTCGAGTCTCATGCGTTTTCTTGCAAATCTGTTGATCACTCCAGTCATGGTTACTGCCGCCTGGTCAGGCTCAGCCCACGCCTACGACGCCTTTAACCTGTCAACCCAAGGGGTCGTGGCCAGTGGATATGCCACAAGCATGGTGACCTCCGCCCCCTTCGACCATAAACTGCTGCTCGCAGCCCAGGATGACGCCGCGGCATTCATTGCCAGCGACGGCCAACTAAGAGGCGCACGACTGGAGTCGGCCCTGCGGTATCTGCGCCGAACCCAGGCAAAACTTCATGCCAGCGACCTTGAACTGGCACAAGCAATTCTCGTCCAATGGTTATCCCTGTTTTTTCTGGAGTCATTCCATGCGTAACCCGCTGATTGCTGCCACCTTAGGCCTGCTGCTGTTGGCCGATGTGGCCCAGGCACATACTCTGGTTGCCACCAGTAATATTCTGATCCGTGCTACCCAGCGCACCCTCGATTTCACCTCCGACACCACCACGTCCATTCGCGATTCGAAAATCGTGCGCGAAGCCCAGGACGACGCCGCCAGTTTCGTTGCCAGCAATGGCGACATTCGTGGCGCTCACCTGGAATCCGCCTTCGATTTGCTGCGCACCCGTGTGCCGGAAGCTCGTGACGCCAGTGACCAGGATCTCGCCGAAGCCATCCTCGCACTGTGAAGCGTCCAGGCGCCTGGCTGCTGGCCGGAGCCCTGTTGCTGCTCGGCAACACGGCCCACGCTGGCCTTCAATTACAGCTCAAGACCGAAGGTCTGACGCCCGCGCAACAGCAAGCCAGCCAGGCGTTGCTCGATGAAGCCATGCAGGCACTGCCGCCACGCTTTGTCGAACAATTGGACCGGCGCATCGATGTCGGCTGGACCGATGACATGCCGAGAAATGCCTACGGTCAGGCGACACTGGTGTCCGAACTCGATCTGAACCGCAACCTGCTGGCCGGCCTCACCGATGGCAGCGCCGCGACCAAGAAGACCCATCGCCCCCATGGCACCGTGCGCCGGGAAATGCTGGCCACGGTGTTGCACGAGCTGACTCACATCTACGATCGCTCACGTCTGTGGCCAAAGGCGGAGCGCACACTGATTCAACGCTGTACCCGACAAGACAGCAGCTCAGGGCTGGTCGGCATCCCCGACCAATGCCGCGGCCAGACCGGCCGCCGCTATACCCTTAGCGATGATCCACGCCTGCTCGACCTCGCCGGCTGGCCGCAATACGTCGGCCGTCGTGGCGAGCGCGAACAGTACAACCGGCAGATCGCGCGCAGCCCGGACATCTACGAGACGAGCAGCCCCAAGGAGTTCGTCGCGGTCAATATGGAGTACTTCCTGCTCGATCCGAGCTACGCCTGCCGTCGTCCCGCGTTGTACCGCTACTACAAAGAACATTTCGGCTGGGCACCCACGGCCAAAGACGCTTGCGGCAAAACCGTCGCCTTCCTCAATGCCGGCAGTGATTTCGCCAAAACACCACTGGGCCAGGTCGATCCTGAACGGGTTTACGCCATCGACTACCTGCTGGCCGAAGCTAACCAGAACTTGTTCAGCTACTGGGGTCACAGCATGTTGCGCCTGGTCATTTGCGCACCGGGCCGGCCACGCGGACCGGATTGCCGACTGGACCTGGACCAGCATCTGGTGCTGTCGTACCGTGCTTTTGTCGGTGATGTGCAGATGTCGAGCTGGAACGGGCTGGTCGGCAAGTACCCGTCGCGCCTGTTTGTCCTGCCGCTTTCCCAGGTCATCGATGAATACACCAAGACCGAGTTGCGCAGCCTGGCCTCAGTGCCACTTAACCTGTCGCGCCGCGAGATCGATGATGTGGTGGAGCACGCCGCCGAAATGCACTGGAGCTACGACGGCAACTACTTCTTCCTGTCCAACAACTGTGCAGTAGAAGGACTGAAACTGCTGCGTAGCAGCACTAACAACCCGCAGCTGGTGGGTCTGGACAACATCATGCCCAACGGCATGCTCGAAGTGCTCAAGGGGCGTGGTCTGGCCGATACCAGCGTGCTGGATGATCCTCGCGAAGCACTGCGCCTGGGTTATCGCTTCGACTCCTTCCGTGATCGCTACCAAGCGATGTTCGACGTGTTGAAAAAGCAGATGCCGATCAAACAGGAAACTGTCGAAGAGTGGCTGGATTTGAAAGCCGCAGAGCGGCGGCAATGGTTCGAACAGGCTGATTTGCGTACTAGCGCGGCATTGCTGCTGCTGGAACAGGCGAGTTTCCGTCGACAGATGCTGCTGGCCCAGGACGAGGTGAAGCAACGCTATCTGGGCGCTCGGGAGCTGAAAAACGGCGGCATGGACAAGGCCAACGAGACGCTGAAGCAGATTCTCGCCAACAGCGGCTTCCTCAGCCGCCCGGCAGAATTGCTGGGGACCGCAGGTTACGGGTTGCCGCAACCAAGCGAGTGGAAGCATCTGGAATCGGAAAGCAGCCAACGCCAGAAGCAGCTCCTGGCGCTGTCCGGGGATCTGGACAAGGAAGTGAGAGCCTTGCTTGAACCGGGCCGTGCCGCCGAAATGGCCGCCAACGAGGCCAACGTGAAGCAGATCGGTGAGCACCTGCGCAAACTGCACAAGGCATCAGGCGGGATAGAGTTGCCTTGATACCGCAACCTTGTGGGAGCGAGCTCGCTCCCACAAGGTTTACAGCGTTCAGGAACTTTACCTTCAGCTGACGCGGGCCTTACGCACACCTTCGGCCAACGCCGAGCAGAGGCTCAGCACGCCATCCACGGCTTGTTCCGGGGAGGTGGCATTGGCGATGTGATCGATCAACGCCGAGCCCACCACAACACCGTCCGCCAGACGCGCGATGGACGCCGCCTGTTCCGGAGTCCGGATACCGAAACCGATGCTGATCGGCAGGTCGGTATGGCGACGCAGACGGGCGACCGCTTCCTCGACGTGTTCCAGCGTGGCGGCACCGGCGCCGGTCACACCGGCCACCGAGACGTAGTAGACGAAGCCGGAGCTGCCGTTGAGAACGGTCGGCAGGCGCACATCGTCGGTGGTTGGCGTGGTCAGGCGAATGAAGTCCAGGCCCGCGGCCTGCGCCGGATCGCACAGCTCGCCGTTATGTTCGGGCGGCAGATCGACCACGATCAGACCATCAACGCCAGCCTCCTTGGCTTCGGCAATGAAGCGCGGTACGCCGTACATGTGGATCGGGTTGAAGTAACCCATCAGCACCAGTGGCGTATCGTTGTTGTCCTGGCGGAACTCGCGAACCATTTGCAGGGTTTTCGCCAGATTCTGTTTGGCACCCAACGCACGGATGTTGGCGAGCTGGATGGCCGGGCCGTCAGCCATCGGGTCGGTGAAGGGCATGCCCAGCTCGATCACATCGGCGCCAGCCGCCGGCAAGCCTTTGAGGATGGCCAGGGACGTGTCGTAGCTCGGGTCGCCAGCAGTGACGAAGGTCACCAGGGCGGCGCGGTTCTGTTCCTTGAGTTCGGCAAAACGCGTTTGCAGGCGGCTCATCAGTGTTTCTCCTGCTTGGATTGTTCCATGTGGTGCATCACGGTCTGCATGTCTTTGTCGCC
Source organism: Pseudomonas sp. ACN8 (assembly GCF_002303925.1). Classification (GTDB taxonomy): domain Bacteria; phylum Pseudomonadota; class Gammaproteobacteria; order Pseudomonadales; family Pseudomonadaceae; genus Aquipseudomonas. The sequence continues at coordinate 7,168 of NZ_MRCS01000010.1, forward strand.
ACGGCCGGACAGGTTGACCACCATCAGGTGATCTTTAGGCAAGGTCGGTGCGCGCTTGAATACTTCAGCCAAGGCATGGGCGCTTTCCAGGGCAGGGATGATCCCTTCCAGGCGGCAGCACTGGTGGAATGCAGCGAGGGCTTCGTCGTCGGTCACCGAGGTGTACTGAACGCGGCCGATGTCATGCAACCAGGCGTGTTCCGGGCCGATGCCCGGATAGTCCAGGCCAGCGGAGATCGAATGGGCATCGATGATCTGGCCATCGTCGTCCTGCAGCAGGAAGGTGCGGTTGCCGTGCAACACACCAGGTACGCCGCCGTTCAGACTGGCCGCATGCTTGCCGGTCTCGATGCCGTAACCGGCGGCTTCAACGCCGATGATCTCGACACTCTTGTCGTCGAGGAACGGGTGGAACAGGCCCATGGCGTTGGAACCACCACCGATGCACGCCACCAGGCTGTCCGGCAGCCGGCCTTCCTGGGCTTGCAACTGCTCGCGGGTTTCCTTGCCGATTACGGCCTGGAAGTCGCGAACCATTGCCGGGTAAGGGTGTGGACCAGCCACGGTGCCGATCAGGTAGAAGGTGCTGTCGACGTTGGTCACCCAGTCACGCAGGGCTTCGTTCATCGCGTCTTTCAGCGTGCCGGTGCCGGCCACTACCGGGATCACTTCGGCGCCCAGCAGCTTCATGCGAAACACGTTGGCCTGCTGACGTTCGATGTCAGTGGTGCCCATGTAGATTACGCAATCCAGACCGAAACGCGCAGCGACGGTGGCAGTGGCCACACCGTGCATGCCGGCGCCGGTCTCGGCGATGATGCGCTTCTTGCCCATGCGCCGCGCCAGCAGGATCTGGCCGATGCAGTTGTTGATCTTGTGCGCGCCGGTGTGGTTCAGCTCTTCACGCTTGAGGTAGATCTTCGCACCGCCGCAGAATTCGGTCAGACGCTCGGCGAAGTACAGTGGGCTTGGACGTCCGACGTAGTCGCGCTGGAAGTAAGCCAGTTCTTCCTTGAATGCAGGATCTTCCTTGGCCAGCTCGTATTCGCGGGCCAGGTCGAGGATCAACGGCATCAGGGTTTCGGCAACGTAGCGGCCGCCGAACGCGCCAAACAGGCCGTTGGCATCAGGGCCGTTGCGCAGATTAGTCTGGGTCATGGGGCGCTCCAGTTGAATGCGTGAAGTGATGCATAAAGAGATAGTGGGCTTCACTCTACCCCTGACGCCCCGACCTGAAAACCGATAAGATCGCCACAACCTGTCAGGAAAACTCACAGATCAAATGAGCCATGACCTTCCTCCGCTGAACGCGCTTCGAGCCTTCGAAGCCACTGCCCGCCTGAACAGCGTCAGTCAAGCCGCCGAACAGTTGCACGTCACCCACGGTGCGGTCAGCCGGCAACTCAAGGTGCTTGAAGAACACCTCGGCTTAAGCCTGTTCATCAAGGACGGTCGCGGCCTGAAACTCACAGATGCCGGGTTGCGACTGCGTGACGCCAGCAGCGAAGCCTTCGAGCGCCTGCGTAGCGTCTGCACCGAACTCACACAAAGCACAGCCGATGCGCCATTCGTGCTCGGTTGCTCGGGAAGTCTGCTGGCGCGCTGGTTTATCCCGCGACTGGGCCGACTCAACGCCGACCTGCCGGACTTGCGCCTGCACCTGTCGGCCGGAGAAGGCGATCTGGATCCGCGAAGACCCGGGCTGGATGCCTTGCTGGTATTTGCCGAGCCACCCTGGCCGGCGGACATGCAGGTTTTTGAGCTGACCAGTGAACGTATCGGCCCGGTCATGAGTCCGCGGTTCGCCGGCTATGCACGACTCAAGCAGGCGCCGGAAACCGCACTGCTGAGCGAACCCTTGCTGCATACCACCTCACGCCCGCAAGCCTGGCCGAACTGGGCGCAACCACGCGGGCTCGACGCCAGGGCGTTGAAGTACGGTCAGGGATTTGAACATTTGTATTACTTGCTGGAAGCCGCCGTCGCAGGTCTTGGCGTGGCGATTGCCCCCGAACCCTTGGTGACGGAGGACTTGAAGGCCGGCCGCCTGGTTGCGCCTTGGGGCTTCAGTGAAACCCCGGCGCAACTGGCGTTGTGGCTACCCAAGCGCGCCGCGGACGGGCGCGCCCGGCAACTGGCGCAGTGGCTCAAGAACGAGCTGCGTCGAGCGGATTAATCACGCTTGCACAACAGATAAGCAGCCAACAGGCCCAATGCACCCACTGCGACACCCGCTGCTGTCCAAGGGTGTTCCTGGGCGTAGTCCCGAGTGGCAATCCCGGTTTCACGGGTTTTGACCTTGACCTCTTCATAGGCATCGGCAAGCAGATGGCGCGAATGCTTCAAGGCATTCTCGGCGTTGCTTTTCAGGGTCTTGAGGGTTTTACGCGACTCGTCCGAGGCGTCGTCCTTCAAGCTTTCCAATGACTTGAGCAGACTCTCGATCTCGGCTTCCATGCTTTGCAATGAGGCTTTGCGTAACGAGGTGTTGGCCATGGTGGCTCTCCTGCATTGGTGATGAGTGGCGTGTGTTGGTTGGGACTTCATGGGTTCGAGAAAGTGCAGAAAATCTGAACTTCACCCTCAGAACGGCCGACGGAAGAAATAGAAAAAATCACTGCTAATCTGTAATTCACACGCCGAGGAGAACGCCATGTCTGACCATCACACCTACAAGAAAGTCGAGCTGATCGGCTCGTCCACCAGCAGTATCGAAGATGCGATCAATAACGCGCTGACCGAAGCCAGCAAAAGCATCAAGTACATGGAATGGTTTGAAGTGACCGAGACCCGTGGGCACATCAGGGACGGCAAGGCTGCGCACTTTCAAGTGACCTTGAAAGTCGGGTTCCGGATTGCCAGCAGCTGACTTTGGACTAGTCTTCTGAACTTGCACGCCGGTCGAATGCCATAGGGAATGGCAAAGCACTACATGAGTGCGTCCGGCTGACGGCTGGTTACCCCTATGATCCGACCAGGGAATGCAACCGATGAAGAAGTTTATGTTGGCAGTAGGTTTGTTGAGCCTTGCGGGGAGCGCATTGGCGGGCGGCAAGCCATGCGAAGAGCTGAAAGCCGAAATCGCAGCGAAACTTGATGCCAAGGGCGTTTCCGGATATTCGCTGGAGATCGTCGATAAAGGTGCCGCTGCCGGCGGGAAAGTTGTTGGCAAATGCGAAGCGGGCGCAAAAGTGATCGTCTATAAAAAGTAGGCCGATTCTCGCCCGAATGAAAAAGCCGACGCCGTGGCGCCGGCTTTTTCATGCCTGCCGTTTGAGTATCAGCCCCGCATGACCTGCGCCAGCAATTCGTAGGAATGCACGCGATCGGCATGTTCGTACAGGTCACAGGTGAAAATCAGCTCGTCAGCCTGGGTCTGCTCGATCAGGACCTCGAGTTTGGCGCGGATTTTCTGCGGGCTGCCGATCATGGCCAGGCCAAGGAAATCGTGCACGGCATCTTTCTCATGGGGCAGCCACAAGCCGTCCATGGTCTTCACCGGCGGACGCTGTACCAGGCTTTGGCCACGCATCAGGGCGAGAATCCGCTGGAACACCGAGGTCGCCAGGTAATCGGCCTGCTCGTCGGTATCGGCTGCAACCAATGGCACGCCGAGCATCACATAAGGTTTGTCCAAAACGGCTGACGGTTTGAAGTGATTGCGGTAGACCCGAATCGCTTCATGCATGTAGCGCGGTGCGAAATGCGATGCGAAGGCGTAGGGCAAACCACGCTCACCCGCCAGTTGCGCACTGAACAGGCTCGACCCCAACAACCAGACAGGCACATTGGTCCCGGTTCCCGGCATCGCGATGATGCGTTGGTCCGGGGTACGTGGCCCGAGGTAGCGCACCAGTTCCGCCACATCTTCCGGGAAGTCGTCGGCGCTGCCGGAGCGTTCGCGGCGCAGTGCACGTGCGGTCATCTGGTCGGAACCGGGGGCACGCCCCAGGCCCAGATCGATCCGGCCCGGATAAAGGCTTTCCAGAGTGCCGAACTGTTCGGCGATCACCAACGGTGCGTGGTTGGGCAACATCACTCCGCCCGAACCGACTCGAATGGTCGACGTACCACCGGCCAGATACCCGAGCAGCACTGAAGTGGCGGAGCTGGCGATGCCATCCATGTTGTGGTGCTCAGCCACCCAGAAGCGGTTGTAACCGAACTTCTCGACATGCTGCGCCAGGTCCAGCGAGTTGCGCAGCGATTGGGCCGCGCTGCCGTTCTCGCGCACTGGCACCAGATCGAGGGTCGAGAACTTGATATCGGACAGTCGTTTCATAAACCTGCTTCTCCAATTGAGGGCGCAGGTTTGTTCTTGCGAACGCAAACCTGCCGAATCCAAAAGCGTGTTCATGCAATGAGGGCATATACCCGAGTTTCAATAGCCTGGTAAAAAATCCTACGAAAAAAGCAGATTGATCAGACGAGATGAACTTTGCGCCACCGTCTATCCTCACAACCCTGGCAAACGAAAACCACGAAGGCGCGACGTTTCGCGCCAATCTTGAGGAGGCAGGCATGGCTATCGTTAAGAAAGCTTCGGCTCATTGGGAAGGTGATCTGAAAACCGGCATTGGCTCGATTTCCACAGAAACCGGCGTGCTCCGGGAAGCACCCTATGGCTTCAAGGCGCGATTCGAAGGCGGCCGGGGCACCAACCCGGAAGAGCTGATCGGCGCGGCCCACGCCGGCTGTTTCTCCATGGCGTTTTCCATGATTCTCGGTGATGCCGGTCTGAAGGCCGATAGTATCGACACCCAGGCAGAAGTCACTCTGGATCAAGTGGACGGCGGTTTTGCGATCACCGCAGTGAAATTGATTCTGAAGGCGAAAATCCCTGGAGCGACCCAGGCCCGGTTCGAAGAGCTCAGCAACAAGGCCAAAGAGGGCTGTCCGGTATCCAAAGTGCTGAATGCGAAGATCAGCCTGGAGGCAACATTGGTCGGCTAGATTTTCGTTGAAAAAAAGATCGCTGCTTTGTGCAATCTACCGGGATCATTCGGTAAAAGGTGCTCAAGGCTGCGATCTTTTTTGCGTCGCGACAGACTTGCCCGTTAAAACTGTGGTCGAATAAATGACAGCAGCAAAAACCACGATTGTGCGTGCTGCCTCAAAGGAGCTTCAACCATGATACGTTTTACCCTGGCGGTTATCTGTTGCGCACTGGCCACTTCGGCTCTGGCGGCACCGAAACCCTGCGAAGAACTCAAGGCCGAGATCGAAGCCAAGATCCAGGCCAGCGGCGTCACTTCCTATACGCTTGAAATCGTCACCAACGACGAGGTACACGACCAGAACATGGTCGTTGGCTCGTGCGAAAACGGCACCAGGAAAATCATCTATCAGAAGAACGACCGCTGACATCTCACATCAAGCAGTAAGACTCCCGGTCTTCAGCAACGATCTCCCGCTTGGCGTTGTACAGCCGGGCGCCGGGGGTAAAGGCGATGGAACGGCCTTCGAGCACATAACGCTGACCGGCTTCGAAATGATCATATTTGATGGTCAGGTAGCACAGCCGCTCCGAAGGGCCGCTCATCATGCCCAACCCACCACCAGGCACTTCAAAGTCGAAACGCACAATCAGTTCATGGCTGCCCGGCGTGACCTCGAAAAAACGCCCGTCGCGCAGGCGTTGTTTATCCAGTCGCTCGGCCATCAACAACTTGTCGTTAGGGAAGGGCGTCGAGAATTCGACCCAGGCCATTTTTGGATTGGGTGTCGGCATCGGGCTTTGACAGCCCGTGACAACACCGACGGCGAGTAACAGCATCAACTTGCGCATGATGGATGTCCCAAGGGATATACATCCAGCATAACGCCGATCAGGTGTGTTGACAGCCTGCCGGCGTGCCCTGGCCAATCACCCTGCGCTGCTGATCGTAGAGCTTCGCCCAAGGCCGAAAGCCGATGTTCCCCGCTTGTAGTTGATAACGCTCACCCGCGTTGAAATCGCTGAATTTCACGTTCAACTGACAATCGCGCCACAACGGCTCGGCGTCAGGGCCAATGTTGGTAGGCTGGACCGAGAATTGGTAGCGGACCGTCAACTCATGACTACCGGGATGAACCTGGAAATAGCGTTTATCGTCGGTGATCCTGTTATCGACCTCCAGCGCCTGCAGCGCCGTATCCTCTTGCTTCGAGTCCAGGTCGATCCAGGCTTGCGCAGGATCATGGCGGGGTATTCCGAAACCAGCACAGCCGGCCAGCATCAGCAGGCCTCCTGTCAGTATCAACATGCGCATAGCGGAGCTCCAGTCTGGCGGGATAGTCTTGCGGAAAGACTCTCCAAGGAAGAATTATTGTGATCAGGCCGCTTCCTAGCCTTGGGTTACTTGATCGCGTTTTTCGCGTTTTGTTTCCGAGCCTGTTGTTTTTGTTGCTCAACGGCTGCACCAGCGCCAGCTATTACAGCCAACTGGTCAGCGGCCAACTTCAGTTGCTGCGGGCCAGGGAGCCGGTTTCCAGCGTGATTGCCAACCCGGCGCGCGACCAAAAACTGCGTATACACCTGGAGCAATCGCAAAAGGCCCGAACCTTCGCCAGCCAGCAATTGCACCTGCCGGATAACCAGAGTTACCGCTTGTACGCGGACATTGGGCGTCCCTTCGTCGTCTGGAATGTCTTCGCTACGCCGGAATTTTCCCTCAAGCCCATAAACCACTGCTTCCCCATTGCCGGTTGCGTGGCCTATCGCGGTTACTACAACCAGAGCGCAGCCCGCGGCGCAGCGGCTTTGCAACGCTTGCAAGGCATGGACGTGTCGATTGGCGGCGTCGAGGCCTATTCGACACTCGGCTGGTTCAACGACCCGATCATCAGTTCGATGATGGGCTGGGGGGATGAACGACTGGCCACGCTGATCTTTCACGAACTGGCCCATCAACGCGTCTATGTGAAGGACGACACGGAGTTCAACGAATCCTTCGCCACCTTCGTCGAGCAGGAAGGTACTCGCCAATGGCGCGCCTACCGCCACCTGCCACCGGACAACAATGCGCAGGCACGTCAGCGCGAACAGTTCACCGAGTTGGTGCTCAACACCCGCACCCGACTGGAGAAGCTCTACACCTTGCCGCTGCCCACCGAACAAATGCGCCAGCGCAAGGCGGCCGAATTCGAGCGCTTGCGCAACGAATACCGGCAATTGCGCGACAGTCAGTGGGCCGCAGACAAACGCTACGACGCCTGGATCCATGCACCCATGAACAATGCCCGGCTATTGCCGTTTGGCTTGTACGACCAATGGGTGCCGGCATTTGGCGCGCTGTTTCATCAGGAAAATGGCGACTGGCTTAAATTTTACGCCGCCGTGGAAAAGCTTGGCGCCTTGCCGACGGACGAGCGCAAGGCCACGCTGAAGGCTTTGGCTGACGGAGCCAATCAACCAAAGAACCAGTAGCAAACCCCGATCGCGCCCAGCACCCCGGCAAGCTCGGCCAGCAATGCACAACCGACGGCATGGCGTGCGCGCTGGATACCCACGGCGCCGAAGTACACCGCCAGGACATAGAACGTCGTTTCGGTACTGCCCTGGACCGTTGCCGCCACCAGCGCCGGGAAGCTGTCCACGCCCGAGGTCTTCATGGTTTCAATCAGCATCGCCCGGGCGGCGCTACCGGAGAAGGGTTTGACCATCGCCGTCGGCAGGGCGTCAACGAAACGTGTGTCCCAACCGGCCCATTCCACCAGATGACGGATCCCGTCCAGACCGAAGTCCAGAGCCCCGGACGCGCGCAGTACGCCCACCGCGCAGAGCATCGCCACCAAGTAGGGCAGCAGGTTCCTGGCGACGTCAAAACCCTCTTTGGCTCCTTCAACGAAGGCCTCGTAGACCTTCACTTTGCGCAGCGCGCCGATCATTAAAAACAGCATGATCAGGCCAAACAGCGTCAGGTTGCCGAGTATCGATGACAGGCCGGCCAGCGCAGTCGCCGAAAGGGTCGCCAGCAACGCCATGAAACCACCGAGGGCGAGGGCGCCGGGGATCAGGTAGGCCAGCACCACCGGGTCCCAGATGCGCAATCGCTGCATGAATGCCACCGACAGGAAGCCGACAATGGTCGAGCAACTGGTCGCCAGCAGGATCGGCAGGAACACCAGCGTCGGGTCAGGCGCGCCTTGCTGGGCGCGATACATGAAGATCGTCACCGGCAGCAGGGTCAGCGAGGAGGCGTTGAGCACCAGGAACAGGATCTGTGCGTTGCTGGCGACGGTCGCGCTGGGATTGAGTTCTTGCAGCGCTTTCATGGCCTTGAGACCGATCGGTGTGGCGGCGTTGTCCAGGCCCAGGCCATTGGCGGCGAAGTTGAGGGTGATCAGGCCGATGGCCGGATGGCCCGGCGGGACTTCAGGCATCAGGCGCAAGAACAGTGGCCCCAAGGCCTTGGCCAACCATTCGACGATGCCGGCTTTCTCGGCGATGCGCAAAAAGCCCAGCCAGAGGGTGAGGGTGCCGAACAGCAGCACCATGACTTCGACCGACAGCTTGGCCATGGCAAAAATGCTTTCCACCATCGCCGCGAATATCCCGGCGTTGCCGCCAATCAGCCACTGGGCCAGCGCCGATACGGCTGCCACGATGAAGAAGCCAAGCCACAGGCCATTGAGCATCAGTCAAATCCCCCCAAAAGATCCGCGAATGATAGCGGGGTGGCCAGAAACGACAAACCCCGGATTTCTCCGGGGTTTGTTTGTTACTGCCTGCGCTGCTCACTGTAGGAGCGAGCCTGCTCGCGATGAGGGCGGTACATTCAACATCTCTGTTGTTCGAAATTGCGCTATCGCGAGCAGGCTCACTCCTACAGGGGGATTTGTGTCAGTTGCTGGAAACTTCGCCGGCTGGCAGCTTTTCCTTGCTGCGCCAGTGCGGCAGGGAGTTCCAGTAGCGCTGGCCCTTGGCGTCGTCGTACATGCCTTCCCAACGAGCGATAACCAGAACGGCCAGGGCGTTGCCGATCACGTTCAGTGCGGTACGGGCCATGTCCATGACGCGGTCGACACCAGCGATGAACGCCAGGCCTTCCAGCGGAATACCGACGCTGCCCAGGGTGGCCAGCAGCACCACGAAGGACACGCCCGGTACACCGGCGATGCCTTTGGAGGTGACCATCAGGGTCAGTACCAGCAGCAGTTGCTGGCTGATCGACAGGTCGATGCCATACAGCTGGGCAATGAAGATTGCCGCGATACTTTGGTACAGGGTCGAGCCGTCGAGGTTGAACGAGTAACCGGTCGGCACCACGAAGCTGCAAATGGCCTTCGGCGCGCCGTAGGCTTCCATCTTCTCGATCACTCGCGGCAGCACGGTTTCAGAGCTGGCGGTGGAGTAGGCCAGTACCAGCTCATCCTTGAAGATGCGCATCAGCTTGATCACCGAGAACCCGAACAGACGAGCGATCAGGCCCAGGATCACGAAAGCGAAGAAGGCGATGGCGACGTAAACCAGGATCACCAGTTTGGCCAGCGGTATCAGCGAGGCGAAGCCGAAGTTGGCCACAGTCACCGCGATCAGTGCGAACACGCCGATCGGGGCGTAGTTCATGATCATGTGAGTGACCTTGAACATGCTTTCCGATACGCCCTGGAACATCTTCACCAGCGGCTCGCGCAGGTCTGCCTGCAGGCTCGACAAACCGAGACCGAACAATACGGAGAAGAAGATGATCGGCAGCATTTCGCCGCGAACCATCGCCGCGAAGATGTTCGACGGGATCAGGTTGAGGATGGTTTGGATGAACGCGTGTTCATGCTGAACCTCGGCCGCCGTGGCCTGGTACTTGGAAATATCCACAGTGCCCAGGGTGCTCATGTCGATGCCGGCACCCGGATGGAACAGGTTGGCCAGCAGCAGACCGACCACGATGGCGATGGTGGTGACGATCTCGAAGTAGATGATGGTCTTGAAGCCGATGCGCCCCAGCTTCTTGGCGTCACCGACGCCGGCAATGCCGACGATCAAAGAGGAAATGACGATCGGGATCACGATCATCTTGATCAGACGGATAAAGATATCGCCTGCCGGTTGCAGAACGTTGCTGATCCACCAGGCTTTTTCGGCACTGAAATGGTTGAGCAGCGCACCGATTGCAATCCCCAATACCAGACCGATGAGGATCTGCCAGGCGAGGCTAAGCTTTGCCTTCTTCATATCTTTACCCTTACTTATTGTTTGACTCAGGGAGATGCGCGAACTGGAACGCTTATGGCGAAAAAGTCCAGTGCATCTGCCCCCCGTATAAGGTGCCCCGGAGCTCGTGTTTGCAGCTCTCTGGCAGGCGAAAAAAGGCGCAACTATTCCGATGCAAGGGAGCGCCGTCTAATGCCGTAAACGCCTACCCCATGCCGAATCGGCATGAGGTTTTTTTAGCGAAACGCGCGTCCCAACCGGTTCGAATACGACATTTCGGCAGGCATAAGTGCCGTGAACCGGCCATCACAGAGCAGATTGAATATTTTTTGAGCAGTGGCCGAGCGTTGGTTTTTCAGCAAAATCCCGCAGGACGAAGGGAAAAATCGCGGCCAAAGAAAGGTGATTTTTCTCGATATACGGTCGCAGATGAAACACCGGGAAAAGTATTTTCCGACGTAACAAGGACAAGGACGAGAAAACAGTGATGAAACGGGACGAGCGCTCTATTTCAAAGTGTTGCTTGATCAAGCCCTTCGCAAGCTCGTCGAGCCTTGGCGGTCCGACGAACTTGCGCAGCAGCTTTTCCTGACCCGGCCCTTGCGCAGGCACTCCCTGTACCTGTAGGTCACTCCGCCCCTGAAACAGGCAGAACGTCCCGACCCCTTGGTCATGCGCCGACCCTCCTCAGGTGGCGCAGGTGGAAAGAGGCGCTGTGACCTCCTTCGTGTACAAATTCTGTCCTGCCAACAAGCCCTGCATGCGCAGGTCAGGCATGCCGGGGAAACGCCAGCCCGCATGCCATGGCACTACCGCCCAACAGCAGGGCGGCTGCCAGTGTCTTGAACACCCCTCTCATATCAGCCTCGACCGCGACGGCCAAAGAAGAAGGAGGCAATGAACATCACCAGGAACACGATAAACAGAATCTTGGCGATACCCGTGGCGGTGCCCGCGATACCACCGAAGCCCAGTACAGCGGCGATGATGGCGATGATCAGGAATGTGATTGCCCAGCTCAACATGGTGATTCTCCTTACGCTTCTGTTTAGAGGTGCTGCGTTTTCCCGGCGCATGGGTGCGGCGGAAGTTTTGCCTAGAACACCCAACGCTCTTGATGACGTATCTCACCCACAGGCCCGGCCTGGTCGACATCCATCATGCGCGTCGGGGTGCTATCGGCCTGCTCGCGGCTGACAGCGCTGAAATGGGTTTGGGCCGGATGCGCAATCGACAGGCATGGAGCTTCCGGCTGCCGGCTCAGCTCCCAGCGCAGAAACTGCTGGCCGCCGATCAGGGTGATCAACAGCGCCAGAACAGCAAACAGTCCTTGCTGGATATGCACAGGCCAGAGGTGCAGGTGGGCGGCATGTTGACGTTTCATCCTGGAGCTCCTGCCACTGGGGGTCGGTATTCGATAGCGGGCGCTTGTTTATGAATGCCCTGGTTAACCAGACAACTGCAGGGCGCATGCCAGCCTTGATTCGAAAGTATTTCCTTTAATATCAATGTGTTATTAGCATCAAAGAAACCACTCCGCGCGCATCCTGCACGATGCCCCTTGTGCCGTCGTGCGTATTGCACGATTGAATTGAAGGAAGGCTTAAATTTTTTGAATTGAGAGGAGGGTGCGCAGGTCAGAGACTCACGCTAACCGCCGGCAGAGACCGGGTATCAATCAAAAGACCCGCAAAATCATGTGGCTAACCGATGCATCGGATGAGAGCTACTCTGCCTGAACAGGAAAGGCTCAGAATCAATCATGCAACTTGCCCGATTTCTCCGGGACTAAATTAAGATCTTTCATTAAGGAGCGTAGGAAAATGGAATCCGCCACTGAGCATCAAGGCCGCATTCTGCTGGTGGATGATGAGTCCGCCATCCTGCGTACTTTCCGTTACTGCCTCGAAGACGAAGGCTACAGCGTGGCCACCGCCACCAGCGCCGCGCAGGCAGAAGTCTTGTTGCAGCGGCAGGTCTTCGACCTGTGCTTCCTCGACTTGCGCCTGGGTGAAGACAACGGCCTTGATGTGCTGGCCCAAATGCGTATCCAGGCACCCTGGATGCGGGTGGTGATCGTCACTGCCCACTCAGCCGTCGACACGGCAGTGGATGCGATTCAGGCCGGCGCCGTCGACTATCTGGTCAAACCGTGCAGCCCCGATCAATTGCGGCTGGCAGCCGCCAAGCAACTGGAAGTGCGGCAACTTTCGGCGCGACTGGAAGCCCTGGAAGGCGAGGTGCGCAAGCCCCAGGATGGTCTGGACTCCCACAGCCCGGCCATGAAAGTGGTACTCGAAACCGCCTGCCAGGTTGCCACGACCGATGCCAATATCCTGATTCTGGGTGAGTCAGGTACCGGCAAGGGCGAACTGTCCCAAGCCATTCACGGCTGGAGCAAACGCGCGAAAAAATCCTGCGTCACGATCAACTGCCCGTCGCTGACCGCCGAGCTCATGGAAAGCGAACTCTTCGGCCACAGCCGCGGCGCCTTCACAGGCGCCAGCGAAAGTACCTTGGGGCGAGTCAGCCAGGCCGACGGCGGAACGCTGTTTCTCGACGAGATCGGCGACTTTCCCCTGGCATTGCAGCCGAAGTTGCTGCGTTTTATTCAGGACAAGGAATATGAGCGCGTCGGTGATCCGGTGACCCGCCGTGCCGATGTGCGCATCCTTGCGGCCACCAACCTCATCCTTGAGGACATGGTGCGCGACGGTCGCTTCCGTGAAGACCTGCTCTATCGCCTGAATGTCATTACCTTGCACCTGCCACCGCTACGCGAACGCCGCGAAGATATTCTCAACCTGGCCGACCGCTTCCTGGCGCGCTTCGTCAAGGAGTACGCCCGTCCCGCGCGCGCCTTCAGCGACGAGGCCCGGGAAGCACTGCTGGGCTATCGCTGGCCGGGCAACATCCGTGAGCTGCGCAATGTGATTGAACGGGCAAGCATCATCTGTCCGCAGGAACGGGTCGAGATCAGTCATTTGGGCATGGCCGAAACCCCGGTCAACAATGCACCGCACATCGGCGCGGCGTTGAGCCTGGAGGAGCTGGAAAAGGCTCACATCGGGGCGGTCCTCGCCACCGCCGACACCCTGGATCAAGCGGCGAAAACCCTCGGCATCGACGCCTCGACGCTGTACCGCAAACGCAAGCAGTACAACTTGTGAGCATTAGCCGATGAAACTGCCGCTGAAATTGCGGACCCGGCTTTTCCTGAGCATCTCCGCACTGATCACCGTCGCGTTGCTCGGGCTCTTGCTCGGGCTGGTCAGCGTGATGCAAATGGCCGGAAGCCAGGAAGTACTGATCCGCAGTAACTTCATCACCCTGGACCTGGGGCTCAAGCTGCGTCAGACCCTGGGTGATCAACTGATCATCATGCTCAGCGAGAAGCCTGACTCCGCCGCTTTCGCCGCCTCGAAGCAGCATTACTTCGAATTGCTGGAGGAAGGCATCGCCCAGGAGCCGGCAGAAACCGGAAGCGAGCACGGCTTCAGAAAAGCCAAGGCCGACTACGAGAGCTTTATCCAGGCTTATGAAACCTCCCCGGACCCGTCGAATGTGCTCAGCAGCCACGACAACCTGACGGAAAAATTCAACGCGCTACGCAACGGTCTGATCGCCGAGCACAAGCGCGCGCTGGATAACATCAGCGGTACCGAGCGCCAGGCCCGGGAGCAGGCACTGCTGATTGCCGGGTTGCTTGGCCTGGTGGGGCTGGCAGTGCTGATCATCGGCTTCGTGACCGCGCAGGCCATTGCCCGACGTTTCGGGGAGCCCATCGAGGCCTTGGCCAAGGCGGCGGACAATATCGGCCAAGGCAATTTCGATGTCACCCTGCCAATTTCTTCGGCGATGGAACTGAACCAACTGACCCGGCGCTTCGGGATCATGGCCCAGGCGCTGCGCGAACATCAGGCCACCAACGTCGATGAGCTGCTGGCCGGCCAGCAACGCTTGCAGGCCGTGCTCGACAGCATTGACGACGGACTGCTGATGATCGACCGCCAGGGCCATCTGGAACACCTTAACCCTGTGGCCCAGCGTCAGTTGGGCTGGGAGTCCGATCGTCTGGGTCAGGGGTTGGGCACGGCGCTGGAGCGCCCCGAGCTCGATGAGCAGCTGCAACTGGTGCTGCGCGGGGGCACGCTGGAGCGGGCACCGGAAGACTTGAGTGTCGAAGTCGATGGCGAGTCTCGACTGCTGACCTACAGCCTGACCCCGGTCAGCCATACCCAGGGCCATATCCTGGGTGCCGTGATGGTGCTGCATGACGTCACCGAACAACGAGCCTTCGAACGGGTACGCAGCGAATTTGTATTGCGCGCTTCCCATGAGTTGCGCACACCGGTCACCGGCATGCACATGGCCTTCGGATTGTTCCGTGAGCGCGCGCACTTTGCTCCGGACTCCCGGGAAGCCGACCTGCTCAATACCGTGAATGAAGAGATGCAGCGGCTGATGCAGCTGATCAATGACCTGCTGAATTTCTCCCGTTACCAGAACGGTTTGCAGAAACTCACCCTGACGCCGTGCTCCATCGAGGCGTTGCTGGAACAGGCACAGTCACGCTTTGCCACGGCGGCCGAAGAAAAGGAGATCAATCTGCTGGTGGAAGTGCAGGGACCTTTGCCGCGGTTGCAGGCCGACCCGCCACAACTGGACCGGGTACTCGACAACTTACTCGACAACGCCTTGCGTCACACCGGCTCCGGTGGGCGGATACGCCTGCAGGCCCGGCGGCACGGAGACCGGGTCATCATCAGTGTCGAGGACAACGGTGAAGGCATTGCCTACGGTCAGCAGGGGCGTATCTTCGAGCCGTTCGTGCAGGTTGGACGCAAGAAAGGCGGGGCAGGGCTCGGGCTGGCCTTGTGCAAGGAAATCGTGCAATTGCATGGCGGGCGGATAGGCGTCTATTCACGGCCGGGGCAGGGTACTCAGTTCTATATGACGCTGACCGTGTAGATCACCCTCACGCTTCATCATCCAGGCGCCGGCCTCCCCGACGACGCCCCCGGGTAATCAATTCAGTGAACTGCACTGCGCTCAGCGCGCGGGCGAAAAGCCAGCCCTGGCCGAACTTCACGCCTTCGCTGCACAGGAACGCGGCCTGGGCCTCATGCTCGATACCCTCGGCAATCACCTTCAGGTGCAGCGACTGGGCCATGTGAATGATGTGCGGGGCCACGCCGCTGCTGGCGGCGTCATGGCCCAGCGCATCAATGAACGCCTTGTCGATTTTCAGGCAATCGACCGGCAGGGTCTGCAAATAGGCGAGGCTGCAATAGCCGGTGCCAAAGTCATCGATCAACACCTGGTGCCCGACATCCCGCAGCGCTTGCAGGTTTTCCCGGGCCACCACCACATCGACTAGCCCGCGCTCGGTGACTTCAAAGGCAATTTGCCGCGCAGCGACGCGATGCAGGGTCAGCAGCCGCGCCATCACCTGGCCGATCCGCGGAACCATCACATCACACGCCGCGAGATTGACCGAGATGTACAACTGCGGGTTGGCACGCAGCAACTGGCCGAGTTGCTCGAGCAGGCGTTGCAGGACGAAGTCCGTCATCTGGCGAATCTGCCCGGTGTTCTCCGCCATCGGAATGAACAGGTCGGGACTGGTCAGGGTGCCGTCCGGCCTGCGCCAGCGAAGCAGTGCTTCAGCCCCGACACAGTTGCGGCTATCAAGGTCGAAGATCGGTTGATACAGCACCTGCAACTCGCCACGGCGAATCGCCCCGGTCAGTTCGGCGTCCAGCGACTGCCGCTGGCGTACCAGCAGAAACACCAGGAACCCAACACAGGTGCCCAGCCCGAGGCTGGCCGGCAACAACCACCACCAGACCGCCGGGATATGCATGCCGGTGCGTGGGCTGATCAACACCAATTGATATTCCGGGTTGTCGGTGGGCATGCGGTATATCAGGCGTGCCTGGGTGATCTGCAGCGCATCACGGTTTTTCGGTGGCCAGGCCTCGGTCGGCGGCCAGACCTGAGAAGCGCCGAGCACCGGAATCGCGCGCGCGCCATGGTCGAGGACCACCAGTAAGCTGCTGCCCGGCGACAGGTCGACCATATCGGTCAAATGCCCGCGAGAGGTCGCGACCCGAAAATTCCCGCGCCCGAGCATCAGCGCGGCGCGGTTTTCATCGGGTTCGGTGGTGGTGTTGAGCCAATAGCTGTAAGTCGGGCCTTTGATGTCTGGCGATCGACTCAGCGACAACCCTTCCTGGCGGGGGCGATTGGAGCAGATTCGCGAGGAGTCCATGTAGGCGGCTTCGTAGACGAAGCGATAATTGAACGAAACCTGCTGCAAGGTTGCGATCATTTCAGCATCGCAGCCGCGCAACGGTTGCGCTTCAAGGTCGTCAAGACTTTCACGCAATTGACCGAAGAGCTGTTCCAGACGGGCGAGGAAGCGTTCGCCCTGAGCATTCATTTCTTCGCTTTCGTTTTGCTCGACCTGGTGTATGGCGACGAACAGGCTGCCGGCCATCAATAACGTTGCGCTCAAGACAGTAGACATCAGCCCCAGGAACCAGGGGCGATGGAACCAACTACGGAAGGTCTCTCGAGCAGCAGTCATTGTGAAATATCCGAAGGATTACCAATGAGTTATAGCTGCTGATTGGAAAAAAGCCCTGACCGTCGGGCGGGCGTCATTATTTTGTCTGATTCAACACCAATAATAGCGCGGCAGTTTGCGCATCCGGAGTGCCATCGAAGCGCGCCGGACGGAAATGCATCTGAAATGCCGCGATCACATGTCGCGTCGCGACATCGAGCTCGCCGGTTTGTGGCGAAGCATAACCCAGGCGGGCCAACTGCGCCTGAAACCAGCTGATGCTCGGCAACTGCTCGGCGAACAACATTTGCTGGCGTGCCACCGACTGTTCATTCGGCCAGATGCCCAGGCCTTCAAAAGCCAGACGCTTCCAGGGAAACAGCGGCCCCGGGTCCAGCTTGCGCAAGGGTGCGATATCGCTATGGCCAATGATGTCGCGAGGTTTTATGCCGTGACGCTTGCTGATGTCCTTGAGCAACACGATCAACGACTGGACCTGATCTTCGGTGTAGGGATACCACAGGCGTCCGGTCGGGGTGTCCTTGAACCCCGGATTGACGATTTCGATACCGATGGAGCTGGAATTCAGCCAGGTTCGGCCATCCCACTCGCTCTCCCCGGCGTGCCAGGCCCGCACGTTTTCATCCATCAGCTTGTAGATGGTGGCGCCCTTGTCGTCACCGATCAGGTAATGGCTGCTGACTTCACCGTGGGTCAGCAATTGCAATGAACGCTCCAGCGAGGCATTGGTGTAATGCACCACCACAAATTGCACGCGGCTGTCGTAATTGGCCGAAGGGTGGCTAGTGTCGAAACGAGGACCGCTGGCACAGCCGGCAAGCACAATCAGCGATACGATCAGAGCAAAATATTTCATGGCGAAAGGCATTACACACAAGACAATAATGCAACAGTGTAACGTAATGCCTTGCTGGCAGACGGTAATCCCATCGAATTAAACAAAATGGAACAAATAACCGTCAGCTGGGTTCCACCCGGTTGCGGCCGGCATTTTTCGCGCGATACAGCGCCTGATCGGCTCTTTTAAGCACCTGATCGCCATGTTCACCCGGCCTGAACGCCGTCATCCCGATAGACACGGTGATGGTCACCGGCTCTCCCTTGAAGTGGAACGGGCAGGCCTCAATGGAGGCCCGCAAGCTTTCCAGCAACTTCAGCCCCGCCGCCGGCACCGTGGATGGCATTAACAGCACAAACTCCTCGCCGCCAAACCGGGCAATGAAATCCGTCCCGCGCAGCCGCTTGCGCAACACGCTGGCAATGATTTTCAGCACTTTGTCACCGGCCAGGTGCCCGTAGTTATCGTTGATGCGCTTGAAATGATCGAGGTCGAGCATGGCCAGCAACAGCGTGTTGCCATGTTGCTGCCATCGTGTGACTTCATGATGCAGGCGCTCGCTCCAGGCCGCGCGGTTGGGCAGCCCGGTCAACGGGTCGACCAATGCCTTCTGCCGCTGCTCTTCTAGGTGCTCGCGGTAACCCTGGGCCTCCTGTTCCATATGGGCGACCCGCTCGGCCAGACTGTGCAGGCGCGCAGCGACTTCTTGCTCACGCTCATCGCGCTGCTTCTGGTGCTGATCCATGGTGCCCAGCAAGCCTTCGAGATGGTTTTCAAGTACGTGCTTGAGATCTTCCAGGTCCGCGGCTTCCTGCATGCTGCTTTGCAGGCCATCGACCTGTTCGCGGATCTGCGTGTCCATCTGCCGCGCAGCCGAACGGTTGTCGGCGTGTCCTGCGGTGGCGGCCTGCAGGTTGCTCTGGAACGATTCGAGGCGCTCGTTCAGTCGTTGCAGATAGGCTTCGAACTCATGCTGGCCGCTGTCGGTAATGGCCAGCATCAAGGTGGCGAAGTCGTCGAGGATCGGCAGCAATTCGTACCAGTTCAGACCGTTTTTCAGACGATCGCGCATGGATTCGGCTTGCGGGCGATGACGCTCGGGCAATGTCAGATCGTCGAGTAGCCCCAGCAGCGTGTCTTCGATGTGGCTGGCCACCGAGCTGTAGGAGGGCTCGGGGGAATCCGGGAGTGCGTAGAGAATGTCGTGTTCGGAGGGTGCCTGATCGACGGCGGCTACGTCCTCCATGGGCATCGGAGGTAAAGGCAAGCTATCCGGCAATGCTTGCGTGGTCAGCTCGTCGGGGTTTGTTTCCGACTCAGAAAGCGTCGAGATGGTTTCCGGTGTCGGTTGCTCGGCCTGTTCGATTTCTGTCATGGCGGCACTGGCCGGTTGAGACTCCGCAGCCGGGGAGGCAAAAGCCACGACTGCCGGAGCAGGCGCAGCCACGGTTGGCTCGGTCGGTGCGGAGTCGTCTTCAACCCGCTCAGCAGGGGGAATCTCGAAAGTTGCCGCAGGGTTCTCGGCTACAGGGACCAGGTCAGGAGAAATAACCGTTGATGCCCCCTCCTCCGCTTCACGACCGCCGAACAACCGCTGCAGCAAGCCCGGCCGGCCGTTCTCCGTCGGGGTCTCCAGCTGGCTCAGGGCTTGGCCCTGCAAGCCACTCAGCTCGCTGAGCAGCAAGGGTATCTCACGTGCCTGACTGACCCGCGCCTCCAGCTGCTTGGCGAAACTCTTGAGTGGCCGGCTCACATCCCGCGGCAGCGGTAATGTTTGCAATTGCGTGACCAGCGCAGTCAGGGCGGCACTGGTCTGGTTGACCCGGGTTTCCCGTCGCTGCTCCGAGTCGAGCACGGCTTTTTCCAGGCGTGGAATCAGCGCGGCCAGGCCGGCGTCCATGTCATCGGTGCGCACGACCTCGCGCATTTCCTTCATGCATTGGTCAACCGCGCGGTCTGTACCTTCCGCCGCCAGGGTGCTGCGCACCAGCCCGCGACGCAGCAAGTCGAGCCGCGCGTCCCAGCGACGTTCGAGCTTTTCCTGTTGTTCGATGCTTTTGAGGTATTTCTCTTTCCAGCGCTGTGCTTCGTCGCTCATTCATGGGATCCGCGAGGGGCAGGACTCAACGCGGGCAATGCATCGGCCGTGAGCGAACCCGGCAAACGAATCTCTACCGCGACCGGCAGGTGATCGGAAATGGGCTGTGCCAGCACCTCGACCTTTTCCAGGGTCAGGCTCGGGCTCAGCAGGATATGGTCCAGGCAACGCTGTGGGCGCCAGCTGGGAAACGTCGCTTCCAGTTGCGGCGCGAGCAGGCCGAGATCGCGCAACGGGGAATGTTGCAGCAGGTCACTGGCATGGGTGTTCATGTCGCCCATCAGTACCTGATGCTTGTAGTCGCCAATCAACTCGCGGATATAGGCCAGTTGCAGACTGCGTGCCCGGGCGCCCAACGCCAGGTGCATCATGACCACCACCAGTGCTTCCGGACCTTCGCCGAACCGTACCAGAATGGCTCCGCGACCCTTTGGCCCCGGCAACGGATGATCTTCAATTGCCCACGGGCGCAATCGGCTGAGCACGCCATTGCTGTGCTGGGCCAGGCGACCAAGATTGCGATTGAGTTGTTGATACCAGTAGGGAAAGGCACCGAGCTGGGCCAGGTGTTCGACCTGATTGACGTAGCCTGATCGCAGGCTGCCGCCATCGGCCTCTTGCAAGGCGACCAGATCGAAGTCGCCCAGCAAATTGCCGATTTTCTGCAGATTGTCGGCACGCCCGGTGTGCGGCAGCAAGTGCTGCCAGCCCCGGGTCAGGTAATGCCGATAGCGCTCGGTACTGATGCCGACCTGGATATTGAAACTGAGCAAGCGCAGACGACTGTCTGCGGGCAGGCCCGTGGACTCCAGATGATGTTCGTTGACCCGCGGATCATGAAGGCCAACGATGCGTTCAGTGCCCCATCGGCGCATGGCAGTGACTGCCCTTAGTTGGCGGCAGCCTTGTTAGCCGCCCGCTCTTTGTCGATCAGTTTGTCGGCCAGTTGCAGAGCCTGTTCGGCACCGCCGGCAGAACCCACGTCAAAGCGGTACTTACCGTTGACGATCATGGTTGGAACGCCGGAGATTTCATACTTTTTGGCCAGTTCACGAGCCTTGACGATCTGACCCTTGATAGCGAAAGAGTCGAAAGTCGCGAGGAACTTGTCCTTGTCCACGCCTTGGGTAGCGAGGAAGTCGGCCATGTCGTCTTTGTCGGTCAGTTTCTTGTGTTCTTTCTGAATCGCGTTGAACACCGCGGCGTGAACATTGTGCTCGACACCCATGGCTTCAAGGGTCAGGAACATCTGACCGTGAGCATCCCACGCACCACCGAACATGGCGGGGATGCGCACGAAGTTCACGTCCGAAGGCAGCTTCTCGACCCAAGGATTGATCACCGGCTCGAAAGCGTAGCAATGCGGGCAGCCATACCAGAACAGCTCTACCACTTCGATCTTGCCAGGCACGGCGACCGGAACCGGATTGCTCAGTTCGACATAAGGTGCGGCGGGGGCGTCAGCAGCCTGGGCAGTCATGCCGAACAGGCTGGCAGCGGCAAAAACGGCGCTGATGATCAGATTACGCATGCTTTACTCCTGGACAATTTTTTCGCCTCGCGCGGTTGTTTTCAGACAGATCCTGGCGGGCTTGAGTTCTGTAGTGTAACGGCAGCGGCCACAAAAAAGGGCGGCCAAGGCCACCCTTTTTATACTCGTTGCAACGGATTAATCGAGCGTTAACGTTGCAGGCGATCAGCACGCCGTTCAACGCCCGATCCACCGGCCTTAGTGCAGGCCCTGAATGTAGCTGGACACCGCGGCGATGTCTTCGTCGCTCAGCTTCTTGGCAATGCTCTGCATGGGTTTGGTATCGCCGTCGTTGGTACGGCCGCCGTCTTCCTTGCGGAAATCGACCAGTTGCTTGCCGACGTATTGAGCGTGCTGGCCACCCAGGTGCGGGAAACCGGCAGCCGCGTTACCTGCGCCATTTGGCGAGTGGCAACCGGTGCAGGCTGGCAGGCCCTTGGCCAGGTCACCACCACGGAACAGGGCTTCACCGCGAGCGACGATCTTCGGATCGGCGGCTCCGACGCTGCCTTTCTGGCTGGCGAAGTAGGCGGCGATGTCCGCCAGGTCCTGATCGCTCAGGTTGGTCAGCAGGCCGGTCATCTCCAGAACGGTGCGCTTGCCCGACTTGATGTCGTGCAATTGCTTGGTCAGGTAGCGTTCACCCTGACCCGCCAGTTTTGGAAAGTTTGGCGCCATGCTGTTGCCATCCGGGCCGTGGCAGGCGCCACAGACGGCGGCTTTGGCCTGGCCGGCTTTTGCATCACCCGGTTGTACTGCCTCACCTGCAGCATGGGCCATGCCGGAGATGCCCACGGTCAACAGCAGACTCACGATCAATTTCTTCATCAGCTAATCCAACTACGGCTAAGGGTTAAGAGTTATGGACCGGGCTTACTCGCTCATCCAAAGGATGATGGCTTGGTAATCCTCGGCACTGCAGTCCATGCACAAACCACGCGGCGGCATCGCCTTGAAACCCTGGGTCACGTGTTGCACCAGCGTCTCCATACCTTTCGCCAACCTCGGCGTCCAAGCTTCCTGATCGCCTTTTTTCGGCGCCATGGGGAGTTGGCCGGAATGACAGGCACCACAAACACGGTTGTACACAGCTTGCGGATCCTGTGTAGCCTGAGCGCTGTAAAGCGGCATCAAGACACCGGCAGCTAGCAGCCATTTCGTCATAAAACGACCTTTTCAGGGTTGAGAGCGAGCTGCGTTCTAGTGCGCAATCAAGGTCTGTCGCTCTCGTGAACTTCATCCTACGCTGGGACAAAGCGCACACAAAATCTGCGGCATTATATACTGGCGTCACTGAAACGGAAGCGACACTGCTTGCCGCCCCCATTCCTGGCGCCGCCCACATCGGAAATCCCATGCAACTCAAGAATCCCATCCTCGGTCTGTGCCAACAGTCCACCTTCATGCTCAGCGCCGCCAAAGTCGACCAATGTCCGGATGACGAGGGCTTCGAAGTCGCCTTCGCCGGGCGTTCCAACGCCGGCAAGTCGAGTGCCTTGAACACCCTGACCCACGCCAGCCTGGCGCGCACCTCGAAAACCCCGGGGCGCACACAGCTGTTGAACTTCTTCAAGCTAGACGATGAACGCCGTCTGGTCGACCTGCCGGGCTACGGTTATGCAAAAGTACCGATCCCGCTCAAGCAACACTGGCAGCGTCACCTGGAGGCATATCTGGGTGGTCGCGAGAGTTTGAAAGGTCTGATCCTGATGATGGACATCCGCCATCCGATGACCGACTTCGACCTGCTGATGCTCGACTGGGCCGTGGCTGCCGGCATGCCGATGCACATTCTGCTGACCAAAGCGGACAAGCTGACCTATGGCGCGGCCAAGAACACACTGCTCAAGGTTCAGGCGGAAATCCGCAAGGGCTGGGGCGATCTGGTGACAATCCAGCTGTTTTCGGCCCCGAAACGCATGGGCCTGGAAGATGCCTACACCGTACTGGCTGGCTGGATGGAGCTGGCGGACAAGGGTGCCGAGGCAGAAGCTCAGTAAGTGCCGAAAACTGCCTGCGGCGCACGCAGGCAGTTTTCTCGGGGCAAAAAAAACCCCGGGCTTCATATGGGGAGGGAGAAGTTCCGGGGTTCAAGCTCTAGACCGCTAGGGCGGGGTCCAGATATCTGCCAACACTTAACACAACATAGGAGCATCGAAGGGCTTCACCAGCCATTCAGTAACTCTGAGTGGTGGTATGCAAGATTAGTTCAGATTTTTTTCAAATAGCTTTGAAATAACTCTGACTGCCTTTCGGACTAAGCTGTTTTCGCCCCGCGGCACTATGCCGCAACAGAACACGACAATTTTCTGTAGGAGCGAGCTTGCTCGCGATGGAATTTCAGTCGAAATCGATGTGCCTGACACTCCATCGCGAACAAGCTCGCTCCTACAAGAAGGCTCAGTGAGCCTCATCCCAGTTGTTTCCGACACCCACTTCGACCAGTAACGGCACATCCAGTTTCGCTGCCTCACTCATGTGCACGCGAATTTCATCGCGAACCTGGTCGACCAGGTCTTCACGCACCTCGAGCACCAGCTCATCGTGCACCTGCAAGATGACTTTGGCGTCGAGGCCCGACGCGGTCAGCCAGTTATCCACCGCGACCATGGCTTTCTTGATGATATCCGCCGCGGTGCCTTGCATCGGTGCGTTGATCGCCGTGCGTTCGGCGGCGGCGCGCTCTTGCGGCTTGTTGGAGTTGATGTCTGGCAGGTACAGGCGACGGCCGAAGAACGTCTCGACATAACCTTGCTCGGCGGCCTGGGCACGCGTGCGGTCCATGTACTGGCGAACGCCGGGGTACCGAGCGAAGTAGGTATCGATGTAGGCCTTGGCGGTCCTGGTGTCGACGCCGATGTCCTTGCCGAGCTTTTGCGCGCCCATGCCGTAGATCAGGCCGAAGTTGATCGCCTTGGCGCTGCGGCGCTGGTCGGAGGTCACGTCGGCCAGTTCGACCTTGAACACTTCGGCGGCGGTCGCGGTGTGTACGTCCAGATTGTGGCGGAAGGCGTTCATCAGCCCTTCGTCCCGGGACAGGTGAGCCATGATCCGCAGTTCGATCTGCGAATAGTCCGCCGCCAGCAGCTTGTAACCGGCCGGGGCCACGAAGGCCTGGCGGATGCGACGCCCTTCGGCGGTGCGCACCGGGATGTTCTGCAGGTTCGGATCACTGGAGGACAGCCGCCCGGTGGATGCCACAGCCTGGTGGTACGAGGTATGGATCCGCCCGGTACGCGGATTGATCTGCTCCGGCAGACGGTCGGTGTAGGTGCTTTTCAGCTTGCTCATGGAGCGGTATTCCATGAGCACTTTCGGCAATCGGTAGTCGTCTTCTGCCAGCTTGGCCAGCACCTCTTCGGCGGTGGAGGGCTGGCCCTTGGCGGTTTTCTTCAACACCGGAAGGCCAAGCTTCTCGTAAAGGATCACGCCAAGTTGCTTGGGCGAACCGAGGTTGAATTCCTCGCCGGCAATCTCGAAGGCTTCACGCTCCAGCGCCACCATCTTGTCGCCCAGTTCGATGCTTTGCACGCCCAGCAAGGCAGCGTCGACGAATGCGCCCTGGCGCTCGATACGCGCCAATACCGGCACCAACGGGATTTCGATGTCGGTCAGCACACTGGCCAGGCTCGGAATGGCCGAGAGCTTTTCGAACAGGGTCTGGTGCAGACGCAAGGTGATATCCGCATCTTCGGCGGCGTAAGGCCCGGCCTGCTCCAGAGCGATCTGATCAAACGTCAGCTGCTTCACGCCTTTGCCGGCGATGTCCTGGAAACTTACCGTGGTGTGGTCCAGGTACTTCTGCGCCAGGCTGTCCATGTCATGGCGCGTGGCCGTGGAGTTGAGCACGTAGGACTCAAGCATGGTGTCGAAGGCGATGCCCCGCACGGTAATGCCGTTTGCCTGATCGCCGCCGATGGCGCAGTTGGCCAGGATGTTCATGTCGAACTTGGCGTGCTGGCCGACCTTGAGCTTGTTCGGATCTTCCAGAATCGGCTTGAGCGCGCGCAGGACCGTGTCGCGGTCCAGTTGCTGCGGTACGCCGATGTAGGAGTGGGTCAAGGGGATGTAGGCCGCTTCGTTGGCCTGCACCGCGAACGACAGGCCCACCAGTTGCGCCTGCTGCGCATCGATGCCAGTGGTTTCGGTGTCGAAAGCAAACAGCTGGGCGTTGTTCAGTTTTTCCAGCCAGGCATCGAAACGCGCCTGATCCAGGATGGTTTCATATCGGACTTCAGTGACCACCACGACGGCGGCCTCGACCTCGACCTCGGTGGCGCTAAACAGATCAACGACCGGCCCCGGCTCGGCGGCAGCGCTCAGCTCCAGGCGTTTGGCGTCGCGATCCAGGTCGTTCAGCCAGCTCTTGAACTCCAGCAGGGTGTACAACTCGTAGAGTTTCGCCGGATCTTCCGCGCCCATTTGCAGGTCATCGAGACCGATGTCCAGTGGCACGTCGACCTTGATGGTCGCCAGCCGATAAGAGAGGAAAGCCATTTCCCTGTGTTCTTCGAGTTTGGCCGGCAGGGTCTTGGCGCCGCGAATCGGCAGAGTCGGCACGATGTCGAGCTGCGCATAGAGCTCGGTCAGGCCGCCGTTCACACCGACCAGCAGACCGGAAGCGGTCTTCGGACCGATACCTGGAACACCCGGAATGTTGTCGGAAGAATCGCCCATGAGCGCCAGATAATCGATGATCTGCTCGGGAGCGACGCCGAATTTCTCCTTCACGCCCTCCACGTCCATGCTGCTACCGGTCATGGTGTTGACCAAGGTAATGTGACCGTCGACCAGTTGCGCCATGTCCTTGTCACCGGTGGAGATGATCACCGGGCGATCCGCCGCCGCGCTGCTGCGGGCCAGAGTGCCGATTACGTCATCGGCCTCGACGCCTTCGACGCACAGCAGCGGGAAGCCCAGGGCGATCACACTCTGGTGCAGCGGCTCGATCTGCACGCGCATGTCGTCGGGCATGCTCGGGCGGTTGGCCTTGTATTCGGCGAACATCTCATCGCGAAAAGTCCCACCCTTGGCGTCGAACACCACGGCGAACGGACTATCCGGATATTGCTTGCGCAGGCTCTTGAGCATGTTCAGCACGCCCTTGACCGCGCCGGTCGGCAGGCCTTTGGACGTGGTCAGCGGTGGCAGCGCGTGAAAGGCGCGGTACAGGTAAGAAGAACCGTCCACCAGGACGAGGGGGGCTTGGCTCATGAGCAGGATCAACCTTTTCGGCGGGTCCGGCGCTAGAATAGCGGGACCGTTGACGACAAAGGGACAAGGTTATCATGCGCACACTAAATCGCCTGTTGCTGGCTGGCTTGTTTGCAATCACACCTTTGGCCGTCATGGCGGCGGATGACGCCCCATCGGCAGATCCGGATGTAACCATTCGCACGGAAGGCGATAAAACCATTCAGGAATACCGCCAAAACGGCTTTTTGTACGCCATCAAGGTCACCCCGAAGGTTGGCAAGCCGTATTTCCTGGTGCGAGCGGATGGTTCGGAGGGTAACTTCGTCCGCTCCGACTACCCGGATATGCTGATTCCGGCGTGGGAAATATTTAAGTGGTAAGTCGTCCTTAACTTTAATCGGCGCCGGCTCACGAGCGGCGCCCGTACTGGCAGTTTAAACATGTCTGTGTTCACCCCCCTGGCTCGGCCCGAGCTGGAAGCTTTTCTCGCCCCTTATGGCCTCGGCCGCCTGCTTGATTTCCAGGGGATTGCCGCCGGTAGCGAAAACACCAATTTCTTCATCAGCCTGGAGCAGGGCGAGTTCGTCCTGACCCTGGTCGAGCGCGGTCCGGTCCAGGAAATGCCGTTCTTCATCGAGTTGCTCGACGTGCTGCACAGCGCCGACCTGCCGGTGCCTTACGCCTTGCGCACCACCGACGGCGTGGCCTTGCGCGAACTGGCGGGCAAACCTGCGCTGCTGCAACCGCGCCTGACCGGCAAGCACATCAAGCAAGCCAACGCGCAACATTGTGCACAGATTGGCGAGTTGCTCGGCCATCTGCACCTGGCGACCCAGGCCAATATGATCAAACGCAAAACCGATCGCGGCCTGGACTGGATGCTGGAAGAGGGCACGCAGTTTTTGTCGCACCTCGGTGCCGAACAGAAAGACCTGCTGCAGCGGGCGCTGGAAGAAATCACCCGGCAGAAAGAAAAAATCCTGGCACTGCCGCGGGCGAACATTCACGCCGACCTGTTCCGGGACAACGCGATGTTCGAAGGCACGCACCTGACCGGGCTGATCGATTTCTACAACGCCTGTTCCGGGCCGATGCTCTACGACGTGGCGATTGCCTTGAACGACTGGTGCTCGGACGACGATGGCGTGATCGATGGACCGCGAGCGCGGGCCTTGCTCGGCGCTTACGCAGCCCTGCGACCGTTCACCGCCGCCGAAGCCGAGTTGTGGCCGACCATGCTGCGGGTGGCTTGCGTACGGTTCTGGTTGTCACGCCTGATCGCGGCGGAGTCATTCGCCGGACAAGACGTGTTGATTCACGATCCGATGGAGTTCCAGTCGCGCCTGGCGCAACGGCAGACGGTCAATACGCCGTTGCCTTTCGCCCTTTAAACGCTTCGCTCCTGCAGGGTCACCGCAACCCTGCGGGAGCGAGCTTGCTCGCGATAGCGGCGGGTCAGTCAACATTGATGTTGAATGTAATGCAGCAATCGCGAGCAAGCTCGCTCCCACATGTCTGGTGCGGTTACAACGACTCCAGGCACCCCGCCAAATCATTCCCCAGCTTCTCCAACAACTGCTCATAACCCTGAGCAGTCGCCGGCGTGTACCCGCCCAGCGCATCCAGTTCAGCCAGTTTCACCGGCAACCCCGCCACCAGGGTTTCCGCCAGGCGCGGCCGCAGCGGTGGTTCGCTGAACACGCAGGTCTTGCCGACTTCCTGCAAACGAGCGCGCATCGCCGCGACATGCTGGGCACCGGGTTGCACTTCGGCCGCGACGCTGAACACACCCACGTGCTTGAGGCCGTAGGTGTCTTCGAAGTAGTCGAAAGCTTCGTGGAAAACGAAGTAGGGCTTGCCTTGAACATCGGCCAGGCGTTTCTTCAGGCGCGTATCCAATGCATCGAGACGCTCGTCGAAGGCTTTCAGATTGCTCTGATAGCGCGCGGCATTTTCAGGATCGGCGGCACTCAGGTCAGCGGCCATTTTCGTGGCGATGACCCGGGCGTTGACCGGCGACAGCCACAGGTGTGCATCCAGGCTGCCCGGACGGTGATCGTGGTCGTGGTCGTCGGCTTCTTCGGCTTCTTCGGTGTGGGAGTGGCTATCTTCGGCAAATCGGCGCAGTTTCATGCCTGGCAAATCCTGCACGGCGACGTTGGGCAACGTACGACCATTGAGCACCCGTGGCAGGAAACCTTCCATGTCCGGGCCGATCCAGTACAGCAGGTCCACCGATTGCACCTTGCGTACGTCGGAAGGGCGCAACGCATAGTTATGCGGTGAGGCACCCGGTGGCAGCAAAACCTCGGGGATCGCCACGCCGTCCTGCACCGCCGCGGCGATCAACTGCAGAGGCTTGATGCTGGTAAGGACCTTGACCTCGGCCTGCGCCGGACCGATCAGCAGAAAACTTGCGATAAATGCGACAAAAACAGAAAAAAGTCGGGACACGATGACCACTCGAAGAGGCGAGAACGGGTAACATAATAACGTCTCTCACAAACCTCGTCGCCGCTCATGCTAAAAACACCGATCGCCAGCCGTCCCCACGACCACTCACATTGCGTTCACAGCGCTTTGTCCGAGGCCGATGCCCTGTGCGCACGTCAAGGCCTGCGCCTGACCGCGTTGCGCCGGCGAGTGCTGGAACTGGTGTGGCAAAGCCACAAGCCGCTGGGGGCCTATGACATTCTCGCGGTTCTCAGCGAGCAGGACGGTCGCCGTGCCGCGCCGCCGACGGTGTACCGTGCGCTGGATTTCCTGCTGGAGAACGGCCTGGTCCATCGCATTTCCTCGCTCAACGCCTTCATCGGCTGCAATCACCCGGAACATGCCCACCAGGGTCAATTCCTGATCTGCCGTGTATGCCACGCCGCGATCGAACTTGAGCAAAAATCCATCAGCGACGCGATCATCGCCTGCGCCAGGGATGTCGGGTTCGTCGTCGAAGGCCAGACCGTTGAAGTGGTTGGTCTCTGCTCGGGTTGCCAGGGGGCTAGATGAGCAACGCGCTGATCCGTCTTGAGCAGGTTGCCGTCACGTTCGCCGGGCAACCGGTGCTGGACAACATCGAGTTGAGCGTCGAGCCGGGGCAGATCGTTACCCTGATCGGCCCCAACGGCGCCGGCAAAACCACCCTGGTGCGCGCCGTGCTCGGCCTGTTGAAACCGGACAGCGGCAGCGTCTGGCGCAAGCCGAAACTGCGGGTCGGTTACATGCCGCAAAAACTTCATGTCGATCCGACCCTCCCGCTGTCGGTCCTGCGTTTCCTGCGCCTGGTGCCGGGCGTGGACCGTGCGATGGCCTTGGCGGCACTCAAGGAAGTCGGCGCCGAACAGGTGATCGACAGCCCGGTGCAAAGCGTTTCCGGTGGCGAAATGCAACGCGTGTTGCTGGCCCGGGCCTTGTTGCGCGAGCCTGAACTGCTGGTACTCGACGAGCCGGTACAGGGTGTCGACGTAGCCGGCCAGGCCGAGCTGTACAGCCTGATCACCCGCCTGCGCGACCGTCACGGTTGCGGCGTGCTGATGGTCTCCCACGATTTGCATCTGGTGATGAGCACCACGGATCAGGTGGTTTGCCTCAATCGCCACGTCTGCTGCTCCGGGCATCCCGAGCAGGTCAGCGGCGATCCGGCTTTCGTCGAGCTGTTCGGAAAGAACGCACAAAGCCTGGCGATTTATCACCACCATCACGACCACGCCCACGACTTGCACGGCTCGGTGGTCAAGGCGCCCGCATCGGGCCAACCCCATGTTCACGGAGATAGCTGCAAGCATGGCTGATTTTCTGCTCTACGCCCTGCTTGCAGGCCTGGCCCTGGCCGTTGTCGCGGGCCCACTGGGGTCTTTCGTGGTCTGGCGGCGCATGGCCTATTTCGGCGACACCCTGTCCCACGCGGCGTTGCTCGGCGTGGCCCTGGGCTTCCTGCTGGATGTCAGCCCGACCGTTGCCGTCACCGTTGGCTGCTTGCTGTTGGCGGTGATGCTGGTGACGTTGCAACAACGCCAGCCGCTGGCGTCCGACACGCTTTTGGGAATTCTCGCACCCAGCACGCTCTCTCTGGGCCTGGTGGTACTAAGCTTCATGCACGAAGTGCGGATCGACCTGATGGCCTATCTGTTCGGTGACCTGCTGGCGATCAGTCCGACCGATCTGGCCTGGATCCTTGGCGGCAGCGCTGCGGTACTGCTCTTGCTGGTTGCGTTGTGGCGCCCATTGCTGGCGATCACGGTGCACGAAGAACTGGCCAGGGTCGAAGGCCTGCCGGTCGCAGGATTGCGCCTGGCCCTGATGCTGTTGATCGCCGTAGTGATTGCCGTGGCGATGAAAATCGTCGGGGTATTGCTGATCACCTCGTTGCTGATCATCCCGGCGGCTGCGGCACAACGTCACGCCCGCTCGCCGGAGCAGATGGCACTGGGCGCGAGCCTGCTGGGCATACTCGCTGTGTGTGGCGGGCTGGCGCTGTCCTGGTTCAAGGACACCCCGGCCGGCCCGTCGATTGTGGTGACGGCCGCCGCGCTATTTCTGCTGAGTTTTGTTCTGCCCCGTCGAGGGGTGTAGACTTGCTCGTTTTTTGCGCAAATAGAGAGTCGCAGGAATGAAGTCGTTCGCCTCCCGTTATCTGCTCCTTGTCGCATTTTCTTTGCTGCTGGGCGCCTGCCAAAGCACGCCACCGGCGGCCACCGAGGCCGCGGATGCGCGGGCCACGGCCATCGTGCAGCTGGAACAAAACATCGCCAGCGATGAACTGGCTATCGCCGAAGACCAATTGGCAGCCCTGCAGGCCGAAACGCCCAACGATGCTTCCCTTGAGCAATACCAGCGGCAACTGGCGGAAGCCTATCTGCGCCGCAGCCAGAGCGTGTTGCAAAAGGGTGACGTGGATGCCGCCGCGACCGCCCTGAGCCGTGCCCGCGCATTGATGCCCAAGGCTCCGGCACTGACCGGTGGAGTCAACGGCTCGATTGCCCAGGCGCGCAAGGCCGAGCTGGAAAAAGCCGAAGCCGCCCTAAAGGCTGCCGAAGCCAGGCCAAAAGCCAAGGTCATCGACCTGACGGCTGAAAGCACCACGGTCGTGCTGAATATCAACGATATGGGGAAACTGCGTCGCCAACTGGATGCCATCGCCGCCGATGTGGTGAATTTTGAGTGCGACGTAAGCATTCAGGCTCCACGCACCAACGATTACCCCTGGCTGGCTAACTTGCTGACCAAACGGGTGAATAAACTCGACTCTGAGTTTGATCTGAAGCTAGAGCGGCAGATTTTGCGCAGTGTTCCGGCGCAGATGGTTCTAACACCTCGCAAATCTTAAAAGCGTCGCGAGCTTGCCCGCGAAGGCGTCCTGTCTGGCAGTAAAACCCTCAGGCCGGAATCGCCTTGGCCTTCGCCTCCCTGTCCCAAACCCGATGCTGCCCGATCGCGACCAGAAACGGTTTGATCAATTTTACATCCGCGCCCACGATCAATCCCCCATCCGCCTCCAGCTTCAACACATCCAGCAACTGCTTCGCCTCGCCCTGCAAGGCGATAACCTTCAAATGCTTGTATGCCTCCAACAGGTAGTGCAGCGCCACACCGTCAGTGCTCAACAACTTGATCGACGCTGCTCCACCCGGCACGAACACCGCATCGAACGTCACCGACGGCGATCCCTCCATCGAAGCATCGACAGCCAGGGTTTTGCCATCGGCCGTTTTCACTGACGCCGAACTTGGTCCTAACAACTTCCCGTGGGCGCCCTCCGCTTTCAGCGCTTTCTTCATTGCATCGATCGAGGCGCCATCGACACCGTTCGCCGCCAAAATCGCGACTTTCCGCGTCTTGATGCTCTCCGGCAACAGATTGGCCTGGCTCAATGCCGGCGAATGATCCAGTGAGGTTTTGCGCACCTCGATGGTTCCTCGACTGGGCGCAGGCAATCCAAGGTTCTGCGCCACACGCCTGGCCAACTCCAGATCGATATTGGCGAGGATTTCGTTCACTTCCCGGGCGCGAATCGCCTCGCGCTCAACCTTGCCCAACTCAAAGCTATAGGCCGAGATGATGTGCTCCCGTTCATGTTCACTCATGCTGTGGAAAAACAAGCGAGCCTGGGAGAAGTGGTCCGCGAACGACTCGCTGCGCTGGCGAATCTTGTTGGCGTCGATGCGTTCCGGGTAGCTATCGAACCCGCCGTCCTGAACGGAGGCCGGCGTTTCCTTTGGCCAGCCGCCATCAATGGAGTTTGGCTCATAGGAGGCACGCCCCTTGTCGATAGTGGTGCGGTGCTGCGCATCCCGCTGGCCGTTGTGGAAGGGTGACACCGGGCGGTTGATCGGGATCTCGTGAAAGTTCGGCCCGCCGAGTCGGCTTATTTGCGTGTCGGTGTAGGAAAATAATCGCCCCTGCAGTAGAGGGTCATTGGAAAAGTCGATTCCCGGGACGATATGTCCGGGGCAGAAGGCGACCTGCTCGGTTTCGGCGAAAAAGTTGTCCGGGTTGCGGTTCAGCACCATCTTGCCCAGTGGCGTGATAGGGACCAACTCTTCGGGGATCAGCTTGGTGGGGTCAAGAATGTCGAAATCGAAGGCATGTTCGTTCTCTTCTTCGATGACCTGCACCCCCAACTCCCACTCCGGATAGTCGCCGACCTCGATCGACTCCCACAAATCACGACGGTGGTAGTCGGTATCTTTACCCGCAAGCTTCTGCGCCTCATCCCACACCAGCGAGCAAGTGCCGGCCGTGGGGCGCCAGTGGAATTTGACGAACCGCGATTTTCCTTCGGCGTTGATCAGGCGAAAGGTATGCACGCCGAAGCCCTGCATGCTGCGCAGGCTTTTCGGGATCGCCCGGTCGGACATCGCCCACATCACCATGTGCGCCGACTCCGGCACGAGCGAGACAAAGTCCCAGAAGGTGTCATGGGCCGACCCCCCGGTAGGGATTTCGTTGTGTGGCTCGGGTTTGACCGCATGCACAAAGTCGGGAAACTTGATGGCGTCCTGAATGAAGAACACCGGCATGTTGTTGCCCACCAGATCGAAATTGCCTTCATCGGTGAAAAACTTCACCGCGAAACCTCGTACGTCGCGCACGGTATCGCCAGACCCACGCGGCCCCTGCACCGTGGAAAAGCGTACGAAGACCGGGGTTTTCTTCGCTGGATCCTGCAGGAAACCTGCCTTGGTCAGCACAGAGTGGCTTTCATAGCTCTGGAAATAACCATGGGCACCAGCGCCACGAGCGTGAACGATGCGCTCCGGGATCCGCTCGTGATCAAAATGCGTGATCTTTTCACGCATGATGAAATCTTCCAGCAACGATGGCCCGCGGGCCCCGGCCTTCAGGGTGTTCTGGTTGTCCGCCACCTTCACGCCCTGGTTGGTACGCAAGGCCTGCTCAGTGGCATCGGAGCGAAACGTTTCCAGGCTGTCGAGCTTGGTGTTGGTGTTATGGCGGTCCGGGGTATCGGACCCGGCCACGGCACTCTGGGTGGCGGCAGGCTTCTTGGTACTCATCAGGCGTGAACTCCTCAGGCGTATTCCAGTGGCCTAAGTAGTGACTGACGGGCTTCGTCAGCCGTTCCTTTTTTCTGACCTTTGATCGCGTTATTGCCAAATGGCAGGACAAATGCGAAATAAATGCTAAGAACCTCTATACGGACAGGCTAAAATGCGCGCCCGGCTAACCGCTGATCCTTTTCTAACGCGCCCCACAAGGTTCGCTACGTGATCGAGTTTCAAAACGTCCACAAAACCTACCGCGTCGCCGGTAAGGAAATCCCCGCCCTGCATCCGACCAGTCTAACGATTGAGAACGGGCAGGTTTACGGCTTGATCGGTCATTCCGGCGCAGGAAAAAGTACCCTGCTGCGTCTGATCAATCGCCTGGAAAATGCCAGCGGCGGCAAGATCATCGTCGACGGTGAAGAAGTCACCGCCCTCGACGCCAACGGCCTGCGCCGCTTCCGTCAACAGGTCGGGATGATTTTCCAGCACTTCAACCTGCTGGCCTCCAAGACTGTCGCCGACAACGTCGCGCTGCCGCTGTCTCTGGCCGGCGAGCTGTCGCGCAACGAGATCGATTCCCGCGTGGCCGAGTTGCTGGCGCGGGTCGGTTTGTCCGACCACGCGAAAAAGTACCCGGCGCAATTGTCCGGCGGGCAGAAGCAGCGTGTCGGCATTGCCCGTGCGCTGGCGACCAAGCCGAAAATCCTGCTGTGCGACGAAGCCACCAGCGCCCTCGATCCGCAAACCACCGCATCGGTCTTGCAATTGCTGGCCGAGATCAATCGCGAGCTGAAACTGACCATCGTCTTGATCACCCACGAGATGGACGTGATCCGCCGGGTCTGCGACCAGGTAGCCGTGATGGACGCCGGCGTGATCGTCGAGCAAGGCTCGGTGGCCGAGGTGTTCCTGCATCCGAAGCACCCGACCACCAAGCGCTTCGTGCAGGAAGACGAGCAGATCGACGAAAGCGAACAGCGTGACGACTTCGCTCACGTACCGGGGCGCATCCTGCGTCTGACCTTCCAGGGCGAAGCGACCTACGCACCGCTGTTGGGCACTGTCGCCCGGGAAACCGGTGTGGACTACAGCATCCTGGCCGGTCGTATCGACCGCATCAAAGACATCCCCTACGGGCAACTGACCCTGGCCGTGACCGGCGGTGATATGGAAGCGGCCTTTGCCCGCTTCACCGCTGCCGACGTCCACATGGAGGTGCTGCGCTAATGGAAGCCCTGACAAGTTTCTTCGCCAATATCGACTGGTTCGAAATCTGGCTGGCCACTGGCGACACGATGCTGATGCTCGGCGGTTCGCTGCTGTTCACCGTGCTGCTCGGCTTGCCCCTTGGCGTGCTGCTGTTCCTGTGCAGCCCGCGCCAGTTGCTGGAAGCCAAAGGCGTCTACGCGATGTTGTCGCTAGTGGTGAACATCCTGCGTTCGCTGCCGTTCATCATCCTGTTGATCGTGATGATCCCGTTCACCGTGTTGATCACCGGTACGTCCCTGGGTGTCGCCGGTGCAATCCCGCCGCTGGTGGTGGGTGCCACGCCGTTTTTCGCCCGCCTGGTGGAAACCGCCCTGCGTGAAGTGGATCGCGGCATCATCGAGGCGACCCAGGCCATGGGCGCGACCACGCGACAGATCATCACCAATGCCTTGCTACCGGAGGCTCGTCCGGGCATCTTCGCGGCGATTACGGTGACAGCCATTACACTGGTGTCCTACACGGCGATGGCCGGTGTCGTGGGCGCCGGAGGTCTGGGTGACCTGGCGATCCGTTTCGGTTACCAGCGTTTCCAGACCGATGTGATGGTCGTGACGGTGGTATTGCTGCTGGTATTGGTCCAGGTGCTGCAAACCGTTGGCGACAAATTGGTTGTGCATTTCTCCCGTAAATAAGACAAGACATGAGCCGGCCATACGCTGGCAGGCGCCGGAAACGGTGCCGCACAAGGAGTTAGCTGAATGAAAAAACTACTCGTCGCCTTCGCTGCTGTTGCCGCATTCTCGGCCCACGCGGCCGACACCCTGACCGTCGCGGCCACTCCGGTTCCCCACGCCGAGATCCTCGAATTCGTGAAGCCGGCCCTGGCCAAAGAGGGCGTGGACCTGAAGGTCAAGGTATTCACCGACTACATCCAGCCGAACGTGCAGGTCGCGGAAAAACGCCTGGACGCCAACTTCTTCCAGCACCAGCCGTACCTGGATGAGTTCAACAAGGCCAAGGGCACCCACCTGGTTTCCGTGGCCGGCGTGCACCTGGAGCCCTTGGGCGCTTACTCCAACAAGTACAAGACCATTGCCGAACTGCCTGGCGGTGCCACCGTGGTTATCCCGAACGATGCCACCAACGGCGGCCGTGCGCTGCTGCTGATGGCCAAGGCCGGCCTGATCAAGTTGAAGGATTCGAACAACATCCTGTCGACCGTGAAGGACATCACCGAGAACACCAAGGACCTGAAAATCCGCGAACTGGAAGCCGCGACCATCCCGCGCGTGCTGACCCAGGTCGACCTGGCGCTGATCAACACCAACTACGCGCTGGAGGCCAAGCTCGATCCGGCCAAGGACGCGCTGTTCATCGAAGGCAGCGACTCGCCTTACGTGAACATTCTGGTGGCTCGCCCGGACGACAAGGACAGTGACGCGATGAAGAAGCTCGTGGCTGCCCTGCACAGCCCGGAAGTGAAGGCCTTCATTCTCGAGAAGTACAAAGGCGCGGTGGTGCCGGCGTTCTGACCGAACTGCTGCAACGCAAAAAGGGGCGCATCGAATGCGCCCCTTTTTTGTGCCTGAAACACAGCCCCTTGTAGGAGCGAGCTTGCTCGCGAAGGTGTGTCAGCCACTGTGATGTCGACTGACACACCTTCGCGAGCAAGCTCGCTCCTACAGAGGGATTGCGGTGCTTAATTGCGCTTGAGCATCACCGGCAACTGCGCCACCAGCTTCGCATTGTTCAACGGCGCACGGATGAACCCGCGCTGGGTGCCGTCCGGCCCGATCACCGCGAGGTTGCCGCTGTGGTCAACGGTGTAGTTCGGCTTGCTGGTGTCCGCCGGAATGAATGGAATGCTCACCGCGTTGGCGATCGTTTGCAGCTCATCGGTCGACGCCGGGGTCAGGCCAACAAACTGCGGGTCGAAGTAGCCCAGGTACTGCTTGAGCTGCTTGGGTGTATCGCGATTGGGGTCGACGCTGACCAGCACGATTTGCAGTTTATCCACAGCCTCGGGCGGTAACTCGCTCTTGATCTGCCGCAACTGGGCGAGGGTGGTCGGGCAGATGTCCGGGCAGAAGGTGTAGCCGAAGAACAGCAGGCTCCACTTGCCTTTCAATTCATTGATCGCGACCGGCTGGCCGTCCTGATTGGTCATCGTCACGTCCGGCAGATTACGGCTCTGCGGCAGCAGGATGATACCGGCGTCGATCAGCGCCGTCGGATCGCCCTGGTTTTTCCCGGACAATACCTTGTTGACGGTCAGGCCCAGGATCAGTGCGACCAGGGCGACGAGTATGAAGACGGTTTTCTGGGTTCGAGTCATAGGTTCAACAGTAGGTAGTGGTCTACGAGCAGGGCGATAAACAGCAGGAACAAGTAGTAAATAGAGTACTTGAACGTGTTGATCGCCGCGTGCGGCCGAGTGCCACGGTACAGCACCACGGCCCATTGCAGAAACCGCGCGCCCAGCCCGAGCGCGCAGACCAGGTAGAGCGTGCCGCTCATGTGGATCACATAAGGCATCAGGCTGACGGCAAGCAATGCGAAGGTATATAGCAGGATGTGAATCTTGGTGTAGTGCTCGCCATGGGTGACCGGCAGCATCGGGATATCGGCCTTGGCGTATTCCTCCTTGCGATGGATCGCCAGCGCCCAGAAGTGCGGCGGGGTCCAGGCGAAGATGATCAGCACCAGCAACAGCGGTTCGGCGCTGACGTGACCGGTGGCGGCGGTCCAGCCAAGCAATGGCGGCGCGGCACCGGCCAGACCACCAATGACGATGTTCTGCGGGGTCGCGCGCTTGAGGAATCCGGTGTAGACCACCGCGTAGCCAAGCAACGAGGCGAGGGTCAGCCACGCTGTCAGCGGGTTGGTGAACGCCAGCAACATGGCTTGCCCGAGGACCGCCAATACCAGCGCGAACGTCAGCGCTGCGGTCGGCGAAACCCGGCCTTCGGCGAGCGGCCGTTTGCGGGTGCGCGCCATCACCGCGTCGATGCGCCGGTCCACCACATGATTGACCGCCGCTGCGCCACCGGCACACAGGGCGATGCCCAGATTGCCGAAAATCAGCACCGTCCACGGCACCCCGGCACGGGTCGCGAGGAACATCCCCACCAGTGAAGTGATGAGCATCAGCACCACGACTTTGGGTTTGGTCAGTTCCAGGTAGTCACGCCAGATCGCCTGACTGGGACGTTCGCCGATCAGAATCGCCATGGCATCTCTCCTTTTATTGTTATGGGCCCGGCTGAGTGTTTACGCGGGCTGAAGTGCCAGCGCGCTTGCTTGACCCGGACCAGACTGGTTCGGGCGTGGTAATTGACCAGCACCATGGTCAGCAACAGCGCCGCGCCGCCCGCGTTATGTGCGACAGCCACCGGCAGTGGCAGATGGAACAGCACGTTGCTGATGCCCAGGGTGATTTGTGCGCCGAGGGCGATCAGCACCAGGCCTGCCAGGCGCGTCATGCCGACGGCTTTCAGTTGCCATGCCAGACCGAGCAGCACCAAAGTCACCAACAGGGCGCCAATACGGTGAGTCAGGTGAATCGCAGTACGGGCGTCGCTGTCCAGTTGCCCGCCGAGGTAGTTCGGGCCGATGTGCTGGGTCAGGTGAAAGCCGTTGGCGAAGTCCGCCGGTGGCAACCACTGGCCGTGGCAGGTCGGGAAGTCGATACAGGCTACGGCGGCGTAATTGGAACTGACCCAGCCACCGAGGGCGATTTGCCCGATCACCAGCAGCAGCCCCGCCGTCGCCCAGTGTTGCAAACGTCGTGGCACGGTCAGCGCCGGCACTACGCCGGACAGGCGCAAGGTCAGCAGAAACAACAGGCTCAAGGTCGCGAAGCCGCCCAGCAAATGCCCGGTGACCACCTGCGGCCAGAGCTTTAGCGTTACCGTCCACATGCCGAACGCGGCCTGGCCAACAACCACCGCCAACAGAAACAACGGCAGCTTCACCGGCTGCCCGGGATGTCGGCGATGCACCCACGAACGACCGGCCAACACCGCGATCAATAGCCCCAAAGTGCCGGCGAAGTAGCGGTGGACCATCTCGTTCCAGCCCTTGTGGGCCTCGACCGGAGCGTCCGGGAAATGCAATTCGGCATGGGCCAGCTGAGCTTCGCTTTTCGGCACGCTGATGAAACCGTAGCAGCCGGGCCAGTCCGGGCAGCCGAGGCCGGCGTGGGTCAGGCGGGTGTAGGCACCGAGCAACACCACAATCAGTGCCAGTAAGGTGGCAAACAACGCGAGGCGAAATCCAGGCTTGGCCATGACGATGCCCTTATCCGATGTTCGACAGTTTCAACAGGTGGCGCAGATCGTTGAGCAGGTCCTTGCCCTTTACCGACGGGTCGTAGCGCAGCACCAGATTGCCGTGGGGATCGATGATCCACAGATGCGGCGCGTCATTGCTCTGGGCGGCTTTTGTGTAGGCAGGCAAGTCCAGTGAATAGCGTTGCAACTGCGGGTACTCGCGTTGAAGTTTAGTCTCGTAATCGCTGTTCAGCGTTTGCGCGGCGGCCAATGCATGGCTGGCGCGGGACGCATCGCGGCCCAGGCCGATCTGGATTTGCCGCGCCAGATACACCAGTTGCTGGCAGTCCACCGCGCAATCCTTGGGCGCGGTCACCAATATCTGCCAGCGATCTTCCCGGGCTTGCACGCCGATGTCCGCGCGGGTCTGGCCGTTGCCGATCAGTTCGCCGTGATAACTGCGGCCCTCGGGCACCCAGAAATTCAGCTTGTACATGCCGGTGGCGAGGATCATCGGACCGATCACCCCGAGCAGGATCAACAGCAGTTGCATACGGCCCTTGCGCCGGTTCACCGACGGTTTCGCCTCAGACATGCTGGGTGGATTCATGGCCGCTCCCATGGTGTTTCTCCTTTGCGTTGTACCAGCCGAGATAGAGATAAAGACCGAACAGGGCGATCGCCATGGCGAACCACTGCACGGCATAAGCGACGTGTTTTTCCGGGCCCGTGGCGACTACTGGCCAGTCAGCCTGATAGGTGACGGGGCCGGTTTCAGCACGTAGTTCGTAGGCAAAACCTTCGCGATTCAGGGCTGCCCAGAGCTTGTCTGGCTCAACGGCCGTAATCAGCTTCGGCCACGTCAACGTTGTGGGGTCAGCGTGCAATTGGAACGTCGCACCGGGGGAGACGTAGACCCACACGTCGAGGCTGACTGCTTCGGCAGGTGTCTTGAATTGCGGTGGTGTGCGGCGCTCCGGCCATGCCAGCCAACCGCGATTGACCAGCAACCAAAGCCCGGATGCCTGATCGTGAAAGGGTTGCAATAGCTCGACGCCGACCTTGCCGTTGCGTTGACTGTTATCCAGCAGCAGGCTGTGTTCAGCATCGAACTGGCCGTACAGGTGAACCCGACGGAAGGCCGGGTCTGTCGTGTGTTGCAGTTCGGTGCTGGCCATCGGCTCGGCGGCCCGGCGCTCGGCGTAGGTTTGCAGCAGCGCGCTTTTCTCCGCGCCCCGGCTCAACTGCCAGAACCCCAGGGACACCAGTAGCGGCAGCAACATCGCCACCACCAGCGTTGGCACGATACCCGGCCGAAAGCGCTTCATGGCATTGCCAGAAAGTCGGTCATCGCGATAGCTATACTCAAGTGCATCGCTTATCCCCCCGGAGTCTCACCATGCTCAAAGCAGCCATCGTCCTGATGCTGATTGCCACGGTTGTCAGCCTGTTCAGCGGCCTGTTTTTTCTGGTCAAGGACGACAGCCGCTCAAACCGCCTCGTCATTGCCTTGAGTGTGCGTGTCACTCTGGCCGCCATTACCCTCGGTCTGATCGCCTGGGGCTTTTTCAG
The DNA here is from genome assembly GCF_002303925.1 of Pseudomonas sp. ACN8. Lineage (GTDB taxonomy): Bacteria > Pseudomonadota > Gammaproteobacteria > Pseudomonadales > Pseudomonadaceae > Aquipseudomonas. The sequence continues at coordinate 48,112 of NZ_MRCS01000010.1, forward strand.
CGGCCAGCTGGTTTCCAATGCCCCCTGGTAGCTGTAGCTGCCTTAGAGCACATAGACGAAAACAAACAGCCCGATCCACACCACATCCACGAAGTGCCAGTACCAGCTCGCCGCTTCGAAACCGAACTGGTGCTCGTTGTCGAAGTGCCCGCGCATGATCCGCACCAGCATCACGAACAGGATGATGGTGCCGATGGTGACGTGGGCGCCGTGGAACCCGGTGAGCATGAAGAAAGTTGCGCCGTAGATGCCCGAACCCAGGGTAAGGCCCAGTTCGTGGTAGGCGTGAATGTACTCTTCGGCCTGGAAGGTGAGGAACGCACAGCCGAGCAATACGGTGAGCAACAGCCAGAGTTTCAGTGCACCGCGATGGCCCTTTTTCAAGGCATGGTGGGCGATGGTCACAGTCACGCTGGAACTCACCAGCAACACGGTGTTGAGCAACGGCAGGCCCCAGGGGCTGATGACCTCCCTGGGCGGCGGAAACAGTTTCGAGTCGGGGTTACTCAGCAGCGGCCAGGTGAACTGGAAGTTCGGCCACAGCATGTGCGCCATGCCTTTGGCGCCTTCACCGCCGAGCGCCGGCCCGGAGATATGGCGGACATAAAACAGGGCGCCAAAAAAGGCGATGAAGAACATCACCTCCGAGAAAATGAACCAGCTCATGCCCCAGCGGAACGAGCGATCCATCTGTGCGCTGTACAAGCCACCGCGACTTTCCTTGATCACCGTGCCGAACCAGCCGAACAGCATGTAAGCCACCAACAGGCCACCGACGAAAAAGATCAGCGGCCCGTGGGATTCCGGACGCGCCGCTTTCAGATCGTTGAACCAGGTGGCCAGGCCAAACACTGTGACGAACATCCCGACAGTTGCGATGATCGGCCATTTGCTCTGGGCCGGGACGTAATAATGTTCATGAGTTGCCATTTATTGTTCTCCTTATCGGGCACGCTCAGCCGCCAGTGTTTACAGCTACCGGTGGATGTCGGGCGGTGATATCGAACAGCGTGTAGGACAGCGTCAGGTGCTTCACATCCTTGGGCATGTCACGGTCAACGATGAAACGTACCGGCATCTCGATCCGCTGACCGGGCTGCAGCACTTGCTGGGTAAAGCAGAAGCATTCGGTCTTGTGGAAGTACGCCGCCGCATTGCTGGGCGCAATGCTCGGCACGGCCTGGGCGCTCATCGGCTTATCGGTGGGGTTGTGGGCGATGAAGATCATCTCGTTCACAGCCCCCGGGTTCGCGGTCAATTCGTCATGTTTGGGGTAAAAGTCCCAAGGCATGTCAGCGGTGTTGGTCGACAGAAACTGCACACGCACCTGCCGCGAGGTGTCGACCGTTTGCTCACCTTCGTACTGCCCGCCGGTCTTGCCATTGATGCCGAAGGCCTTGCACATCACGTCGTAGATCGGCACCAGGGCAAAGCCGAACACAAACATTGCCACCACCACGGTCAGCAGGCGCGTGACCAGCTTCTTCATCGAAATTGAGTCAGCCATGACTTCCGCACAACCCTGTAGGAGCGAGCTTGCTCGCGAAAAACTTGAGAGCGCCGTTGTGTGTCAGGCTTCCAGCGTTATCGTTGACGGCCATCGCGAGCAAGCTCGCTCCTACAAGGCGCGCGTTCATTTCACTTCCGGCGGCGTGGTGAAGGTGTGATACGGCGCCGGTGACGGAATGCTCCACTCCAGGCCTTCAGCCCCATCCCATGGCTTGGCCGGTGCCGCCGGGCCGCCGCGAATGGTCTTGATCACGATGAACAGGAAGAAAATCTGCGTGGCGCCGAACATGAATGCGCCGATCGACGACACCATGTTGAAGTCGGCGAATTGCAGGTTGTAGTCCGGAATCCGTCGCGGCATGCCCGCCAGCCCCACGAAATGCATCGGGAAGAAGGCCAGGTTCATGCCGATGAACGACAACCAGAAATGCAACTTGCCGAGGGTTTCGTCGTACATGTGGCCGGTCCATTTCGGCATCCAGTAATAGGCCGAGGCGAAGATCCCGAAGATCGCCCCCGGCACCAGCACGTAATGGAAGTGCGCGACCACGAAGTAGGTGTCCTGGTACTGGAAGTCCGCCGGGGCAATGGCCAGCATCAACCCGGAGAAACCGCCGATGGAGAACAGGATCACGAACGCCACGGCAAACAGCATCGGCGTCTCGAACGTCAGCGAGCCCTGCCACATGGTGCTGGCCCAGTTGAACACCTTCACACCCGTCGGCACCGCAATCAGCAATGTGGCGTACATGAAGAACAGCTCACCCACCAGCGGAATGCCGACCACGAACATGTGGTGCGCCCAGACGATGAACGACAGGAACGCGATACTCGCCGTGGCGTAGACCATCGAGGTGTAGCCGAACAGTGGCTTGCGCGAAAAAGCCGGAATGATCGAGCTGACCGCACCGAACGCCGGCAGGATCATGATGTACACCTCGGGGTGACCGAAGAACCAGAACACATGCTGGAACAGCACCGGGTCTCCGCCACCGGCGGCACTGAAGAAACTGGTGCCGAAATGGATGTCCATCAGCATCATCGTCACGCAACCGGCCAGTACCGGCATCACCGCGATCAGCAGGAACGCGGTGATCAGCCAGGTCCAGACGAACAACGGCATTTTCATCAACGTCATGCCGGGGGCGCGCAGGTTGAGGATGGTGGCGATCACATTGATCGCGCCCATGATCGAACTGATCCCCATCAAGTGGATGGCGAAGATGAAGAAGGTCACGCTTTCCGGCGCGTAGGTCGTCGACAGCGGTGCGTAGAACGTCCAGCCGAAGTTCGGTCCGCCACCCGGAGTGAACAGGGTCGACACCAGCAGCAGGAACGCCGCCGGCAACAGCCAGAAGCTGAAGTTGTTCATGCGCGGCAGGGCCATGTCCGGCGCGCCGATCATCAGCGGGATCATCCAGTTGGCGAGACCGACGAAGGCCGGCATCACCGCACCGAAGACCATCACCAGACCGTGCATGGTGGTCATCTGGTTGAAGAACTCCGGCTGGACGATCTGCAGCCCAGGCTGGAACAGCTCGGCGCGAATAACCATCGCGAACGAACCGCCAAGCAGGAACATGGAGAACGCAAACCACAGGTACAGCGTACCGATGTCCTTGTGGTTGGTGGTCAGCACCCAGCGCATCAGGCCTTTAGCAGGGCCGTGGGCGTGGTCGGTGGCGGTATGAACATGTTCATCGATTACAGCAGTCATGTCCTGTCTCCTGCAAACAGATGGGCTGGGCAGGCCGGGGTGCTTAGCCCCGACCGGTTCCTTTCGTGCGCAATAGACCGGGTCATTTGCTTTCCGCCTGTTTCAGCTCCAGCACTTCTTTAGGCGTGACCATGTCGCCCTTGTTGTTGCCCCAGGCGTTACGTTCATAGGTCACGACCGCTGCGATATCGACTTCCGACAGTTGTTTGCCGAATGCGGCCATGGCGGTGCCAGGCTTGCCGTGGAAGACAATGCTCAGGTGAGCGTCTTTCGGCCCGGTGGCGATCTTCGAGCCCTTGAGCGCCGGGAACATCGGCGGCAGGCCCTGGCCTTCGGCCTGGTGACAGGCCACGCAGGTGGTGTGATAGACCTTGTCGCCGCGATCCTTGAGCTCGTCGAGGGTCCATTCCTTGCTGGTCAGCTCTTTGAGTTGCGCGGCCTCGGTCTTGCGCTCGGCCAGCCATTTTTCGTAATCGGCCTTTTCCTTGACCTCGACCACGGTCGGCATGAAGCCGTGATCCTTGCCGCACAACTCGGCACACTGGCCACGGTAGATGCCGGGCTTGTCGATGCGGGTCCAGGCTTCATTGACGAACCCGGGAATCGCGTCGCGCTTGACCGCAAAAGCCGGCACCCACCAGGAGTGGATCACGTCGGCGGAGGTCACCAGGAAGCGCACTTTGGCGCCGACCGGTAGCACCAATGGTTTGTCGACTTCGAGCAAGTAGTGCTCGCCCTTGGTTTCCTTGTTGTGGATTTGATCCTGAGGGGTGGTCAGGTTGCTGAAGAACTCGACGTCCTGGCCCAGGTATTTGTAGTGCCACTTCCACTGATAGCCGGTGATCTGGATATCGATTTCCGGCTCGCTGGCGTCGTACATCTTGATCAGGGTCGCGGTAGCGGGAATCGCCATGGCCACCAGGATCAGGAAGGGCACGATGGTCCAGAGGATTTCGACGGTGGTGCTTTCATGAAATTTGGCGGCCACCTGCCCGGTCGAGCGGCGGTGGAGAATCATCGACCAGAACATGGCACCAAATACGATGATGCCGATCACCACACAGATCCAGAAAATGATCATGTGCAGGTCGAATACTGCGTGACTGATTTCAGTCGCTCCAGGCGCCATATTCACAGTCCAGGCCGCTTGCGCCTGACTGAAAATCGACCACAACAGGAGGCCCATCCAGACATGTGGATGTCGCATCATTGCGGGTTCCCCTTATCGTTCTTGTTATCCCGCCGGCTTTCACCTGCGGCAAGGGAGCGGCTGCATCAGACTACGAACTTGAGCACCGGGCCTTGCTGCATATGCAGTCGGGCGTCATCAGCTAACTCCATTCCACCCCGAGTATAGACAGCGACTCTGACCTCGCAATGCGAAGGCGTAAATGATCTGAAACAGCATTGACTTGCGTTGCAGGGCACGAATGGAGAAGGATGCAGACGAGTGGTGGCAAATCGATATAACGGAGCCGTCTCAAGGATGAAATAATTATGACAAATGCGTCTTAGCATTTTTCGTAAGCCAGCTAAGTTATGTCTTCCCTATTTCATTGCCTTGTTTCCTGGAGTTTTCATGAACACCGCCGCATTGCGCGAGCAGATCCAAAAAGCCCAACAACACGAAGCCGAGACCGGTCTGCTGACGCGTCAGCTGGAAAGTAAACTGCCTCATCTGCACCCGGCGATCCAATTGCCGGAGGCCGATACCAACGGCGTACTGACGCGATTTGTCGCCGCCTACATCGAAGAAGTGCCCGATCTGCTGGATGCAGCCAATGAAGTCGCCAGGGAAGCGGGCATTGAGTCACAGATCAAACCGGTACTGAGTATCGCCGAGCAGTACTTCCTCCAGCCGCCAGCCATCATGGCCGGCCATGTCGGGCTCGACAGCCTGCTGGATGAAGCTTACCTGGCGCACCGGTTTGTCGAAGAGGTCAACGACCTGTACATCAAGCATTTCGGCCAGCCACTGATCCCCTTGGACATGACTGTCGCCAACCTGATTGCTCACCAATTGATCGGTGAGGAATTTGCCAACCAACTGGACGAAGTCGTACATCACGCGTTCGAGCAAATGTTGACCGAAGAGAGCTTTGCGCTAGAGTCGGTGGAAGCCTACCGCGACAAGCTCAGCAGCCCGGACACCGGCGCCGCGTGGAAACGCTGGCCGTGCATGTCCCGCCGCCTGGGCGTAGGCCTGGAACTGGATCAGCCGGCGGCTTGATCCACCGGTAAACACTGTCCTCCTGTAGGAGCGAGCCTGCTCGCGATGGGGTCATGACATTCAACATCAACGTTGACTGATCCGCCGCCATCGCGAGCAAGCTCGCTCCCACATTGGGCCTCAGCCAGCCGCACCAGTACCCGTGTTGGTACGAACCCTGCCTTCGAGCCTGCGCTTCAACCCCCGTGATTCAATCAACAGCTTCGACCCCTTGGCCGCGTTCGCCCGACCCCATTCCTCCAGCAGTTCCAGACACGAGTGATCGATATAGCTCAGGTTGTTGAGCGGCACATGCACCGTCGCGCCTGGTGGAATACTACTCAGCACCTGGGTCAGCGCTGGCACTTTGAGGAAGGTCGCCGCCCCCACCAGGCGCAATTCCATTTCACCGTCCTGAGGCAGGTCGATCAGGCTGATTTTCAACCGCGAAGCTTTCAGCGCCAGCTTCACCAGCGTCAGGCCGAAGCCAATCAACACGCCGGTCAGCAGGTCCGTGAAAACGATGGTGAGTGCGGTTGCCGCATAGGTGAACATCGGCGCCCGACCATACCGGCCCAAACCACGGAAGACCTTGAGATCCACCAGCTTGAAACCGGTGTACACCAGCACGCCCGCCAGGCTCGCCACCGGAATGCTTTGCAGCACGCTGGACAGCAACAGCACGAACGCCAACAACCACAGACCGTGGAAAATGGTCGAAAACCGCGTGGTTGCGCCGGCCTGAACATTCGCCGAACTGCGTACGATAACGCCGGTCATCGGCAGTGCCCCAAGCAGGCCACACAACATGTTGCCGATACCTTGCGCCGACAGTTCCCGGTCGAAGTCCGAGCGCTGACCACTGTGCATGCGATCAACCGCAGCGGCTGAGAGCAAGGTTTCGGCGCTGGCGATGAAGGCCACGGCAAACGCCGCGATCAGCAAGGTCGGATCAGCCAGGTTGAGCAGGTCCGCGGGCTTCAGCCAGTCTATGGCTTCCGTCAGATTGGCCGGTACCTCAACCCGTTTGACCTGCAACGCCAGCACCAGGCTGGCAACCGTGGCCAGGCCGACGCCCAGTAGCGCGCCAGGAATGAAGCGCAGGGATTGCGGACGGAGTTTCTCCCAAAGCCACATGGCGGCAATCGTCGACAAACCGAGCAACCCGGCTTGCCAGCCAAACGTGGGCAACGCCTGAGCCAGCGCTGTCGGGAAGGCCGCCAGGTTATCCAGGCCCGAGGGTTTGGGCACGGCATCCAGCATCACATGCACCTGAGACAGGATGATCAGCACGCCAATCCCGGCAAGCATGCCGTACACCACCGCAGGTGCCGTCACCCGAAACCAGCAGCCCAGCTTCAAACGGCCAGCCACCAATTGCAGCAAACCCGCCAGCAACAGAATGGGCCCAAGCATGGCGATACCGTGCTGGCGGACCAGTTCGAATACCAGAACGGCCAGGCCCGCCGCCGGGCCGCTGACTTGCAGCGGCGAGCCGGCCAACCAGCCGACCACCAGACCACCGATGATGCCGGTGATCAGGCCTTTGGCCGGCGGCAGCCCCGAGGCAATCGCGATGCCCATGCACAGGGGCAGGGCGACCAGAAACACAACCACCGAAGCCAGCAGCTCCCGTGGCAGAACAGCTTTGAGTCGAGCAGCACGCATGGTGAATCTCCCGAAGTTTTCTTCAGGCATGGCAAAGCCAGGCTGCCTGAACGGCAGCCTCGGCTGAACCACACAACGATTTAGGAGGGTTTAGAAGCGCGCTTTGGGCGTCGCCACGGGAATCGGCAGGCTGCCATTGAGCGGCAGGAAACAACCTTGATCGGCGTCATACGCTTTGATTTCGCTGGTTTCGATGTTGTAGACCCAGCCGTGAATAAATAACTGACCGTTAGCCATGCGCGAGGCCACCGACGGATGGGTGCGCAGATGTTGCAATTGAGCGATCACATTCTCTTCGGTGAGGATGTGCATGCTTTCGCTTTCGCTAGAGCAGTTGCAGTTCTCCTGCACCATGGTTTTGGCCACTTCAGCATGACGCAACCAGGCCTTGACCGTGGGCATTTTTTCCAGACTGTCCGGGTTAAGCACAGCGCGCATGGCGCCGCAGTCGGAATGCCCGCAAATGATGATGTGGTGTACCCCCAGAGCCAGTACGGCGTACTCGATGGCCGTGGAAACACCCCCGTTCATTTGCCCGTAAGGCGGCACGACGTTGCCAACGTTACGGGTCACGAACAGGTCGCCGGGGGAGCTCTGGGTAATCAACTCGGGAACGATGCGCGAATCGGCGCAGGCGATGAACATCGCTCGTGGCCGCTGGGCCGTGGCGAGTTTCTTGAAGAGCTCTTCCTGCTGAGGAAAGATCTCATGATGAAAATGCAAAAAGCCGTCAACGATGTGCTGCAACGCTGCATCGGCGGTTTCGGCCTCGGGTTGGGCTGAAGCCGACGCAGCCAACGGCTGTTTATCCTTGTCACTCATCAATTCATCCTCATTGGCGGGCTCAGGGAGTCATCCCGTGTGGTCCGGTGTGAAGCCAGTGGCTGGTGAAAAAACATCCAGGCCAAACATCTCGACCCATCAGTCACTCGATGAACAAGGTAGCGGCCGAATCTTAATTGAAACTGAATAAACCGCTCTAGAATGCGTGTTCCAGGTCACAAAAAACGTGACCCGCCTAAGGCTCGAGCGTGATCTTCAGTACCAACCATAGGCCAATTGTCCTCAAATCAACGACATTTGGCGACCCGGCGGACAAAAGGCATTGCAGTCCAGGTCAAAGCCTTCCCGGTGATTGAGCCCCAGGCGCTTGATGGTTTTGGCAAAGCGCTGTGCCAGCAGGTCGGCGAAGGGGCCTTCACCGCGCATACGAGCACCAAAGCGGCTGTCGTAGAGTTCACCGCCACGACTCTGGCGAATCAGGCTGAGCACATGCGCCGCCCGTTGTGGATAGTGGGCGCCCAGCCATTCTTCGAACAGCGGCGCCACCTCCAACGGCAGGCGCAACATCATGTAAGCAGCACTTTGCGCCCCTGCCGCCCAGGCTTCGGTGAGCAGGCTTTCGAGCTCGCTGTCGTTGATCATCGGAATCATCGGTGAACAAAGCACGCCCACCGGAATGCCCGCCTCGCGCATGACCCTGATCGCCCGCAACCGGGCCTTGGGCGCTGCGGCCCGGGGTTCAAGGATGCGCTTGAGCTCGTCGTCCAGTGTGGTCAGGCTGATCATTACCGCCACCAGTCTTTGGCTGGCAAGCTCGGTCAACAGGTCCAGGTCGCGAAGGATCAGCGAGCCCTTGGTGACGATGGTCACGGGGTGTCGGTAACGCAGGAGTACTTCAAGGGTTTGCCGGGTGACCTTATATTCGCGCTCGATCGGCTGATAGGGATCGGTGTTGGAGCCGAGGTTGATCGGCGCACATTGATACCCACGTTTTGAGAGTTGTTCCTCCAGCACCTGCGCGGCGTTGGTCTTGGCGATGAGTCTGGTTTCGAAATCCAGCCCAGGCGACATGTCCCAATAGGCATGGCTTGGTCTCGCGTAGCAGTAGATGCAGCCATGCTCGCAGCCGCGATAGGGATTGATCGATCGGTCGAAGGGCAAGTCCGGCGACGTGTTGCGGGTAATGATGGTTTTCGCCGTTTCAATGCTCACCTCGGTGCCCTGGGTAAGCGGTACTTCCTGATACCAACCGTCGTCCTCAACCACCGAATGGCGGGGGGCAAAGCGGTTATGCGGGTTGGTTGCGGTGCCGCGGCCGCGGGGAGGCAGAGAGCTAACCATCGGCGGACTCCTTGATCTGTATATTCATACAGTATACGACCAGCGGCGAATCGACCAGTACCGCTCAGCCATTCATCTGGTGACAAGGCGTCATGAGTTACTTGTTCATCAAAGATGGGAAAACTGAGGAAACATATAGTCAGTGGTTAGATCCAATCCCCCCCCGTATATTCAGCCAGACAAGCAACACCCTCAACAGTCATCAAATAAAAGGATTTATTAATGTCTTTCTTTAATCAGCGCGGCATCTTTCTGCAACTCATGCAACCGAGTCCTTCGGAGCCCAACACACTGGTTTCGCTGCAACTGGCGCGAAAAGAGTTAAGTTGGGATGCGGCAAATAATGTTCAAATTGAAAGCCTGGTCGATTCGGAGTTTTACACTGCTGTTTCCACGGACCGTGGTAACTCGTTCAGCATCAGGGCCGTTGGCAAGGATGTCGATCTCGACGGAAAGATCGGTGCCGAGGACAAAGCCAAGTTACAGGCGCTGGCAAAGGCTTATGCCAGTATCGTCAATCCCTGAGCCCTGACTTTCCAATCACTGGAAAAGCATGATTGCCGAATGCATGCGGGCTCCCGCGTGCATTCCAGACAGCCACGAGAATCAAAAATGTCCAAGCCCATAAAAACCGGTGCTTATCTACAAAAAATAAAAACGCCAGAAAATGTGCAGATAGTTATCAAGCCAATAAGGGCAGACGAGCATCCAAATAAAACAATGGAGCAGTTCGCTGATGTTCTCGCAAGCGCTCCCTCCGTGACACTCCATATAAAAAACGATAGCAAGACTTCAAAGCTCGATTTTGATCCATGGTCCGATGTCAATGTCATTCCAGGCAATAGCATCGACAAAAAGGACATTGCCGCACTTACACAACTTGCACTCGATTTTTATCATCAACAAATAATTGCTCCAGAGGGCATAGCGTACCTTTATTGTCTTCCCGCTAAACCACCCGAGCTTCGAGTAGAAGTTGAGATTTTTGACATTGATGAAGATGATCATCAACTGTATAGCCGCGTAGTGTTCGAGACCAAGTCAGCGGATGCCGGCTTGTCTTTTGAAGGTTGGGAGCGCAACCCTCTCACTGGACAAGTGTTTGACTATGGGGTCGAACTGAACGAGATGCTCAAATCATTCATCAAACTGAAACTATAACCTGAGCGTGGACTTCACGATTCTTTGACAGTCAGCTCACAGGCCTTTGACCGTGCATGGCTGATCCTTGCCACCCTCTTCCCGTCCCTTTCTGAACGGTCGCTCAAGCATGCCTTTTCCACGTTTTTTATCTGCAATATGCCTGTCGCTGGTTGCACTCGTTAACCTGACACCGGCACTTGCTGACGACGGTGTGATGCAGCGTCCGGCAGACTGGGCTCAACCGGTCCAGAAGCAATACAACCTCTTCCAGATGTCGCCGACGCTCTATCGCAGTGCCTTGCCGGACAAGGGCGCGGTGCCGCTGCTGGAGAAACTCAAGGTGGGCACAGTGATCAACTTCCTGCCCGAAACAGACTCCAGTTGGTTGTCCACGCCAGGCATCACGCAAGTACAACTGCCTTATCGCACCAACCATGTCGATGACGCCGATGTGCTCAAGGCCTTGCGCGCCATTCAGTCTGCTGAAGCCAAAGGCCCGGTGCTGATGCACTGCAAACACGGTTCCGACCGTACCGGCCTGATGGCAGCCATGTACCGGGTTGTCATCCAGGGCTGGACCAAGGAGGAGGCCCTGAACGAAATGACCCAGGGCGGCTTTGGTGACAGCACCCACTTCAAGGACGGCATTCGCTACATGATGCAGGCCGACGTGGAAAAACTGCGCACCGCCTTGGCCAATGGCGATTGCAGCACCAGCCCGTTCGCCGCGTGTTCAATGAAGAGCTGGTTCAAGTCCGCTCATATCGAATAAAGAAAGCCCCCGTTGCATTGCGCAACGGGGGCTTTTTTCACTCAGTGTTGTTCGTCAGGCTTTTTCTTCAGTTTCGGATTCGGGAAAAACTGGACCGCCTGAACCTTGGTGTCGGCAGGTTTGAGTGCGCTGGTGTTAACCCGCGTACCCAACTCCTTGGGCACCGACAGCCCTTGCTCATTGAGTGTGTCGGAGTAACCGCAGGCCACGCACTCTCGGTGCGGGACCTGATCTTCGTTCCACATCATCAACTTGTCCGGCTCGCTGCATGCAGGGCAGACCGCCCCGGCGATAAAGCGTTTTTTCGTAATCACAGGCCCCTCACTCATGCTGCCGCGTCCTCACTCAGGCCGCTGTGGCGCAAGAGTGCGTCAATTGATGGCTCACGACCACGGAAGTCGACGAACAGCACCATCGGCTCCTGGGAGCCGCCACGGGCCAGGATTGCTTCGCGGAACGCACGACCGGTGTCGGCGTTGAGCACGCCTTCTTCTTCGAACTTCGAGAACGCATCGGCGGACAACACTTCAGCCCATTTGTAGCTGTAGTAACCCGCGGCGTAACCGCCAGCGAAGATGTGCGCAAAGCTGTTGGGGAAACGGTTGTAGGCGGGTGGACGCATCACCGAAACCTCGTCGCGCACGCCTTCGAGCACTTGCAGCACGCTGCGGCCGTCGCCGTGGGTGGCGTGCAGTTCGAAGTCGAACAGCGAGAACTCCAGTTGGCGAACCATCATCAGGCCGGACTGGAAGTTTTTCGCCGCAAGCATTTTCCCAAGCAGGTCCTGCGGCAGCGGTTCTCCGGATTCATAGTGACCGGAAATCAGCGCCAGGCCTTCAGGCTCCCAGCACCAGTTCTCCATGAACTGGCTCGGCAGCTCGACCGCATCCCAGGCCACGCCGTTGATGCCGGACGCGCCAGCATGCTCGACGCGGGTCAGCAGGTGATGCAGGCCGTGACCGAACTCGTGGAACAGGGTGGTGACTTCGTCGTGAGTCAGCAGCGCAGGCTTGCCGCTGTCGGCCGGGGTGAAATTGCACACCAGGTTGGCCACCGGGCTTTGCAATACACCACCAGCGGTGCGACGACGGTCGCGTGCGCCGTCCATCCACGCACCGCCACGCTTGTTGGCGCGGGCGTAGAGGTCAAAGAAGAAGCGGCCGACGTGCTGGCCGTTTTCCTTGATCTCGAACAGGCGGACATCCGGGTGCCAGGTGTCGAAACCTTTCTGCTCGGCAATCTCGATGCCGTACAGACGCTGGACGATGGCGAACAGGCCGCTGAGCACCTTGTCGATCGGGAAGTAGGCGCGCAGGGCTTCCTGGGCCACGCTGTAGCGCTGTTCACGGAGTTTTTCGCCGTAGAAACCGCTGTCCCAGCTTTGCAGATCCGGGCAACCCTGTTCGGCGGCATAAGCCTTGAGCTGTTCCAGATCCTGGACGGCGAACGGCTTGCTGCGCTTGGCCAGGTCGCGCAGGAAGCTCAGCACCTGATCGCTGGACTCGGCCATTTTGGTCGCCAGGCTCAGCTCGGAAAAACTGCTGAAACCCAGCAACTTGGCCAGTTCCTGACGCAGGTCGAGGATTTCTTCCATGACCGGGCCATTGTCGTTCTGGCCGGCATTCGGCCCCTGGTCCGACGCGCGGGTGCAGTAGGCGGCGTAGACTTCTTCACGCAGTGCACGGTCCTGGGCGTAGGTCATCACCGCGTAATAGCTCGGAAATTCCAGGGTGATCAGCCAGCCGTCCAGATCCTTGGCCTGGGCCGCGGCGGCCATTTGCGCCTTGGCCGAGTCGGTCAGGCCGGCGAGGGCGGCTTCATCGGTGATGTGCTTGGTCCACGCCTGAGTGGCATCGAGCAGCTGGTTGGAGAAACGGCTGCCCAGTTCGGACAGCTTGCTCTGCACTTCGGCGTAACGCTTCTGTTCGGCTTCCGGCAGGTCGATACCCGACAGACGGAAGTCACGCAGGGAGTGTTCCAGGATAGTTTTCTGCGCCACGTCGAAACCAGCGGCTTCCGGGCTGCAGGCCAGGGCTTCGAAAGCCTGGAACAGTTCGCGGTTCTGGCCCAATTCGGTGGAGTAGGCGCTCAAGGCTGGCAGGCAAGACTCGTAGGCTTCACGCAGTTCAGCGCTGTTGCACACGGCATTGAGATGGCTGACCGGGCTCCAGGCAGCGCCCAGGCGGTCGTTGAGCTCGTCCATCGCCAGCACCAGGCCAGCCCACGTTGGCTGTTTGACCTGGGTCTTGAGGATCTCGGCGATAGCGGCACGGTTGTCAGCCAGGATCTGTTCAATGGCCGGTTGTACGTGTTCGGCGCGGATGGCGGAGAACGGCGGCAGGTCATAGGACTGCAAAAGAGGGTTGTTCACGCTCACGGTTGATACCTTGGCTGGAGAAACATGCAGCCATCTTAATTACAATCGACGTTCACCGCAGCTATCAGCAACAGAGAGAAACCCTATCGTGAACCTTCGCAAGTATCAAAACCACACGCCGCTGCTGGGTAAGGGCGCTTTTGTCGACGGCTCGGCAGTGGTGATCGGCGACGTTGAAATTGGCGAAGACAGCTCGGTCTGGCCGCTGACAGTGATCCGCGGCGACATGCACCGCATCCGCATTGGCGCGCGCACCAGCGTGCAGGATGGCTGCGTGTTGCACATCACCCACGCCGGGCCGTTCAACCCGGACGGCTATCCGTTGCTGATCGGCGATGATGTGACCATCGCCCACAAGGTCATGCTGCATGGTTGTTCGGTAGGCAACCGGGTATTGATCGGCATGGGCAGCATCGTCATGGACGGCGCGGTGGTCGACGATGATGTGATCATCGGTGCCGGCAGCCTGGTGCCGCCGGGCAAGCATCTGCAAAGCGGCTTCCTGTATGTGGGCAGCCCGGTGAAGCAGATCCGCCCGCTGACTGACAAAGAGCGCGCCTTTTTCACCTACAGCGCGGCGAACTACGTGAAGCTCAAGGACCTGCATCTGGCCGAAGGCTACGACCAGCTTTGACCCGGCCCCCTTATTCAGGATTCGACATGCATTACCAAACCGTTTTGTTCGACCTCGATGGCACCCTGACCGACCCGCGCGAGGGCATCACCCGTTCGATCCAGTTCGCCTTGGGCAAACTGGGTATCGATGAACCGGACCTGACCAAGCTCGAACACTTCATCGGCCCACCGCTGCTGCAGGCGTTCATGCAGTTCTATGGCTTCGATGAAGCCAGGGCCTGGGAGGCGGTGAACTTCTACCGCGAGCGCTTCAAGGTCACCGGCCTCTACGAAAACCGTGTGTTCGATGGCGTCACGCCGCTGCTGGAAACACTGAGCGAACAAGGTCGGCAGCTGTACATCGCCACTTCGAAACCGTGGGTGTTCGCCCGGGAAATCGCCCGGCATTTCGACTTTGCCAAACACTTCAAAGTGATTTACGGCAGCGAACTGGATGGAACCCGAACCAACAAGGTCGAGCTGATCGCTCACCTGATTGCGGAAGAAAACCTGGACCCGGCCAACATCTTGATGATCGGCGACCGCAAGCACGACCTGATCGGCGCGCGTAGCAATGGCCTGGACGCGGCGGCAGTGGGTTACGGGTTCGGCAGCCATGAAGAGTTGAGTGCCGAAGCGCCGGCGTATCATTTTGAAACGCTGGCTGAGCTGCATCAGGCGTTTTTGCAGAGCTGATACAGCTTTACCCCTGTGGGAGCGAGCCTGCTCGCGAAGGCGGCTGCACATTCAAAATCAATGTGTCTGACATACCGCTATCGCGAGCAGGCTCGCTCCCACAGGTGGACTGCGTAAGTATTCAAGGTCTCGGTGGCGGCGCCAATTTCTGCCCTTGCTCAACCGCCCAGTTCACCACCTGCGTGGTCAACTGATCGTTCGCCTGACCGAACCCGACCACCACCGCCGGAACCTGCACATCGCTCAAAGGCTGGCGCACTTCAAAACGGCGGCTGGCAAGGATGCGCTGGTCATAACTGCGCACCAGCAATGCATCCAGACGCACGACCGCGCTGGCGTTCTTACCCTGATATTCAGTCTGGAACGCCAGCAGGCTGCCACCCAATTCAAGATCGGTCTGGAAAATGCTGTCATCGGTGCTCAGCAACGGCACCCGTCCGTCATGCTGGAAACCTTCCAGCAGGCGATTGCGCATTAGCACCGGCGCCGGGTCGCTCCAGCGTGAACCCTTGTAGTGGCTGATCACATCGCCCTGGGGAATCACTGCGATGTTCGGACTGTTCAACGCTTCGCTGGACTGGAATGTGCTCAGGCGCAGCGACCAGCGCTGTGGCGTGCCATGGTTGGCCGATGCGCTCTGGGCCGACGGCAATCGATAGACCTCGAAGGGCTCGGGCTTGGGCAGGATCGAGCACGAACTGATCAGCGTGAAGCCAGCGAGGAGGGCAATCCGAATCAGCTTCATGGCGTGAACTCCTTCGTCTTGTCACTGCCCAGCAGGTAACCACTGGGGTTGGCTTCCAGGCGTGTGGTAATGGTACGCAACGAACTCAAGGTTTCGCGCATCTCGTGCACGGCCGGGCCCAGGCCATTGAGGCCTTGCATGCCGCTGTTGAGCGAGTCCTGATTGGCGGTGATCAGTTTGTTGAGGGTGGCACTGCTCTCCTGCAGCGACTTCATCGCCTGCTCGGCGCTGCCCAGCGCTTCCTTGCCATGCTCGTTGAGCAGCCCGTTGGCATTGCTCATCAGCGCCGTGGTCTGCTCCAGCATGGTGTTGGCCTGCTTGCCCACCGAGGCCAGTTGCTGCATGGCCTGGCGGATATCGCCGCGCTGCTCGGCAATGGTCCCGGTGGTTTGTTCCAGATGCTCCAGGGTATTGCTGATGCGCTCGATGTTTTCCGTGGAGAACATCAGGTTGGCGTTATGCATCAGCGTGGTCACCCCGGCCATCAGGTCTTCGCTGTCATTGAGCAGTCGGGCAATGGGCGAGGGCGAGGCGACTATGGTCGGCAGGTTGCCGTCCTTGCCCTTGAGCGTCGGGCTCTGTGGTGTGCCGCCACTGAGCTGGATGATCGAAGTCCCGGTGACCCCGGTCAGGGCCAACTTGGCATTGGTGTCTTCCTTGACCGGCGTATCGCCGGCCAGGCGAATTCGCGCCAGCACCCGGCGCGGGTCTTTCGGGTCCAGGCGCAGCGAGATCACGTCGCCGACCTTGATCCCGCTGTACTGCACCGAACTGCCCTTGGACAATCCGCTGACCGCCTCGTTGAACACGACCTCGTAGTCCTTGAACTCGGTGTCGACACTGGACTTGGCCAGCCACAGGCCGAACAGCAGCGCGGCCGTCACCACAATCACGGTGAACAGGCCGATCAATACATGATGGGCTCGGGTTTCCATGTCAGACCTCTTTGAGCTGTTGGGCGGCTGTCAATGCCGCGCGGCCGCGAGGGCCATGGAAGTATTCGTGAATCCACGCATCGTTGGTTTCCGATACCTTGTCGATGGCGTCCGCCACCAGCACCTTTTTCTGCGCCAGCACCGCCACCCGGTCGGTGATGGTGTAGAGCGTGTCGAGGTCGTGGGTCACCAGAAAGACACTCAGGCCCAGGGCATCGCGCAGGGTCAGGATCAATTGGTCGAACGCGGCGGCACCAATCGGGTCGAGACCCGCGGTGGGCTCGTCGAGAAACAGGATGTCCGGGTCCAGCGCCAACGCCCTGGCCAGCGCGGCGCGCTTGATCATGCCGCCGGACAGCGACGCGGGGTACTTCTGCGCAGCCGACAGCGGCAACCCGGCCAGGGCCATTTTCACCGCTGCCAGGTGCTCGGCGTCGTTGCGGCTCAAGCCGGCGTGTTCGATCAGCGGCAGGGCAACGTTCTCGGTCACGGTCAGTGAAGAGAACAACGCGCCTTTCTGGAACAGCACGCCGAATCGCCGCTCCACCAGCGAACGCTCATGTTCGGACAAGGTCGGCAGGTTTTTCCCGAAGACTTTCACTACGCCTTCGCTGGGCTGGCGCAACCCGACAATGCTGCGCAGCAGCACCGATTTGCCGCTGCCGGAGCCGCCGACCACGGCGAGGATCTCGCCCTTGTACAAGTCCAGATCAAGGTTTTCGTGCACGCTCTGGCTTCCAAAACGGTTGCACAGCCCACGGACTTCAATCACCGCCTCGCAGGGCGCTCGAGGGATACGACTCACCACCCCATCTCCATGAAAAACATCGCGGCGATCGCATCCATCACGATCACCACGAAAATTGACTGCACCACACTCGACGTGGTGTGTGCGCCCACAGACTCAGCGCTGCCACTGACCTTGAAGCCTTCCAGGCAACCGATGGCGGCGATGAGGAAGGCGAACACCGGCGCTTTGACGATACCCACCAGAAAGTGCTGAACGCCGATGTCCGATTGCAACAGCGACAGGAACATCGCCGGCGAGATATCCAGCGCCACCGCGCAGACCACGGCACCACCGATAATCCCCGACAGCATCGCCAGGAAGGTCAGCATCGGCAGGGAGATCAGCAACGCCAGGACCCGCGGCACCACCAGCAACTCCACAGGGTCGAGGCCCAGGGTGCGGATGGCGTCGATCTCCTCGTTGGCCTTCATCGAACCGATTTGCGCCGTGAACGCACTGGCGGTGCGTCCGGCCATCAGGATCGCGGTCAGCAACACACCGAACTCGCGCAGGAAGGCAAACCCCACCAGGTCCACGGTGAAGACGGTGGCGCCAAACGTGGCCAACACCGTCGACCCGAGAAACGCCACCACGGCGCCCACCAGAAAAGTCAGTAACGCAACGATGGGGGCGGCGTCGAGACCGGTCTGTTCGATATGGGCGATCATCGGCGTGACGCGCCAGCACTTGGGACGGAACAGGCCGCGGACGATGGTTTCGATGATCAGGCCGACGAAACCCAGCAGTTGCAGGGTGTCCTGCCAGACGGTGTCCACCGCGCGGCCTATACGGGTCAGCAACTGAATGGAAACGCTGACTTCCGGTTCCTTGATCGGTACGCAGAAGTCGGTCAACGAGCAGTAGACGGTTTGCAGCAACGCCCGATCGGCGGCGCAGAGTGTGCAATCAGGATGTTCGGCGGAACGACCGAGGCGCTCGGAGCCGAGCAGTTCGACCAACAGCGAAGCGCCGGCGGTGTCGAGGGCGCCGAGGCCATTGAGGTCGATGGGGGTGTTGGGGTCGTACTGGCCGTGGAGTTTTTCGCTCAACAGCTTGAGGTCCGCGTAATGGGCAAGCGTCCAGTCGCCCGTCACCCGCAACCGCGCAGGGGTAATCGACGTGTCCAATCGGGCGTTGCCGGCCATCGTGCTGCTGATCATAAGCTCCGTGCTTGTTCAGTGATTACGCAGCCTACGTAATAGCACGAACCGGACTACTTTTCTTTGATCGCTGTGCTGTCCGTGACTTTGAAACGCAGCACGCCGATGACCTGGCCATCTTCGGTCAACACCCGAACCTGCCATTTGCCGGCCGGGTTGCCCGGGAAGTTCTGCTTGTGGGTCCAGGCCCGGTAACCTTCCTTGCGTCCGCCACGAATATCCAGGGGGATGCGGTCGACCTCTTTACCGTTGAACTGCCAGACATGATAAATCCGTTCGCCCAGGCCACGTGGAGCGTTGATCGCGGTGTAGGCGTAGAGCCCGCCATTGCGAATCTGCTCGGCACTGACTTCGTCGAGGCTGGCGCCAGGCGTGCGGTCCTGCATTTGCGTGCTGATGGCCACGTCGGTCATCCATAGCGTCGCCGGTGGCACCCACGAACGCAGCGTCCAACCAACGGCGCCGATGCCCAGGGTGATACTCAATATCGCCAGCGCATTGCGCAGGGTACGAATCGGGAAGATCGACGCCAGGCTCGGGAACGACAACAGCACCGAGATACCCAGTGCCCATTTGAAACTTTGCGCGGTGGTCAGGTGCATGATCACCGGCAACGCGGTGAGCAGCGCGGCGAACAGGGTCAGGGTGTGCAGGGCCAGAAACGCCCAGCGCCGTGGAGCCAGCCACTTGTAGTAGAGCGGGTCGATGATCGAAATCAGCGCCGCGACGCCCAGCAGCCCGGTGAAAACCAGCTGGCCGCTGTTCCACGTCGTGGTGATGAAGAAGAACGGCAGGACAAAGAACAGGCTTTCCTGATGGATCATCTGCGTTGCGTAACGCAGCAAGGGTTCTGGTATTTCGCGCTTGAATATGCGCGCGAACAGCTTGGTCAGGCTGTTTTCCAGCATCAGCCAGATCCAGCTGATCAGCATGATGGTGGTGATCCAGCTCGCCAGGCCTTGCTGGCGGTCGACCAGAATGAAACTGCCCACCCCGGAGATGAAACCACAGAGCGCAATGACCCCAGGGTAGCGCTTCATCAATTCGAGGATGCGCTGTACGAAAAGGGTCAGGTTTTGCATTCGGCGGTTTCACAGTCGTCGTAGGAAAAAAACCTCGACAGGGTACCGCTGGTGCGGCGCTGTGGCGAGGGTTCACGGTCAGTTACGCTCCCACAGGTAACCGGCAAGGCCTCTCAGGCCGTTGTCACATGGAATGGTTACTTCCTGCGATGCAAACGCCAGCCCACCAGCATCAACACGATCAAGCCCGCCCCACCGACCACCAACCACATCAACTGGTCATAACTGAACAACGCCCTCTCGATCCGCAAATACCCTGGTTGCAGGAGCAATTCACGCACGGCCTTGTTCGCTTCTTCCAGGGTCACCCCCTGCAGCTCACGGGCCGGGTTGGTGAAGCGGCCGTCCTCATAGTTGCCGATGGCGCTCCAGTAGTAGTCGGCCAACGCGCTGTTGCCTTGTACGGCCCAGGCCTGGCGGGCAATCGCTGCCTGCTTGAGGCGGTTGAAGGTGTCGGCATTGAGGCCGTCCTTGAGCAGTCCGGCCTTCAGGTCCTCGAGTACTTGTTCGGCATCGGCCACGTCGTCGCGTTCAAGGTCGGCATTGAGGCTCATGAAACCCACGCCGCCGAACACTTCGCGTTCCGCCCACGGGCCGTAGGACAAACCGTGAGCCAGGCGCAGCTGGCGATAGAGCGCCCAATCCAGGTAGTCCTTGAGCAAATCGAAGGTTTCATCGTGCCCATCCTCCAGTACCGGCTCCGGCACCAGCCAGTGCAACTTGGCGCCGTTGCCGACCAGCCCGTGGGTCAAGGTGCGCTCATGGGCGGCGCTGGCCTGGATTTGCGGCAGCGGCGGGTGCTCGCCAGGCGTAATCGCTTCCAGCGCACCATACGCCCGCTCCAGATAGGCCGGCAGCAACTTGTCGAGGTCGCCGACCACGATCAGGGTCATGTTGTTCGGCGCATACCAGTCCTTGCGCACCTGCTCCAGTTGTTCACGGGTCAGGTCATCGACTTGCGCACGCTCCGGGCATTTGAGGCCCAATTCCACGGCCAGTTGTTTGCTGGCCGTGTGGCCCAGGTCCTGACGATCGAGCCAGCGCTGCAGGTGCGAGTAGTGGCCGCCGTCTTCACGTTCGACCACTTGCTTGGCCGCGTTGATAGCGCTGTCGTCGAAGCGGGTCTGGGTCAGCAACGCCAGCAGCAGGTCAAGCACCTTGCGCTGGTTTTTCGCCGGGGCTTCGATGACGAAGGTCGTATCGGCATTGCTGGTGAACGCGTTCCACTCGCCGCCAAGAGCCTGCATGCTTTCTTCCAGTCCGCCTTCGCCGCTGGCGTCGATACCGCTGAACAACAGGTGTTCCAGCAGATGCGGCAGCTCCTTTTCCTGGCACTTGAAATCGTCCAGGCCAACGCCGACCACCAGCCGGATCGCCACATGCCCGCGGTCAGTGCCGGGTTTGAGCAGCAACTGCAAACCGTTGCGCAGGGTATAGCCCTCGACCTGGAAACGATCCAGGGCGAATGACGGGAATGAACCAAGCAAAAGGCAGGCGAACAACAAACAACGCATAACAAGCTTCCGTACGGCTAGCTAAGTTCAACAGACTTCAGGTAACCGTGGACGTTCAGGGTGAATGTGTGATGTCGCTCAAATCGTCGACCACCAGCGCACCGGTGTCCGATGTTTCCAGCACCACGTAGGCACTGCTGCAAAACAGCGAATTGAGACGCTTCATGTCGGCGATCAGCTCCAGGTGTAACGAACTGGTTTCGATACTTTGCACGATTTTACGTTGCAGGCGGCTGACATGAGCGTGAGCCAGACGCCGTTCCTGTGCGCGGAAACGACGTTTTTCACGCACCAGCTGGCGGGCACTCTCCGGGTCGCCACTGAGAAACACCGACATCCCGAGCCGCAGGTTGGAAATCAACTGAGTTTGCAGCCCGGTCAACTCGTCCAGCCCGACTTCGGAAAAAGACCGGCGCTGCGAAGTTTTCTGCTGCTGGACCTTGCGCAGCATGCGTTCGATCAAGTCGCTGGCCAGTTTCAGGTTGATCGCCAGCTCGATGATTTCCGCCCAGCGCCGGCTGTCCTGATCGCTGAGATCTTCCCGGGGCATTTGCGCCAGATACAACTTGATCGCGCTGTAGAGCGCTTCGACATCGTCGGTCAGGCGACGGATTTCCTGAGTGACGGCAGTCTGCTTGCCGCGCAATACGTCGACCATCGCTTCGAGCATGTTGTCGATCAGGTCGCCCATGCGCAGGGTTTCCCGGGCCGCGTTGGCCAGCGCCAGACCGGGGGTGACCAATGCCGTGGGGTCAAGGTGCCGGGGTTTGGCCGTACCGTTGGCCAGCGGACGCTCCGGCAGCACCCAGGCACAAAACCTGGCCATCGGCCCGACGCTGGGCAGCAGGATCAGGCAACGCGCGGTGTTGTAGAGCAGGTGAAAGCCAATGACCATTTCCTGAGGGCTGAAATCCAGGCTATCGAGCCAGCGCACCAGCGGATCGAGCACCGGAATGATCAACAAAAGACCAATCAGTTTGTACAGCAGACTCCCCAGCGCCACTTGGCGCCCGGCGGCGTTCTGCATGCTGGTGCTAAGGAAGGCGAGAATGCCGCTGCCGATATTGGCGCCGATCACCAGCCCGATGGCCACCGGCAGGCTGATCACATTGGCGCCCGCCAGGGTCGCGGTGAGCAACACAGCGGCCAGGCTGGAATAGGACACCATCGCGAACAGCGCGCCGACCAG
Source organism: Pseudomonas sp. ACN8 (assembly GCF_002303925.1). Classification (GTDB taxonomy): domain Bacteria; phylum Pseudomonadota; class Gammaproteobacteria; order Pseudomonadales; family Pseudomonadaceae; genus Aquipseudomonas. Next base: position 70,357 of record NZ_MRCS01000010.1, read on the forward strand.
GGCGTCGAGCAGGAGGTCGCCGGTGAGCGAGGCGAAAATCACCTTCACCCCTTTGGCATGGGTAATCGGGTGCGCGGCTTCGACAATCAGTTGCAGCGCCAGAATGATCAACCCCAAACCAATGGCGACACGGCCCATCTGTCCGAGTCGGGTCTGCTTGCGCGACAGAAAGAAAATCACCCCGGCAAAAATCAGCAGGGGCGACAACCACGACAGATCGAACGTCAGCACTCGTGCCATCAGGGCCGTACCGACATCGGCGCCGAGCATGGTGACCAACGCCGGCGTTAGCGCCATCAGGCCCTGGCCGACAAAGGAAGTGACCAGCATGGCGGTGGCGTTGCTGCTCTGGACCATCGCCGTCACGGCGATCCCGGAGAGGAAAGCCAGCCAGCGGTTGGTCATGTTGTGGCTGATGACATGGCGCAAGTTGGTGCCGTAGACCCGCAGGATGCCGGTTCTGACGATGTGCGTGCCCCAGATCAGCAGGGCCACGGCAGAAAGCAAATTGAGCAGGGTGAGCATAATGACCCCCTGTGGTGTAGCGCCCCAATGGAGCAAGTTGACGGTACCGCGCGACGTTCTACGTTCTGTACTTAAGCTGTAGTTGGCTAACGGTCTACGCGCCAGCATCGCATAGCCAAAGAAGGGATTGAAACAAAACTGTCATAAGTGGACACCACAAAACAATGTGGGAGCGAGCCTGCTCGCGAAAGCGGTGTATCAGGCAACATTGAAGTCGACTGACACTCCGTCTTCGCGAGCAGGCTCGCTCCCACAGGTTTCGCGTATTCAGCGTTTTCGGGTTACTGGCCTGGAATGTCCTTGCGCAGCTTTACCGGATCCTGCTGTTTCTTCTTTTTCGCGATGGCAGTGCGCATCCTGATGTTGATCGCTTCCACCGCCAGCGAGAACGCCATGGCGAAGTAGACGTAGCCTTTTGGCACGTGCACGTCCAGGGATTCGGCAATCAGCACCGTACCGACGATCAGCAGGAACGACAGCGCCAGCATCTTCAGCGATGGGTGCTTGTCGATGAACTCACTGATGGTGCCGGATGCCCACATCATCACCAGTACCGCCACGATGATTGCCGCGACCATGACCGGTACGTGGGAAACCATGCCGACAGCGGTGATCACCGAGTCCAGGGAGAACACGATGTCGATGATCGCGATCTGGACGATGGTGTAGAGGAAGTTGCCGCCCTTGCCCGAAGGTTCGTCGTTGCTTTCGTCTTCACCTTCCAGTGCGTGGTACATCTCTTGCGAGCTTTTCCACAGCAGGAACAGACCACCGAAGAACAGGATCAGGTCGCGTCCGGAAATGCCCTGGCCGAATACTACGAACAGGTCCGCCGTCAGGCGCATGACCCAGGTGATCGACAGCAGAAGCAGGATTCGCGTGATCATGGCCAGCGCCAGACCGAAAATCCGGGTGCGCGCCTGCATGTGTTTGGGCATGCGGCTGACCAGGATCGAAATCATGATGATGTTATCGATACCCAGGACGATTTCCAGGGCGGTCAGGGTGAAGAAGGCAACCCAGATTTCAGGGTTGGTCAGCCATTCCATGTGTATTCCTTTGAGCGATTGTTAAACCACAACGGGCCCGGGCTTCAAACAGCGAAGCCTGGACCCGAAGTGGTGAGTCTTGGGCTTATAGAGTACTGAACACCGGGAAAGTCCCCAACAGCAGTGCAGCAATCAGTATGCAGATACAAACCAGCACTGCCCACTTCAGGGTGAAGCGCTGGTGGTCACCGAAATCGATGCCGGCCAGGGCCACCAACAGGTAGGTCGATGGAACCAGCGGGCTCAACAGGTGGACGGGCTGACCGACGATCGAGGCACGTGCCATTTCCACCGCGGTTATACCGTAATGGCTGGCGGCTTCGGCAAGAACCGGTAACACGCCGTAATAAAATGCATCGTTCGACATGAAGAAAGTGAACGGCATGCTTACCAGCGCCGTAATCACCGCCAGGTACGGGCCGAGGAAGTCCGGAATCACTGCCAACAGGCTTTTCGACATGGCGTCGACCATCCCGGTGCCGGTCAGGATACCGGTGAAGATACCGGCCGCAAAGATCAACCCGACCACCGCCAGCACGCTACCGGCGTGGGCCGCGACGCGATCCTTCTGCTGTTGCAGGCAAGGATAGTTGACGATCATGGCAATACTGAACGCCACCATGAACAGCACCGGCAACGGCAGCAGGCCGGTGATCAAAGTGCCCATCAGGGCCAGCGTCAGGGCGCCGTTGAACCAGATCAGGTTCGGACGACGGGCATCCGGGAACTGCGAAACGCTGATTTCACTGTGGTCGATTTCATCGCCCACCAAGTGCAGTTCACCCAGGCGTGCACGTTCACGCTTGCCGTAGAAGTAGGCAATGACCAGGATCGCCACCACACCGGCCAGCATCGCAGGAATCATCGGTACGAAGATGTCGGACGGGTCCACGTGCAGCGCACTGGCCGCGCGAGCGGTCGGGCCGCCCCATGGGGTCATGTTCATCACGCCACCGGCGAGGATGATCAGGCCGGCCATGATCCGCGGGCTCATGCCGATACGGCTGTAGAGCGGCAGCATGGCGGCCACGCAGATCATGTAAGTGGTCGCGCCGTCACCATCGAGGGAGACCACGAGCGCCAGAACGGCGGTGCCGACCGAAACTTTCAGCGGGTCGCCCTTGACCAGTTTGAGGATCTTGCGCACGGCCGGGTCGAACAGGCCGGAGTCGATCATCAGGGCAAAGTACAGGATAGCGAACATCAGCATCACGCCAGTCGGCGCAAGCTTGGTGATGCCCTCAAGCATCATCGGGCCGATCTTCGGCGAAAAACCGCCGAACAGGGCAAAGATGATCGGGATGATGATCAGGGCGATCAGCGCGGAAAGGCGCTTGGTCATGATCAGGAACATGAACGTGATGACCATGGCGAAGCCAAGGAAAGTCAGCATGGGAATACTCCAGGCGTAGCGCGACTAGGGAATGAGCGGATCGGGCGGGATCAGCGCAGAACGGAAAGCACGAGACGTACGGGCGGAGTTACAGCGAATTGGCGGGTAGAAGAGGACATCAGAATCACCATTGTTGTTGTTAAATGGGCTGTGCGAGCGATAAAACGCTGGCATTGGCCAACCGGTCTGTTGCCGGTAGTGGGGGCGATCCTAATCGGGGAAGCTTTCAGCCAGCTTTCGGCGATGAAAGCAAGGACCGGATGTGCAACCGATCGTCGGATCGGGTTTCAAGTCCCTGAACACAGGGCGGGAGGTTGAACATGGGTGAGCTTCACACCGGCGGCTGCCATTGCGGGCAACTGCGCTATCAATTCAGCGGGCCGCTGCACGATATTGCCCACTGCCATTGCTCGATTTGCCGACGGGTCAGCGGCGGCATCGTGACCACCTGGATCACCGTGCCGGCATCTGACTTTCAATGGCTGGCCGGGACACCGTCGCGGTATGACTCTTCATCCACCTGCGCGCGATATTTCTGCGGCCGCTGTGGGGCGCAACTTGCGCTGGTGACGCAACTGAGCCCGGAAAGTATCGACCTGACCATCGCCACCCTCGACCATCCCGAGCAAGCACGGGCCGAGCGGCACATCTGGACCGACAGCCGTTTGCCATGGCTGCATCTGGACGAACACTTGCCCGGGGAGGCTCAGGAAACACTCTGATCAAAAAACAGTCAGGTCCAGCGGACGAATGGCGCCCATCCAGATCGCGTGCTCGGTGTGATCAAGCAAATCGTCACCGGTGTCCGGGTGCAGAAACACCACCAGGCCCTTGCGGTTGAGCGCCAGCCACGGCAGCACGTCGCCCAGCACCTGCGGCTCGAACGCCAGCTGGCAGCTCCAGTCCGGGTGCGGACCGACCGGGCGCTCGTGCACACGGCCCATGTTCAGTGGAAACAATTGCGCTGCCTGCTCACACAAGGCCCGCGCTTGCCCGATCGTGCTGGCATCGAAATAGACGTGGGCGTGGTAACCCGTGATCTGCTGCATCTGAATCCCTCTGCAAGCTGTTCGAACCCTCGCTGGTTCCTGCGGGTCAAACATCATATAGGCGCTGGAAAACAGGAAGCCCAGCCATGAAAAATGCTGAAACCCCCGTCGTGAAAGTGGTGCTTTATGGTGCCATGAGTAGCCTGGGCAGTGCGCTGATGGCTGAAATGCTGCGGCGCCAGCATGAAGTGATCGCGATTCTCGATGATCTCAATGCTCTGGCACCCCGTCCAGGGATGCGCACCAAGACTGGCGACCTGTTCGACGCGCAACGGGTCAGGCAGAGTGTGGCCGGCAGCTCCGTGGTCATCTGCTTACTGGACGCTCCAGGCTTACCGTTCAACAGCGAACACGTGGAAAAAACCGTCGTACCGGGCCCGGTCGAGCAGGTGCTGGCGGTGGATGCGCTAATCGATGGCATGCAGGCAGCGAACATCGCCCGATTGTTTCTGGTGGGTGATTTCGACGTGCTGGACGATCCGGAATCCGAAGACAGCTTGCAACGTCACGCCGCCGAGGAAATCCGCGAGGCACTGCAAAACAGTTCTTTGAAGTGGACGTTGGTGAACGAACCGCGTGGGGTACCGGGGCTGACCATCGAACATTTTGCCCAAATCGGTGGCAACCTCGAGCCGGGACTGACCGAACCACTCGCAAGGCTGGCCCGCACCGCCGTGGGCATTGCCGATGAATTGCACTTGAACCTGCACATCGGCGAGCACGTCAACTTCATCGCCACTGACAGCTAAACCGCAATGGACGGCAGCGTCAGGCCGTTGAGCGATTGCGCACTGCCGGCCTGCTCGGCCATCAACCAATCCACAAACTGCTGGATCAACGCTCCGCGTCGTTTGCGCTGGGGCAGAACCACGTAGTAACCCAGTCTCGACATCACCGTTTCGCCGATCGGTCGACACAACAACCCTTGCGCCAGCAAGTTATCCACAAGGTGGCGCCAGCCGATGGCCACCCCCTGGCCGCCAATCGCCGCCTGAATCAATAAAGTGTAATTGTCGAAGCGCAACTGCCCGGGCGCCGGGGGTGAGGTGATGCCCAGTTCGCGGAACACACCACTCCAGTCGAACCAGTTACTGCTGTGTTCCCCACGCAGGTGCAACAACGGAAACTCCAGCAATGCCTGGGCCGGCAAGGGCATGGAACGTTCGCTCAACAACTGCGGGCTGCACACCGGAAACACTTCTTCGCTGAACAGCCAATGACTTTCACCCTGCTTGAAGCGGCCATCGCCGAACAGCACCGCCACATCGATATCGGTACGTAGCATGTTATGGCTGCGTTCACTGGTGACCAGGCTGACATCCACCTGCGGATTGGCCGCGTGAAAGCGGTGCAGGCGCGGCATCAACCAATACGCGGCGAAGGCAAAATCCGTGGCCACCTGCAGCACTTCGTGCTGTTGCTGTGCGCTGATTGTGTTCAATCCTGCATCGATGTTCTGCAAACCGAGCTGAACCTGCTCGAAAAGAATCTGCCCAGCCTCAGTCAGTTCGATGCCACGATAAATGCGGTCGAACAGGCGGGTCGCCAGTTGTACTTCCAGGCGCTTGATCTGCTGGCTGATGGCCGGTTGCGTGGTGCCCAGCTCAACCGCCGCCGCAGTAAAACTGTGCTGACGGGCCGCCGCTTCGAAGGTGCGAAGCAAATCCAGTGACAGGTCACCAAGGGCGTCATACATAAGCTGTGCTTATCCTAGTCATTGCCGTGCATGGGCTTTACCGCAAGGTGCTGGGGTTTCATTCTCGAAGCCAGCACTCTCGCATAAACATCCACTATGGAATGCCGCGATCACATGAAGCGCAAGAACATTCTTTTCATCATGGCCGATCAAATGGCCGCGCCAATGTTGCCGTTCTACGGCCCATCGCCCATCAAACTGCCTCATCTCAGCCGCCTCGCCGCACAAGGCGTGGTGTTCGACTCCGCTTATTGCAACAGCCCATTGTGCGCGCCATCGCGTTTCACCCTGGTCAGCGGCCAGTTGCCGAGCAAGATCGGCGCCTATGACAACGCCGCCGATTTCCCCGCCGACGTACCGACCTACGCCCACTACCTGCGCCGCCTCGGCTATCGCACTGCCCTTTCGGGAAAAATGCATTTCTGCGGGCCAGACCAGTTGCATGGCTACGAAGAACGCCTGACCAGTGACATTTACCCGGCTGACTACGGCTGGGCGGTGAACTGGGATGAACCGGACGTGCGCCCGACCTGGTATCACAACATGTCGTCGGTGCTGCAGGCCGGCCCGTGCGTGCGTACCAATCAGCTGGATTTCGACGAAGAGGTGGTGTTCAAGGCCCAGCAGTACCTGTTCGACCATATCCGCGAGGATGGCGACCAGCCGTTCTGCCTGACCGTTTCCATGACTCACCCACACGATCCGTACACGATTCCCAAGGCCTTCTGGGATTTGTACGACGATGACGATATCCCGCTGCCTGCAACCCCCGACCCGCACGATCTCGATCCGCACTCGCAACGCCTGCTCAAGGTCTACGACCTGTGGGACAAGCCGCTGCCTGTGGACAAGATCCGCGATGCCCGCCGTGCCTATTTCGGCGCGTGCAGCTATATCGACAGCAACGTCGGCAAACTCCTGCAAACCCTCGAGGATACCGGGCTGATCGATGACACCATCATTGTGTTTTCCGGTGACCACGGCGACATGCTCGGCGAGCGCGGCCTCTGGTACAAAATGCACTGGTATGAAATGGCCGCACGGGTGCCGTTGCTGATCAGCGCACCGGGGCAATTCGGCGCCGGTCGGGTCAGCGCCAGTGTTTCCACAGCAGACCTGTTGCCGACCTTCGTTGAACTGGCCGGCGGCTCGCTGGAACCGGGCTTGCCGCTGGACGGACGCTCGCTGGTCCCGCACCTGCAAGGGCAAGGCGGCCACGATGAAGTGTTCGGCGAGTACATGGCCGAAGGCACCATCAGCCCGTTGATGATGATTCGCCGGGGCGCCTACAAATTCATCTACAGCGAAGACGACCCTTGCCTACTCTTCGACGTACAGAATGACCCTCGCGAACTGGAAGAACTCAGCCATTCGCCGCAACATCGCCAGCTGTTCGACGATTTTCTTGTCGAAGCGCGGGCCAAATGGAACATTCCGGCGATTCACCAGCAGGTGCTCGCCAGCCAGCGGCGCCGACGCTTCGTGGCCGAGGCGCTGACCCTCGGCAAGCTGAAGAGCTGGGATCACCAGCCGCTGGTGGACGCCAGTCAGCAATACATGCGCAACCACATCGACCTCGACGATCTGGAGCGTAAAGCACGTTATCCACAACCCTGCCAAAACCAATAATGTTAAGGGGAAGTCCATGCAAAGGTTATCCACAGTACTGACGGTCGGGCTCCTGACTCTGGGCAGTGCATCGGTGTTTGCCGAGCAGAGTTGCGAGACCGTGAAAATGGCCGACCCGGGCTGGAGCGACATCGCCGCGACCAATGCCATCACCGGGTTTCTGCTGGACGGCATGGGCTACAAGGCCAAGGTCGACACTCTCGCGGTACCGATCACCTTTGGCGGGCTCAAGGATGGCCAGGTCGATGTGTTCCTGGGAAACTGGATGCCGGCGCAGCAGGGCTTCTATGACAAGTTCGTCGCCAACGGCGATGTCACGCAACTGGCGAAGAACCTCGACGGTACCGAATTCACCCTCGCCGTTCCGGACTATGTGTGGGACGCGGGTGTGCATAACTTTGCCGACCTGAACAAATACGCCGACAAGTTCGACCGCAAGATCTACGGCATCGGCTCCGGCGCGCCGGCGAACATCTCGCTGCAAGAAATCATCAAGAAAAACGATTTCGACATGGGCCAGTGGAAACTGGTCGAATCCAGCGAGCAGGCAATGCTGGCGGAGGTGTCCCGCGCGGTGAAAAAACAGAAATTCGTGACCTTCCTCGGCTGGACCCCGCACCCGATGAACGTGCAACTGAAAATGCATTACCTCAAGGGCGGCGAGAAATACTTCGGTGATACCGGCAGCGTGCATACGCTGACTCGCAAAGGTTATGCACAGGCCTGCCCGAACGTCGGCAAACTGCTGACCAACCTGAGTTTCACCCAGGACATGGAGAACAGCATCATGGCCGAGGTGGTGAACAAGAAAGTCAGCAATGCCGACGCGGCCAAGGCGTGGATCAAGGCCAACCCGGCAGTGCTGGACAAGTGGCTCGATGGGGTGAAAACCGTGGATGGCAAAGATGCGTTGCCGGCGGTCAAAGCCAAGCTTTAAGGTTCAAGGACGCCTTCGCGAGCAGGCTCGCTCCCACAGGTCCGCTCAGTCTCTGTGGGAGCGAGCCTGCTCGCGAATCGATTTATGCTCTTGCGTCATGACATCTGACACACCACCCTGACGCATTTACAGTCATTCACCGAGAGGCCCCATGGCCCTGCCAAGCCGCCATTCACTCTTCCCTTTCCTCACCTGGCTACCCCGGCAAACCCGCGCCAGTGTCGGTCGCGACCTGATCGTTGGCCTCAGCGGCGCGATTCTCGCACTGCCGCAATCCATTGCCTACGCACTGATTGCCGGCCTGCCGCCGGAATACGGCCTGTACGCAGCAATCATCCCGGTGTTGATCGCCTGTCTCTGGGGCTCGTCCTGGCATCTGATCTGCGGTCCTACGGCGGCCATCTCCATTGTCCTGTACGCCAGCGTCAGTCCTCTGGCCGTGCCAGCGTCGCAGGACTACGTCATGTTGATCCTGTTGCTGACGTTTCTTGCCGGCCTCTTTCAGTGGCTGCTGGGTTTGCTGCGGTTTGGCGCGCTGGTGAATTTCGTCTCGCACTCGGTGGTACTCGGCTTCACCCTGGGTGCCGCCGTGGTGATTGCCATCGGTCAATTACCTAACCTGCTGGGGCTGGACCTGCCCATCCAGGCCACCGCGCTGGACAGTTTCATCACGTTGTTGCGTCATTTCGGCGAAGTGGACAAACCTTCGCTGGCACTGGGGCTGGCGACAGTGGTGGTGGGCGTGATCCTCAAGCTGCTGCTGCCACGCTGGCCGACGCTCTTGATCACTCTGATCCTCGGCGGCTTGCTGGTTTGGCTCTGGCCATCAATGTTCGGCCATGTGCAACTGGTCAGCGCCTTTACCGGCAAACTGCCGCCTTTCAGTCCGTTGCCGCTGGATCTCGATCTGATCCTGCGCCTGCTGCCCAGCGCGGTGGCGGTCGGTATGCTCGGGCTGGTCACCAGCCTGTCGATTGCTCGCTCGATCTCCGCACGTTCGCAGCAATTACTCGACGCGAATCAGGAAGTTCGTGCCCAAGGCCTGTCGAATATCGTCGGTGCGTTTTTTTCCGGATCGCTGTCAGCCGGCTCTTTCACTCGCTCAGGCCTGAGCTATGAAGCGGGGGCCTGTTCGCCACTGGCCGGAATTTTTTCGGCATTGTGGGTGGCGCTGTTTGCGATCTTCGGCGCGAGCCTGATCGCACACATCCCGATTCCCGCGATGGCCGGGAGCATTCTGTTGATCGCCTGGGGACTGGTGGACCATCGCGGCATTCGCGCGTTGTTGCGGGTCAGCCGTGCTGAATTCGTGGTCATGGCGCTGACCTGCGTCGCCACGTTGTTGCTGGAATTGCAGACTGCGATCTACGCCGGTGTGTTGGCCTCGCTTTTTTTCTACCTCAAGCGCACATCGCAACCACGGGTGCAGCATGTGCGAGATGGCGAGGAAGACATTTTGCGGGTGGGGGGCTCAATCTTTTTCGGCGCCAGCCATTACCTGCAAGTGCGCCTGCAACGCATGCACGGCGCGCGCGTGGTGATCGAGGCACAGCAGATCAACTTCATCGACTATTCAGGGGTGGAAATGCTGCATCAGGAAGCGCGACGCCTGCTTCGCCAGGATCGCAGCCTGACCTTGCGCCGGGCCCGGCCACAGGTGGTGGAGGAGTTGAGGAAGCTGGAAGGGGCGCAGAAGTGCCCGATTCGGTTTGAGGATTAATCCGACGTTTCGCAAATCCCTGTAGGAGCGAGCCTGCTCGCGATGACGGAATCACATTCAACATCTCTGCTGACTGTCCCACCGCAATCGCGAGCAGGCTTGCTCCTACAGGGGTTACAACGCCAACTGCCGGCGAAGTTCGGCCAACACCGGCGCCGTCTCCGGACGCACACCGCGCCACAGGAAGAACGCCTCCGCCGCTTGCTCGGCCAGCATGCCCAAGCCATCCATCGCCACCGCAGCTCCGTGTTCGCTGGCCCAGCGGCAGAACGAGGTCGGCTCCTTGCCGTACATCATGTCGTAGCACACCGTTTTGCCAGGCTCGATCAGGCTGGATGCAATCGGCGGCACATCGCCGGTCAGGCTCGCCGACGTCGCGTTGACGATCAGGTCCACCGACTCCCGCAACCAGTCATAGCCGCTGGCCGAGACCGGCCCCAGATCGCAGAACAGTTCCGCCAACAACTCAGCCTTCTCTACCGTGCGGTTGGCGATGATCACCGATGCCGGTTGCTCGGCCAGCAACGGCTCCAAAACACCACGCACCGCGCCACCAGCGCCGAGCAGCAGGATGCGTTTGCCCTTGAGGCTGAACCCGGCGTTGACCGTCAGGTCGCGCACCAGCCCGGCCCCATCGGTGTTGTCGCCCAGCAGACTGCCATCGGCCAGTTTGCTCAGGGTGTTCACCGCTCCGGCCCGTTGCGCCCGCGCCGTCAGGCTGTTCGCCAGCCGATAGGCTTCTTCCTTGAATGGCACCGTCACATTGGCGCCGCGTCCCTCGAGGAAAAACGTCCGGGCACAGGTGGAAAAATCGTCGAGTGGCGCCAGCAGTGTGTTGTAGTCCAGTTGTTGCGCGGTCTGCTCGGCGAACAGGCGATGGATCAACGGCGACTTGCTGTGGCCTATCGGGTTACCGAATACGACATAACGGTCCATCAGGTTTCCTCGTTCAGGCTTCGGCCAACCAATCGCGGTCTTGCAGGAAATACTCGGTCAGGCGGGCTTCTTCGCTGCCAGGCTCGGCCTTCCAGTCGTAGCCCCAGCGTACTTGCGGCGGTAGCGACATCAAGATCGACTCGGTACGCCCACCCGATTGCAGGCCGAACAGCGTGCCGCGGTCGTAGACCAGGTTGAATTCAACGTAGCGGCCTCGGCGGAACTCCTGGAACTCGCGCTGCTTGGCGGTGAACGCATCGTTCTTGCGGCGCTGCACGATCGGCAGATAGGCGTCGATGTACGCGTCGCCGATGGCGCGCATGAAGGCGAAGCTGGTGTCGAAGTCCCACTCGTTCAGGTCGTCGAAAAACAGGCCGCCGATGCCACGCGGCTCGTGACGATGCTTGATGTGGAAGTAGCTGTCGCACCAGGCCTTGTAACGCGGGTAGACGTCCGGACCGAACGGCGCACAGGCCTGCTCGGCGACTCGGTGCCAGTGGATGCAGTCTTCTTCGTTGCCGTAATACGGCGTCAGGTCGAAGCCGCCACCGAACCACCAGACCGGTTCTTCACCTTCTTTTTCAGCGATGAAAAAGCGCACGTTGGCGTGGGAAGTCGGCACGTGGGGGTTGTGCGGGTGAATCACCAGCGACACGCCCAGGGCTTCAAAGCCACGACCGGCCAGTTCCGGTCGATGGGCGCTGGCAGACGGTGGAAGACCGCTGCCGAAGACATGGGAAAAGTTGACGCCGCCCTTTTCAATCACCGCGCCGTTTTCGATCACGCGGGTGCGACCGCCACCGCCCGCCGGCCTGGTCCAGGCGTCTTCGACGAATTGCGTGCCGCCGTCTTCGGCTTCCAGGGCAGCGCAAATACGGTCTTGCAGGTCGAGCAGGTAGGCTTTTACGGCCTCGGTGCGGGTCGTCATGTCATCACCTTGAATCGGGCAAAACAACGCGGCGCTCCATTGGAGCTCAGCCTGCGCAAATGGGCCCGTAGCATACCATCGCAAGTCACCCCGTCGCAGTTGACGAAGATCAAGCTTAGGAGTCCGATAGGGAGCCTGGTAAAACGACCTATGGAGAGTTCTGATGGCAAAGCGTATCCAGTTCCGCGCCCATGGCGGCCCCGAAGTGCTCGAATACGTGGATTATCAACCCGCCGAGCCAGGTCCGAAGGAAGTGCGCGTGACCAACAAGGCCATCGGCCTGAACTTCATCGACACTTATTACCGCAGCGGTTTGTATCCACCGCCATCTCTGCCGTCCGGTGTCGGTTCAGAGGGTGCGGGCGTGGTCGAGGCGGTGGGCAGCGACGTGACCCGTTTCAAGATCGGCGATCGCGTGGCCTATGGCAGCGGGCCACTGGGCGCCTACAGCGATGTTCACGTCTTGCCCGAGGCCAATCTGGTGAAACTGCCGGACGCCATCAGCTTCGAACAGGCGGCCGGCGTGATGCTCAAGGGCCTGACCGTGCAGTACCTGCTGCGTCAGACGTATGAACTCAGGGGTGGCGAAACCATCCTGTTCCATGCCGCGGCCGGCGGAGTCGGTTCCCTGGCCTGCCAGTGGGCCAGGGCCTTGGGCGTGAAGTTGATCGGCACTGTCAGCTCAGCGGAGAAAGCCGCGCTGGCCAAGGCCAACGGCGCCTGGGCGACCATCGACTACAGCCATGAAAATGTCGCGCAACGCGTGCTGGAATTGACCGACGGCAAAAAAGTCCCGGTGGTGTACGACGGCGTTGGCAAGGACACCTGGCTGACTTCACTCGACAGCGTAGCGCCGCGTGGGCTGGTGGTGAGTTTCGGCAATGCGTCCGGCGCGGTCGACGGCGTGAACCTGGGGATCCTGGCGGGGAAAGGCTCGCTGTACGTGACCCGGCCGACCCTGAGCACTTATGCGAACAACGCCGAGAGCCTGCAACGCATGGCCGAGGAGTTGTTCGAGATGATCATCGGCGGCAAGCTGACCGTGGACATCAGCCAGCGTTATCCACTGGCTGAAGCGGCGAAGGCGCAGACCGAGTTGTCGGCGCGGCGCACGACGGGCTCGGTGGTGTTGTTGCCCTGACTGACGCCATCGGCGGAACGCCGCCCGGAACAAGCTCGCTCCCACAGGGGATTTGTGTTCGACACAGAACCCATGTGGGAACGAGCCTGTTCGCGATGGGCGCACCTGGGTATCAGTCCGGGCGCACAACCCTGCCGGTCGCCAGATCGCGAATCACGCTCGGGTTCTTGCGCCCGCCCAGATTGCCACCCAGCACCAGATCCACCTGGCCACGGAAATACTGTTCGACTCGAATTCGCGTACGCGCCGCCGGGCGCCCCTGCGGGTTGGCCGACGTCGACACCAGCGGCCCGACCAGCGCGCACAAGTCCCGCACCATCGGGTGATCGCTGACCCGCAGCGCCACGGTTTCATGCACGCCGGTAATCCACTCCGGCAACAGGTTCTGGTGCGGCACCAACCAGGTGTTCGGACCCGGCCAGGTGCTGGCCATGCGGTCCATCCACAACTCAGGGAAGTCCTCGAAAAGGAAATCGAACTGACGGATGTTGTCGGCGACCAGAATCAGCCCCTTATCCATAGAACGGCCCTTGATCAGCAGCAGACGTTCCACCGCTTCCTCGTCCCACGGGTCGCAACCCAGGCCCCAGACTGCTTCGGTTGGGTAGGCAATCACCGCCCCGGCGCGAATTGCTTGCGCGGCTTGTTGCACACGCCAACTGTTGACCATGAAAAACACTCCAGACTAAGGCTCTGCGCAGTTTACCGATCTTGTTTATAAAACCTAGCTCACCCTTGCAAACCAGCGCCCGCTTTCGCACACGGCACGGCCATCCATTTCCAGTTCCGTCAACGCCGCCAGCACTTTCGGCAAGGCCCAGCCGCTTGCATCGGCCAGTGCTTCACTGGTGAGAGGCGCGGAAAGCAGCAGTTTCAACAGCGGGTGAGTCGTTGCAGGGGTGCAGATTTCTGTGGATAACGGCAGTCGTTGCCAGCCGCGCAAGGCTTCGAGGATATGTTCGATGGTTTCCACCAGCACCGCACCGTCCCGGATCAACTGATGACAGCCGCGGGCGCCGGGGTGATGGATCGACCCAGGCATCGCAAACACCTCCCGCCCCTGTTCCGCCGCCAGCCTCGCGGTGATCAGTGAACCGCTGGCGACACTGGCTTCGACCACCAGCACCCCGAGAGACAAACCACTGATGATCCGGTTGCGCCGGGGGAAGTTGCCGGCGCTGGGCCCAGCGTCCAGCGGAAACTCCGAAAGCACTGCGCTGCCCATAGCGATCATGGCGTCCGCCAGGCGTTTGTTTCGCTGTGGATAAAACTTCTCGAGCCCCGTACCGAGCACACCGACCGTTTGCCCGCCGACGTCGAGCGCGGCCTGGTGCGCGGCGGCATCAATGCCCAGGGCCAAGCCGCTGGTAATGACAAAACCGGCACCTGCCAGGCTGCGGGAAAATGCGGCAGCGGTGTCCATTCCTGGCCGGGATGCGCGACGGCTGCCAACCATCGCCAGTTGTGGTTTTTCCAGAATACCCGGATCGCCCGCGACAAATAACAATGGTGGTGCATCGCTGATTTGTGCCAGCAGGGCCGGGTAGTCCGGCTGGTCCCACATCAGTAAATGCTGGGCCGGGCGCTCCAGCCAGGCCAATGCATGACTGGCGCCATCACGGATTTCAGTGCTACGCCTGGCCTCGGAACAGACCAGTGGCAAACCCAGCGCGCGCCAGGCACTGGCCGGTGCGCTGATCGCTTTGGACGCCGAGCCAAAGGCTTCAAGCAGCTTCTTGAACCGTGCCGGACCGAGTTCCGGCAAACGGTGCAGACGTAATCGAGCTTCCAGTTCCGCGGGGGAAACCGGTGTAACAGCAGGCAGCGACATGGATCATCCTTGATCGTAATAAGCCCCCGTACAAACGGGAATAAGCTGTGGATAACTCTGTTGGTAACTTGTGAAGCACGCTTACGGATTTCGCACCTTGTCCATCACCGACAGCGAGCGCGAAGCGCTGAGCACCAGCCCATAACTGAGTTTGTCGTAGGTACGGAAAACCATCAGCAGACCGGCGCGCTCATCGGGAATTTTCAACGGCTGACCGGTAATCTGGTCGCGCACGGTTTCGCCGGTCTTCATTACCGCCAGCAGATTGCCTTCGGCCAGGCCGTCGCGCTGCCCCCTGTTCAGCGTAACCACGTCCAACTCGCCGATCTGCGTGACCCCACGCGGTACATCGATGATCAAACCGTTGATTTCGTGGCTCGGTGCGCTGGGCGTGAAGGTCGAGTTGATCGCGTGCTCTTCACCGCTAAACAAACGATCGCCGAGGCGGACCTCCTGGGTCGTGCGTTGCAACTCCAGGGTAGCGACGTCGCCTTCGGTCGCCACGACCTCACCGCTGCCGATGTCGTCGGCGTTGATCCCAAGAATCTCCTTGCTCTGCGGATCGGTGTAGACCTTGCCTTGGCGGAAGATGCCATACGCCGGTTGCGCCGGATCGAAATGGCCACGGGCAAAGATGCGGTCACCCGCGCCGCTGAGTACGCGTTCGGAATCGCCAGCGACGATGTAAGGCGCCTTGTCGAAATCCTCGGCCTTGTCGACGATGCGGTTGCTCAGCAGAAAGCTGTTGATGGATTTCAGCGCAATGCCGGGGATAGCCTCGGTTGCCGGGCTGCTACGCACCTGAGGCGACAGCTTTATGGTGGGAATATCTTCCCGAAGTTGCACTTGCCCGTACGCCCAACCGGCCGAGGCCAGCAGCAGCAGGGCGAGTAGTGATTTCCTCATGCGGTGAATCCCTTTATTATGTGCATTCGCGTGAAACGCCAGAGCCGTCAGAGGCTCGCTCCCTGCTTGCTTATCAAGACTTGCTTGTCAACAAAAGGGAGCTACGTTTTACAACGGTAGCCTGCATCTTCGGACCGCCAGGCCATCGACCCGACCTTACTTCACACGTGCACTAATCAAGCTTATGGCCATTTTAGACATCCTCGAATTCCCTGATCCGCGTCTGCGCACTATCGCCAAGCCAGTGGCCGTAGTGGACGACGAAGTGCGTCAGTTGGTCGACGACATGTTTGAAACAATGTATGAAGCGCCTGGCATCGGCCTCGCCGCTACCCAGGTCAACGTGCACAAACGTATCGTCGTGATGGACCTCTCCGAAGACCGCAGCGAACCACGAGTGTTCATCAACCCCGAGTTCGAACCGCTGACCGACGAGATGGGCCAGTATCAGGAAGGCTGCCTGTCGGTGCCGGGCTTCTACGAAAACGTAGATCGCCCACAACGGGTCAAGGTCAAGGCACTGGACCGCGACGGCCAGCCTTACGAACTGATCGCCGAAGATTTGCTCGCCGTGTGCATCCAGCACGAATGCGACCACCTCAACGGCAAATTGTTCGTCGATTACCTGTCGACGCTCAAACGCGACCGCATCAAGAAGAAACTGGAAAAGCTTCATCGCCAGAACGCCTGATGCCCATCTTCAAAGGCTTGCTGCGGCAAGCCTTTTTCTTTTCAAGAGACGTCACCCATGCCTGAGCCACTGCGCATTGTCTTTGCCGGCACCCCGGAATTCGCCGCCGAACACCTCAAGGCCCTGCTGAGCAGCCCTTACGAGATCGTCGCGGTCTACACTCAACCGGATCGTCCGGCCGGTCGCGGGCAAAAACTGATGCCGAGCCCGGTCAAGCAGCTTGCTCTGGAGAACAATATCCCGGTGCTGCAACCGCCGACCTTGCGCAATGAAGATGCTCAGGCTGAATTGGCTGCACTGAAGCCGGACCTGATGGTGGTCGTCGCCTACGGCCTGATCCTGCCGCAAGTGGTGCTGGATATTCCGCGCCTGGGTTGCATCAACAGTCACGCCTCGCTGCTGCCACGCTGGCGTGGTGCGGCGCCGATCCAGCGCGCCGTGGAAGCGGGGGACGCCGAAAGCGGTGTGACCGTGATGCGCATGGAAGCCGGGCTCGACACCGGGCCGATGCTGCTCAAGGTCGCTACGCCGATCAGCGCCGAAGACACCGGCGGCAGCCTGCATGATCGCCTGGCCGAAATGGGCCCGCCGGCCGTGGTCCAGGCGATTGCCGGCCTCGCCGCCGCAACCCTGGAGGGCGAAGTGCAGGACGACAGCCTGGCCACCTACGCGCACAAATTGAACAAGGACGAAGCACGCATCGACTGGAGTCGCCCGGCGGTTGAGCTGGAGCGTCTGGTCCGTGCCTTCAACCCGTGGCCAATCACCCACAGCACCTTGAACGGCGAAGCCCTGAAAGTGCTGGCCGCAAATCTGGCCGAAGGCAAAGGCGCCCCGGGTGAAATCCTCGGCGCCAGCAAGGACGGTCTGATCGTCGCGTGCGGCGAGCAGGCCTTGTGCCTGACCCGCCTGCAATTGCCCGGCGGCAAGGCGCTGAACTTCAGTGACCTGTTCAACAGCCGCCGTGAGAAATTCGCAGCCGGCACTGTCCTCGGTCAAGCGGCGGACGCTCAATGAACCCGCGTCTGGCCGCCGCCAAGGCACTTGCCGCTGTCCTGAGCGGCAAAGCCTCGCTCAACAGTTCGCTGCCAACGCAGATGGACAAGGTCGAGGACCGTGATCGCGGCTTCACCCAGGACCTGGCGTTCGGGACCGCGCGCTGGCAGCCACGCTTGTCGGCACTGGCGGCCAAGCTGCTGCAGAAACCGTTCAAGGCCGCCGACGCCGATGTCGAGGCACTGTTGCTGGTCGGTCTCTATCAGCTGCTCTATACCCGCGTCCCGGCCCATGCCGCCATCGGTGAAACCGTCGGTTGCGCCGACAAGTTGAAAAAGCCCTGGGCCAAGGCGTTGCTCAACGCAGTGCTGCGTAATGCTCAACGCGAGAGCGAAACAATTTTCGCCGAGCTGGAACGCGATCCGGTGGTGCGCACCGCTCACCCGCGCTGGTTGCAGAAATCTTTGAAGGCGTTCTGGCCAGAGCAATGGGAAGCCATTTGCGCGGCGAACAATGCGCATCCGCCGATGATCCTGCGGGTCAACCGTCGCCATCACAGCCGCGATGCCTACCTCGGTTTGCTGACTGACGCGGGTATCGCCGCCACAGCATGTGTGTACAGCCGCGACGGCATCGTGCTCGACGCTGCCGCCGATGTGCGCAGCCTGCCGGGTTTCGCCGAGGGCTGGATCAGCGTGCAGGACGAAGCCGCGCAACTGGCTGCCGATCTGCTCGACCTAGCGCCGGGCCAACGGGTGCTGGACGCCTGCTGTGCGCCAGGTGGCAAGACCTGCCACATCCTCGAAGCCGAGCCAAAACTGGCCGGTGTCGTGGCGGTAGACCTGGAGGCCAAGCGGCTGGTGCGGGTGCGGGAAAACCTCGAACGCCTGAAACTGAGCGCCGAACTGATTGCCGCCGACGGTCGCGACACTCAGGCGTGGTGGGACGGCAAGCCGTTCCAGCGCATCCTGCTGGACGCGCCATGCTCGGCCACGGGTGTGATTCGTCGTCACCCGGACATCAAGCTGACCCGCCAACCCGACGACATCGCCGCGCTGGCGCTGCTACAGGGCGAGTTGCTCGACGCCATGTGGACCACATTGGAGGTGGGTGGCATCCTGCTGTACGCCACCTGCTCCACGCTGCCAACCGAGAACACCGAAGTCATCGAAGCCTTCCTCGCCCGCACGCCGGGTGCTCGTGAACTGGACCTCGCCACGGCGGCCGGCATCAAGCAGCCCCATGGTCGCCAGTTACTGGCCCAGGAAGGTGGCCACGACGGGTTCTACTACGCCAAGCTGATCAAGATCGCCGCCGCGCGCGGTTAAATGGATTCAATGGAGTGACTGGATGAAAATCATCATCCTTGGTGCAGGGCAGGTCGGCGGTTCGCTGGCGGAACACCTGGCCAGCGAAGCCAACGATATTACTGTGGTCGACACCGATGGCGAACGCCTGCGCGACCTTGGCGACCGCCTGGACATTCGCACGGTGCAGGGTCGCGGTTCATTCCCGACGGTGCTGCGTCAGGCCGGTGCCGATGACGCCGACATGCTGGTCGCCGTAACCAACAGCGACGAAACCAACATGGTCGCCTGCCAGGTCGCCCACACCCTGTTCCACACCCCGACCAAGATCGCCCGGGTTCGCGAAGCCGCGTACCTGACCCGCGAAGAGCAGTTGTTCCAGAACGAAGCGATTCCGGTGGACGTGCTGATCAGTCCGGAACAAGTGGTCACCAACTACATCAAGCGTCTGATCCAGCACCCTGGTGCCTTGCAGGTGATCGACTTCGCCGAAGGCAAGGCGCAACTGGTGGCGGTGCGGGCGTACTACGGCGGGCCGCTGGTGGGCCAGCAGCTGCGGCAATTGCGTGAACACATGCCGAACGTGGAAACCCGCGTCGCGGCGATTTTCCGTCGTGACCGGCCGATCCTGCCCCAGGGCGACACAGTGATCGAGGCCGACGACGAAGTATTTTTCATCGCCGCCAAGGCGAACATTCGTGCGGTGATGAGCGAAATGCGCCGTCTCGACGAAACTTATAAACGCATTGTCATCGCCGGTGGCGGGCAGATCGGCGAACGTCTGGCCGAAGCCATCGAAAGCCGTTATCAGGTAAAGATCATCGAGATGAATCCGGCACGTTGCCGTCATCTCTCGGACCACCTCGACAGCACGGTGGTGTTGCAAGGCAGTGCTTCGGACCGCGACCTGCTGATGGAGGAGAACATTGCCGACGCCGACCTTTTCCTGGCCCTGACCAACGACGACGAAGCCAACATCATGTCATCGTTGCTGGCCAAGCGCCTGGGCGCGAAGAAGGTGATGACCATCATCAACAACCCGGCTTATGTCGATCTGATCCAGGGCGGCGACATCGACATCGCCATCAGCCCGCAACTGGCGACCATCGGCACCTTGCTGGCCCACGTGCGCCGGGGCGACATCGTCAGCGTGCACTCACTGCGCCGGGGCGCGGCAGAAGCCATCGAGGCGATTGCCCATGGCGATGCGAAATCGAGCAAGGTGATCGGCAAGGCCATCGAAAACATCGGCCTGCCGCCGGGCACCACCATCGGTGCGATTATCCGCGACGAAGAAGTGATCATCGCCCACGACGACACCGTGATCGAAGCGGGCGACCATGTGATTCTGTTCCTTGTGGATAAAAAGCATATTCGCGATGTGGAGAAGCTGTTCCATGTGGGGTTGAGTTTCTTCTGATCCGGATTTAGCGCTGTCCTGACTTTGTAGGAGCGAGCCCTGCTCGCGATGGTCGTCAACGATAATGCTGGAAACCAGACACCCCGCGTCGCTCTCGGGTTCATCGCGAGCAAGCTCGCTCCTACAATAAATCAACCCCTGACATGCCTCACGCAAGGAATCCACCATGATCGAATCCCTGGAAAAAATGCTCGCCAAGGGTGTGGATAACTCATTGCTGCGCTTCGGTCTGGGCAAGGGCTATCTGGATCTGGGGGAAAACGCCAAGGCTGCGGAGCATTTTCAACGCTGCGTCGAATTCGATCCGAAGTATTCGGCGGCGTGGAAATTACTGGGCAAGGCCCATCTGGCGCTGGCGGACTTTGCGGCCGCGCGGCAGGCCTGGGAGCAAGGCCTGGAAGCCGCTCGCGCCCATGGCGACAAGCAGGCCGAGAAGGAAATGACGGTGTTCCTGAAGAAGCTCGAGCGTCAGGCGCACTGATCAGACGAATGAACGGTTGTGGATAACCCCCCGATGCCAAGGTTATCCACAGATCATTCCAATCGACTCAATACCAACGCTCTTCACCCGGTGGGCGCTTCTTGAAGCGCTTCATGCTCCACATATACTGGCTCGGATAAGCCCGCACATAGCGCTCGACCACCTGGCTCATGGCCGCACAGGATTCCGCTGTATCGGTGCTGTACATGGCTTCTGGCGCGGCTTCAAGGATCACCTTGTAGCCGGAACCGTCCGGCAGGCGCAGGGCGTGCAGGAACACGCCGACCGCTTTGCCGCCCGCGAGCATGTTCGGCACAAACTTGCTGGTCAGCGCCTGAGTGGCGAAGAACGGCACGAAGATCCCGGCGGATTCGGATGGTTCCGGGTCAGCGGGAATGCCCACTGCCCCCCCTTTGCGCACTTCCTTGATGACACTGAGGATGCCTTCCTTTGTGGAAGCGGCAACCTTGTTACCCAACTGCACCCGCTGCTTTTGCAACAATTCATCCACCGCCTTCAACTTCGGCGGACGGTAGAAAATGATCGGTTTGCACTGGCTGCAATAGAAGTGGTTGAGCACTTCCCAGTTGCCCAGGTGGCTGGTGATGCCGACCACGCCTTTGCCGGAGGCGAGGGCGTCCTTCAATATGTCGAGGCCTTCGACCTCGCGCACCAGGTCGATGGAGCGCTCGGCCGGCCAGATCCAGGCGCAGGCGCTTTCGGTCAGGGACTTGCCGATGTCCTTCAGGCTCTGGCCCACCAGGCGTTCACGCTCGGCGGGGTCCATGTCCGGAAAGCACTTGGACAGATTGATCCGCACCACGTCGCGGGAACGGTTCGGGGTTTTCCACATGACCCAGCCAATCGCCGAGCCCACGGCCTGCACGGCCCGCCACGGAAGCAGGGCAAACAGCCGCAGAGCGCCTACCAGCAAGGCGCCTTTCAACTTATCCACAGGTCACTCCTGATTTTGTGCTGTGCGCGAGGCGGCCATTCTAACCGCCGTTCACCAACTGCGCGTAGCGGTCGCAGTCCCGGGTGTGATCCATGACCATGCCCGAAGCCTGCATAAGCGCATAGCAAATGGTTGGGCCGACGAACGTGAAACCGGCTTTTTTCAGGCCTTTGCTCATTTCCACGGCGGTCGGCGTCACGGCCGGAACCTCGCTGCGATCCTTGAAATGATTGATTACAGGCACACCACCGACGAACGACCAGAGAAACGCCACCGGGTCCTCCAGCGCCAGCCAGGCCTGGGCATTGCGCCGGGCCGCGTTGAGCTTGAGCCGGTTGCGGATGATGCCGGGATCGAGCATCAACTCGTCGATTTCGGCATCGCTCATCTGCGCCACGCGCTGGACATCAAACCCGAACATCACCTGGCGATAATGCTCGCGTTTGCGCAGTACGGTGATCCAGGAAAGGCCGGCCTGGAACCCTTCGAGCAAAAGCAACTCGAACAAACCCTGCGCATCCCGTAACGGCGTGCCCCACTCCTGATCGTGATAAGCCATGTACAGCGGATCTTCGGAACACCAAAAGCAGCGTGGCATAAGGCTCCAGGGGGCGTGCGCAGCAATGAATCGGGTATACTCCCGCTCTTTAAATCGCAGCCCAAGAAACAGGTGAATTTCGTGAGCCAGCCTACGCCAGCCGTGCGTACCTTCCAAGACTTGATCCTCGCCCTCCAGCAATACTGGGCCGAGCAAGGTTGTGTGGTACTTCAGCCCTACGATATGGAAGTAGGCGCCGGCACTTTCCACACCGCAACGTTCCTGCGCGCCATCGGCCCGGAAACCTGGAACGCCGCCTACGTGCAGCCAAGCCGCCGTCCGACTGACGGCCGCTACGGCGAAAACCCGAACCGTCTGCAGCACTACTATCAGTTCCAGGTGGTCCTCAAGCCGAACCCGGACAACTTCCAGGAACTGTACCTGGGCTCCCTCAAGCACGTCGGCCTGGACCCGCTGGTCCACGACATCCGCTTCGTCGAAGACAACTGGGAATCGCCGACCCTCGGCGCCTGGGGTCTGGGCTGGGAAGTCTGGCTCAACGGCATGGAAGTGACCCAATTCACTTACTTCCAGCAAGCGGGCGGCATCGAGTGCTACCCGGTGACCGGCGAGATCACCTACGGTCTCGAGCGTCTGGCCATGTACCTGCAAGGTGTGGACTCGGTCTACGACCTGGTCTGGGCTGACGGTCCGTTCGGCAAAGTGACCTACGGCGACGTGTTCCACCAGAACGAAGTGGAGCAGTCCACTTACAACTTCGAACACGCCAATGTCGACAAGCTGTTCGAACTGTTCGATTTCTACGAAAGCGAAGCCAAGCGCCTGATCGAACTCGACCAGCCGCTGCCGTTGCCGAGCTACGAAATGGTGTTGAAGGCTTCCCATACCTTCAACCTGCTGGATGCGCGCCGGGCAATTTCCGTGACCGCGCGTCAGCAATACATCCTGCGTGTACGCACCCTGGCGCGTTCCGTTGCGCAAGCCTACCTGCTGGCTCGCGCCAAGCTGGGCTTCCCGATGGCGACCCCGGACCTGCGTGATGAAGTACTGGCCAAGCTGGAGGCTGCACAATGAGTGCTCTGGATTTCCTGGTTGAACTGGGCACTGAAGAACTGCCACCCAAAGCCCTGAACACCCTGGCCGAGGCGTTCCTCGCCGGTATCGACAAGGGCCTGCAAGCAGCCGGCCTGAACTACGAGAGCAAAACCGTTTATGCCGCCCCGCGCCGCCTGGCCGTGCTGATCACCGCACTGGCCACCCAGCAGCCGGATCGCAGCATCAACCTCGACGGCCCGCCACGTCAGGCCGCGTTCGACGCCGAAGGCAACCCGACCCAGGCGGCACTGGGCTTTGCCAAGAAGTGCGGCGTCGACCTGAGCGAAATCGATCAGAGCGGCCCGAAACTGCGCTACAGCCAGAGCATCGCCGGCAAGGCGACCGCGAGCCTGCTGCCGACCATCGTCGAAGATTCCCTGAACGACCTGCCGATCCCTAAACGCATGCGTTGGGGCGCACGCAAGGAAGAATTCGTTCGTCCGACCCAGTGGCTGGTGATGCTGCTCGGTGACCAGGTCATCGATTGCACCATCCTCGCCCAGAAGGCCGGCCGTGACTCCCGTGGCCACCGCTTCCATCACCCGGAAAACGTGCGCATCGGTTCGCCGTCCAGCTACCTGGCCGACCTGCGTGCCGCCTACGTGCTGGCCGACGCCAACGAGCGTCGCGAGATCATCAGCAAGCGCACCGAAGAGCTGGCCACCCGTCAGGAAGGCACGGCAATCGTTCCGCCAGCCCTGCTCGATGAAGTGACCGCGCTGGTCGAGTGGCCAGTGCCGCTGGTGTGCTCGTTCGAAGAGCGCTTCCTCGACGTGCCGCAGGAAGCCCTGATCACCACCATGCAGGACAACCAGAAGTACTTCTGCCTGTTGGACGCCGACGGCAAGTTGCTGCCACGTTTCATTACCGTGGCCAACATCGAAAGCAAAGACCCGCAGCAGATCATCGCCGGTAACGAGAAAGTGGTTCGCCCACGCCTGACCGACGCCGAGTTCTTCTTCAAGCAAGACAAGAAGCAGAAGCTCGAAGACTTCAACCAACGCCTGCAAAACGTGGTGTTCCAGGAAAAACTCGGCAGCGTCTACGACAAGGCCGAGCGCGTTTCCAGACTCGCCGCCTACATCGCGGCGCGCATTGGCGGCAACGCTTCGTGGGCTGCTCGTGCGGGCCTGCTGTCCAAATGCGACCTGTCGACCGAGATGGTCGGCGAGTTCCCGGAGATGCAAGGTGTCGCCGGTTACTACTACGCCCTCAACGACGGCGAGCCGGAAGATGTCGCACTGGCGCTGAACGAGCAGTACATGCCGCGCGGTGCCGGCGCTGAACTGCCGAGCACCCTGACCGGTGCGGCCGTGGCCATCGCCGACAAGCTCGACACCCTCGTGGGTATCTTCGGTATCGGCATGCTGCCGACCGGCAGCAAAGACCCGTACGCACTGCGCCGTGCAGCGCTGGGTGTGTTGCGTATCCTGATCGAGAAGCAACTGGATCTGGACCTGAACGACGCCGTGGCTTTCGCCGTGAATGCGTTCGGGACCAAGGTCAAGGCTGCCGGCCTCAACGACTCGGTGCTGGAATTCATCTTCGACCGCCTGCGTGCCCGTTACGAAGACGAAGGCGTGGATGTTGCGACCTACCTGTCGGTACGTGCCCTGAAGCCAGGCTCTGCCCTGGACTTCGACCAGCGCGTGCAAGCGGTACAGGCTTTCCGCAAACTGCCGGAAGCTGCCGCCCTCGCCGCCGTGAACAAGCGCGTGTCTAACCTGCTGAGCAAGGTCGAAGGCTCCGTTCCGACAGTCGTGGAAGCGAAGTACTTCGACAATGCCAACGAGTTCTCCCTGTACTCGGCGATCCAGCAGGCTGACCAGGCTGTACAGCCAATGGCCGCCTCGCGTCAGTACAGCGAGTCCCTGGCACGCCTGGCTGCACTGCGCGAGCCGGTGGATGCGTTCTTCGAAGCCGTGATGGTCAACGCGGAGGACGCAAAAGTGCGCGCCAACCGTTATGCGTTGCTGGCACGTCTGCGTGGTTTGTTCCTCGGCGTCGCCGACATTTCGCTGCTGGGTTGAGGGACTGCTGTTGAAACTGCTGATTCTCGATCGGGACGGAGTGATCAATTACGACTCCGACGCTTACATCAAGTCGGTGGAGGAGTGGATTCCGCTCCCCGGATCGATCGAGGCCATCGCGCAGTTGAGCAAGGCCGGCTGGACGGTAGCGGTCGCTACCAACCAGTCGGGCATCGCTCGCGGTTATTACGACCTCGCCACCCTGGATGCCATGCACGAGCGCTTGCGCGCGCTGGTGGCGGAGCAGGGCGGTGAAGTCGGCCTGATCGTCTACTGCCCCCACGGGCCGGACGAAGGCTGCGATTGCCGCAAGCCGAAACCCGGGATGTTGAAAACCATCGCCGCTCATTACAACGTGTCGCTGACCAATCTCTGGTTCGTCGGCGACAGCCTTGGTGACCTGGAGGCCGCCAAAGCCGTCGATTCACAGCCAGTTTTGGTAAAGACCGGGAAAGGCGAAAAGACTTTGGGTAAAACCCTTCCGGTTGGCACATTGATTTTTGACGATCTGGCGGCGATTGCCGCAGAACTTATCCACAATTAGAGTGCTTCTGAAATTCCTGATAAGGGACCCATCAGGAGTGCGCTTTATACAGGCGGGCAATTCCCGCAACGGTAAACGTCACCATGTCGATATTGCAGGCCATCAGAACCTTCCTCTTTTACCTGCTACTGGGCACCAGCTCTTTGCTGTGGTGCAGCTTGAGTTTTTTTATCGCGCCGTTTCTGCCCTTCAAGGCACGTTATCGCTTCATCAACGTGTACTGGTGCCGCTGCGCCCTGTGGCTGAGCAAAGTGTTCCTTGGCATTCGCTACGAAGTGAAGGGTGCCGAGAACGTACCTGAACGGCCTTGCGTCATTCAGTCAAACCACCAGAGCACCTGGGAGACGTTCTTTCTCTCGGCCTACTTCTCACCGCTGAGCCAGGTGCTCAAACGTGAATTGCTCTATGTGCCGTTCTTCGGTTGGGCCATGGCCATGCTGCGACCGATCGCCATCGATCGCGACAACCCGAAAGCCGCGCTCAAGCATGTGGCGCAAAAAGGCGATGAATTGCTCAAGGACAATGTCTGGGTGCTGATCTTCCCCGAAGGCACACGCGTTCCTTTCGGCACCGTCGGAAAGTTCTCGCGCGGTGGCAGCGCCTTGGCGGTCAACGCCGAGTTGCCGGTGCTGCCGATTGCGCACAACGCAGGCAAGTTCTGGCCGAAAACCGGTTGGGCGAAGAAGCAGGGCGTCATCACAGTGATCATTGGCGAGCCGATGTATGCCGCAGGCACCGGACCGCGAGCCATTGCTGAATTGAACGACCGGGTCCAGGCGTGGAACGAGCAGATGCAACGGGAAATGGGCTCGTTGCCACCGGCCCCGCAAGCGCCGGTTTCAAACGATCAGGTGGCTGTCTGAGATTCTGTGGATAACCTGTGTACCGTTTCATCGAAAAACGTTGTTTTTTGCATGTAAGCTTATGATTTTTTTACATATTTCTTAGAATGATAAAAATCATAAAAACGTGCATAAGTTTTTTTTGGACGTAAAAAAACCGGCTGATATAGCCGGTTTTTTTATGCCCGGAGCAAACGCAGGCTTTCGCCATGACGAAGCAGCCTGGATTGCCCGTAGGTCGTGAGACAGGAGCCGCAATGAGACCGCGTATTGCTCCGGCGAGAGAGTAAAACGCGGCGAATAAAAAAGGCCAACGCAATGCGTTGGCCTTTTCGTTGGTGCCGACCGGGATCAGAAGTCCAGGTTGGACACCGCCAAAGCGTTGCTCTCGATGAAGTCACGGCGAGGTTCGACCGCATCACCCATCAGGGTGTTGAAGATCTGGTCCGCGCCAATGGCGTCTTCGATGGTCACTTTGAGCATCCGACGCTGGCTTGGGTCCATGGTGGTTTCCCATAGCTGATCCGGGTTCATTTCGCCCAGACCTTTGTATCGCTGGATGGTGTGACGCTTGGTGCTTTCAGCCATCAGCCATTCAAGGGCTTCCTTGAACTCGGTCACCGGCTTCTTGCGCTCGCCACGCTGGATGTACGCGCCGTCGTCCAGCAGGGTGCTCAGTTGAGCGCCTAGCGAAACGACAGTCTTGTAATCGTTGCTGCCGAAGAAGTCGCGGTTGAAGGTGACGTAGTTCGACAGACCGTGGGAGATCAGTTCGACCTCCGGCAGCCAGACGTTACGTTCACGGTCTTCACGCAGGCTGGCTTTGTAAACCAGGCCGGACTTCTCGACGGTGCGCAGGCGAACTTCGTACTGAGCCAGCCAATCCTGCATCGCTGCGTGATCGGACAGTTGCTCCATGCTCACCGCTGGCAGGTAGATGAAGTGCTCGGTCAGCTCCTGTGGATACAGGCGCGACAGACGCTTGAGGGTCTTCATCACCAGACGGAAGTCAGTCACCAGACGCTCAAGTGCTTCACCGGAAATGCCAGGTGCTTCTTCGTTCAGGTGCAGGCTCGCATCTTCCAGGGCCGACTGCGTCATGTACTCTTCCATGGCGTCGTCGTCTTTGATGTATTGCTCTTGCTTGCCTTTCTTCACTTTGTACAGCGGCGGCTGAGCGATGTAGATGTAGCCACGCTCGATCAGCTCCGGCAACTGACGGAAGAAGAAGGTCAGCAGCAGGGTACGGATGTGCGAACCGTCGACGTCAGCATCGGTCATGATGATGATGTTGTGGTAACGCAGCTTGTCGATGTTGTACTCGTCGCGGCCGATACCGCAGCCCAGCGCAGTGATCAAGGTGCCCACTTCTTGCGAAGAGATCATCTTGTCAAAACGCGCCTTCTCAACGTTCAGGATTTTGCCCTTCAGCGGCAGGATGGCCTGGGTCCGACGATTACGTCCCTGCTTGGCGGAGCCGCCAGCAGAGTCACCTTCCACGAGGTACAGTTCGGAAAGGGCAGGGTCTTTTTCCTGGCAGTCGGCCAGTTTGCCCGGCAGGCCGGCGATATCCAGCGCGCCTTTACGACGGGTCATTTCACGGGCTTTACGCGCCGCTTCACGGGCACGCGCCGCATCGATCATCTTGCCGACGACCAGCTTGGCTTCGTTCGGGTTTTCCAGCAGGAAGTCGGAGAAGTACTTGCCCATTTCCTGTTCGACCGCGGTCTTCACTTCGGAAGACACCAGCTTGTCTTTGGTCTGAGAGCTGAACTTCGGATCCGGTACTTTCACCGAAATAATCGCGGTCAGGCCTTCACGGGCATCGTCACCGGTGGTGGCGACCTTGTGCTTCTTCGCCAGGCCTTCCGCTTCGATGTAAGTGTTCAGGTTACGCGTCAGTGCGGAACGGAAACCCACCAGGTGAGTACCGCCATCGCGCTGTGGAATGTTGTTGGTGAAACACAACAGGTTCTCGTTGAAACTGTCGTTCCACTGCAGGGCGATTTCCACGCCGATGCCGTCTTCGCGCTGAATGTTGAAGTGGAACACCTGGTTGACCGCAGTCTTGTTGGTATTCAGGTATTCAACGAACGCACGCAGGCCGCCTTCGTACTTGAACAGCTCTTCCTTGCCGCTGCGCTCATCCTTGAGGACGATGCCGACACCGGAGTTGAGGAAGGACAGTTCACGAATCCGCTTGGCCAGGATGTCCCAGCTAAAGTGGATATTCTTGAAGGTTTCAGCCGATGGCTTGAAGTGAATCTGGGTACCGGTTGTCTCACTCTCGCCGACGATTTTCATCGGTTCTTGCGGAACACCATGGACGTAAGTCTGTTCCCAGATTTTTCCGCTGCGGCGCACCGTAAGAACAAGCTCTTTGGACAGTGCGTTCACCACCGACACACCTACACCGTGCAGACCGCCGGATACTTTATAGGAGTTGTCGTCGAACTTACCGCCGGCGTGCAGCACGGTCATGATGACCTCGGCTGCCGAAACGCCTTCTTCTTTGTGCACGTCTACCGGGATGCCACGACCGTTGTCACGAACGGTGATGGACTCATCCGGGTGAATGATGATGCTAATGTCGTCGCAGTGGCCGGCGAGAGCTTCGTCGATCGAGTTATCGACCACTTCGAACACCATGTGGTGCAGACCGCTGCCATCGTCGGTGTCACCAATGTACATACCGGGACGTTTGCGTACGGCATCCAGGCCTTTCAGCACTTTAATGCTCGTTGAGTCGTACGTATTTTCTTCGCTCAATGCCTTCACTCCCGATGGTCGTGGGTCTGGGTGATACGGCCCTGTTCCACGTGGAACAGAGCGACTGGCGTTTCCGTCTGCCAGCCTTCCCTCAATAATTCGTGATCTACACAGGTGATAAAGACCTGGCAGCGTAAGTCTTCCAACAAGCGGCAAAGCGCGCGACGGTGGTGCTCGTCCAGTTCGGACGGCAAGTCATCCACCAGATAAATACACTGACCGCGTCGAGCCTGGCTGACCAAGTGCCCTTGGGCAATCCGTAATGCGCAAACCACCAACTTCTGCTGGCCACGGGACAAGATGTCCGCGGCGTTGTGTGCGCCCAGTCTGAGACGCAAATCAGCACGTTGTGGTCCCGCCTGGGTATGCCCCATTTGCTGGTCTCGCTGAAGAGACCCGGCGAGCACAGCACTCAGTTCTCGGTCCTTGTCCCAGCCGCGGTAATAGCTGAGCGTCAAGCCTTCAAGCTCAACCAGTTCGCTCAAGGTTTGTTCAAAGACTGGTTTCAAGGCTTTGATATAAGCGCGGCGGTATTCATCAATTTCAGCGCTGGCCTGGCACAGTTCCCTGTCCCAAACCGCTTGTGAAACGGCGTCAAGTGTACCATGCCGCAGCCAAGAGTTTCTCTGGCGCAGGGCCTTCTGTAAGCGCTGCCAGGTTGACATGAAGCGCGGTTCCACGTGGAACACACCCCAGTCCAGAAACTGTCGGCGAATCTTCGGCGCACCTTCCAGCAATCGAAAGCTGTCCGGATTGATCAGTTGCAGTGGCAGTATCTCGGCCAGTTGCGCGGCGCTGCGCGCGTTCTGCCCATCGATACGGATCTGGAATTCGCCTTGGCGATCCCGCGAAATGCCCAAGGCGCTTTGCCCACCCTCCGCCAGTTCAACCTGGCCAAAAACCGTGCATGCCAATTGTTCGTATTGAATGACCGGCAACAAACGAGTGCTGCGAAACGAACGGGCAAGCCCCAGCAGATGGATGGCTTCCAGAACACTGGTTTTGCCACTGCCGTTGGCGCCGTAAAGAATATTGATGCGGGGGGAGGGGGAGAAGGTCACCGGGTGCAGATTGCGCACCGCGGTGACCGAGACGCGACTTAAGGACATCTAGCTATTACAGACGCATCGGCATGACAACGTAGGCCGAGTCGTCGTTATCCGATTCCTGCACCAGCGCACTGCTGTTGGAGTCGGACAGGATCAGACGAACCTGCTCAGTGGTCATCACGCCCAGTACGTCGAGCAGGTAGCTCACGTTGAAGCCGATTTCCAGAGAGCCGCCGTTGTATTCAACGCCCACTTCTTCTTCCGCCTCTTCCTGCTCCGGGTTGTTCGCCTGGATCTTCAGCTGACCGCTCGCCAGTTGCAGACGGATACCACGGTACTTCTCGTTGGACAGAATGGCGGTACGGCTGAACGCTTCGCGCAGAGCCTGGCGATCGCCAAGTACCAGCTTGTCGCCGCCCTTAGGCAGAACACGCTCATAGTCCGGGAATTTACCGTCGACCAGTTTCGAAGTGAAGGTGAACTCACCGGTGGTGGCGCGGATGTGATGCTGACCCAGCACGATGCTGACATTGCCGTCCGGCTCGGTGAGCAGGCGTGCCAGCTCGAGGATACCCTTACGCGGCACGATGACCTGGTGACGATCCGGCTGACCGATATCGGCCTGCATTGAGCACATGGCCAGACGGTGACCGTCGGTGGCCACGGCGCGGATCACACCGGCGGAAACTTCCAGCAGCATGCCGTTGAGGTAATAACGCACGTCCTGCTGGGCCATGGCGAAGCTGGTGCGTTCGATCAGACGACGCAGCTTGCTTTGCTCCAGGCTGCAGGTCAGCGAACCCGGGCCTTCTTCCACGGTAGGGAAGTCGTTGGCCGGCAGTGTCGACAGAGTGAAGCGGCTACGGCCAGCCTTGACCACAAGCTTCTGCTCGTCGACCTTGATGTCGATCAGCGCATCGTTCGGCAGGCTTTTGCAGATGTCCATCAGCTTGCGCGCAGGCACGGTGATGGAACCCGGATCCGCCGGCTCTTCGAGTTGAACACGACCAACCAGCTCGACTTCCAGGTCGGTACCGGTCAGCGACAATTGCTGGCCTTCGACAACCAGCAGCACGTTGGAAAGTACCGGCAAGGTCTGTCGGCGTTCGACGACGCCTGCGACCAGTTGCAGGGGTTTCAACAGGGCTTCGCGTTGAATGGTGAAATGCATGGTCTAGTCCCTTGCCTTAATAAGCTGCGCTGGTGTTCATCAAGTGGTCAGCGTACGCAGCAGGTTCTTGTAGTCCTCGCGGATGTCCGCGTCGGATTCCTTAAGTTCGTTGATCTTGCGGCACGCGTGCAAGACCGTTGTATGGTCGCGACCGCCAAACACATCACCGATTTCCGGCAGGCTGTGGTTGGTCAGTTCCTTGGACAATGCCATGGCGACCTGACGCGGACGAGCGACCGAACGCGAACGGCGTTTGGACAGCAAGTCAGAGATCTTGATCTTGTAGTACTCGGCGACAGTGCGCTGAATGTTATCCACAGAGACCAGTTTATCCTGCAACGCCAACAAGTCCTTCAGGGATTCGCGAATCAGCTCAATGGTGATATCGCGGCCCATGAAGTGCGAGTGGGCAATCACGCGCTTGAGCGCGCCTTCCAGCTCACGGACGTTGGAGCGAATGCGCTGGGCAATGAAGAACGCGGCATCGTGAGGCAGCTCGACTTTGGCCTGATCGGCCTTCTTCATCAGGATAGCCACGCGGGTTTCCAGCTCCGGCGGCTCGACCGCTACGGTCAGGCCCCAGCCAAAGCGGGATTTCAGGCGTTCTTCAAGGCCTTCGATTTCTTTCGGGTAGCGGTCACTGGTGAGAATAACCTGCTGGCCACCTTCGAGCAGGGCGTTGAAGGTGTGGAAAAACTCTTCCTGGGAACGCTCCTTGCGGGCGAAGAACTGAATGTCATCGATCAGCAACGCGTCCACCGAACGGTAGAAGCGTTTGAACTCGTTGATCGCATTCAGCTGCAGGGCCTTGACCATGTCTGCCACGAAACGCTCGGAATGCAGGTACACCACCTTGGCATTCGGGTTCTTCTTTAATAGATGGTTACCCACAGCGTGCATCAAGTGGGTTTTACCCAAGCCAACGCCACCATAAAGGAAGAGCGGGTTGTAACCGTGCTTGGGGTTATCTGCCACCTGCCAGGCGGCGGCGCGCGCCAGCTGGTTGGATTTACCTTCAACGAAATTCTCGAAGGTAAAGGTGCGGTTCAGGTAACTGGTGTGCTTGAGCGCACCTTCGACCTGCACGGTACGTTGTTCGGCGCGAACCGGAGCCTGTTGCGAACTGGCGCCGGCCATCGGGTCGAAGCTGTCACGGGAAGGTTCTTCCTCAATGACCTCAGACACTTTTTGCGTCGCACGCTTGGTCGACGCGGCGGCAGGTGCCGTCGGCGGACTGGCTGGCGCTTGAGCAGCCTGGGCCTGGGAAGCCGCGGCAGCCAGGGGAGCATTGGGCGCGGCACGAGGTGCCGAACTGCGTTTGCTGCCTATTAACAGGGAAAGCGCAGGTGCCATGCCATTGCCGTGTTCATCGAGCAATTCGAGAACACGCCCCAGGTATTTTTCGTTGACCCAGTCCAGAACAAAACGATTGGGCGCATAGACACGCAACTCGTCGCCTTCGGCTTCGACCTGTAGTGGACGGATCCAAGTGTTGAATTGTTGGGCAGGCAGCTCATCGCGCAGAAGCTCCACGCACTGCTGCCAAAGTTCCACTGACACGGATATCCCCTAAGTTGAAAGCCGGTGAGGCAAAAACAAGCGGCCATTGTAGCGACCAGACGCCGACTTATCCACACGAAGGTGGTTCATCGCCCAAGAAGAATCTCCGTTTTATACGCAAAAAAGGCGACCAGTGGTCTGTGCATAAGCTCTGTGGATAACCGGGGTTAAGGTCATTGTACAAGTGGGGGCGAAACTCGGTGGATAACCGGCCTGTGGATAAAGCCACCTTTCACACACAGGTTATCCGACAGCGCAGCACAGGCTGAACACTGTTTTCCACCGTAGTTGTCATTCTCTGTACAGCTGGTAAAACAAGGCCTGAATCAACTTATCCACAGATGAATGCGCACCTAGCTTTTATAAGCTTTACAGAAAAGCTTTAAATACTTTCCTTTCTTATTTTTATATCTACGCAAGGTGCGAACACAGAAAAACCTCCGGAGATCTATTTATAAGGAAACGTTGGTTGGAAATTGACCTGAAGGCTTGCTTTCTCTAGAATCCCCGGTCTCTTAAAACGGGGGCCATTCCGGCCCGTTGTGGACGAACCAGGTAACACGACAATGAAACGTACTTTCCAACCAAGCACTATCAAACGCGCTCGTACCCACGGTTTCCGTGCTCGCATGGCTACCAAGAACGGTCGTGCCGTCCTGTCGCGTCGTCGCGCCAAAGGTCGTGCGCGTCTGGCAGTTTGATAATCCGGCACTGGAGGTGAGTCAGGACTTCAGTCGGGAAAAGCGTCTGCTTACCCCCCGGCATTTCAAGGCAGTCTTTGACTCCCCTACCGGCAAGGTTCCGGGGAAAAATCTCCTGCTCCTTGCGCGCAACAACGATCTTGATCACCCCCGTCTCGGGTTGGTTATCGGGAAAAAGAGCGTAAAGCTCTCCGTCGAGCGCAATCGCCTCAAACGTCTGATGCGCGAATCGTTTCGCCTGAACCAGGATTCTCTGGTCGGTTGGGACATTGTTATCGTCGCGCGTAAAGGTTTGGGTGACGTAGAAAACCCCGAATTGATTCAGCATCTCGGCAAACTCTGGAAACGACTGGCTCGCAGTTCGCCGGTACCAGCAGTTAAAACCGAACCTGTAGGGGTAGACAGTCCGGATGCGTAAACTGGCACTCGTTCCGATCCAGTTTTATCGCTATGCCATTAGTCCCCTGATGGCCGATCACTGTCGTTTCTACCCCAGCTGTTCTTGCTACGCGTTAGAAGCCATCGAAAATCATGGCCTTCTTCGCGGTGGCTGGCTGACCTTTCGTCGTTTAGGTCGCTGTCATCCGTGGAATTCCGGTGGTTATGACCCGGTTCCACCTATCCCTACCTCCCGTTCTTCTTCGATGGCCGAGTAATCATGGATATCAAACGCACGATCCTGATCGTCGCCCTGGCAATCGTGTCCTACGTTATGGTTCTTAAATGGAACCAGGACTATGGCCAGGCTGCCCTGCCGACTCAGAATGTTGCCACCAATACGACTGCATCGGGCCTGCCGGATACGGCATCTGGCTCCAACGCTTCCGCCAGTGACGACATTCCACGTGCTGCAAGCGACACCAGCGCACCTGCCGAAACGCCGGTGGCTGTGAGCAAGGACCTCATCCAGATCAAAACGGATGTACTGGACCTGGCTGTCGACCCACAAGGTGGCGATGTTGCCCAGCTGACCCTGCCACTGTATCCGCGTCGTCAGGATCACCCGGAAATTCCGTTCCAGCTGTTCGATAACGGCGGCGAACGTACTTATCTGGCGCAAAGCGGTCTGATCGGCACCAACGGTCCGGATGCAAATCCGGCCGGTCGTCCGGTTTATTCCTCGGAGAAGAAGGTTTATCAGCTGGCCGACGGTCAGGACCAATTGGTCGTTGACCTGAAGTTCAGCAAGGACGGCGTCAACTACATCAAGCGTTTCACCCTGAAACGCGGCCTGTATGACGTAACCGTTTCCTACCTGATCGACAACCAGAGCGCCCAGCCCTGGACCGGTGCGATGTTCGCCCAGTTGAAGCGCGACGCCAGCGCCGATCCTTCGTCGACCACGGCTACTGGTACCGCGACTTACCTGGGGGCCGCCCTGTGGACAAGTTCCGAGCCGTACAAGAAAGTGTCCATGAAGGACATGGACAAGGCGCCGCTGAAAGAAACCGTCACTGGCGGTTGGGTTGCCTGGTTGCAGCACTACTTCGTGACCGCATGGATTCCGGCCAAGGGCGAAAACAACGTCGTCCAGACCCGTAAAGACAGCAAAGGCAACTACATCATCGGCTACACCGGTCCATCGATGAGTGTTGCACCGGGTGCCAAGGCTGAAACCAGCGCCGTTCTGTACGCTGGTCCGAAAAGCCAGGCCGTGCTGAAAGAGTTGTCCCCAGGTCTGGAGCTGACGGTCGACTACGGCATTCTGTGGTTCATCGCCCAACCGATCTTCTGGTTGCTGCAACATATCCACGCCATTGTGGGTAACTGGGGCTGGTCGATCATCTTCCTGACCATGCTGATCAAAGGGATCTTCTTCCCGCTGTCGGCTGCCAGCTACAAATCCATGGCGCGCATGCGTGCAGTGGCACCGAAACTGGCCGCGCTGAAAGAGCAACATGGCGATGACCGGCAGAAAATGTCGCAAGCCATGATGGAGCTGTACAAGAAAGAGAAGATCAATCCGCTGGGTGGTTGCTTGCCAATCCTCGTGCAGATGCCGGTTTTCCTCTCGCTGTACTGGGTTCTGCTGGAAAGCGTCGAGATGCGTCAGGCGCCGTTCATGCTGTGGATTACTGACCTGTCGATCAAGGATCCGTTCTTCATTCTGCCGATCATCATGGGTGCAACCATGTTCATCCAGCAGCAGCTGAACCCGACTCCTCCGGATCCGATGCAGGCCAAGGTGATGAAGCTGATGCCAATCATCTTCACCTTCTTCTTCCTGTGGTTCCCGGCTGGTCTGGTGCTGTACTGGGTAGTGAACAACTGCCTGTCGATCGCCCAACAGTGGTACATCACACGTAAGATCGAAGCAGCCGCTAAAGCAGCTGCCTGATTTACACTGTGGATAACCACTCAAAACGCCCCCTAGTGGGGCGTTTTGCTATCTGTCACTTTTGTCTGGATACCGGTTTATGAGCGTTCCTCGTGAAACCATCGCAGCCGTCGCCACCGCTCAAGGTCGCGGCGGTGTAGGCATCGTGCGTATTTCCGGGCCGTTGGCCAGCGTTGCGGCCAAGGCCTTCAGTGGTCGCGAGCTCAAGCCGCGATTTGCTCACTACGGTCCGTTTTTCAGTGAAAACGACGAGGTGCTGGACCAGGGCATTGCCTTGTATTTCCCCGGCCCGAACTCGTTCACTGGCGAAGATGTCCTGGAGCTGCAAGGCCATGGCGGCCCGATTGTTCTGGATATGCTGCTCAAACGCTGTCTGGAACTGGGTTGCCGTCTCGCCCGGCCGGGGGAATTCAGTGAGCGCGCCTTCCTCAACGACAAACTGGACCTCGCCCAGGCCGAAGCCATTGCCGACCTGATTGAAGCCAGTTCCGCCCAGGCTGCGCGAAATGCGTTGCGCTCCCTGCAGGGTGCCTTCTCGTCGCGTGTGCATAACCTCACCGAGCAATTGATCGGCCTGCGCATCTATGTCGAAGCGGCCATCGATTTTCCGGAAGAGGAAATCGACTTCCTCGCCGATGGTCACGTCCTGAGCATGCTCGACAAGGTGCGCGACGAGTTATCCACTGTAATCCGCGAAGCCGGGCAGGGTGCCTTGCTGCGTGACGGCATGACCGTGGTCATTGCCGGTCGTCCGAATGCCGGCAAATCCAGCCTGCTCAATGCCCTGGCCGGGCGTGAAGCAGCGATCGTAACGGAAATTGCCGGTACCACCCGTGACGTGCTTCGCGAACATATCCACATCGATGGCATGCCGCTGCACGTCGTGGATACCGCCGGTCTGCGCGATACCGATGATCATGTTGAAAAAATCGGCGTCGAGCGTGCCTTGAAGGCCATCGGCGAAGCGGATCGGGTATTGCTGGTGGTCGATGCCACAGCGCCCGAAGCCCTCGATCCGTTCGCGCTGTGGCCGGAGTTTCTCGAAATTCGTCCCGATCCCGCGAAAGTCACCCTGATCCGCAACAAGGCCGACCTTACAGGCGAAGCCATTGCCCTGGAGGTCAGCCAGGACGGTCATGTCACCATCAGCCTGAGCGCCAAATCGGGTGGTATCGGACTGGAGTTGCTGCGTGATCACCTCAAGGCCTGCATGGGCTATGAACAAACGTCTGAAAGCAGCTTCAGCGCTCGCCGGCGACACCTTGAGGCGCTACGTCATGCCAGTGCTGCTCTCGAGCATGGCCGCGCGCAATTGACCCTGGCCGGTGCTGGCGAGTTATTGGCCGAGGATTTGCGCCAGGCTCAGCAGTCGTTGGGTGAAATCACTGGTGCCTTCAGCTCTGACGATCTGCTGGGGCGAATTTTCTCCAGCTTCTGTATCGGTAAGTAGCCCTCCTGTTATTCACAGACAGGCCATTCGTGCCTGTCTGCTTTCTCCTTTTCTGAAAATAACCTCCAGTGCCGAGCGGGCTTCGTCTGCTTGAGCGTAATTCCTGTACCTGAAATTCGAGCAAACGGAGCTTTTCTGTGGATTAAGCCCTGTGAATAACCGACGCTAAGGTCAGTTGATAACAGGGCTCGAAAACTGAACATAACCGCCTCTGTGGATAACCACCCCTTTCATCCACAGGCTTACACCGGTTATCCAAGGGCCTCATTGGTACATGAACACAGGGTTTTGAATCTCTGTACATATTGAAAACAAAGGCCTGCATCAATCTATCCACAGAAAGGTGGGTGCATAGAAATAAACATAAAAACAAAGATTTAATAAATTTCTTTCTTTTTAATTTCTATAACTCCGACTTTTCCACAGCTGGTTAAATTTTGTGCAAAGGGTTCTTTAGGAAGGGCGAAGTCCCTATACTTGTCGACCAGGTCCAAAAACCTGAGCTCAAACTATTCCTGAATTACCTACTTAAGCAGGCACGAGGTGCGTGGTGGATTTCCCTTCCCGTTTTGAAGTGATCGTCATCGGCGGCGGTCATGCCGGTACCGAGGCAGCACTGGCCTCAGCACGTATGGGGGTTAAAACCCTGTTGCTGACGCATAACGTGGAAACCCTCGGTGCCATGAGTTGCAATCCGGCCATTGGCGGGATCGGCAAAAGCCACCTGGTCAAGGAAATCGACGCCCTCGGCGGCGCGATGGCCATGGCCACCGATAAAGGCGGCATCCAGTTTCGCGTGTTGAACAGCCGCAAAGGCCCGGCCGTGCGCGCAACCCGCGCACAGGCAGACCGGGTTCTGTACAAGGCAGCTGTCCGCGAAATCCTGGAAAACCAGCCGAACCTGTGGATATTTCAACAGGCCGCTGACGACCTGATCGTTGAGCAGGAACAAGTTCGTGGTGTTGTCACGCAAATGGGTCTGCGTTTCCTCGCCGATTCCGTGGTGCTGACCACCGGCACGTTCCTCGGTGGACTTATCCACATCGGTTTGCAGAATTTTTCCGGCGGTCGCGCCGGTGATCCGCCATCGATCGCGCTGGCTCACCGTCTGCGTGAACTGCCATTGCGTGTGGGTCGTTTGAAAACCGGTACTCCACCGCGTATCGACGGCCGGTCCGTGGATTTCTCGGTGATGTCCGAACAACCGGGTGATACGCCGATCCCGGTGATGTCGTTCATGGGCAACAAGGAACAGCATCCACGACAGGTCAGTTGCTGGATTACCCACACAAATGCCCGTACCCACGAAATCATTGCCGCGAACCTCGACCGTTCGCCGATGTATTCCGCTGCCGGCGAGATCGAAGGCATCGGCCCGCGTTATTGCCCGTCGATCGAAGACAAGATCCATCGCTTCGCCGACAAGGAAAGCCATCAGGTGTTCATCGAACCGGAAGGTTTGACCACCCATGAGCTGTATCCGAACGGGATATCCACAAGCTTGCCGTTCGACGTGCAATTGCAGATCGTGCAATCGATCCGCGGCATGGAAAACGCGCACATCGTGCGTCCTGGCTACGCGATCGAGTACGACTACTTCGATCCACGGGATTTGAAATACAGCCTGGAAACCAAAGTCATCGGCGGTCTGTTCTTCGCCGGGCAAATCAACGGTACAACCGGTTACGAAGAAGCCGGTGCGCAGGGTTTGCTCGCCGGAACCAACGCTGCACTGCGTGCACAAGGCAAAGAGGCCTGGTGCCCGCGT
The DNA here is from genome assembly GCF_002303925.1 of Pseudomonas sp. ACN8. Lineage (GTDB taxonomy): Bacteria > Pseudomonadota > Gammaproteobacteria > Pseudomonadales > Pseudomonadaceae > Aquipseudomonas. Next base: position 109,823 of record NZ_MRCS01000010.1, read on the forward strand.
CGCGACGAGGCCTATATCGGTGTGTTGGTCGACGACCTGATCACCCTTGGTACCCAAGAGCCGTACCGGATGTTCACGTCCCGCGCCGAATATCGTCTGATCCTGCGCGAAGACAACGCCGACCTGCGCTTGACCGAAAAAGGTCGCGAACTGGGCCTGGTGGATGACGTGCGCTGGGCGGCTTTCTGCAAAAAACGCGAAAGCATCGAACTGGAAGAGCAGCGCCTGAAAAGCACCTGGGTACGCCCGGGCACCGAACAGGGCGATGCCATTGCCGAAAAATTCGGCACGCCACTGACTCACGAATACAACCTGCTCAATCTCTTGAGCCGTCCGGAAATCGACTACGCTGGTCTGATTGCCGTGACCGGTGGGGGCGCAGAAGATCCACAGGTTGCCGAGCAGGTCGAAATCAAGACCAAGTACGCCGGCTACATCGATCGTCAACAGGATGAAATCGCCCGCTTGCGTGCCAGCGAAGACACCAGACTGCCTGTGGATATCGATTACACGAACATTTCCGGTCTCTCCAAGGAGATCCAGAGCAAGCTCGGCGCGACCCGTCCAGAAACCCTGGGTCAGGCCTCGCGTATCCCGGGCGTTACGCCGGCAGCCATTTCGCTGTTGATGATTCATTTGAAAAAACGCGGCGCGGGCCGTCAGTTGGAGCAAAGCGCTTGAGTTCGTTGGTCACTTCGCAACACGCAGAAGAGTTATCCACAGGTGCTCGCCAACTCGGTGTCACGCTGACAGAAACCCAGCACGCACAGTTGCTGGGTTACCTGGCCCTGTTGATCAAATGGAACAAGGCTTACAACCTCACCGCCGTGCGTGATCCGGACGAAATGGTTTCCCGTCACTTGCTCGATAGCCTGAGCGTGATGTCGTTCATCGAAAACGGTCGCTGGCTCGACGTCGGCAGCGGCGGCGGCATGCCTGGCATTCCGCTGGCGATCCTGTTTCCCGAGTCCCAGGTGACCTGCCTGGACAGCAACGGCAAGAAAACCCGCTTCCTGACCCAGGTCAAACTCGAACTCAAACTGGATAACCTGCAAGTTATCCACAGTCGCGTCGAAGCATTCCAGCCTGCACAGCCATTCAACGGGATCATTTCCCGGGCGTTCAGCAGCATGGAAAACTTCAGTAACTGGACTCGCCACCTCGGCGATAGCGAAACACGCTGGCTGGCAATGAAGGGCGTTCATCCGGCCGATGAGCTGGTAGCATTGCCGGCAGACTTCCACCTCGATAGCGAACACGCCCTGGCCGTACCTGGTTGCCAAGGCCAACGCCATCTGCTGATACTGCGCCGCACGGCATGATTGGGAACACAAGCAAGAATGGCTAAGGTATTCGCGATTGCGAACCAAAAGGGTGGCGTGGGCAAAACCACCACCTGCATCAACCTCGCAGCATCCCTGGTCGCGACCAAGCGCCGGGTGCTGTTGATCGATCTCGATCCACAGGGCAACGCCACCATGGGTAGCGGTGTGGATAAACATGGCCTGGAAAACTCGGTCTACGACCTGCTGATCGGCGAATGTGACCTGGCCCAGGCCATGCACTACTCCGAACACGGTGGTTACCAGCTGTTGCCGGCCAACCGCGATCTCACCGCGGCCGAAGTGGTTCTGCTGGAAATGCAGATGAAGGAAAGCCGTCTGCGCAGCGCGCTGGCGCCGATCCGGGAAAACTACGATTACATCCTGATCGACTGCCCGCCGTCGCTGTCGATGCTGACCCTGAACGCACTGGTTGCCGCCGACGGGGTCATTATCCCCATGCAGTGCGAGTATTTCGCACTCGAAGGCTTGAGCGACCTTGTGGATAACATCAAGCGTATCTCTGAACTGCTGAACCCGAACCTGAAGGTCGAAGGCCTGCTGCGCACGATGTACGACCCGCGCCTTAGCCTGATGAACGATGTCTCGGCGCAGCTCAAGGAACACTTCGGCGAGCAGCTCTACGATACCGTCATTCCACGCAACATCCGTCTGGCCGAAGCACCAAGCTACGGCATGCCGGCGCTGGCGTACGACAAAGCGTCGCGAGGCGCCGTTGCCTACCTGGCATTGGCGGGCGAGATGGTTCGTCGTCAACGCAAAAACTCACGCATCGCCGCTGCTCAGGCAACTTAAGGAATCCCCATGGCCGTCAAGAAACGAGGTCTCGGACGTGGACTGGATGCTCTGTTGAGTGGTCCGACTGTCAGCTCGCTGGAAGAACAAGCGGCGCAAGCCGATCAGCGTGAGCTGCAGCACCTTCCCCTGGATCTGCTCCAGCGCGGCAAGTACCAGCCGCGTCGTGACATGGATCCGCAGGCGCTCGAAGAGCTGGCGCAGTCGATCAAGGCCCAGGGTGTCATGCAGCCCATCGTGGTTCGCCCGATCGGCAGCGGCCGCTTCGAGATCATTGCCGGCGAACGCCGCTGGCGCGCCAGCCAGCAAGCCGGGCAGGAAACGATCCCGGCGATGGTTCGCGATGTACCCGATGAAACCGCGATCGCTATCGCCCTGATCGAGAATATCCAGCGCGAAGACCTGAACCCGATTGAAGAAGCCGTGGCCCTGCAGCGTTTGCAGCAGGAGTTCCAGCTGACCCAGCAACAGGTAGCCGAGGCTGTGGGCAAGTCCCGGGTGACCGTGGCCAACCTGTTGCGCCTGATTTCCTTGCCGGAAGTCATCAAGACCATGTTGTCCCACGGCGACCTGGAAATGGGTCATGCCCGTGCATTGCTCGGTTTGCCGGAAATTCAACAGGTTGAAGGGGCGCGACATGTTGTCGCACGCGGGCTGACCGTGCGCCAAACCGAGGCACTGGTTCGCCAGTGGTTGAGTGGGAAACCGGAGCCTGTTGAACCGGCAAAACCGGACCCGGATATCGCCCGTCTCGAACAGCGCCTGGCCGAGCGCCTAGGCTCTGCGGTGCAGATCCGCCACGGTAAGAAGGGTAAAGGGCAGTTGGTGATTGGCTACAACTCACTGGATGAGCTTCAAGGCGTACTTGCACATATCCGCTGAAACATTTCCTCATGTAGCGCGCAGTCGGAAATCACTACCTGACAGTTGAATAGGGGCAGAACCGCCCCTATACTCTGCGCGCATTTTGTCGGCACAAATTATGCCAAGTTATTGAATTTCGGCAGCCGACCATTGGAGAGTAAAAGTGATGGAAACCCGCACGCCAAACCGCCTGCCCTTCCATCGCCTGGCAGTTTTTCCGGTGTTAATGGCTCAATTTGTCGTGTTGCTGATCGCCGCTTTGGCGCTTTGGTACCGATATGGAGTCGTTGCCGGGTACTCGGGACTCTGCGGAGGCCTGATAGCCTTGCTACCCAATGTTTATTTCGCTCACAGGGCATTTCGGTTTTCCGGCGCTCGAGCGGCCCAGTCCATCGTCCGGTCTTTTTATGCCGGCGAGGCAGGCAAACTGATTTTGACGGCAGTGCTGTTTGCACTGGTGTTTGCAGGTGTGAAGCCACTGGCGCCGATTGCAGTATTCGGTGCCTTCGTGCTGACTCAGTCAGTCAGCTGGTTCGCTCCCCTGCTGATGAGAACAAGACTTTCGAGACCTTAGGGCGTTTGAGGCAACCATGGCAGAAACAACCGCTTCGGGCTATATCCAGCACCACTTGCAGAACCTGACCTTCGGTCAGCTCCCTACCGGCGGCTGGGGCTTTGCCCACACCGCAGCAGAAGCCAAGGAAATGGGCTTCTGGGCTTTCCATGTCGATACTCTCGGCTGGTCGGTCGCATTGGGTCTGATCTTCGTTCTTCTTTTCCGCATGGCGGCAAAAAAAGCGACTTCGGGTCAGCCAGGTGCTTTGCAGAACTTCGTTGAAGTTTTGGTCGAATTCGTCGATGGCAGCGTGAAAGACAGCTTCCATGGCCGTAGCCCGGTGATTGCACCGCTGGCACTGACCATCTTCGTCTGGGTGTTCCTGATGAACGCCGTCGACCTGGTACCGGTCGACTGGATTCCTCAACTGGCCATCCTGATCACCGGCGACCACCACATCCCGTTCCGCGCCGTGTCGACCACCGACCCGAACGCGACCCTGGGCATGGCGTTCTCGGTCTTCGCACTGATCATTTTCTACAGCATCAAGGTCAAGGGCCTCGGCGGCTTCATCGGCGAGCTGACCCTGCACCCGTTCGGCAGCAAGAACATCTTCGTTCAGGCCCTGCTGATCCCGGTGAACTTCCTGCTGGAATTCGTGACCCTGATCGCCAAGCCGATCTCCCTGGCTCTGCGTCTGTTCGGCAACATGTACGCCGGCGAGCTGGTCTTCATTCTGATTGCTGTGATGTTCGGCAGCGGTCTGCTCTGGCTTAGTGGCCTGGGCGTTGTTCTGCAGTGGGCGTGGGCTGTGTTCCACATCCTGATCATCACCCTGCAGGCGTTCATCTTCATGATGTTGACCATCGTTTACCTGTCGATGGCACACGAAGAAAACCATTAAGGCCAGTCTCGACTAGTCTGATGTCCTTCCCGGTAAAACGGGAAGGTGCTCCTTGCGGGGCATCTGAAACGATTTGTTTTACCGCTTTAATCTAAAAAACCTAAACCATACGACGTAAAAGTCGGGAGGAAAGATGGAAACTGTAGTTGGTCTAACCGCTATCGCTGTTGCACTGTTGATCGGCCTGGGCGCACTGGGTACCGCAATTGGTTTCGGCCTGCTGGGCGGCAAGTTCCTGGAAGGCGCAGCGCGTCAGCCAGAAATGGTTCCAATGCTGCAAGTTAAAATGTTCATCGTTGCCGGTCTGCTCGACGCCGTAACCATGATCGGTGTTGGTATCGCTCTGTTCTTCACCTTTGCGAACCCGTTCGTTGGTCAAATCGCTGGCTAATTACTCGGATCTTCCGGGTAATTTGGTGTGATGGACAACGTAACTGCGAGGTGTTGGCGTGAACATTAATGCGACCCTGATTGGCCAGTCCGTTGCGTTCCTGATTTTTGTACTGTTCTGCATGAAGTTCGTATGGCCTCCGGTCATTGCGGCTCTGCACGAACGTCAAAAGAAGATCGCTGATGGTCTGGACGCTGCCAGCCGTGCAGCTCGCGACCTGGAGTTGGCCCAAGAGAAAGCGGGTCACCAACTGCGCGAAGCGAAAGCTCAGGCAGCTGAAATCATCGAGCAAGCCAAGAAACGCGGTAACCAGATTGTCGAAGAGGCTGTTGAAAAAGCCCGTGTCGACGCTGACCGTGTGAAGGTTCAGGCTCAAGCCGAGATCGAACAGGAACTGAACAGTGTCAAAGACGCGCTGCGTGCCCAAGTGGGCTTGCTGGCAGTCGGCGGCGCCGAGAAGATCCTGGGTGCCACAATCGATCAAAACGCGCACGCAGAGCTGGTTAACCAACTGGCTGCTGAAATCTAAGCGAGGGCGATCATGGCAGAACTGACCACGTTGGCCCGACCTTACGCTAAGGCGGCCTTCGAGCACGCTCAGGCCCACCAGCAACTGGCCAATTGGTCAGCCATGCTCGGCCTGGCTGCAGCGGTGTCGGAAGACGACACCATGCAGCGCGTGCTCAAGGCCCCGCGACTGACGAGCGCAGAAAAGGCCGCCACGTTCATTGACGTGTGCGGCGACAAGTTTGATGCCAAGGCACAGAACTTCATCCACGTCGTTGCCGAAAACGACCGTCTCCCGCTGTTGCCGGAGATCGCCGCTCTGTTTGACCTGTACAAGGCCGAACAAGAGAAGTCGGTAGACGTTGAAGTGACCAGTGCTTTTGCATTGAACCAAGAACAGCAAGACAAACTCGCCAAGGTTCTCAGTGCACGACTCAACCGGGAAGTGCGCCTGCAAGTTGCGGAGGACGCTGCCCTTATTGGTGGTGTCGTCATCCGCGCCGGCGACCTGGTTATCGATGGCTCGATTCGCGGCAAAATCGCGAAACTTGCCGAAGCATTGAAATCTTGAGTTTGAAGGGGCAGCAGAGCAATGCAGCAACTCAATCCTTCCGAAATAAGTGAAATTATCAAGGGCCGCATCGACAAGCTCGATGTGACCTCCCAAGCCCGTAACGAAGGCACTGTCGTCAGCGTATCTGACGGTATCGTGCGGATTCACGGTCTGGCCGACGTAATGTACGGCGAGATGATCGAGTTTCCGGGCGGCGTCTTCGGTATGGCCCTCAACCTGGAGCAAGACTCCGTAGGTGCCGTTGTATTGGGCGCATACCAGTCTCTGGCTGAAGGCATGAGCGCCAAGTGCACCGGCCGCATCCTGGAAGTTCCGGTTGGTAAGGAACTGCTGGGTCGCGTAGTCGACGCACTGGGTAACCCTGTTGACGGCAAAGGTCCACTGGGCAACACCGAGACCGACGCGGTCGAGAAAGTTGCTCCAGGCGTGATCTGGCGTAAGTCGGTAGACCAGCCTGTACAGACTGGCTACAAGGCTGTCGATGCCATGATCCCTGTCGGCCGTGGCCAGCGTGAGCTGATCATCGGTGACCGTCAGATCGGTAAAACCGCTCTGGCGATCGACGCGATCATCAACCAGAAGAACAGCGGCATTTTCTGCGTCTACGTAGCGATCGGTCAGAAACAATCGACCATCGCCAACGTGGTTCGCAAGCTGGAAGAAAACGGCGCCCTGGCCAACACGATCATCGTGGCTGCCAGTGCTTCGGAATCTCCTGCGCTGCAATTCCTGGCACCGTACTCCGGTTGCACCATGGGTGAATTCTTCCGCGACCGCGGTGAAGACGCGCTGATCGTTTATGACGATCTGTCCAAGCAAGCAGTGGCTTACCGCCAGATTTCCCTGCTGCTGCGCCGTCCACCAGGCCGTGAAGCTTACCCAGGCGACGTGTTCTATCTCCACTCCCGTCTGCTGGAGCGCGCATCCCGCGTTTCGGAAGAATACGTAGAGAAGTTCACCAACGGCGCAGTGACCGGCAAAACCGGTTCCCTGACCGCACTGCCGATCATCGAAACCCAGGCTGGCGACGTTTCCGCGTTCGTTCCGACCAACGTGATTTCCATCACCGACGGTCAGATCTTCCTGGAATCGGCCATGTTCAACTCGGGCATCCGCCCTGCAGTGAACGCCGGTGTTTCGGTATCCCGTGTGGGTGGTGCCGCTCAGACCAAGATCATCAAGAAGCTGTCCGGTGGTATCCGTACCGCTCTGGCTCAGTACCGTGAACTGGCGGCATTCGCCCAGTTCGCTTCTGACCTGGACGAAGCGACCCGTAAGCAACTTGAGCATGGTCAGCGCGTTACCGAGCTGATGAAGCAGAAGCAATACGCACCAATGTCGATCGCTGACATGGCGCTGTCGCTGTATGCCGCTGAGCGTGGGTTCCTGACTGACGTTGAAATCGCCAAGATCGGCAGCTTCGAGCAAGCGCTGATTGCTTTCTTCAACCGCGATCACGCCGATTTGATGGCGAAGATCAACGTGAAAGGTGACTTCAATGACGAAATCGACGCTGGCATGAAAGCCGGTATCGAGAAGTTCAAGGCCACCCAAACCTGGTAAGCCGCAGCGGGAGCCGCAAGGCTCCCGCTTGCTAACCTGATAGGTGTTACATGGCAGGCGCAAAAGAGATTCGCAGTAAGATTGCGAGCATCAAAAGCACGCAAAAGATTACCAGCGCCATGGAAAAAGTGGCGGTCAGCAAAATGCGCAAGGCACAAATGCGCATGGCTGCTAGCCGTCCTTATGCGGAGCGTATCCGCCAGGTAATTGGGCATCTGGCCAACGCCAACCCGGAATACCGCCACCCGTTCATGATCGACCGCGAAATCAAGCGTGTCGGTTATGTCGTAGTGAGCAGTGACCGTGGTCTGTGCGGTGGCTTGAACACCAACCTGTTCAAGGCCCTGGTCAAGGACATGGCGGTAAACCGCGAAAACGGCGTCGAGATCGATCTGTGTGTCGTTGGTAGCAAGGGTGCGGCCTTTTTCCGCAACTTCGGCGGTAACGTCGTTGCAGCTATCAGCCACCTGGGTGAAGAGCCGTCGATCAATGATCTGATCGGCAGCGTCAAGGTGATGCTGGATGCCTACCTGGACGGCCGTATTGACCGCCTGTCCGTGGTGTCCAACAAGTTCATCAACACCATGACGCAACAGCCTACCGTGGAGCAGTTGATTCCACTGGTGGCAACCCCGGATCAAGACCTCAAGCACCACTGGGACTATCTCTACGAACCGGATGCCAAGGAGCTGCTGGACGGCTTGATGGTCCGTTACGTGGAGTCGCAGGTCTACCAGGCGGTGGTCGAGAACAACGCGGCTGAACAAGCTGCGCGGATGATCGCGATGAAGAACGCTACCGACAATGCCGGTGATTTGATCAGCGATTTGCAGCTGGTCTACAACAAGGCGCGTCAGGCTGCGATCACCCAAGAGATCTCGGAAATCGTCGGCGGCGCTGCCGCGGTTTAACGGTTCAAATATTCAGAGGATCCAGCTATGAGTAGCGGACGTATCGTTCAAATCATCGGCGCCGTTATCGACGTGGAATTTCCACGCGACAGCGTACCGAGCATCTACAACGCGCTGACTGTACAAAGCGCGGCCGGGACCACCCTGGAAGTTCAGCAGCAGCTGGGCGACGGCGTGGTTCGTACCATTGCGATGGGTTCCACCGAAGGCTTGAAGCGCGGTCTGGACGTTGTCGACTCTGGCGCAGCCATCTCCGTACCGGTCGGTAAAGCGACTCTGGGCCGGATCATGGACGTTCTGGGCAACCCGATCGACGAAGCTGGTCCTATCGCCACTGAAGAGCGTTGGGGCATTCACCGTCCAGCGCCTTCGTTCGCTGAACAGGCAGGCGGCAACGACCTGCTGGAAACCGGCATCAAGGTTATCGACCTGGTTTGCCCGTTCGCCAAAGGCGGTAAAGTCGGTCTGTTCGGTGGTGCCGGTGTAGGCAAAACCGTAAACATGATGGAGCTGATCCGTAACATCGCCATCGAGCACAGCGGTTATTCCGTGTTCGCCGGTGTGGGTGAGCGTACTCGTGAGGGTAACGACTTCTACCACGAGATGAAGGACTCCAACGTTCTGGACAAAGTGGCACTGGTTTACGGTCAGATGAACGAGCCGCCGGGTAACCGTCTGCGCGTAGCACTGACCGGCCTGACCATGGCCGAGAAGTTCCGTGACGAAGGTAACGACGTTCTGCTGTTCGTCGACAACATCTATCGTTACACCCTGGCCGGTACTGAAGTATCCGCACTGCTGGGCCGTATGCCTTCGGCAGTAGGTTACCAGCCGACCCTGGCTGAAGAGATGGGCGTTCTGCAAGAACGTATCACTTCGACCAAGGAAGGTTCGATCACTTCGATCCAAGCGGTATACGTACCTGCGGATGACTTGACCGACCCGTCGCCAGCGACCACCTTCGCCCACTTGGACGCTACCGTCGTTCTGTCCCGTGACATCGCTTCCCTGGGTATCTACCCGGCGGTCGATCCACTCGACTCGACTTCGCGCCAGCTGGACCCGAACGTAATCGGCCAGGACCACTACGACACCGCTCGCGGCGTTCAGTACGTTCTGCAGCGTTACAAAGAACTGAAGGACATCATTGCGATCCTGGGTATGGACGAGCTGTCGGAAGCCGACAAGCAGTTGGTAAACCGTGCTCGTAAGATCCAGCGCTTCTTGTCGCAGCCGTTCTTCGTGGCTGAAGTCTTCACCGGTGCATCGGGTAAATACGTTTCCCTGAAAGACACCATTGCTGGCTTCAAAGGCATCCTCAACGGTGACTACGACCACCTGCCAGAACAAGCGTTCTACATGGTTGGCGGCATCGAAGAAGCGATCGAGAAAGCCAAGAAACTGTAATCCCGGCGCCCGGCAACGGGCGCTAATTTAGGTTGAGGCAATCAGATGGCTATGACAGTCCATTGCGATATCGTCAGCGCGGAAGGAGAAATCTTTTCCGGTCTGGTCGAGATGGTGATTGCGCACGGTGCACTGGGTGATCTTGGTATCGCTCTGGGTCACGCGCCGCTGATCACTAATCTGAAGCCAGGTCCGATCCGCCTGGTCAAGCAGGGCGGGGAAGAGGAGGTGTATTACATCTCCGGTGGTTTCCTCGAGGTTCAGCCGAACATGGTCAAGGTTCTTGCCGACACCGTGCAACGTGCTGCCGACCTGGACGAAGCCGCAGCTTTGGAAGCCGTTAAGGCTGCCGAGAAAGCCCTGCATGAGCGAGGCGCGGAATTCGATTACGGTTCTGCTGCCGCACGTCTGGCCGAGGCTGCAGCTCAGCTGCGCACCGTCCAGCAGATCCGCAAGAAGTTCGGCCACTAAGGCAGCACTTGTTGTGTGATTGATTAAAAAGGGTAGCCTCGGCTACCCTTTTTTCTTTTCCGACTTTTACAACCTGGTCGCAGCCGTTGACCACCCAGGATTGGTAGCCAGTCATGTCTCTTGAAATCGTTATTCTCGCTGCTGGCCAAGGCACGCGCATGCGTTCCGCTTTGCCGAAAGTCTTGCACCCGATTGCCGGCAACTCGATGCTTGGCCATGTTATCCACAGCGCCCGGCAACTTGATCCACAGCGCATCCACGTCGTGATCGGTCACGGTGCCGATGCCGTGCGCGAGCGCCTGGCAGCGGATGACCTGAATTTCGTCCTGCAGGATAAACAGCTGGGTACCGGTCACGCCGTTGCTCAGGCAGTGCCGTTCATTCAGTCCGACACCGTGCTGGTGCTCTACGGTGATGTGCCGTTGATCGAGGTCGAAACCCTGCAGCGCCTGCTCAAGCAGGTCGGTCCGCAGCAGCTGGGCTTGCTGACCGTCGAGCTGGATGACCCGACCGGTTACGGCCGAATTGTTCGTGATGCCGCCGGCAAGGTTGCGGCCATCGTCGAACAGAAAGATGCCAATGAAGCCGAACGCAAGATCACCGAAGGCAATACCGGCATTCTGGCGCTGCCTTTTGCCCGCCTTGGCGACTGGATGAGCCGTCTCTCCAATAACAACGCCCAGGGCGAGTACTACCTGACCGACATCATTGCCATGGCAGTGAGCGATGGTCTGGTGGTGGCCACCGAGCAACCGCACGACGCCATGGAAGTGCAGGGCGCCAATGACCGCAAGCAACTCTCCGAACTGGAACGGCATTATCAATTGCGCGCCGGTCGTCGTTTGATGGCTCAAGGTGTGACGCTGCGCGACCCGGCACGATTCGATGTACGGGGAGACGTGACCGTAGGCCGCGATGTGCTGATCGACATCAATGTGATCCTTGAAGGCAAAGTGGTCATTGAGGATGACGTGGTGATCGGCCCGAACTGCGTGATCAAGGACAGCACCCTGCGCAAAGGCGTGGTCATCAAGGCCAACAGTCATATCGAGGGTGCCATTCTGGGTGAAGGCAGCGATGCTGGCCCGTTCGCGCGTCTGCGTCCAGGTTCCGTGCTGGAAGCGCGGGCCCATGTGGGTAACTTTGTCGAGTTGAAAAACGCTCGCCTGGGCGAAGGTGCCAAGGCCGGTCACCTGACTTATCTGGGCGATGCCGAAGTGGGCGCACGCACCAACATCGGTGCTGGCACCATCACCTGCAACTACGACGGTGCCAACAAGTGGAAAACCGTGCTGGGTGAAGACGTGTTCATCGGTTCCAACAACTCGTTGGTAGCGCCTGTGGATATCCTGGACGGTGCGACCACGGCTGCCGGTTCGACCATTACCTCGACTGTGGATAAATCCCAGTTGGCTATCGGGCGTGCTCGTCAGAAGAACATCGATGGCTGGAAGCGGCCTGAGAAGATCAAGAAGGGCTGAGTTATCCACAATTCCCTTGTAGGAGCGAGCTTGCTCGCGATGAATTCGAGAGCGGCGCATTTTTCCAGAAAGAATGCATCATCGTTCACGCCCATCGCTAGCAAGTTATCCACAGCTCTTTTTATCGCTTGGCGCTTGACGAAGTTTCGCTGATAGGTTTTGATTGCTTCCGTTATCTTTCGAAACGAAACTTACCAGCTCATGTCGAAGCGTAATACACCTCAGCGTCGTCACAACATCCTCGCCTTGCTCAATGAGCAGGGCGAAGTCAGTGTGGATGAGTTGGCCAAGCGTTTCGAAACGTCGGAAGTTACGATTCGCAAGGATCTGGCGGCACTTGAAAGCCATGGCCTGTTGCTGCGTCGTTACGGCGGGGCGATCACCATGCCTCAGGAACTGGTCGCGGATCTTGGTCAGCCGATTTCCAAGTACAAGCAAGCCATCGCCCGTGCCGCCGTCGCGCGGATTCGTGAGCATGCGCGGATCATTATCGACAGTGGCAGTACCACTGCCTCCATGATCCCGGAACTCGGACAGCAACCCGGCCTGGTGGTGATGACCAACTCGCTGCATGTCGCCAATGCCCTGAGCGAACTTGAGCACGAACCGGTGCTGTTGATGACCGGTGGTACCTGGGACCCGCATTCCGAGTCCTTTCAGGGGCAGGTCGCCGAGCAGGTCCTACGCTCCTACGACTTCGACCAGCTATTCATCGGTGCCGATGGCATCGATCTGGTTCGCGGTACAACCACCTTCAACGAACTGCTCGGGCTGAGCCGGGTCATGGCCGAAGTCGCCCGCGAAGTGGTCGTGATGGTGGAGGCCGACAAGATCGGCCGCAAGATTCCCAACCTGGAACTGCCCTGGAGCAGTGTCCATACCCTTATTACCGATGAACGCCTGCCATTAGAGGCTCGCGATCAGATTCAGGCCCGCGGCATCACGTTGATTTGCGCGGCTGTCAGTCAGGAGAAATAGCATGTGTGGAATTGTCGGCGCAGTCGCAGAACGTAACATCACCGCCATCCTGGTCGAAGGCCTGAAGCGTCTGGAATACCGCGGGTATGACAGTGCCGGCGTGGCGGTCTACACCAACGACGAAAAACTCGAGCGCGTGCGTCGTCCGGGCAAGGTCAGTGAACTGGAACAAGCACTGGCCGCCGAGCCACTGCTTGGGCGTCTTGGCATTGCCCACACCCGCTGGGCTACTCACGGTGCGCCGTGCGAGCGCAATGCCCACCCGCATTTCTCCGGCGACCTGGCGGTGGTGCATAACGGCATCATCGAGAACCACGAAGCCCTGCGTGAACAACTCAAGGCCCTGGGTTATGTGTTCACCTCGGACACCGACACCGAAGTCATCGCTCACCTGTTGAACCACAAACTCAAGGATCTGAGCGACCTGACCGTGGCCCTCAAGGCAACTGTCAAAGAACTGCACGGTGCTTATGGCCTGGCAGTGATCAGCATGAAGCAACCTGATCGCCTGGTCGCAGCCCGCAGCGGCAGCCCGCTGGTGATCGGCCTGGGCCTGGGGGAAAACTTCCTGGCGTCCGACCAGTTGGCCCTGCGTCAGGTCACCGACCGCTTCATGTACCTGGAAGAAGGCGATATCGCCGAAATCCGCCGCGACAGCGTGCAGATCTGGGACGTCAACGGCCAGGCTGTCGAGCGCGAAGCCGTGCAGTATCGCGACGGCGCCGAAGCCGCTGAAAAGGGCGAGTTCCGTCACTTCATGCTCAAGGAAATCCACGAGCAACCGTCCGTGGTTCAGCGCACCCTGGAAGGTCGCCTAAGCCAGAACCAGGTCCTGGTACAGGCATTCGGCCCACAGGCCGCCGAGCTGTTCGCCAAAGTGCGTAACGTACAGATCGTCGCGTGCGGCACCAGTTACCACGCCGGCATGGTCGCGCGTTACTGGCTCGAGGAGCTGGCCGGCATTCCTTGCCAGGTCGAAGTCGCCAGCGAATTCCGCTACCGCAAGGTGGTAGTGCAGCCGGACACCTTGTTCGTGAGCATTTCCCAGTCCGGTGAAACCGCCGACACCCTGGCCGCGTTGCGCAACGCCAAGGAACTGGGTTACCTCGCCAGCCTGGCGATCTGCAACGTCGGCATCAGCTCGCTGGTGCGCGAATCCGACCTGACCTTGTTGACCCAGGCCGGTCGCGAAATCGGTGTGGCATCGACCAAAGCCTTCACCACGCAATTGGTTGGCCTGCTGTTGCTGACGCTTTCCCTGGGTCAGGTTCGTGGCACCTTGGCCGAAGGTGTCGAAGCAACGCTGGTCGAAGAACTGCGTCGTTTGCCGACCCGTCTGGGCGAAGCGCTGGCCATGGACAGCACCGTGGAAAAAATCTCCGAACTGTTCGCCGAAAAACACCACACACTGTTCCTCGGCCGTGGCGCGCAGTTCCCGGTGGCGATGGAAGGGGCGCTCAAGCTCAAGGAAATCTCCTATATCCACGCCGAAGCCTATCCGGCCGGCGAGTTGAAACACGGCCCGTTGGCGCTTGTGGATAACGACATGCCAGTGGTGACCGTGGCGCCGAACAACGAGCTGCTGGAGAAGCTGAAGTCCAACCTTCAGGAAGTCCGCGCTCGTGGTGGCCAGTTGATCGTCTTCGCTGACGAGAAGGCCGGCATGACCAACGGTGAAGGCACCCACGTGGTGCACATGCCGCACATCCACGACATCCTGTCGCCGATCCTCTACACCATCCCGCTGCAGCTGCTGTCGTACTACGTCGCCGTACTCAAGGGTACTGACGTTGATCAGCCGCGCAATTTGGCGAAGTCGGTCACTGTGGAATAAGTTATCCACAGTTGAAAAACCCCTGTCTCTTCGCCAGTGGTTCGAACCACTCGGTCAGAAGTCTGAGCATCCTCTAGCTCAGAAAGTCTGTTGCTCGGATTTTGGGCTCGAACGAACGCAATGCTGGTCTTGAATGATTCAAGACCAGCAATTTTCTGCGCTCATATCCCTCAAGCGGGGCGATCCTGCTTATCTCGACGGCGGACGCTCATCGCGTCATGCATCACACCTGTTGCCACCTGCTGATTTGGAGTCGTATCAAGACCCGAAGCGACTGATGGTTTCAATCGAGACTTTTACAGTCTTCGGTTAATGCGGCTGCACCTGCTCCATCAAGTCGGCCATCGTCAGGCTAGCTTGAACGACTACCCCGTAATCGGTGGCGGGAGTTGACGACAATGCACTGTCTAGAGCGAACGATTGTGCATCGAACTCCAAGGCCTCTGCCGAGAACCCGCTACTGACTTCAGGTACCGCGGACACAAAGAAGTGTTCACCTGTATCGCTCAATACATCGGACAGCGTCAGCCCCAACAGTCCGTTCGCCTTGGTCAGTGGGGTGACCGTCAGCTCGAACGTATTGCTGACCAGGCCATTGGCGCTTATCGCGCTAATACTGTGATTGCCTTCATTTAAGGGCTCTGCCGGAGTGAACTGCCACTGGCCGTTAGCAAGCGTTTGAGTCGAGCCGATGACTTGATCGTCGCTGTAGAAAGTGATCAGGCTATCAGGTATGCCATTGCCACCGAACGTAGGCCTGGCGTCATCAGTGGTGTCTCCATCACCAAAGAAGCCAGTCTCGCTACCCACGTTGTCAGCAAAGTGGCTGATAAATGGTGCCTGAGCTTCTACCGTCAGCGAAAAGGTCTCGCTACGTTCGCCAGTACTATCGACAGCTACGAAATGGTGATCGCCCAGAGACAGGTCAGCACGGGGGCTGAAGTACCAATTACCGTTGAAGTCGCTCGTCGTCGAGCCGATCACCTGCTCACCGTCATAGATAGTGATAACCGAGTTAGGTCTGCCTTCCCCATACAGACCAGGGCGAGCGTCATCGGTGGTGGCGCCACTGGCGAGAAATGCCTGTTCACCGCCGACATTATCCTGGACCGTCACAATACTTGGCGCAGGCGCAGTTGCAACGGCGATATTCAGTTCGAAGGCTGGACCGCTCTGGCCGGCAGCATTCACTACGGTGAAGCTGTGTGTACCGCCACTCAGATCCTTGAAGAGGCTGAGTGACCAGTTGCCGTTGCTGTCGACCTTGACCGAGTTCAGGTAGCTGCCGTTATCGAGGATATGTATCTCGCTGTTGGGCTGACCTTTCCCTAGCAACTGCGGACGGAAATCATCGGTGCTGGCGCCGTTGGCAAGGTTGCCCTGGCTGGCGCCGACATTGTCAAAGACCGACTCAATACTTGGCGCAGGTGCAGCTGCGATATTCAGTTCGAAGGCTGGACCGCTCTGGCCGGCAGCATTCACTACGGTGAAGCTGTGTGTACCGCCACTCAGATCCTTGAAGAGGCTGAGTGACCAGTTGCCATTGCTGTCGACCTTGACCGAGTTCAGGTAGCTGCCGTTATCGAGGATATGTATCTCGCTGTTGGGCTGTCCTTTACCCAGAAGTTGCGGGCGAAGGTCGTCGGTGCTGGCGCCGTTGAAAAGGTTGCCTTGGCTGGTGCCGACATTGTCAAAGACCGACTCGATACTGGGTGCCGCAGGTAAAGCTGGCGAGGGTTCAATATGTAAGTTGAAGTCCGCGCTGGTCAAGCCATTGGCGGTGTCCACCACGGTGAGGATCTGATTTCCCTCGGGCAGTGGCTGGATGAAGCTGAAGGACCAATTACCGCTGCCATCAACGTTAACCCAACCCTGGTAAGTACCGCCGGCATACACATTGAGAACACTGTCGGGCTTGCCGTGGCCGGACAACACCGGCAGGTTGTCGTCGGTGCTGGCGCCGTTGCCGAGGTTGCCCTGGCTTGGGCCTGCATTGTCGATAGCCGAATGGATGCCAGGCCTTGGGTCAGGTGCTTGCGTCGGGTCCAGGATCTGTACGTTGAAGGTGTCGCTGCGCTGACCGCTGGCATCGGTCACCGTGAAACTATGCGCGCCTGCGCTCAGGTCATTGGTTGGCGTGAATTGCCAATTACCCCTGGCGTCAGCCTGGGTTGAACCGATGATTTGTTCGCCTTCATAGATCGTGACGACGGCATTGGCTTGAGCAACACCACCGAAGGTGGGCCGGGCATCGTCGGTGCTGGAGTTGTTGTGGAAGTACCCTTGTTGTGCGCCGGAGTCATCGAGATAGAACGTGATGCCGACTTCGGGTGCCGCTTCTCCCGGTGCCAGAACACGTAACACGAACAACTCGCTCAACTGATCGAAAGAGTCGCTGACGCGCAGATTGTAGTCACCAGGAGTCAGGTCGGTGAGGGGGGTGAAACTCCACTCGCCGAAGGCATTTGCTTCAGCTGACCCGAGCACGACACCGTTGTCACGGATAGTCACCACACTATTGGGTTCGGCGATGCCCTGGAGGGTAGGGCGAGTGTCGTCTGTGCTGCTGTTATTACCACGCAAGCCTACGCTTTCCCCGACATTGTCGAATACCGCCGTGATGGCGGGCGCAGAGGGGGTGGTCGTGGCGGAAGGATTGCTATTTACGCCCAAGGTGGGCGTAGCACTCGGCGTCACCGCAGTGGCAGCTTGGGACTGTGATATGTCCGAATTGACAGCAGCGTTTTCGATGGAACGTTTTTTTATAGACATGCTTGGTAACTCCTATGGCTATAGCTGAAATGCAGGCCCACAAAGCTTCTGAAGAAACCTTGTTGATAAGGAGAGATTGGTGACTTGAAAAAATTACACGGTTGTAACGATGTAATTGATTTAAATCTGAAGTGGATGCGTTGTAGGGAGTGTCAGATTTTTTTGTTTGCGAACCGGTAACGGCCTGCCGTCAGGCAGGCCTCCAGTTCATCACGTTGGTCTGATGAATCGACGCCGGCCATGATCTGCCTCGAATTCCCACACTCACACGGCATCGGCAAAGTGAACTGGCCGATCGAAAGCGCGACTGCCTGCGCGAGCTTTCTTCGAGATCTGTTGCGATGATCCGCATCGACGCCATCTGGCTCGCCACCGAACCCATGGATATGCACGCGGGTACCGAGACCGCATTGGCCCGAGTGATTGCCCGTCTTACGCCACGTGAGCCAACTCTGGCTCCAGTATCAGACTCAGAACGCCCACCGAGACGTTGACACCACCGTCGGTTTCAACAACGACACCCAGATCCAACTCCGGGTGCACGTCACTGATCAGAGGCAACGCCACTTCATGGGTAAACAACTCGCTCGATACATCCTGCAACAGGTCGGACAACGACAGGGTAAGCGGCTCCAGGTCGACGACGGTATCGGCTTGCGCTGCCATCCTCAATGTCGATTCATCACTACCAATGTGCAGGGTGAACGGGGCCGAGTCGCTTACACCATCGGACACTGTGAACACATTGTGGCCTGAGGCCACTGAGAGGTTGATATCAATACCCACTTCCCACGTACCGTCTGACTGCACTACACCGCTACCGACCAACAAGCGCTCTCCGCCCGTGCTGACAAACAAGAACACCGGGGCGTCTGGCTCACCATGGCCACGGAAGACCGGCTGATGCTCGTCAGTGGCACTACCGTCGCCAATCACGCCAGTCACTGGACCGGTCTGGTCAATCGCTGACTCGATCACCAATGTTGCCGCTTGCGGGGCGTTGATCACAGTCAACACGAATGGATCCGACACCACATTATCCCCCCTCACGGTGAAAACGTGCTCGCCGGGTGTAAGAGCACGCGGCGAGAGCAGGCTCCAGCTACCATCTTCGGCCACCACGGCACTCACCATATACCTGCCGTCTACGTACAACGAGACTGCGGTATTGGGCTCGCCATGACCCTTGAGTGTTGGTCGCGCATCGTCGGTGATAGCACCGTTGCCAATCAAGCCAATGTCGACACCGATATTGTCCACTGCAGATTCGATCACCGGCTTGCCAAGAGTAGCCTCGGTCACGTTCAACACGAATGGTTCCGAACGCTCGCCGTTATTGTCCGTCAGCGTAAACACGTGTTCACCTGGCGCCAACCAGACCTGCCCGCTGATCGTCCAACTGCCGTCCGCATCCACCACCGTGCTGGCCAGACGCGTGTTGCCCTCAAACAGGTAAATGCGGATCCCCGGCTCGCCCTTGCCGCTGAAGGTCGGGATGTTGTCATCGGTGCTACCGCCGCTGACGACCGTGCCTGATTGACCCACATCATCGAAAATCGACTCGATCACTGGCTTGCCAGAAGGTGTTTCAGGAACCTCAGGAACCTCAGGAACCTCAGGAACCTCAGGAACCTCAGGAGCCTCAGGAGCCTCAGGAACTTCAGAAGTGTCGGTCACGTTCAACACGAACGGTTCCGAACGCTCGCCGTTATTGTCCGTCAGCGTAAACACGTGTTCACCTGGCGCTAACCAGACCTGCCCGCTGATCGTCCAACTGCCGTCCGCATCCACCACCGTGCTGGCCAGACGCGTGTTGCCCTCAAACAGGTAAATGCGGATCCCCGGCTCGCCCTTGCCGCTGAAGGTCGGGATGTTGTCATCGGTGCTACCGCCGCTGACGACCGTGCCTGATTGACCCACATCGTCGTAAATCGATTCGATTACCGGCTTGTTAGAGGGGATGTCAGGAATTGCGGTCACGTTCAGTACAAACGGTGGCGAATGCTCACCACCGTGAGCCCTCACGGTGAACACGTGCTGCCCCGGCGACAACTCATCTGAATCGATTGTCCAATTGCCATCTGCCCCCACCAAGGCCCTGGAAACGACCTTGTCGTCCTGGTATAGGTAAACGTAGGTGCCTGGCTCGCCAAGGCCGAAGAAAGTCGGGATGCTGTCATCCGTATTCCCGCCACTTATGATTGTGCCGGTTTCATCCACATTGTCGTAAGCCGAGGTGATTACCGGCTGGGCGACGGCCGCCGCAGTGACCGTCACCTTGAACGGCTCAGAACCCTCGCCCGCTTCATTGACCACGGTAAAGGTATGCTCACCCGGCTCAATCAGGGTGTCGAAAAATACCTGCAAGCTCCAACCGCCCGTTTTGTCGACCAACGTCTGTCCCAATACCTGGCCATTATCGTAGATCGTCACGACTGAGCCTGGTTCACCGCTACCGCGCAATTGCGGAGAGGGATCGTCCATGCTGCCGCCGTTATCGACAATTTGCGTAGCGCCGTGGAGATCCAGCACTGCGGTGATCGACGGCGCCGACAATGAGCCGACATCCAGGCCCGCCAGGCTCCCGTTGTTCAACATATCGACCAATAGCCCCGCCTCAGTGACCCGCTGCGTTGCATTGCTGCCTTTATCATTCGAGTTCATCTAGAATCCTTGACCGCTGGTAATAGGATTTAATTATTCTCGGGCGGTATGCACCCACCGAGTAGTACCCCAAAAAGGAAGCTTGCATTCGCGCAAGACACCCCCATGAGTCACATCGCTAGAGCGCACTAAACGAGGAACGTTACAGTTTCCTTTCGAAAAAGTTCTCAGATTAAAAACAGGTCACGGATATTCGCTAAAAAGTGCAAACAACTATCCTGACACCGGGGGAGTGTCAGATTTTTTTGAGTGCGAACCGGTAACGGCCTGCCGTCAGCCAGACCTCCAGTTCATCACGTTGGTCTGATGAATCGACCCCGGCCATGATCTGCCTCGAATTCCCACACTCACACGGCATTGGCAAAGTGAACTGGCCGATCGAAAGCGCGACTGCCTGCGCGAGCTTTCTTCGAGATCTGTTGCGAGTATCCGACCGTGGTGGTGGCTTGGCGACACGCCTGGAGTCCGCACAATACGACCAAAAGCAAGAAACACTCGTAACTTAATGTCTTGCGAGTGTTGACCAAGCAAACTTCAAAACAAAAAACAACAATAGAAATATCAAGCAGCACTCAACTGCAAAAGAACTGACGGGCCGGAACGGAAAACATGTTCAATGCTGCAAAAAATATTTTATATACAAAATAATCACGTATCTGAACCTTTCAAGACTTGTCTCAAAAAAACGGTGAGGAATTGCTAACACCCGGGTTACCGGTTAAAAATCACCGACCTCGTCTCACCCAGTGGCCGCACAATGAATAAGCAGATTGTAATAATCGATGACCATCCAGTCGTCCGCATGGCCGTTCGCTGCTTGCTGGAGGATGAGGGTTACACGATTGTGGGTGAAGCGGAAAACGGAACGGATGCTCTGGCCCTCATCCATGAACATCAGCCAGGAACAGTGATTCTCGACATAGGGCTGCCAAAGGTTGATGGGCTGACGGTCATCAGCCGCCTGGCAGCCCAGCGCATGCCAGTAAAAATCATTGTGTTGACCGCTCAAGTCTCCACTCACATAGCGATACGCTGTATGGAAGCCGGTGCCCATGGCTTCGTCAACAAGCATGACGACCTGTGCGAACTGGTCAGCGCCATCCGGGCGGTAGGCAGTGGATACAGTTATTTTCCTGATCGGGCTTTTTGTCTGACCCGCCGTGAAGGGGGCAAGGATCGGGACGAAGAACTACTCAAAACACTCTCCGTTCGCGAACTGGGAGTGCTGCAACAACTGGCCCAGGGGCTGAGTAATAAACAGATTGCCGAACGTCTGTCGCTCAGCAGCAAGACCGTTAGTACCTACAAGACCCGATTGCTGGTCAAACTCAATGCGAACAACCTGCTAGAACTTTATGACCTGGCAAAACGCAACAGACTGGCAGAGCCCTGACCATATATTGACAATCGAGCTCAGTTAATCAGGGCGAAATTTCGGACAACATTCGCAGCACAGTCAAAGTAGTTGAAAACAAAAAAGTGTAACTCTGGAGCACAAATAACTTCCCTGGACGCCGTTGATGATTACCCGGCCGATGGTTAGTCGTGCCCGGAAAAACTGTGCTCACGAACACAAGTGGCAAGGAACATAAATAAATGACCCCCGGTAGTGCATTGTTCTGTTTGGCGTTGAATATTTATCATGAAGCCCGCGGGGAGCCTAAATCCGGGCAAATTGCGGTGGCCATGGTAACCATGAACCGTGCTGAATGGGTACCCGGTAAGGTCTGCCAAGTGGTTTATGAGCGCGGGCAGTTTTCCTGGACAGATTCAAAACGCAACAAGACTCCGCGGGAGCCTCAAGCCTGGAAAAAAGCCCAGGCCGTCGCCAGGGGCGTGATCGATGGCGAGCACCCTGACATTACCCAAGGGGCTACGCATTTTCATGCCAAGCGGGTTCGACCGCTCTGGACTCAGCGTTTGGAAAAAACCGTGCGTATCGGCGATCACATCTTCTATACGCAGAGATAGGCAATTTCGAGCGACTGCTCAAATGTCCTTGAGGTCCAGGTGCAGCTTGAACAATTCGGTATCCGTGCGCACATTCAACTTGCGCAGTGCAGCCTGCTTCTGTCCGCTGATGGTTTTTCGACTGCGTAGAAACTTGATCGCGATCTGAGAAACCGACATCCCCTCCAGACAACAACGCAACACCTCACGCTCTTTGGGTGAGAGTGCCGGATAGTTGACCAGCATACCGATGTTTTCCCCTGCCTCCCCAGCTTCGGGGATCGCCGTTGGCATCTTGGGAGTCGAGTCCAGTTCCGCGGCCATCGATGGCGAAAGGTACAAGCGATCCAGCGCCACCGTACGAATTGCTCGCAACAGTTCTTCGGTATCCTGGGACTTACCGAAAAAGCCATTGGCGCCAGCACGAATGGCCATGTTGACCGTCGCCGGTCGTTCCACGGAGGAAAAAATAAGGATGCGCAGCTCTGGGTAATGGCTACGCAACAACTGGATCAAGCGCAGGCCGTCCAGCTCGCCATCGCGCAATTGATAATCCAGAACCAGCAGATTGGCTTTTTCACCACGCAACGCCTCTACCAGCTCTGCGCTTCCAGAGTAAACCCCGACCACCTTGAAGTCCGACTCGGTGGAAAGTCGGACTTTCAGCGCTTCTCGTATCAGAGCGTGATCATCGACCAGAACGATTCGCAGAGGGGAAACGACCGACCACTTCATTCTTAGGACTCCACAGCACTGATATTCGGAATTTTCCTACAGCCCTTGCTTGCTCGCTGCACCTTATCCTAAGTGCCGACTGAAAGAAAACTGCAAAAAGCTTTTCCTATGCACCCGATTAGAACAAGTCATTCGATTTGTTATCCCTGACGGCGATCGTCCGTTTTTCAGTGGGTTACGGACATTTACCAAGCCTGAAAAACGCCCGCTGGGCCATTGCGTGCCTTGTTCGGTCGACTCGCTTCATGCTCAAGAAGCGGTATTCGTCCCAATGGCTTTTGGGACAAGTCTCGTTCACACCTGTCCCCTCGCTGATCAGAATTATCCCAATGATCGGGAGACGTTTTGCAGCTTGCGGCCTCACTCCAGTGCCCTCCACTCCCCGCCGATACTTTTCGACAAGCTCGCCACGAGGCGGGCCAGGACTCAATTTGATGGCTACTCAAAGTACGTCCGCCGCAGCAAGCGTGGACGAGCAGGCGATACCTGCGCCGCAAACACAGATTCAGGACACTCTGCTGCAGAGCGTGTCCTGGATCTGTGATCACTATGCTCTGGGAAAATCACCTCAGGCGTTGACCGCCGGATTGCCTAAAGTCGGCTTGCTCACGCCTTCGCTGGCCATGCGCAGCCTGAGCAATGCCGGGCTGACCGCGGGAATGGTCGAGCGCTCCGCCAAGGCTTTGCCCAAGCAACTGATGCCCATCATTCTGCTGCGCAAGGATCGAGGCGGCTGCATTTTGCTGGGGCATCGCCCTGATCCTGACGCAGAAGACAAACGCGCCTGGTTGTACCAGTTGGTTCTGCCTGAGATCAGCAATGAGCCAGTAGAAATCGGCCAGGCCGAGATGGACGAGATGTACACCGGTTTCGCCATTCTCATGAAGCCGACGGCCAAGGTCGATGCACGCGCCGGCGATGAAACCCCGCAAGCCGCCGGCCATTGGCTGTTCTCCACGCTATGGCGCTACCGTCGTTATTACCGCAGCGCAGCGATTGCCGCCGTACTGATCAACGTACTGGCACTGGCCAGCATTTTCTTCACCATGAACGTCTACGACCGCGTTGTGCCGAACCAGGCATTCATCACGCTCTGGTCATTGGCAATCGGTGTGGTCGTGGCCATGGTGTTCGAGGCCATCGCCCGTTATGTGCGGGCGCACTTGCTGGACCTTGCCGGAAAAAAAGCCGATCTGGTGCTGGGCACGATGCTGTTTCGACAAGCCCTCTCGATCCAGATGGAGCACAAGCCAGCTTCCTCCGGTTCATTTGCCAACCAGTTGCGCGAATTCGAATCCGTTCGTGACTTCGCCACTTCGGCGACCCTGGCAACCATTTCCGATCTGCCCTTCGTGTTGCTGTTCGTGGGTGTGATTTTCGCTGTGGGTGGTCCTTTGGGCTGGGTGCCGTTGCTGCTGATTCCGCTGATCCTGATCATCAGCGTGGCAATCCAGTGGCCGCTGGCCCGCACCATGAAGGAAAACCTGCGAGAGTCTTCTCTCAAGCAAGGCGTGCTGATCGAGTCCGTGGAAGGCCTGGAAACCCTCAAGGCAACCGGCGGTGAGGCTTACATGCAGCGACGCTGGGAAACCTTCAGCGCATTGGCTGCCAACACCTCGATGAAGTCGCGCGAACTGTCCAGCATGGCATCCGGCTCGGTCGCGTTCCTGCAACAGATCCAGACCGTGGCGCTGATCGTCATCGGTGTCTACCTGATCGACGCCGGTGATCTGACCATGGGTGCGCTGATCGCTACCGTGATGCTCGCCGGTCGCGCCACCGCGCCGTTGAGCCAGGTCGTCGGGCTTGCCTTGCGCTACCAGCAAGCCAAGGCAGCGATGAGCTCGCTCAATGGTCTGATGGAGATGCCGGTCGATCGAGACGTCACTCGCGAGTATCTGGCCAAGCCAACGATCAGTGGCCAACTGAGCCTCAAGGACGTTGGTTTTGCCTACCCCGCCCCGCCCATGCAGCCCAACCCACCCGTGCTGCAAGGCATCAATCTGTCGATCAAGCCAGGTGAGCGCGTGGCCATCCTGGGGCGTATCGGCAGTGGCAAATCTACCCTGCTACGGGTGATGGCGCGTCTGTACCTGCCGGTGAACGGACAGATGTTCACCGATGGCCTGGACGTCAACCAGATCGACCCGGCGGACTGGCGTAAAGCGGTTGGTTACGTCGGTCAGGAAGCGCGCCTGTTCTACGGCACGCTGCGGGAAAACGTCATGATCGGCAAACCTGAAGCCACGCCCGAAGAGTTCCTGCGGGTACTGCGACTGACAGGCCTGGACCACGTCGCCGCGCGTCATCCCAAAGGCATCAACCTGCCCATCGGTGAAATGGGGGAAGGTTTGTCGGGCGGCCAGCGTCAACTGGTGTCCCTGGCTCGCAGCCTGCTGGCGCGCCCCAGTCTGTTGTTGCTGGATGAACCCACCAGCGCAATGGACGGGCAGACCGAAACGCAATTTCTCGAGCATCTCAAGCGCGCCACTGAAGGCCAGACCCTGGTGGTGGTCACCCACCGTCCTTCGCTCCTCGCATTGGTAGATCGGATCATCATCGTCGATGACGGCAAGGTCACCGCCGACGGCCCCAAGGACAAGATCCTCGAAGCCTTGAGTGGCAAGCCTGCCAAGGACATGGATAAAGCCGCTGCCACGGCAACGGCCAAACCTCGCACCAACGTGAAGATCGGCCCGGCCCGTCCTGTGCCTGCAGCCGTTACCGCAACGCCTGGAGCCATCAGCGAAAGCGATGCCTCGGCGCAGAGCGCCAATCCCCCGGAACAATCTGCGGTGACTAAACAATGATCAAGAAAATATTCGGCCGGGGCGAGAGCGCACCGGCTTTGATGCCCGGCGACGCGGCATTCATGAACGATGTTCAGGAGTCGCTGCTGGCCCAGACCACACCGGGTTCCAGGCTTGTCCTCCAACTGATTGCCGCCGTGCTGATCGGTGGTTTGGTCTGGGCCTATTTCGCTCGCGTCGAAGAGATCACCCTCGGTGAAGCGAAGATCATTTCGAAGAGTCGTGAACAGGTCATACAAAGCCTCGAAGGCGGCATTCTTGCCGAGATGAATGTGCGCGAAGGCGACATCGTGGAGAAGGATCAGGTATTACTCAAAATCGACCCGACCCGGGCCCAGGCCAGCTATCGCGAAACCCTGTCCAAGGTGATCGGCCTCAAGGCCAGCATCACCCGACTACGGGCCGAAGCGTACCAGCAGCCGCTGGAGTTCGACGAAATGGTCATGAGCGATCCGGCCGTGGTCCTGCAGGAACAACAAGCCTACAAAGCACGCAAGAGTGCCCTGGACGAGAGCATCGCGTCCCTGCAACGCAGCTATGCCTTGTCGGCCCGCGAAATCCAGTTGGCCGAGCCGCTGGCAGCCAAGGGGCTCATGTCCGAGGTCGAAATCCTGCGCATGCGGCGTTCGGCCAACGAGATCAAATCGCAGATCGTCGAGCGGATCAACCGCTACCAGGCGGAGGCCAACTCGGAATTGGCCAAGTTCGAACTGGAGCTGTCGCAGACCAGCGAGAACCTGGTGGGACGTGCCGATGTGGTCGAACGCACCACCATCAATGCTCCCGTGCGCGGCACGGTGAAGAACGTACGGGTCAATACCCGTGGCGGAGTGATCCAGCCCGGCGAGCACATTCTGGAAATCGTCCCCCTGGAGGACCAACTGTTGGTCGAGGGCAAGATTCGCCCCGCCGATGTAGCGTTCTTGCGCCCCGGCCTACCCGCGACAGTGAAGATCACGGCCTATGACTACGCCATTTATGGCGGTCTCAAAGGACAAGTCGAGCACATCAGCCCCGATACCCTGAAAGACGATCAAAAAGCGGCGGCCGGACGGCCTGACGACACCTATTACCGGGTGCTGGTCCTGACCGACAGCAGCACCCTGGAAGCAGGTGGCCGGTCATTGCCGATCATTCCCGGAATGGTCGCCTCGGTGGAGGTGCGCACCGGTGAAAAAACCATTCTCGACTACCTGCTCAAGCCCGTGCTCAAGGCACGTGAAGCTTTCCGGGAGCGCTAGGATGAACGTCTCGAATAACCACCGTTTTCCGTTCGCCTCGGCAGCCTTGCTGGTCTCTTCCTGTCTGCTAGGGGGATTGAGCTGCGGCCTTGCCCTGGCTGAAGAGTTGCCGAGCTTTACCCGTGTCACGCCAGCACAACCCGCGGCGACGGCCACGGCGCGGCGCGAGGGGGGCTTAGTGGAGTTCCAATCTGCATCGACACCCAAAACCACCCCCGTACGCCCGTCACCATCGGCGGCCGGCCGGACATCACAACCCCAAGTCACGCAGGCCCTGGTACAGCCGCGCACGGCGCGCCAACCTGCCGCGCCAGTCTCGACCAAACACAAGAAAGACGAACTGCTCAACTTCACCCCGACCACGTCGAGCGTGGCGGCCAATGCCATCCCTGCGCCACGGCCGGCCAGTACGCCGGCGGTCACGGCTCCAGTCACGGCTCCAGGCGCGGCAAAACCGCCCACCACGTCCAGTGTTGCGCGCGCCGCGGAACAACAGGTCCATAGTGTTTCAGCGTTGTCCCTGGCAGCATTGCCGCCCCGTATAGCCGCTCGTCGCGGGGAAGGCAACACCATCCTCGGACCGTCCGAGTTTGAATTGCGCGACATATTCAATCGCGCCGTGGAGGCAGCCATCGATCGGGCCCCGACGATCGAGCGCGCCAAGGCCGAACAACAAGCCACCGAAGAAGACATCGCTGAAGCCCGCGGGCAACGCTATCCACAAGTGGATGTCGGTACGCAGACCTCTCCGGTGAAGTTCGGCAAAGGCTCCGATGAGGACTCTGGCAGCGGCGGCATCAATCTGGCCGTGACCACGCCGGTTTATGACTGGGGGCGCATTCGCAACACCATCGACAGCCGCAAGCACTTGTCCAAAGCCGCCGATGAAAGCCTTGAGGCTGAAAAGGAAACCCTCGGCTACGAGGTGGTCACCACAATGATCGAGCTGGGCAAACAGCGCATCATCGTCGACCTCAGCCAGCAGTTCGCCGACCGCATGAGTGAATTGGTGAAGATGCTCGCCGGCATTGTCGCCGTCGACCAGGGACGCTCCAGCGAGCTGACCCAGGCCAAGGCGCGTTTGCTGCAGGCACAGGCTTTGCGCGACTCGGCCAATGCCAAGGCCCGGGACGCCGAAATCACCTTGAGCAAACTGGTGGGCGAACGCCCGGTGGCGATTCCGCGAACCAAGGAATGGAACATTCGGCTGGCGAACCTCGACCTTCTGCTCGACGATGCCAAGGAGCACCCGACCATTCGCCAGTCCATCGCTGAAACGGAGTCGGCCGAGTTGCAAGCCAAAGCCGTGCGCGCAGGCGGGTTGCCGCAGTTGAACTGGGTGGTCAGCAAAAGTACCGCTGAAGACTCGCTCGGCCGCGAACAGCCATGGCAAACCAATCTTTCGATGACCTGGGGGGCGTTTCGCGGCGGCTCCACTCGCGCCGCCGAACGTGCGGCCCTGCAACGCGCCGAAGCCAGCCGCTTCGAAACCGATCAGCAGCGCCGCGACCTGGAGTTCCGCATCCGCACCGCCGATCACGATGCCCGCACCTTGCTCGAGCGTTCAGAGCTTTATCGTGAGCTGTCGGTGGAATCCAGCCGCATCCGCGAGGACTTTTTCCAGCAATGGCACCATCTGGGCCGACGGACGCTGCTGGATGTGCTGACCGCCGAGAACGAGCACTACGGCAATCAGGTCAACGAAATCAACAATCGCTTCGACGGCTACCAGGCGATTTTCCGACAGTATGCGGGGGCCGGTACACTGGCTCGCTGGTTGCGCACCGGCAGTTGAGTGCCGCGTCATTAAAAGACGCGGCCTCTGGCCGTCGGGGAGGAGAGGGGGGATCGGCGCATCGGACGCCAAGACAAGATCGCACAAGGTTGCTAGATTCATCAGCGTAGTGCCCGTGGCCCCCCCAGGACCTATCTTCAACGGGCTTGATCGTCAGTGCTCTCTACGGAACGGAACGCCTTGAATATCTCTCGTTTTTCATTTGCCTGGCTGCTGGCTTTGCTGGCGTTTCTGCCCGTAGCGAATGTGTTGGCCAAGGCTCCGCAGCCGGTAGAGCTGCTGGTCAACGCGCCGATCACCGCTCCCCATGTCGAATTCGATATACAAACCCAAGCCTGGCTCGCGCGCCATCCCGAAGTCAGTGTGGCCATCTGGACTGGCGCGCTACCGCCCTTGCACATGGGCTTCGAACAAAGTCAGTTCGAAGGCGTCACGGCCGATTACCTCGGGGCAATACGCGAGGCCACTGGCATACGCCTGAAAATCTGGCGCTTCGCAACCCGCGCCAAGGCCAGGGAAGCCCTTGAGAAAGGTCAGGTCGACATGCTCGCGCTACATGACGTGAGCGAAGGCCAGGAGGGCGCGATTACCCAGTCCCGTCCCTATCTGCTGAACCGCAAAGTCATTGTCCGGCGCCTCGGTGAAACCTTGCTGCCTTCCACGGATCTGCACGGGCAGCGCTTGGCCTACGTGGGTGACGACACGGTCGGTGCATTTCTGCACCGGCAATATCCACAGGCGACGTTGATCCAGCACACCAACCATTTGAACAGCCTGACCGCACTGGTCTATGACCAGGCCGATGCCCTCTGGACCGACGCCATCACTGCCGAATTCCTGATCAGGCTGCTGTACAGCAACGACGTTTATATTTCCGGCGATGCTGTCTCCACCTCGGCCGACATCAACTTTGCCGTCAGTGATCGCAAGCCGCAGTTACTGGCGGCGATCAACAACACCCTCGATGCGATCTCTCCCACCGACATGATGCGCGTCACCACGCGCTGGGGGCTGAGCAACAACTTCGTCGTCGAACAACCGCCACTGAACCTGGATTCGACCGAGACCGCCTGGCTCGCAACCCATCGCAAGATCAGGGTGCTGGTAGCCGGGTCTTATGCACCGCTGACATTTTTCGATGACCACGACCGGCTCCAGGGCCTGAGCGCGGACCTGTTGAAAATAGTCCAGCAACGCACGGGCCTTGAACTTGAAATCATCCGCAACAACAGCGTTCCCAGCATGCTCGCCCAACTCAAGGACAAAGAGGCCGATGTCATCGCCTCCTTGAGCATCGGTGACTTGCGACTGATGCCCGAGCAGTACACCCGGCCTTACCTCATCAGTCCGTTCGTGGTGGTCACTTCGCGCTCCGGGGCGACCATCCAGAGCATCAATGAACTCAAGAACAAGCGCCTGGCCATTCCTGTCGGCAATCCACTTTCCAACTGGCTCACCCGACACCATCCCGAGATCACCCAGGTTCCGGTCGCCACGGCAGTGCGCGGCATCGAACTGCTGTCCAAGGGTGAAGTGGATGCCAGCGTGCACACCCGCTTCGGCGCCGACTACTTCATCAAGCACCATTTCCGCGAGGATCTGAAGATCGCCGCAGTGCTCGGACCCAACCCGGGACGTATTGCAATGGCCGTCGGTATGGATGACATGCCGCTCAAAAGCATCATCAACAAGGTGCTTCTGGGTATCCCTCCCGAAGAGCTCAAGACGCTGAGCGATCGCTGGCGTAATCACGCGGCCCCGGCCGTCTCCAGTTCCTGGAGCACCTACAAGGACGACGTCTATAAAGTCATCGCCGTGGCCATCGCCTTCGTCCTGGCGTTCCTGGTCTGGAACTACTATCTGCAAATCCAGATCAAGAGGCGCCGCAGCGCCGAGTTGGCCCTCAGTGACCAACTGACCTTCAGTAAAACCCTGATCGATGGTTCGCCCATCGCCCTTTATGTGCGCGACAAGTCTGGCCGACTGGCTCACTGCAACCGGGCCTACCTGGAGTTTTTGCAAACCACCCACGAAAAGGTTATCGGCAAGACTTTACTCGACGCCGGTGTCATTTCGCCGCAATTGAGCCGCCAGTACCAGCAGGTCTATCAGGATACCGAGCGGCATGGAGAACCGACCTTCGCCGACCTGGAAATCGAAGTGCAGGGCCAATCACGACGTATCTATCACTGGACCCTGCCGTTCTTGAGTAGCTCTGGTGAGTTTTCCGGAGTGATTGGCGGCTGGCTGGATATCAGTGAACGCGAACACCTGATGGAACAGCTGCGCCTGGCCAAGGAAGCCGCCGACGAGGCCAACGATTCCAAATCGATTTTCCTGGCCAGTATGAGCCATGAAATCCGTACCCCGATCAGCGCCCTGATCGGCCTCATCGAAATGCTCCGCGTGCGCGGTGGCAGCCCGCAACAGATCGATGAAAACCTGACGGTGGCACACCAGTCCGCGCAGTCCTTGCTGTCATTGATCGGCGATATTCTGGACCTGTCGAAAATCGAAGCCGGGGCCATGCATCCATCGCCACGGCCAACCCACCTCGCAGAGCTGCTGCGTTCCGTTCACAAGCTGTTTGAGATCAATGCGCAAAACAAGAATCTGAGGTTCGAGTTGCTGCTCGAAGCCGATGATCAGCAGGTGATCATCGACTCGCTGATGCTCAATCAGATAGTCGCCAACCTGATCAGCAATGCCATCAAGTTCACCCAGCATGGCTTGGTCCAGTTGTCCCTCAAGCAATTGCCCGATGACACCAGGTCGGGGTTCGGACGCTACGCCATTGAGGTTCGCGATACCGGTATCGGCCTCAACGAATCGCAGAAAAAAGCCATCTTCGAGCCTTTTGTGCAGGCATCGCCAAACGTCGGCGGCGGGCGCAGCACTGGCCTCGGGTTGAGCATCTGTACCCGATTGGCGACACTTCTCGATGCCCGGTTGAGCGTTGAAAGCCAGCCTGGCCAGGGCGCTTGCTTTACCCTGCAATTCACTGCCGAACGTACCCGGCAAGCCCCTGCATCAGCACCGGTCGCGCCCTCCAGCCCAACCAATCAGCGCCTGAACATTCTGGTGGTCGAGGACCACGCACCGAATCGCCTGTTGCTCTGTCAGCAGATCGAATACCTGGGCCACCGCGCGGTCGCCTGCGATAACGGTGAGACGGCATTGGCCGAATGGAAGCAGGCTGATCCACCGTTCGACCTGACCATCACCGACTGCAACATGCCGCAAATGGACGGTTATGAGCTCACCCGGCAAATGCGCGGCATCGAGCAGTCCCAAGCTTTGGGCGCCCACCCGATTTTCGGTCTCACCGCCCATGCCCAGACGCAAATCATTCAAGACTGCCTTGATGTCGGCATGACCCAGTGTCTGTTCAAACCCATTGGCATCGAAGCCCTGACTCAACATATCGGTGCCGTGGCCGCTCAGGTCGAGCGCCGGGCGAAAGCCGCCCGCACTTCAGGTGGCGAACTGCAGAAACTCCGGGTGCTGGCGCCCGAAGCCTATCCGGCCTTGCTGGACGAACTGATCAATACCAATCGCACAGACAGTGCCCGGCTCAAGCAACTGATGCTCGACGAGGACTTCGAGAACATGATCAGCCTGGCCCACAAGATCAAGGGCGGAGCCCAAATGGCCGATGCCCGGGAACTCATCGATGCCTGTACGCAATTGGAGTCACTGGCGTTCAAGGGTGACGCCCTGAGCTGTAGCGAACAGGTGGAAACCCTGCTGAGCGCTATTGAGTCACTTGAGCGGCACTTGCTGGAAGATTCCGACCCGCTGGTCACTGGCCGATAACGGTAACCTTCAACAAACGCCGGACAAAAAAATCCCGTCGGTTCTGAAGCTGAACACGACGGGCAAAATCAAGAAGCAGAGCTTCTCGAGAGGGAGCGATTCTTTATAGCGGGTTGCGGTTCAGCTCCACGCGAATTTCCACCCGGCGATTCGGGGCATAACAGTTGATCTGCTCGACCCGTGGGCCGTAGCAGGTGTGCACCACCGGCTCGCGGCTGCCAGCGCCGGCAGTGCTGAGGATCGACTCGGGCACGCCACCGTCGACCAGCATTTGCCGCACGGTGCTGGCCCGGCGTTCACCCAACAGTTGATTGTCGAATGCCGTGCCGAGCGGATCGGTATGGCCCGTCACCTGAACATGCTTGATCTGTGCATCGTCACGATGCAGCTCATCAAGCAGCTGACTGATGGCGTGACGGCCAGCCCCGCTGATGTCGCGCAGATCCGA
Organism: Pseudomonas sp. ACN8; assembly: GCF_002303925.1. Lineage (GTDB taxonomy): Bacteria > Pseudomonadota > Gammaproteobacteria > Pseudomonadales > Pseudomonadaceae > Aquipseudomonas. The sequence goes on from NZ_MRCS01000010.1 coordinate 142,633, forward strand.
CTTGCCATAGGCGAACAACACATCACTGGCCAGGGTGTAATGCTTGAAACGTTCCTCGTCCTTCAAGTGCTCGTAGTAACGGCAGACCTCGACGCTCGTGGCGCGGGACAAGGCGTGCATCTGCGAGCGCGTAGCCTGCAATTCACGTTCGGCCTCTTCACGCTTGATCGGCATGGGGAAGGTATTGCCGTCCTCCCGGACCTTCAGGTAATAGGTCTTGCCGCCTTCCAGGCTGGCCAGGTACAGATCGGTTTTTTTGCCTTTGTAGGTCGGCGCATCGTCCAGGTACGCGCCCAGGGTGTGATTGCCGGGCGCCAGGCAGAAGCTGCTGAAACCACCCGGCAACAGGCCCGTGTGGAACTCACGATCGATGTATACATGGGCGGCCCCCCCACGCTGCACGCCTTCCTTGCTGCGGTAATACACCACTTGCGCTTGATCGACATCGACCGGTGGCAGCCCCATATACGCAGCATAAAACACCCGACCGGCGACCTGACCGGCCTTGGGCTCCTGCGCCAGTACGGGACAGGCGGCCAGTAACGCGCAGCCTCCCAGCCACACCACTCGATTCGTGTTTCGCATGAAATTCATCTTGGTTCCATCGTCGGCGTCAACCCGTCGGGGCGCCAGGACTATCAACAGAATGGGGCTGTCCGTCAGGGCAACCGTTCGAACCTTGATTATCCGAAAGCCCCATCGGCCCCGATATAAGACCCGTCTCAGAAATCGCCGACAGGCGCTCGCCCCGTGGCTGTTCGCCCCAGTGAGAAACGCCGTGCAACAGGCAAAAAAAACCCGACGCATCCCTTGCGTCGGGCTAAAAAACGAGGAGGGCAAACCTCCCCGTTGAGCATCAGCGTTGGGTATGCACCCGCACCACGACACGACGATCCGCCGCGTAGCAAGCGACCTTCTCGGCGCGGGAGCCGTAGCAGCCGCTGGTCACAGGCTCATTGGCGCCGGCGCTGCTGGCCTGTACCGCCGAGGCTGGCAGACCACCTTCGAGCAGCATGCGCCGCACGGTCTGGGCACGCTTGAGGCCCAGCAGGTGGTTACTGGCCGCCGAACCGATCGAGTCGGTATGACCGACCACTTCGATGCGCTCCAGGTTGGCGTTTTCCTGCTTGAGACGGCTGACCAGTTGGCGAATCGCTTCACGGCCCTGGAAGGTGATGTCCTGATAGCCCGATTTGCCGAAGGCAAACAGTACGTCACCGGACAAGGCGTAATCCGTGAACGGGGCCGGTGCCATCGGCAGATAGTCACAGGCCTGCACGGTCGAGGCGCGGGACAATGCCTGAATCTGCTTGCGCATGCCCGCCAGCTCACGTTCCGCTTCTACCCGCGCGACCGGTTGAGGGGCGCCATGACCGTCTTCGCGAACCCGCAGGAAGTAGGTCTTGCCGCCGTCCAGGCTGGCCGAGAACACATCGGTGCTTTTACCTTTGTATTGCGGGGCATCTTTCAAATAGGCGCCCAGGCTGTGATTGCCCGGTGCCACGCAAAACGCGCTGTAACCACCGGGCAGCAGACCGGCATGAAACTCGCGGTCGACATACACGTGGGCAGCGCCCTGTTGGGTGCCCATGGCGTTGGCGCGGTAATACACCACTTGCACCTGACGATCGGCAACCGGTGCCACCGGGGCATATTGAGTGCCGAAGACTTTGTCCGAGACAGTGCCCGACTTGAATTCCTCGGCCGTGGCAAACTGGGCACTGGCCAGGGCCACGCTCAGCAATGCAACGTTAAGGACGGCTATACGTTTAAACATAATCATGACTCCACTGCGAACACCCCAAGGCGCCCGCAGCTAATGAATTGGATTGAGGCTGGACGAACCAACCGCATGGCATCGAGCGCCCTGCACAGACAAGGTCTGCGCAGGGTGTTCGCGTTTACACCAGGTTGGTGGTCACCCCGTCCTGAACCAGCAACTGAGCATCGAGACTCGAGTGCTGGAAGACGTTGTACGTCACACCCTCGACCGTGACTTGACCCTGACCGGCCCAGTCACCCGGATCGGTACCGTCGGCCAGCAGATCGTCCAGATTGACCACGTCGCCGGCATTGCCTTTGACCATCATCTGTACGGTCTCGTCTTCGGTGAACAATGAACTCTCACCCAGTTCCAGAACGTCGCTCAGAGAGAGGTTCAGGGTGTTGTCGCCGGTGCCGGTGATGTCGATGATTTCAATCGACTCGAGCTTCCCGGCGATGGTCGCCAGATCAAGGACCTGACCAGTTCCCGTTAGGCTCAAAGTGTCGACGCCGGTGCCGCCATTGATAGAACTGTCCGCTGCATTCAGGTGTGCCACATCGCTCAACGAAAAGACGTTGTCGGTGTCACCGCCAAGATAGGCGCCTGTGCCGTCAATCGTCTGGTTGGTCGCTGGATCGTTCTTTTCGAAGCCTTCTGACGTACCTACGAATTCGAAGTTATCAAGCCAGAACCACTCGCCTAGAGCAGTGTCAAATTCCATATAACTAAACTCTAGCCCAGTAGGCATGGTTACACTGACTTCTTGGAGCATTGCGCCAGTTAAAACAACTGTATGGATTTGGTTTCCGTCGGCATTGAAGAACCTTAAAATCATAGTAGAAGCAAGCAGCTCACCAAGAGAGAAGTTGACTTCTGTCGCCGTCTCCCCATTGTTCAAAGTGAGTCGCGCATCATTAAAGCCTCCCCCCCATACTCCCAAACCAATGGAAGGTGTTAGCAGTCCATCTCCAGTGGTCTTGCCTGCCTCAACGATGCCCCGTGGCCACCAAACAGGGTTGGATGATGTTGAGTCATCCCATCTGAAAGTAAATCCACCGAAATCTAAGGAGCCGCTACTATTTACGTCGACAGGCGCAAAATCTTCGAAATCAGAAGACGAAGTAAAGAACGTCAGAACCTGCGAAGAGTTACCCGCCTGATCGATAAACGAGGCAGAAGTGTTGGACATCGACACACCGGTTGTGGTGACTACATCAACCGAACCTGCATCAATCTGTGCCTGGGTCAGCTGTTGCTCAAATCGCTCGCTGCCCACCACTACCTGAATGGTGTCACCCTCAGTCAAGCTGCTGCCATCAAATGCAACGGTGACAGTCGTGCCACTGATCGCGAACGTATCAGGTGCATCGGGAGCCAAGCGATCCAATGTGATTGATTGGCTGGTAACGTTGGCGTTACCAGCAGCGTCAACTACACGGGTCTGTATGGTCCAATCACCGGAGTGATTGTTCTGGTCGAGGAAGCTCCACGTATTACCGGCATTCACCAGCACATCAAGCCAGGTCGCACCGCCGTCGATGGAGATCTGTACCTTTTCATCCGCCGCCAACGCCGCCGTCAACGATCCCTGAATCAAACGCCCGGCGCTGCCATCGTTGGTGAGGAAGTCGCCACTGTCAGCACCGCTGTCCTTGCCCATGCTATCGACAATTGCCGAGGTGGTCGGCGCATCGGTATCGATCGTGATGGTCCACGAAGCAGACGGCGCACTCTGGTTACCGGCCGGATCCTGGGCAATCACATCGAACACGTTGGTCGAGCCATTGTTCAGCGGCGGGTTCGGCGTGAAGCTCCAAGTGCCATCGAGTTGAACCGGCACACGATCGATCTCGACACCGTTGTTGCGGATGATGA
>NZ_MRCS01000011.1 GCF_002303925.1 Pseudomonas sp. ACN8
TTCTGCACAATGCAGCGATGTCGGCTAGCCGTACGAAAGCCTGGAAAGGGTATTACGAAGAACAAAGAACTCGGGGGTTCAGCACCACTCAGGCGCTAGTGATGCTGGCTCGCAAGCTTGCTCGGGTGGTATTCGCCTTGCTGAAAGGGCAAAGCGAATATCAGCCAAAAGCCAGTTGAGGACTTTCCCTCAACCATAGAATCTCCCACAGTGGTCCGGTGTATGCAGATCCAATGTGGGAGCGAGCCTGCTCGCGATGACGGCCTGTCAGGCACCGAAAATCTAAACCTTCGCACTTACCTCACTGCGATTGACCAACGCTTCCAGCGCATCACTCAAGCTAGGCGCCTTGTCGCCGATCAGCAAATGCCAGATGCCGCCTTCCAACTGGCTGACACCCTGGCAACCCAACGCTTTCAAATCACATTCCGACAACGCCTTGCCATTGGCCAGTTGCAGCCGGATGCGGGTCATGGCCACGCAGTCGAGTTGCAGCACATTGTCGCCACCGCCCAGGGCATTGAGCCATTGCTGCGCCTCGGGTGCCGCCACGGCGGCAGGTAGCGGTGCGTCGATTTCTACCGCCGGTGAGGACACGATGGCCCGGCCCAGCGCCGGCATCGCCAGGCGAATCTCATCGGCAATCGCGTCGGCCATTGGTCCGACCACCACCTGCAAACTTCCGCCCTTGCCCGGACGCACCACAGCCATGGCGCCGAGCGCTTTCAAATCGGTATCCGAGGCCTTGTTGCGATCCACCATGTCCAGGCGCAAGCGGGTGGTGCAGGCGCCGACAGTGATCAGGTTTTCGGCACCGCCCAGGGCCTTGATGTAAGCCCCGGCGCGTTCATTGTCGGCCACTGCAACCTGCGGGGTGGCAGTGCTGGTTTCGCGGCCTGGTGTCTTCAGGTCGAAGCGGCGGATACAGAAATCAAACACCACGTAATAGATCACCGCATAGGCCAGGCCCACCGGGAACACCAGCCAGCCGTTGGTGGACTTGCCCCAGCCAAGAATCATGTCGATGAAGCCGCCGGAGAAGGTGAACCCCAAGTGAATGTTCAGCGCATTGGTGATGGCCATCGACAAACCGGTCAACAACGCATGCAGCAGAAACAGCAACGGTGCGAGGAACATGAAGGCGAATTCGATCGGCTCGGTGACGCCGGTCAGGAACGCGGTCAGGGCCATCGACAGGAAGATCCCACCCATCACCTTGCGCCGTTCCGGCAGGGCGTTGCGGTACATCGCCAGGCAGGCGGCGGGCAGGCCGAAGATCATCATCGGGAACATGCCGGTCATGAACTGGCCGCCTTTCGGGTCGCCGGCGAAGTAGCGCGACAGGTCGCCAGTCACCAGCGCGCCGGTGGTGGGGTCGGTGAAATTGCCGAACACGAACCACGCCATGTTGTTGAGGATGTGGTGCAGGCCGGTGACGATCAGCAGGCGGTTGAACACGCCGAAGACGAACGCGCCGAAGCTGCCGCTTTCCATCATCAGCGTGCCGAAGCTGTTGATGCCGTGCTGGATCGGCGGCCAGATGTAGCCGAACACCACGCCCAGGCCTACAGCAGCAAACCCGGTGACAATCGGCACAAAACGCCGGCCCCCGAAGAACGCCAGGTACTCCGGCAACTTGATGTCCTTGAAGCGGTTGTACAGCGCGCCGGCCATCAAACCGCTGACGATCCCGGCAAGCATGCCCATGTTGATGCTCGGGTCGAGCACCTTGAGGGTGGAGATCATCACCAGGTAGCCGATCACCCCGGCGAGCCCCGCCGTACCGTTGTTGTCCCGGGCGAAACCGACCGCGATGCCGATGGCGAAGATCATCGCCAGGTTGGCGAAAATCACCTGGCCGGCGTCGTGGATGATCGCGATATTCAGCAGGTCGGTATCGCCCAGGCGCAGCAGCAGGCCGGCAATCGGCAGGATCGCGATCGGCAGCATCAGCGCGCGGCCGAGGCGTTGCAGGCCTTCGATGAAAAGTTGGTACATGGCGGTTCTCCGTGGATTCTTGTTGTTCTTTAGCTCAGAGGCCAATGCTGGTGGCAGGCGTGACGTACCGCGCTGGCACTGCTCAGCTTGAGCAGGCCCTGGCTGATGCGCCGGCATTCGCTGGCGTCGAGATGACGCACGCGATCCTTGATTTCACCGACTTGTACCGGGCTCACCGACAGTTCACTGACCCCCAGGCCGATCAACACTGGCGTGGCCAGCGGATCGGACGCCAGTGCGCCGCACACGCCCACCCAACGGTTGTGCTGCGCCGCACCGGCGCAGGTCTGGGCGACCAACCGCAGCAATGCCGGGTGCAGCGCATCGACGCGGGCGGCGAGCCCGGCGTGATCGCGGTCCATCGCCAGGGTGTATTGCGACAGGTCGTTGGTGCCGATGGACAGGAAGTCCGCGTGCTCGGCCAGTTGCTCGGCCAGCAGCGCGGCGGCCGGAACCTCGATCATCACCCCCAGCTCCGGGCGTTGCGCCAGGCCGAGTTCACCGCACAAGGCGTCGAGGCGCTGGCGGATGTGCAGCAGTTCATCGACTTCGGTGATCATTGGCAGCAGGATCCGGCAGCGTGACAAGGGGCGGATGTGCAGCAGCGCGCGCAGTTGCTGGTCGAGCAGTTCAGGGCGAACCTGAGCCAGGCGAATGCCGCGCAGGCCGAGCACCGGATTGGCCTCGGCGGGCAGTGGCAGGTAGTCCAGTTGCTTGTCGCCGCCGACGTCGATGGTGCGGATGATCACCGACTTGTCGCCCATGGCATCGAGCACCGCTTGATAGGCGTGGTGTTGTTCCTGTTCGTTCGGGGCGGTGTGGCGGTCGACGAAGAGAAACTCGGTGCGCAGCAAGCCGACACCGTCGGCGCCATTGGCCAATGCGTCTGCTGCTTCCGTGCTGGACGCCACGTTGGCGGCGACTTCAATGCGCAGGCCGTCGGTGGTCAGCGCGGGTGTGTGCGCCTGGGCCTGCTGTTCGGCCCGGCGTTGTTGCTGTTGCTGTTGCAGCTGGCGCACGTCGGTCAGGCGCTGTGTGCCGGGTGTCAGTTCGAGGCGGCCGCCGTCGGCGTCCAGCACCACCGCTTGGCCCTGTTGCTGATCGAGCAGCGACGAGCCCAGTGCGACCATGCACGGCAGGCCTTTGCCCCGGGCCAGAATCGCCACGTGGGAGGTCGCGCCACCTTCGGCCATGCACAGCCCGGCGACGCCTTGCTGGCTCAGTTGCAGCAAATCCGATGGCGTCAGTTCATGGGCCGCGACGATGGCGCCGGCCGGCACGTCGTAATGCCAGGTATCGCCGAGCAATGCGCGCAGCGCCCGTTGCTTGAGGTCGCGCAGGTCGTTGGCGCGTTCGGCCAGCAGCGTGCTGCCGGTTTGCTGGAGGACTTCGCATTGCGCGTCGATGGCCTGGCTCCAGGCGTGGGTCGCGGCCGTGCCCTGGGCGACGCTTTGACTGGCGGCGTCCACTAGAGCCGGGTCTTCGAGCAGTGCCAGGTGTGCGGCGAAAATCGCCTCTTCAGCGGTGTCCTTGTGTTTTTTCGCCAGGGTCAGTGTGTGTTCGATTTCACTGCGCACCTGGCTCAGTGCCGCGTCCAGCACTTGCTGTTGTTGCTGCGGATCATGATGGCCGGCATCCACCGGCAGGCTGATCGCATTCAGGCGAAACAACGGCCCGCCGACCAGACCGGGCGCCGCGCAGACGCCGTGCAACACGCCGGCTTCGGCAGTGCGATTGCGTTGGGCAATCGTGGCTGGCGCGGCGGCGTGGTGGTCTTCGGCCAGGGCTGTGGATAACGCGGTCAACAAGGCTTGCAGTGCGGCTTCGGCATCCGGGCCCTGGCAACTGACCTGGACCTCCGCCTGTTCGCCGATGGCCAGCCCCATCAGGCCGATCAGGCTGTCGCAGGTGGCCGACTTGCCGGCGAAATGCAGCTGCGATTTGCTTTTGAACCCTTGCGCGGTCTGACGGATCAACGCGGCCGGCCGTGCGTGCAGGCCGCCACGGTGAGCAATGCGCACCTGACCGACAATCTCGACGCCGGCAAACTCGGTTTCGACCTGTGCGCTCGACGTCTGTCGACGAATGATGTGCAGCAGCGGCTCGCCGACCTTTACCGACTTGAGGGTGATGGGCCGTGCCTGAAAGTCCTGGCTGTTGGTGAGGATCAGCAGGCTGACCAGGCTTTTGCACTGTTGCGCGACCTTGTCCAGGTCGTAGCGCAGCAGCGGTTGGCCGTTGGCGACACGCGCGCCTTCCTTGACCAGCATCGAGAAGCCCTGGCCTTGCAGCTCGACGGTGTCGAGGCCCAGATGCAGGAGCAATTCCGCGCCATTGTCGGCACGCAGGGTCACGGCGTGGCCGGTGCGGGCGACATGCACCACCACGCCGGCGCAGGGAGCGTGAAGCGTGTCGTTGAGCGGATCGATGGCAATGCCGTCACCCATGGCGCCGCTGGCGAACACCGGGTCCGGGACTTTGGCGAGCGTGAGCACCGGGCCGCTGAGCGGGGCGCTTAAGGTCAGCTCTTTATTGTTGTTATGCATGGGCTCGGTCTCATAAAAAGTTCAGATCAGCTCGCCCTCTGTAGGAGCGAGCCTGCTCGCGAAGAACCCGAGAACAACGCGTGCATTCAGGAAGAACGCGTCATCGTTGACGTCCATCGCGAGCAGGCTCGCTCCTACAGGGTGATTGCCTTTAGTGCGTACGAGTGACTTTGCTCAGGTGCCGCGGCTGGTCCGGGTCCATGCCACGGGCCACGGCCAGGCCGGCGGCCATCACGTAGAAACTCTGGATCGCCAGAATCGGGTCGAGGGCCGGGTGTTCGGCGCGGGTCAGGGTCAGGTCGCGTTCAAGCACGTCATCCGGCGCGGCCAGCAGGACCCGGGCGCCGCGTTGGCGCATGTCGGCGGCCAGGCTCAGCAAACCGGCCTGTTCGGCACCCCGTGGGGCAAACACCAGCAACGGGTAGTTGTCGCCGATCAAGGCCATCGGGCCGTGACGGACTTCGGCGCTGCTGAAGGCTTCGGCCTGGATCGCCGAAGTCTCCTTGAACTTGAGCGCCGCTTCCTGGGCGATGGCGAAACCGGCGCCACGGCCGATCACCATCAATTGCTGGCAATCGCGCAAGGCGTCGATGGCCGGGCTCCAGTCCTGTTGCGCGGCGTGGCGCAGGCCTTCGGGCAAGGCACGACCGGCTTCGAGCAATTCGGCGTCTTCTTTCCAGTGGCCAATCAGTCGCGCGCTGGCGCTGAGGGTGGCGATGAAGCTCTTGGTCGCGGCGACGCTGCTTTCGGTGCCGGCACACAGCGGCAGGCTGAATTCGCAGGCGGCTTCCAGCGGCGACTCTTCGGCGTTGACCATCGAAATACTCAGGGCGCCGCGCTTGCGCAACAGGCGCAGACTGTTGACCAGGTCCGGGCTTTGCCCCGATTGGGAAAAGGCGAATGCCACCTGGCCACTGACCTTCAACGGCGCCTGCTGCATGGTCACCACTGACATCGGCAACGAGGCCACCGGAAAACCCAGCAGTTGCATGGTCAGGTAGGCGAAGTAGCTGGCGGCGTGGTCGGAGCTGCCGCGCGCGACGGTCATCACCACTTGCGGCGGCTGACGACGCAGGCGCCCGGCGATCTCGATCATCTGTGGGTCGAGTGTTTGCAACTGGGCCTGCACGGCTTCGAACGAGGACAGCGCCTCTTCAAGCATTTTTGAAGTCAATGTCTTCTCCTTCGACCATGACAGCGGTCAGTTTCAGTGAGCGATCCAGCCGCACGCAGTCGGCCCAGGCGCCCGGTTGCAGGCGCCCGCGTTCGGTGATGCCGAGGTAATCGGCGGGGAATTGCGACAGGCGCTGCGAAGCTTCGGCGATGGGCAGGCCGATCTTCACCAGGTTGCGCAGGGCCTGATCCATGGTCAGGGTGCTGCCGGCCAGGGTGCCGTCGGGCAGGCGCACGCCGCCCAGGCATTTGGTCACGGTGTGGCTGCCGAGCTTGTATTCACCGTCGGGCATGCCGGCGGCGGCGGTCGAGTCGGTGACGCAGTACAGGCACGGAATCGAGCGCAGAGCCACGCGGATGGCGCCGGGGTGCACGTGCAGCAAGTCCGGAATCAGTTCGGCGTATTTGGCGTGGGCCAGGGCTGCGCCGACGATCCCCGGCTCCCGGTGATGCAGCGGGCTCATGGCGTTGTAGAGGTGAGTGAAACTGCTGGCGCCGGCCTCCAGCGCGGCCACGCCTTCCTCGTAACTGCCCAGGGTGTGGCCGATCTGCATACGCACGCCACGGCCGCTCAGGTCGCGGATCAAGGCGTCGTGACCGGCGATTTCCGGGGCGATGGTGATCACCCGGATCGGTGCGAGCGCCAGGTACGCTTCGACTTCGGCCATCAGCGCGGTGTGGGCGAAGTTGGGTTGCGCGCCGAGTTTGCCGGGGTTGATGTAGGGGCCTTCGAGGTGCACGCCGAGTACCCGGGCGCAGCCTTGGGGGCGCTGCTCACAGAATTCGCCGACGGCCTTGAGCACGCTGGAGATTTCTTCGCTCGGTGCGGTCATGGTGGTGGCCAGCAGCGACGTGGTGCCGAAGCGCACGTGGGTTCGGGTGATGGTTTCGAAAGCGGGCGCGCCTTCCATGATGTCTTTGCCGCCGCCGCCGTGAACGTGCAGGTCGATGAAGCCCGGTAGCAGGTACGGCAGGTCGTTGTCCGCCGGATCGCAGGGCTGGCCTTCGATCGACACGACCTTGCCGTGCTCATGAACCAGTCGGCCGCGAACCCAGCCGTGGGGGGTGAGGATGTTGTCTTCGGACATGTCGGGATCTCGGTGTTTAGCGACGCAGCTCTTTATCTACGGAGCTCTTTATCTTCGAAGCTCTTTATCTACGAAGCTCTGCGACAAAGTCGTAGTAGTCGTTACGGCAATAGGTGTCGGTGACTTCGATGGGCGTGTTGTCTTCCAGGTAGCCGACCCGGGTCATCAGCAACATGGCGGTGCCGGGGGGGATGCCCACCAGTGCGGCGAACTCGTCCGAGGCGTTGATCGCCTGGATGTGCTGCAGGGCGCGGACCACCGGCTTGCCGATGCCGTCGAGGAATTCGTAGAGGGAGTCACCGACTATTTGCGGCTTGGGAATGATCGAGGCGGGCAGGGTGCTCATCTCGATGGCCATCACCGTGTCGTCGGCCTTGCGCAGGCGTTTGAGGCGCGCAACCTTGTCGTTGGGCGACAGACCGAGGCGGATCAGCTCTTCATGGGTCGGCAGGGTGATTTCCCGCTCCAGCCATTGCGAGCCGGGCACGAACCCCTTGAGGCGGAGCATTTCACTGAAGCCGGAAAGGCGCGACAACGGTTGTTCGAGGCGCGGCGTGATGAAGGTGCCGGAGCCCTGGTTGCGGCGGATCAGGCCTTGTTCGAACAACACTTCCAAGGCCTTGCGGGCGGTGACGCGGGAGATGCCCAGCGTCTCGCTCAGATTGCGTTCCGATGGCATCGCCTGCTCGGCTTTCCACTGGCCGGCGTGGATCGCGGCTTCCAGGTTACGTGCCAGTTGCAGGTACAACGGCGTGGGTTGGGTATCGTCGGGGCGCAGGGCCTGGAGATCGTTCATGGCGGTTGTCCGGGGCGGATATTGGAATGTTTTTGCCCGTGAATGGGCGAAAATTAATACCACTTGAATACCATGTCAACGCCAGAGCTTTGCTGTTTGTGTAAGGAAACCTGCCTTGTCGGCTGGTTGGAGTGGGGGGTGGTTTGAAGTGGTATTAGATGGGCGGATTTTGAAGGCAAAGATCGCAGCCTGCGACAGCGCCTGCAGTGCGAAATGGTATTCACGCTGCAGGCGCTGCCGAAGGCTGCGATCTTTTGAATTTATTTTTCGATGGCGACCAACGGTCGTGGGGGGATTACGGGCGGATTTCGATCATCGTGCCGTCCGGCACCAGGTTCCAGACTTCGCGCATGTCCATGTTACGCATGGCGATGCAGCCGTCGGTCCAGTCCAGGGTGTGGAACAGGTCTTCGGGGGTGTCTTCGCTGTCCGGGGTGCCGTGGATCATGATCATGCCGCCGGGCTCGACGCCCTCACGACGGGCACGGGCAGAGTCGCTGATGTTCGGGTAGGAAATGTGCATCGCCAGGTTGAAGCGATCGCTGATCTTGCGCCAGTCGACCCAGTAGAAGCCTTCCGGGGTGCGCTTGTCGCCTTCCATCAGCTTGGGCCCCTTGGGACGCTTGCCCAGGGAAATGCGATAGGTCTTGAGCGGCTTGCCGTCATTGATCAATTGCAATTGATGGGAAGACTTGAGAATCAGGATCTTCTCGATGACCTTGCCGTCCAGGGTTTCCACGGCAGAAGCCTGGGACACCGTGACGAACGACAAACAGAACAGGGCAAGCAACCAGCGCATTGAAACGATTCCCCAGGAGGTGTCGCGACTATTTATGTATAGAAGTTTTTGCAGGAGCTGCCGCAGGCTCGTGCCGCGTTCGGGCGGTCTTTCGGCGCCTTTGAGTGATGCCGGGATGACATCAGATAATGGCAGACTGAGCAAGTGGCGGGATCGATTCAGACCGAACGGGATAGACCTCGGTCCGCCGGTCAGCGAAGAAGCATTCTAAGGTACGGCCCACCGTGCGGAAAGCCAGCTCATCCCATGGAATGTCCGCTTCGTCGAATAGTTGCACTTCCAGGCTCTCGGGGCCGGCTGAAAAGTCCAGGTCCGCCAGTTCTGCACGGAAGAACACATGCACCTGGCTGATGTGCGGCACGTCGATCAGGGTATAGATGCTCAGGTTGCGCACCCGGGCGCAGGCTTCCTCGGCGGTTTCGCGAATGGCGGCCTGTTCGATGGTCTCGCCGTTCTCCATGAAACCGGCGGGCAGGGTCCAGTACCCGCGACGTGGCTCGATGGCCCGTCGGCACAACAACACCCTGGTGCCCCAGGTCGCCACGCAGCCGGCGACGATGTTGGGGTTCTGGTAGTGAATGGCCTGACAACTGTCGCAGACAAAACGCAGGCGCGAATCGCCTTCGGGAATGCGCTGGGTCACCGGGTTACCGCACTGGCTGCAAAATTTCATGCTGGGGTTCCTGAATGCTGCGCCTATCTTGGCGTGCGGCAGTGCCGGTCGGCAAGTTGTCGTTTCGCGACATGGGGCGGTTGCGGGGGTTGGGCGGCCGCAGCGATTGGTGCATGATGCCGGGTAAGGCACAGATCGAGAACACTCATGCTGGATGAGCTACTGCATCGGGTTAGTCACCACACACCACGCACACTGGAGACCGACCGTCGTTTTCCCGAGGCCGCGGTGCTGGTGCCCATCACCCGCAGTGACGAGCCCGAGCTGGTGTTGACCCTGCGTGCCAGCGGCCTGTCGACCCATGGCGGCGAAGTCGCCTTCCCGGGCGGGCGCCGTGACCCCGAAGACCCCGACCTGATTTTCACCGCCCTGCGTGAAGCCGAAGAAGAGATCGGCCTGCCGCCTGGGCTGGTCGAGGTGATCGGCCCGCTCAGCCCGCTGATCAGCCTGCATGGCATCAAGGTCACGCCCTATGTCGGGGTGATCCCGGACTTTGTCGAATACCGGGCCAACGATGCCGAGATCGCCGCGGTGTTCAGTGTGCCCCTTGAGTTCTTCCGCAAAGACCCTCGCGAACATACCCATCGCATCGATTATCAGGGCCGCAGCTGGTACGTGCCGAGCTATCGCTTTGGCGAATACAAGATCTGGGGCCTGACGGCGATCATGATCGTCGAGTTGATCAACCTGCTGTATGACGCCAAAATCAGCCTGCATCAGCCTCCCAAAAGCTTTATCAATATCTGAAGCCATCGTTCGAATGGCCTGAATCCTGGTTTTGCTGACAAAAGCCCGCCTGAGCCTTGAGGAATACCACAATGAAATACCGCCTGGGCGACGCCCGCGTCGAAACCCATCCACAGAGCTGGGTCGCACCCAATGCCGTGCTGGTGGGCAAGGTCAAGCTGGAAGAGGGCGCCAACGTCTGGTTCAACGCCGTATTGCGCGGCGACAACGAGTTGATCCTGATCGGCAAAAACAGCAACGTCCAGGACGGCACCGTGATGCACACCGACATGGGCTACCCGCTGACCATCGGCACCGGCGTGACCATCGGCCACAACGCCATGCTCCACGGCTGCACTGTCGGCGACTACAGTCTGATCGGCATCAACGCGGTGATTCTCAATGGCGCGAAGATCGGCAAGAACTGCATCATCGGCGCCAATTCGCTGATCGGCGAAGGCAAGGAAATTCCGGACGGATCGCTGGTCATGGGCTCGCCCGGCAAAGTGGTGCGCGAGTTGACCGAGCCGCAAATCAGGATGCTGGAGGCCAGCGCTGCTCACTATGTACACAACTCGCAGCGTTATGCCCGCGACCTGGCCGAGCAGGAAGAATGACCGCCACTGAACGCCCGGTTGCATCGCCCTGCGTGAACATTTGTGCACTGGATGACGATGACATCTGCACCGGTTGCCAGCGCACGGTGGAGGAGATTACCCGCTGGAGCCGCATGGACAACGACGAGCGGCGCAAGGTGCTGGGGTTGTGTCATGAGCGGGCCAAGGCCAGTGGGTTGATCTGGATGATCGGGGCAAAACCGCGGTTGTAGGAGCGAGCTTGCTCCGGGCGGCGTTCCGACGATGGACCCGCGAACGCCGCGGGGTGTCAGGTTTGCCGCGTTATCGTTCACGACCATCGCGAGCAAGCTCGCTCCTACATGAAGTATTCTGTGCGGCAAATTGACAGGTACTTTCCCGCCCATGCTCTTCCTGATCGCCTACATCAGCAGCGTCGTGCTGATCAACTACGCCTTTTCCACCGCCCCCCACCTGGACATCATCTGGTCGGCCTGGGGCGGGCTGGTGTTTGTGTTGCGCGACATGGTGCAAGCCCGGTTCGGGCATGGCGCCCTCGCGGCGATGCTGGTGGCGCTGGTGTTGTCCTATGTCACCTCCGATCCGTCCATCGCCCTGGCCAGCGCCACGGCGTTCGCGGTTTCCGAGTGCATCGACTGGCTGGTGTTCAGCATCACCAGGCGCCCGCTGCACGACCGCCTGTGGATAAGTTCGGCCCTGAGCATTCCCCTCGACACCTTTATCTTTTTCGGCATGATCGACGCCCTGACGCCGGGGGTGATCCTCACCGCCCTGGGTTCGAAATTCGCCGGGGTCACCGCCGTGTGGCTGATCATGGCCTGGCGCCTGCGCAAACAGGCTGTCGTCGGCTGAAGTTCATGTAAAATGCCGCGCTTTCTCCCCATGGGAAGCGCGCATGGCGACGCGTCCCTCGATGATCCGCTCCTTGAGGACCTTCAGATGACCCGTATCGGAACCCCATTGTCGCCGACCGCGACCCGCGTATTGATGTGTGGCTGTGGCGAGTTGGGCAAGGAAGTGGTGATCGAGCTGCAACGCCTGGGCGTTGAAGTGATCGCTGTGGACCGTTACGCCAACGCGCCGGCCATGCAGGTGGCGCACCGCAGCCATGTGATCAACATGCTCGACGGTGCCGCCCTGCGCGCCGTGATCGAAGCCGAGAAGCCGCATTTCATCGTGCCGGAAATCGAAGCCATCGCTACCGCGACCCTGGTGGAACTGGAAGCCGAAGGTTTCACCGTGATCCCGACCGCCCGCGCCGCGCAATTGACCATGAACCGCGAAGGCATCCGTCGCCTGGCCGCTGAAGAGCTGGACCTGCCAACCTCGCCGTACCACTTCGCCGACACCTTCGAGGACTACAGCAAGGCCGTCGAGGACCTCGGTTTCCCATGCGTGGTCAAGCCGGTCATGAGTTCCTCGGGCAAGGGCCAGAGCCTGCTGCGCAGCGTCGATGACGTGCAGAAAGCCTGGGACTACGCCCAGGAAGGTGGCCGCGCCGGCAAAGGTCGGGTGATCATCGAGGGCTTCATCGATTTCGACTACGAAATCACCCTGCTGACCGTGCGCCACGTCGGCGGCACCACCTTCTGCGCACCGGTCGGCCATCGTCAGGAGAAGGGCGACTATCAGGAATCCTGGCAGCCCCAAGCCATGAGCCCGATTGCCCTGGCTGAGTCCGAGCGTGTTGCCAAAGCGGTGACCGAAGCCTTGGGTGGCCGTGGTCTGTTCGGCGTCGAGCTGTTCATCAAGGGCGATCAAGTGTGGTTCAGCGAAGTCTCGCCGCGTCCGCACGACACCGGCCTGGTGACCCTGATCTCCCAGGACCTGTCGCAGTTCGCCCTGCATGCACGGGCCATTCTCGGTCTGCCGATCCCGTTGATCCGTCAGTTCGCGCCATCGGCTTCGGCGGTGATTCTGGTGGAGGGACAGTCGACCCAGACCGCTTTCGCCAACCTGGGCGCTGCCTTGAGCGAGCCGGATACCGCGCTGCGCCTGTTCGGCAAGCCGGAAGTCAACGGCCAGCGCCGCATGGGCGTGGCCCTGGCTCGCGACGAATCGATCGAAGCCGCCCGCGCCAAGGCAACCCGCGCTTCCCAGGCGGTTGTCGTAGAACTGTAAAAACAGCTATGGCGGGCCTATACCTTCTATAGGCATCGCGCCATTGCTTTACCTGTAGGAGCGAGCCTGCTCGCGATGGACTCAAGAACACCGCGGGGAACCAGACTCCCCGCATTATCGTTAACGTCCATCGCGAGCAGGCTCGCTCCTACAGGTCATTTATCAATGTTCCAGGCCTGTACCCCCATGAATTCGCAAAGCATCATCGTCCCGAAAATCTCCACCCTGCCGGTGCACGAACCCCGGGCCCGGGCCGTCGTGCGCTGGCTGGTGCGCAAGAACATCATCCAGGAAGAACTGACCACTTGCGGCCGCACCGGCAATCGCATGGCCCACGCCATCGCCGACGGTGCCCGCGCAGTGGTCCTGCACCCGGAGGCCCTGCCATTCGGCGAAGCGGTCAATGGCCTGGAGATCATCACCAAGCGTTGCATCTATACGCCAGCCAAGGGATTCCTTGAAGAGGCAGGCTGCGCCGAGTGCCGCAAGGAAATCGGTGAAGCCCTGTTCGAAAGCCTGGAAGACTGGATGCCGGGGCGCACCGACAACTTCACCTGCCCCGAATGCGGGCATGAAGACGACATCAACGGCTTCCTGTTCCTGCAGGAATGCGGCTTCTCCAACCTGGGTTTCATCTTCAACAACTGGGCCGAAGCCGGGTTCAAGCAGAGCTTTATCGATGAATTCGCCGATTGGCTGGATCAGCCTGTCAGTTGGGTGAAAGTCGAACTCTGATGACCCTGTAGGAGCGAGCCCGCTCGCGATGAACTCAAGAACACCGCGGGGAACCAGAATGTTCGCGTTATGGTTCACGACCATCGCGAGCGAGCTCGCTCCTACAGAAAAGCAGCAATATCATCCCGTACATCAGTAAAGCCAATAATAGACAGAGTTTTACATTGAACCCGAGGGGGTGTCTGACTATAATGGCGCGCTTCCATTTTCCCGCTCGGGAGCCCCCGCGATGCTGCGTATCAGCCAAGAAGCTCTGACATTCGACGACATTCTCCTAGTGCCCGGTTATTCCGAGGTGCTTCCTAACGAAGTCAGTCTCAAGACCCGCCTTACCCGTGGCATCGAGCTGAATATTCCACTGGTCTCCGCCGCCATGGACACCGTCACTGAAGCCCGTCTGGCAATCGCCATGGCTCAGGAAGGTGGTATCGGTATCATCCACAAGAACATGACCATCGAGCAGCAAGCTGCCGAAGTGCGCAAGGTCAAGCGTTACGAAGCCGGTGTGGTCAAGGACCCGATCACCATCGTCGCCGACGCCACCGTGCGCGAGTTGTTCGAACTGACCCGCATGCACAACATCTCCGGCGTTCCGGTGCTGCACAATGGCGACCTGGTCGGCATTGTCACCTCCCGTGACGTGCGTTTCGAGAACCGTCTGGAAGCCACCGTCCGTGAAGTGATGACGCCTAAAGAGCGTCTGGTCACGGTCAAGGAAGGCGCCGACAAGAACGATGTGCGTGAACTGCTGCACAAGCACCGCATCGAGCGCGTGCTGATCGTCGACGACAAATTCGTCCTCAAAGGCATGATGACCGTCAACGACATCGAAAAAGCCAAGGCTTACCCGCTGGCCAGCAAGGACGATCAAGGTCGTCTGCGCGTCGGCGCTGCAGTCGGCACCGGTAAAGACACCGGTGACCGCGTTGCCGCCCTGGTTGCTGCCGGCGTTGACGTGGTGGTGGTAGACACCGCTCACGGTCACTCCAAGGGCGTGATCGACCGCGTTCGCTGGGTCAAGCAGAACTTCCCTGAAGTGCAGGTGATCGGCGGCAACATCGCCACCGGCGCTGCCGCCAAGGCCCTGGCCGAAGCGGGCGCTGACGCCGTCAAGGTCGGTATCGGCCCTGGCTCGATCTGCACCACCCGTATCGTCGCCGGTGTCGGCGTGCCGCAAATCAGTGCCATCGCCAACGTAGCCGCTGCACTCGAAGGCACTGGCGTACCGTTGATCGCCGACGGCGGCATCCGTTTCTCCGGTGACCTGTCCAAGGCCATCGTGGCCGGTGCTTCCTGCGTGATGATGGGCTCGATGTTCGCCGGTACCGAAGAAGCGCCGGGCGAGATCGAACTGTTCCAGGGTCGTTCGTACAAGGCTTATCGCGGCATGGGTTCGCTGGGCGCCATGTCCCAGGCTCAAGGTTCCTCCGACCGTTATTTCCAGGACTCCTCGGCAGGCGCCGAGAAGCTGGTTCCGGAAGGCATCGAAGGGCGTGTTCCGTACAAGGGCACCCTGAGCGCGATCATCCACCAGTTGATGGGCGGCCTGCGTTCCTCGATGGGCTACACCGGCAGCGCCGACATCGAAGAGATGCGCACCAAGCCTGAGTTCGTGCGGATCACCGGCGCCGGCATGGCCGAATCCCACGTTCACGACGTGCAGATCACTAAGGAAGCGCCAAACTACCGCGTAGGTTGAGCCTTCAAGCAACACGCTAAGCAACCGGGGCTGTTTTATTCAGCCCCGAGTTGTTTCTGAATCACGACTGTTTCCGAATTTTTTAGACGAGACTGAATCATGGCCCTCGACATTCACGCCCACCGCATCCTGATCCTCGACTTCGGTTCCCAGTACACCCAACTGATCGCCCGCCGCGTGCGTGAAATCGGCGTGTACTGCGAACTGCACCCGTTCGACATGGACGAAGATGCGATCCGCGAATTCGCTCCTAAAGGCGTCATCCTCGCCGGCGGCCCGGAGTCGGTTCACGAAGCCAACAGCCCGCGCTGCCCGCAAGCGGTTTTCGACCTGGGCGTGCCGGTCTTCGGTATCTGCTACGGCATGCAGACCATGGCCGAGCAACTGGGCGGCAAGGTTGAAGGTTCCGAGCTGCGTGAGTTCGGTTATGCCCGCGTGGACGTGGTCGGCAAGAGCCGTCTGCTCGACGGCATCGAAGACCACATCGACGCCGACGGCCTGTTCGGCCTCGACGTGTGGATGAGTCACGGTGACAAAGTTACCCGCATGCCGGAAGACTTCCACATCCTGGCCAGCACCCCGAGCTGCCCGATCGCCGGCATGTTCAGCGACGAGCGCCGCTACTACGGCGTGCAGTTCCACCCGGAAGTGACCCACACCAAGCAGGGCGGTCGCATCCTGTCGCGCTTCATCCTCGACATCTGCGAGTGTGAAGCCCTGTGGACTCCCTCGAAAATCGCTGAAGACGCCATCGCCCAGGTGCGTGCTCAGGTCGGCACTGACAACGTCCTGCTCGGCCTGTCCGGCGGTGTTGACTCGTCCGTGGTTGCCGCGCTGCTGCACAAGGCCATCGGCGACCAGCTGACCTGCGTGTTCGTCGACAACGGCCTGCTGCGCCTGCACGAAGGTGAGCAAGTGATGGCCATGTTCGCCGAGAACATGGGCGTCAAGGTGATCCGTGCCAACGCCGAAGAGCAGTTCCTGGGCAACCTGGCCGGCGAAGCCGACCCGGAGAAGAAGCGCAAGATCATCGGCCGTACCTTCATCGACGTGTTCGATGCCGAATCCTGCAAGCTGGACAACATCAAGTACCTGGCCCAGGGCACCATCTACCCGGACGTGATCGAGTCGGCTGGCGCGAAAAGCGGCAAGGCCCACGTGATCAAGTCGCACCACAACGTGGGCGGCCTGCCGGAAGAAATGAACCTCAAGCTGGTTGAACCGCTGCGCGAGCTGTTCAAGGACGAAGTCCGTCGTCTGGGCCTGGAACTGGGCCTGCCGTACGACATGGTCTACCGT
The DNA here is from genome assembly GCF_002303925.1 of Pseudomonas sp. ACN8. Classification (GTDB taxonomy): domain Bacteria; phylum Pseudomonadota; class Gammaproteobacteria; order Pseudomonadales; family Pseudomonadaceae; genus Aquipseudomonas. Next base: position 16,250 of record NZ_MRCS01000011.1, read on the forward strand.
CACCCGTTCCCGGGCCCGGGCCTGGGCGTGCGCATCCTCGGTGAAGTGAAGAAGGAATACGCCGACCTGCTGCGTCGCGCCGACCACATCTTCATCGAAGAACTGCGCAAGGCCGACTGGTACCACAAGGTCAGCCAGGCGTTCGTGGTGTTCCAGCCGGTGAAATCGGTTGGCGTGGTGGGCGATGGCCGTCGTTACGCCTGGGTCGTGGCCCTGCGTGCCGTGGAAACCATCGACTTCATGACCGCGCGTTGGGCACACCTGCCTTACGAACTGCTGGAAACCGTTTCCGGCCGCATCATCAATGAAATCGAAGGCATCTCCCGCGTCACCTACGACGTGTCGAGCAAGCCGCCAGCGACCATTGAGTGGGAATGATCGAATTGAACCTGTGAAATCAGGTTCAAATCGATAATACCAAGCGAAGCCCCGGTTCGAGAGCCCCGGGGCTTTTTGCGTTTCAAGGGACGCGTGTGGGTTTCAAGCCGTTGCGACTCAGGGCTTGCGAAAGCTCGGCCAGGCTGGTGAATCGCTTGTTATTGATGCTGACCCACTGCGGACGCTCAATGTATATGCCTGTGGCGTCAGAGCGGATGAGGGTGCGCACCAGTGAGCCGTCCCGGGCACGGTGAACCAGTTCGAGCTGGTTGCCGTACTTTTCGATGCTGACCATGCCCGGTTGATTGAGTGCTGCGTCGAGTACCTGTTCTCTGGCAAGCTCGGGGGATTCCAGTTCCAGAAGCAGGTCGTTCTTGACCGTGAACACAGTACTGTCAATTCCGCCGTTGGTACCGGACTCTCCCGGGTCTGGCTCAATGGTCGTGGACTGACCGACCCTGGCACTTTTTACCCGCAAGCCGATACCACCTTCCAGTTCACTGAGGCCCGCGACACCTTCCCAGGTATTGGAATGAGTATTGCCAACCAGTGCAATCCATCGATGAGACCCTCTGGCAGCCTGATCCCCTTCGATGATGATTTTGGCGAAGTAATTCATCATTTTTTGCCGGTGGAAGGGGGTTACCCCCTGCATGTTATCGACGCGATAGCTTGCAGCGCAGTCGATCGCCTGCACACGAATGTGGTTTTTCTGCGCGGTCTTGACCAGTTTCATAAAGGTGAATCGGCCAGAGGGATCGGTGAAATGACCTGCATCGAGATTCTTCAGATAGCGTTTCAGGCTTTTCGACATTACGCCGCTCTTGTTGAAAACATCCAGGTCCGCCTGATGGAAGTCGTTGAACAGGTGTTCCATGTACAAGGTTTTAACCTTTTGTTTGCCGAGTATCTCCATGTTCTCGATCAGGAACTCTTTGCTGCCAATACTGGAGTGGCCTTCGCCGACGACCAGGGCGGGTGACTCTTCGAACAGCGTCTCGATGATGTCCTTGGGTCGGCTCACCGGGCCAAAGACCGGAGTGGTCGGCCTGGGGGGGAGTTCAGGAAGGTTTTGATAGTAGGCCTGAGCGTCTCGATACAAGGTTTTTCTCAGGGCCTTGAACTGCATCAGAGCGCTGTCGGGATTGAAAATGTCGTCGTAAGCGTCACTGAGTTCTTTGTCGGCGCCAGCTTCGGTGACGTAAGGCTTCAACTCGGCCCGTAGCGCCTGAGGGACGTCATAGGCAGTGGCAGGGCTGGCTATCTCAGGCAAAGGCGCAGGCGATCGGCCCCAAGGCCAATTGCCAAAAATCTTGCCGCCGCCATACAGACCGGGGCGGGTCAGCGGTTCCCATTCACCCTCGGCGTTCAAACGAACCGGCAGGCTGCGGTGAAACGAGAACGGGTTGGCGGGGTCGATGATGACCCAGGTCTTCAGCTCGTTGACGTAGCGCACCAGGTAGTAGTCGTCATTGATCCTGACGTAGTTGCCGCCTGTCGCTGGCTGATAGATGTTGCGGTATTTGCCTTCCTCGGCTGCCACCTCCAGGCCGTCGAGGACTTCATTGGTCTCGAAAGGGGCCAGCGGGTTTTCACCTTCCACGACATAGGTTCGACCGGGAGCGGCGACTGTGATTTTCGGTGGGGCGCCTTCGGGGTGTTCGTTTTCGCCGCCGAGATTCTCCTGTGGGGTGAACTCGTCTTTGGCTTCGCCGACTTCCGCCAACTCGGCCGAGCCACCGAGCGCCAGCGCATTGAAGAGGGTGTCGATGCTGCTGAAGATGGCGCCGAGTACACCGGCCTTGCGTTCCTGGGCGTTCATGCCGTTGACGGCCTGGTCGATGTTCAGGCCGATGTTGGCGATGCCGGCACCCACGGCGGCCAGGGCCACGGGCCAGCCGGCGCAGGACATGGCACCAAAGAGTCGGGTGAACGTACTCAGATAGCCGATCCACATTTTCTCCCGCAGGTCGGCATTGGAGCGTAAGGATATATCCGCGTCGTCGAACATGCGTTCCCTGACCGAGTCTCGGAGCCAGGTGAAGGTGTCAACATCGATATCCGGTATGTCTGGTTCGAACAGGCTATGGTCGTATTTGCCCCACGTCACATACAGCAAGTCGATGGTGTGGTTCAGGCCAACGTTGTCCTCATCCTGCTGCTGGGCCGACAAGGGGAAGTGCGCCATGAACCGGGCGCGGTTGTCCGGATGGTTGTTCTGGCACAGCAGCCACCAGTGCAGGTCGCGGGGGGGTTCTAATACATGGAAGGCATCCGTTTCCCCCGGGGTATAGAGAATCTGCCGTCCGTCTCGGTCGATGATGCGCAGTATGTCACTGGACATGTAGTTGCCGATGCACAGCGGCGTGACTCGCAGGCCTTCGACAGGCGGCTCGTGGGCCCTGAGCATGTCCAGGGTAACGGGCCAGGTGAGATGGCCGGCCACTGCCTTGAGCACGGTTTTGAGGTTTTCGTTGCTCAGGCGTGAGCCGTCGTGTTCCTCCAACGCCTTGGAAATGAAATTGAGCTTGGCCAGGGTTCGAAAATTATCCGAATGATTGCGCCAGAAAGCGCCCATCTTCTCCCAATAGCGGTCGTGAAAATTGATGCGCCACAGGTCCTTGATGACCACGCTGGGGTGCATCTTCACTTCGTTGGTTTCGTTGTAGATCCGGGCGTTCGCTCCCTCGTTGTAGAACCCGCCATCACTGTCCAGCAGGTCGGCATTGTCCTGGTCGTGGGCCTGAAAGCGCTGGACCACCAGTTGCGGCAAGGTCAGCGACTCAATGGGCTTGGGATAGTGTTCCCAGAACAGGAAGGCTTTGTTGCTGGTGACCGACGTGTTGTCGAAACGGTGCCACCAGACCCGGTCCGGGTCGATGTGCTGGATGCGGTATTTGTCCAGAATTGCCTGAGCCTCGATATGGGCCATGTCGTGCATGTCGGGACAGGCTTCCACGAACGGAAGCACCAGGTCCTTGAGGGCCTGTACATCGTCGGGGTCCGGGAGTGGGAATTGAGTACTTGTATCTGAAGAATTCATCTCTCTCTCCTTGAGAAATGGATGGGTTTGAGGTCGGCACTATGCGCTGCGGACTACAGCCGGATCTGTAGGGAAAGCGGCGCACGGTGTCAGGGATTAATAGATCTTTGTTGTCAGAGGTCGCCCGGCTGCGGCCCGTCGTCACGTCCGCTTTGCTGTTTCTTTCACAACTGCGGGTGTATCGTATTCGCCTTTTGCGGGCCCCGGGCCTGTCGCTGATACGTGAGGTAGTTGAGTTCATGTCGTTTACCCGTCGCCAAATCCTCGGTGGCCTGGCCGGTCTTGTTGTCGTTGGTGTCGGTGCGGGGGGCGCGTCGCGCTACTGGCTGGGCAAGATGGCGGACGCCGAGGCGGGCCACGACTACGAGCTAATCGCGGCGCCGCTGGACGTGGAGCTGGTAGCCGGGCACAAGACCCAGGCCTGGGCCTTCGGCCCGTCGGCGCCGGGCACCGAATTGCGGGTGCGTCAGGGTGAATGGCTGCGGGTGCGCTTCATCAACCATCTGCCGGTCGCCACCACCATCCATTGGCATGGCATCCGCCTGCCGCTGGAAATGGACGGTGTGCCTTACGTGTCGCAATTGCCGGTGTTGCCGGGTGAGTACTTCGACTACAAATTCCGTGTGCCGGATGCCGGCAGCTACTGGTACCACCCGCATGTGAACAGCAGTGAGGAGCTCGGCCGTGGCCTGGTCGGCCCATTGATTATCGACGAACGCGAGCCGACCGGATTCAAGTACGAGAAGACCTTGAGTCTCAAGAGCTGGCACGTCGACGATGTGGGTAATTTCGTCGAGTTCAGTATTCCCCGGGAAGCGGCGCGGGGTGGTACGGCGGGGCGCCTGGCGACCATCAATGGCGTCCCGCAGGCGGTGATCGACTTGCCGGCCGGGCAGATCATCCGCGTACGCCTGCTCAACCTCGATAACACCCTGACTTATCGCCTGAACATTCCTGGCGTCGAAGCGCAGATCTATGCGCTGGACGGCAACCCGGTCGAGCCACGACCGCTCGGCAAGGAATACTGGCTCGGGCCGGGCATGCGCATTTGCCTGGCGATCAAGGCTCCGCCGGCCGGTGAAGAGCTGTCGCTGCGCAACGGTCCGGTGCGTTTGGGCACGTTTCGTTCGGTGGCCAATAGCGATGCGCCGACCGAGTGGCCGCCGGCACTGCCGGCCAACCCGATCGCCGAGCCGGACCTGGCCAATGCCGAGAAACTCAACTTCAATTTTGAATGGGTCGGCTCGGTATCGGTCAACGTTGATAACGGCAAGCCGCCGAGCCTGTGGCAGATCAACGGCAAGGCCTGGGACATCACCGACAAGACCTGCGCCGACCGCCCGATTGCCAAACTCGAGAAGGGCAAGAGCTACATTTTCGAATTGAAGAACATGACTCAGTACCAGCACCCGATTCACCTGCACGGCATGAGTTTCAAGGTCATCGCCTCGAACCGGCACAAGGTCATTCCGTATTTCACCGACACTTACCTGCTGGGCAAGAACGAGCGCGCGCAGGTAGCGCTGGTGGCGGATAACCCGGGTGTATGGATGTTCCACTGCCATGTGATCGACCACATGGAAACCGGCCTGATGGCCGCTATCGAGGTGGCGTGATGCGTCAGATTCGTCCCGCCGCCATCATCGACCGCAGCCGTGATCGCGAATTCATGCGTGAGGCCCTGGCACTGGCGGCCCAAGGCGCGGCCCTCGGCGAAGTGCCCGTGGGCGCGGTGCTGGTGCAGGATGGAGAGATCATTGGTCGCGGCTTCAACTGTCCGATCACTGGCAGTGACCCAAGCGCCCACGCCGAGATGGTCGCCATCCGCGCCGCCGCCCAGGCTGTAAGCAACTATCGTCTGCCGGGCAGTACGCTGTATGTCACGCTGGAGCCGTGCAGTATGTGCGCAGGGCTGATCGTGCATTCGCGGATTGCCCGGGTGGTGTACGGCGCGCTGGAGCCGAAAGCCGGAATCGTGCAGAGCCAGGGGCAGTTCTTTACCCAAGGCTTTTTGAATCACCGGGTGTTGTATGAAGGCGGGGTGTTGGCGGAGGAATGCGGGGCGGTGCTCAGCGAGTTCTTCAAGGCCCGGCGCGCGAAACCAGCAATCTAGAAAACGACATCAAACCCTGTGGGAGCTGGCCTGCCAGCGATGGCGTCGGCACATCGAGCATTGATGTCGACTGAACCACCGCTATCGCTGGCAGGCCAGCTCCCACAGGGGTATTCGGTGTTCGGGGATTGGCTTACTTGCGAGCGACGATCACCGCCCGCATCGGCGCCGGCAGCCCTTCAACGGTCTTGCTGTGATCTTCGGGATCAAGGAAGTCGCTCAGCGACTGATACTTCATCCACTCCGTCCCACGCTGTTCCTCGACCGTGGTGGTGCTCACATCCACGCACTTTACATCGGTGAACCCGGCGCGGCGCAGCCACAGCTCCAGCGCCGGCACCGACGGCAGGAACCACACGTTGCGCATCTGCGCGTATCGGTCTTCCGGTACCAGCACCTGATGCTTGTCGCCTTCGACCACCAGGGTTTCCAGCACCAGTTCCCCGCCCTTGACCAGGCAATCCTTCAGCGCCAGCAAATGCTCGATGGGCGAACGGCGGTGGTAGAACACGCCCATGGAAAACACCGTGTCGAAACCTTCGAGGTTCGGCGGCAGGTCTTCGAACGGGAAGGGCAGGTGCCAGGCATTCGGCTCGGAAAGATAACGCTGCACCGCCTGGAACTGGCAGAAGAACAGCCAGTTCGGGTCGACACCGATCACGCTGTCGGCGCCGGCGCCGAGCATGCGCCACATGTAATAGCCGTTGCCGCAGCCGACATCGAGGATGCGCTTGCCTTTGAGGTCCAGGTGCGGGGCGACCCGTGACCACTTCCAGTCCGAGCGCCATTCGGTGTCGACGTGCACGCCGAACAGGTCGAACGGCCCTTTGCGCCAAGGCGACAAGCCCATCAGCGCAGTGCGCATTTGTGCGCGGGTCTCGTCGCTGCAATCGGTGTCCAGCTTCAGGCCATTGAGCAAGTCGACTTCACTTGGCTGGATCTTCGGCAGGGCGTCCAGCGCACTTTGCCAGCGCTCCAGATCGCCGTGGCCCTTTTCCATTTTCTTGTCGAGTTGTGCTTGCAGGGTGTTGGCCCATTCGGCCAGCGGAGTGCCGGCCAGTCGGCGGGCGAGGGGGGACAGATCAATCATGGCAAGGCAATCAACGAGGCAAAGTTAAGACACTGGAACCACGGCACGACTTTCGAGAACCCGGCGGCCAGCAGGCGTTCGCGGTGTTCTTCGAGGCTGTCGGGCTTCATGACGTTTTCGATGGCGCTGCGCTTCTGGGCGATTTCCAGCTCGCTGTAGCCGTTGGCGCGTTTGAAGGCGATGTGCAGGTCGGTGAGCAACGCGTGTTCCTGCGCGTCTTCGAAGCGCAGTTTTTCCGAGAGGATCAAGGCACCGCCAGGCAACAGCGACTGACGGATGCGCGACAGCAACGCCGTGCGCTGGTCCGGGGCGATGAATTGCAGGGTGAAGTTCAGCGCGACCACCGAGGCCGGCTGGAACTCCAGCGCGAGGATGTCGCCTTCGATCACCTCGACCGGCAGCAGCTCCTGGAACATCGAATCCTGACCGTTGAGGTACTCGCGGCAGCGTTCGACCATGGCGGCGGAGTTATCCACAGCGACCACCCGGCAACCGTCGGTGCGTACATGCCGGCGCAAGGCCTGGGTCACGGCACCCAGCGACGAGCCCAGGTCGTAGAGCACGCTGCCCGGCTGGGCGAACTGCGCGGCGAGCACGCCGAGGTTTTCGACGATGGTCGGATAACCCGGCACCGAGCGCTTGATCATGTCCGGGAACACCCGCACCACGTCCTCGTTGAAGGCGAAGTCGGGCACCTGGGCCAAGGGCTGGGCGAAAAGGCGATCGGATTCTTTGCTCACGGCGGTTCCAGCGGTGTAGGTGGAAAAGGCCGGCATTTTAGCCAAGTTGGCGCGCGGATGCGCGGGTTGTCTGATAAACCGGCGAGCTGAATCAGGAATCTTCGTTGCCCGTGATATGGCTATCGCGAGCAAGCTCGCTCCCACAATGGATCTGTCGAACACAAATCATGTGTTCACAGTCGATCCATTGTGGGAGCGAGCCTGCTCGCGAAGAATTCAACGCGGTCTTTGGCTGAACGCCGAGGCAGTGATACCCCATTGCCCCAGCCAGTAACTGAGGATGATCACATAAGGCGCCGCGTCGAACGGCACCACAAACCGGCTGATACCAATCACGCTGTCGGAAAACACGAACGCCACTGCCCCCGCCGCCGCCAGCAACGCCGAGCGTTTGGGCACATCGGTCCCGAGTCGGGCCAGGGCGCGCCAGAGCATGGCGCTGATCGCCGTGCCATAGACAATCACGGGCACCAGCAATGGCCCGAGGCCGTTGGAAATCAGAATTCCCAGCAGCACGGCGCCGACGCCGAGGGCCAGCACCAGCGGCAGCACGGCCAGGCGTCGGCAATCACTCAGATAAGCCTTGAGATAAGCCAGATGCGCGACCAGAAACGCGCCCAGCCCAAACACGAACAAGTCCCCCGGCCATGCCAGCAACACGTCGCCGAGCAGGGAGAAAATCAGGCCCAGGCTGATCCAGCGTCGATAATCGCCGGGCGGTGCGTCGTGCAGCCAGCCGAGCAGAGCCAGTACCGGCAGCGGCTTGACCAGCAGGCACAGCAGAGACGCATGCACGCTCACGCCGTAAAGAAAGGTCACTGCGCCCATCAGCGCCAGAATCAGCCAGCCCACGGTCAGTTCACCGAGATCGTGCAGTCGAATGAATCCACCGGCAGCACTTCGGGTGCCCATGGCTGTTGCGAAGTCAGGCGCAAACGCCCGGTGCCGGTCGCAAAAGCCTGAAAGCGCCAGGTCGAGACCCCGGCCGCGCCGATGATGCCGGCATCTTCCGGGTTTCGATAAACCTCAGGCCCCAGTGCGTGCAGCACACCGCCGGCCGAATCCTGGATCGCCCAGCGATAGCCCGTGGTCGGATTGCTCGGCAGGGTCAGGATCAGGTTTTGCCCGTTGCTGAGTTGCACCGGACATTCGCTTTGTTTTTCCACGGTCACGTTGTGCGCAGGTTGCGTGGCGCATCCAGCCAGCAGGGCAAGGGCGAGGGGGACAAACAGGCGAATGGGGGACATAGGCTTCAGGGGCTCCGGCGTTCACGACGAACGGCGAGCATAACTTAAGATGAGACAAAGTGTGACAGCCGGGCAGAATAGCGGTGGCTGGGCTGACGCCATCGCGAGCAGGCTCACTCCTACAGTGGTTGGCGGTGTTCACAAATTGTGTGTTCATCGCAACACCCTGTAGGAGCGAGCCTGCTCGCGATAGCGATGGAGCAGGCACTACATCACTTTCAGAACAACACCTTCGCCACATCCGCAAACCGCTTGGCGAAGTGCACGGTGATGCCTTCCTTCAGATACTCCGGCAGCTCCTCGAAATTGCCCTGGTTCGCCTCCGGCAGAATCAGTTCGAAAATCTTCTGTCGCCGCGCCGCAATCACTTTTTCCCGCACGCCGCCAATCGGCAGTACATGCCCGGTCAACGTCAGTTCTCCGGTCATGGCCACGCCTTTTTTCGGTGGCTGATTGCGCGCCAGCGAAAGCAGGGCACTGGCCATGGTCACGCCGGCGCTCGGGCCGTCTTTCGGCGTGGCGCCTTCCGGTACGTGCAGGTGGACGAAGGCTTCGTCGAAGAACTTCGGATCGCCGCCATAGGACTTCAGGTGCGAGCTGACGTAGCTGTAGGCGATTTCCGCCGACTCCTTCATCACATCACCCAACTGCCCGGTGAGTTTGAAGCCACGGTTGAGGGTGTGGATGCGCGTGGCTTCGATCGGCAGGGTCGCGCCACCCATGCTGGTCCAGGCAAGGCCGGTGATCACGCCGACACCCGACAGCACCTGTTCGTTGCGGAACACCGGTTTGCCGAGGGACGCCTCGAGGTCCTTCGGGCCGAGCTTGATCACGGCTTTCGGCTCGTCGAGCAGTTTCATCACCGCTTTGCGCACCAGTTTGCCAAGGTTTTTTTCCAGCTGGCGCACGCCGGCTTCACGGGCGTAACCGTCAACCAACGCCTTGAGCGCACTGTCGCTGATGCTCAGGCTGCCCTTGGATACGCCGGCTTTTTCAAGCTGCTTGGGCCACAGGTGACGCTTGGCGATGGCGACTTTTTCTTCGGTGATGTAGCCCGACAGGCGTATCACTTCCATCCGGTCCAGCAACGGGCCGGGGATCGAATCGAGGGTGTTGGCGGTGCAGATGAACAGCACTTTCGACAGGTCCATCCGCAGATCCAGATAGTGGTCGAGGAATTCGACGTTCTGCTCTGGATCCAGGGTTTCCAGCAGCGCCGAGGCCGGGTCGCCCTGGTAGCTCTGGCCCATCTTGTCGATTTCGTCGAGCATGATCACCGGGTTCATCACTTCGACGTCTTTCAACGCTTGCACCAGTTTGCCCGGCTGTGCGCCGATGTAGGTGCGGCGATGGCCCTTGATCTCGGCTTCGTCGCGCATGCCGCCGACGCTGAAGCGGTAGAACGGCCGGCCCAGGGATTCGGCAATGGATTTGCCGACGCTGGTTTTACCAACGCCCGGCGGCCCCACCAGCAGTACGATGGAACCGCTGATCTCGCCCTTATAGGCGCCGACCGCGAGGAATTCGAGGATGCGGTCCTTGATGTCGTCGAGGCCGGCGTGGTGTTTGTCCAGCACCTTGCGCGCGTGCTTGAGGTCGAGTTTGTCCTCGCCGTACACGCCCCACGGCACCGAGGTCGCCCAGTCGATGTAATTGCGGGTCACCGCATATTCCGGCGAACCGGTTTCGAGGATCGACAGTTTGTTCATTTCTTCTTCGAGGCGTTTCTGCACCTGCGCCGGCAGGACTTTACCCACCAGCCGCTGCTCGAACTGTTCGAGGTCGGCGCTGCGGTCGTCCTTGGTCAGCCCCAGCTCCTGCTGGATGACCTTGAGTTGTTCCTTGAGGAAGAACTCGCGCTGATGTTCACCGATCTTGCGGTTAACTTCGGCAGAAATCTCTTTTTGCAGGCGCGCGACTTCGACTTCCTTGCGCAGCATCGGCAGGACTTTTTCCATGCGCTTGAGCATCGGCACGCAGTCGAGCACTTCCTGCAGCTCACTGCCGGTGGCCGAAGTGAGCGCGGCGGCGAAATCGGTCAGCGGCGACGGATCGTTGGGGCTGAAGCGGTTGAGGTAGTTCTTCAACTCTTCGCTGTACAGCGGGTTGAGCGGCAGCAGTTCCTTGATCGCATTGATCAGCGCCATGCCGTAGGCCTTGACCTCGTCGGTCGGCTCGGTGGGCTGGTGCGGGTATTCGACTTCCACCAGGTACGGCGGGCGGTGGTGCTTGAGCCAGGTCTTGAGGCGTACGCGGGTCAGGCCCTGGGCGACGAATTGCAGCTTGCCGTTCTCGCGACTGGCGTGGTGCACCTTGACCAGGGTGCCGTAGAGCGGCAGGGCCGAGGTGTCGAAGTGGCGCGGGTCTTCCTGGGGCGTGTCCATGTAGAACAGGGCCAGGCAATGGTGTTCGGACTTGGCCACCAGGTCCAGGGTCTCGGCCCACGGCTCTTCGTTGACGATGACCGGCAGGACCTGGGCCGGGAAGAACGGTCGGTTGTGGATCGGGATGATGTAGACCTTGTCCGGCAGGTTTTGGCCAGGCAGGGCCAGGCCTTTGCCAGGTTTGTGCTGCGGGGCGTTTTCCGGATCGGCGTATTCGCTTGGGTCTTCGGGGAATTCCTGCTGGTCGCTCATGGGGGCACCTGCGCAATGGGTATGGGTCTTAGATGGGGCAGGTTGGCGGTGGTTTCAACGGTCATTTTCTGCGAAGCCGTGTTTCAAAGGCGTGTTCAGCGCACAGACAGGTTAGCTGGGATTCGGCGCGACACCGTTCAACTGTAGGAGCGAGCCTGCTCGCGATGGTGTGTCAGTCGGCATCAATTTGGCTGACACACCATCGCGAGCAGGCTCGCTCCTACAATGGGACGATGGTGACCATAAAAAAGGCGACGCCTGTGAGGGCGTCGCCTTTGTTTTGACTGCCGCTAAAACTTACTCGGACAGTTTGTACGCAATCACATAGTCACCCATCTTGGTGCCCAGTGAGCCGTGGCCCCCGACGACCAGCAGCACGTACTGCTTGCCGTCCTTGCCGGTGTAGGTCATTGGCGTAGCCTGACCGCCAGCCGGCAGGCGCGACTTCCAAAGCTCGTTGCCGGTGTTGACGTCATAGGCGCGCAGGTATTGATCCAGCGTGCCGCTGAGGAAGCCGACGCCGCCGGCGGTGACTATCGAACCGCCCATGCTTGGCACGCCGAGTGGCAGGCCGATAGGCAATGGCGAGCTGTCGCGGCTGGTGCCGTTCTTGCGTTTCCACACGACTTTGCTGGTGGTCAGGTCAATGCCGGCCACATAGCCCCAGGCCGGAGCCTGGCACGGTACGCCGAACGGCGACATGAACGGGTGCATGATCACCGCATAAGGTGCACCCGTGTTCGGTTGCACGCCCGCGGTTTCGCTCTCGCGCTTGCTGCCGGCCGCGACTTCGGCGCGGGGCACCATTTTCGAGACGAAGGCCATGTAGTTCGGGCTGGTGAAGAGCATCTGGCGAACCGGGTCGACCGAAACGCCGCCCCAGTTGAAGACGCCGACGTTACCCGGATAGATCAGGCTGCCCTGTTCCGACGGCGGGGTGTACTGGCCTTCGTAACGCAGTTCCTTGAACTGGATGCGGCACAGCATCTGGTCAAACGGGCTGGCGCCCCACATGGCTTTTTCGGTCAGTTCCGGGGCCAGCAGGTTCAGGTCCGAACGGGCCTGGGTCGGCGCGGTGTGGTCACCTTTCACGGCGCCTTGCGGTACCGGGATTTCCTTGATCGGGATGATCGGCGTGCCGTCACGACGGTCGAGGACGTACAGGCTGCCTTGCTTGGTCGGCTGGATCACAGCCGGCTTGATGCCGTCGGCGGTTTTCATGTCCAGCAGGGTTGGCTGGCTGCCGACGTCCATGTCCCACAGGTCGTGGTGAGTGAACTGGTAGTTCCAGCGCACCTTGCCGGTGGCCAGATCCAGCGCGACCAGGCCGGCACTGAATTTCTCGGCGCCCGGGGTGCGGTCTGCGCCCCACTGGTCAGGGGTCTGGTTGCCCAGTGGCAGGTAGACCATGCCGAGTTTCTCGTCGACGCTGGCCAGCGACCACATGTTGGCCGAGTTGCGGCTGTAGTGCTCGCCCTCTGGCAGCGGTTCGGTCGCGTCGGGATTGTTGCTGTCCCAGTTCCACACCAAATGGCCGTCGTGTACGTCAAAGGCACGGATCACGCCGGATGGCTCGTTGGTCGACTCGTTGTCGGTGACGTGGCCGCCCATGATCACCAGATCGCGGGTGATCGCTGCCGGCGAGGTTGCGTAGTAGCCACCGGGGGTGAATGGTCCGATGCCTTGAGTCAGGTCAACCACACCGTTTTTACCGAAACCTTCGCAGACCTTGCCGGTGTCGGCGTTGAGCGCGATCAGGCGTGCATCGGCGGTTGGCAGGTACAGACGACGCGGGCAGGCCTGGGCGACGGCTTTGCCGGCCTCGGAAATCACTGCCGAAGCAGCGTTTTCAGACTTGGCGTAGGCCGCTTCGTCGTAGTACGACACGCCACGGCAGGTCATGTGGGCGAAGCCCTTGAAGCCCACCGGGCTCTTGATCTGCGGGTCGAAACGCCACAGTTCCTTGCCGGTGTCCGGGTCCAGCGCCAGCACCCTGCTATGGGCGGTGCAGGCATAGAGCATGCCGTTGGCCTTGAGTGGGGTGTTTTCGTTGGTCAGCTCCACCGGATCATCGGCGGTTGGCAGATCGCCGGTCTGGATGCGCCAGGCTTCTTGCAGCTTGCCGACGTTGGCCGGGGTGATCTGCTTGAGCGGCGAGTAGCGGTCACCGAATTCGCTGCGGCCATAGGCCTGCCAGTCGCCTTCGGGCATTTGCGGTGCAGCGCTGGTCATGTCAGCCGAGTCACGACCCAGTTCGCCCAAGGTCTCGCCCGGATGGGTGAACTGGCTGGCCGCGGCGGTGGCGCCGGCCAGGACCACGGCCACGCTCAAGGCACCGGTGCCCAGGGGGGCAGGGCCGTTGATCAGCAATGGACGACGGAACCACGGCAGCAGCATCACTACACCGAGAGCAAACCACAGCGCCAGGCGCGGCACCAGTTGCCACCAGTCCAGGCCGACTTCCCATAGCGCCCAAACAGTACTGGCGAACAGCACCAGTGCGTACAGGCCCAGCGCCGCACGGCGGGCGGCGATCAGCAACACGCCACTCAGCGCGATGCCGATACCGGCCAGCAGGTAATACAGCGAGCCGCCAAGCATGCTCAGCTTGATCCCCCCGGCCAGCATGGCCAGGCCCATCAGTAGAAGCAGAATGCCGAGCAGGGTCGGCCATAGACGGCTTCGACTCGAGGCACTATCAGTGCTCATAGTGTGATTCTCCGTGACGTTTCAAGTAGTCCTGCGCAAGTTCACTGTAGATGACGATCCGGCGCGGGCATGGTTCAGATAAATCGATTCAGTTGACGCATACCCCTGTAGGAGTGAGCCTGCTCGCGATAGCGGTGGGTCAGGCAACATCAATGTTGGCTGTGATGGCCTCATCGCGAGCAGGCTCGCTCCTACAGGGTTTTTTCGGTGTTTTTTAGAACGAGGACTGGACCTTGATCCCGCCGATCAGCGCGTCATCGACCTCGTTCACGCCACCGGGATGGCGGATGTATTGCAGGTTCGGGCGCACGGTCAGCCAATGGGTCACGTGCACGCCGTAATAGAGTTCGGCGCTGTATTCGGTGTCCTGGGGCGGCAGGTAGGACGGATCGTCGTAGTCGAAGACGACATTGGCCTGGTTGGTCGCCTCGGCATTCTTGCGAAAGGCCGGATTGACGTGAACGCGGGCCATGGCGAAACCGATGTCGTCCCGGGCGCGCGCGTCGAACGGGCCTTTGTAGACAAGGCCCGCCTGGACGTAGTTGTCGATGGCGTTGGTCTTCTTGTCGTGCATCGTGCCGTTGGCGAACAGGCTCAGGCCCCGGGAGTGGTCACTGGCGAGGCTGGTGACTTGCTGCTGAAGGCCCAGCCACACGCCGTGTTTGCTCGACGCGCTGCGATAGGCTTCGCCACTCAGGGCGGCAGGCTGGCCATTGCTGTCCTTGTAGACGTCGGTGGCGCTGGCGCTGCTGTAGTAGTAACCGGCGCGGTATTCACCCGGCAGGCCGTTGAGTTTCGGCGTCCACACCAGCTCCACCGGTACGACTGCGCCCTGGGTGCCGCTGCCGCTGAGCTTGAAACCGTTGTCGCGGTCAAGGTTCGACGGGTTCTGCTCGTACGCGCCGATCTGTGCATAAAGCTCTGGCGTCAGGTGATATTTGACCCGCATCGCCCACTGGCTGACCGGCCAGTTGTACCAAATGTCGCCCGCCCAGTTGCCGACCTGGGAGCCGCAGAACGCCAGGTTCTGGAAGTCGCAGGGGAAGCTGTTGAAGTCTTCGCCTTCGCCGAATCGGCCGACCTTGATGTCGAGTCTTTCATCGAGGAACTTCTGTTGATACCACATCTGCGTCAGGCGCCAGGTCTGGCCGCGGCCCCAGACTTCCTGCGCCGAGGTGAAGCCGCCGACACGCGGGTCGTTGATGCGGTCGTTGCTGATGTTGTTGCCGCTGCGTTCGGTGATGGTCAACTGGAACTCGGCGTCGTCCCATCCGAGGATCTTCTGCAAGTCCAGGTGAGTACCCAGGGCGAACTGGTCGCTGTAGCGCGCGGTGCGGTCATGGTCGTAGCCGCCGTGAAGATTGCTGCCCATTTCACCGGTGTAGTCGACTTTGAAGTCGTAGCCTTTTTCCGCGAGTTCTGTGCGAGTGCCGTTCCAGTCGCCGAGCATCCACGGTGAATCGCTATCGAAGGCCGGCGCCGCCTGAACATAGGTGGCAAGGCCCAGCGCGGTGAGGCCGCCGATCAGGGGCAGGACGTTTCGGTGGACAGCAGCTGCAAAGACAGCGCTGTCTCGCAAGGATTTGAAGTCAGGCATAGAGACGGAGTTCTTGATCTTTTTCTGGGGATAAACGGAAAGCAGCAGGCGTGAAGCGAAAGCAGAAGCGTTTCAGCAGGCAGCGGGGCGCAAGGATAATGATCTGTTACAAATAGAGAAAGTGCTTTCGCTGACATGCAGCCTTTCGGATTTTGTAACAGTCAGCTCGTTGTAGGAGCGAGCTTGCTCGCGATGGTCGTGAACGATAACGCGTCAAACCAGATACCCAGCGGCGTCGTTGCGTTTTTCGCGAGCAAGCTCGCTCCTACAGGATTCCAGGATCACCTACATTTAACAGATCGCTTCCACCCAACGAAACCCTCGGCTAAGGTGCGCGACTTCCAATTCACACTCTGCTCGAAGGCCCGGCATGACCGAACACAACACCGATCCGTTGCATGGCGTGACGCTGGAACAGATCCTCAACGCGCTGGTTGAACACTACGAGTGGTCGGGGCTGGCCGAGCGCATCGATATCCGCTGCTTCAAGAGCGAACCGAGCATCAAGTCAAGCCTGACGTTCCTGCGCAAGACCCCGTGGGCGCGGGAGAAGGTCGAACGCTTGTATGTGAAGTTGATGCGCACTAAACGACCGCTTTGAACATGGTCAATCCGCCCGGCTTACGCCGTCGTTTTGTGGCGGTGGCTGCCATGCTCGGCTGGGCGGGATTGAGCATCCAGATGTACCTGATTTTCCATTCACGCTGGACGCTGGGCGCCAGCCTGATCGGCGGGCTGGTGAGTTTTTTCAGCTATTTCACCGTGCTGAGCAACACCCTGGTGGCGACCGTGCTGACCTGCGAATGGACATCCCGCGAGTCAGCCGCGCGTCGCTGGTTCCTGCAGCCCTGGGTCAGCAGTGGGATTGCCGTGAGCATCGCCGTGGTGAGCCTGGCGTACAACCTGCTGCTGCGCCACTTGTGGCACCCCGAGGGTTGGCAATGGCTGGCCGATGAGCTGTTGCACGACATCATGCCGCTGCTGTTCCTGGGGTATTGGTGGCGGTGTGTGCCCAAGGGCACATTACGCGGGTGGCATATCGCGCCGTGGGTGATTTATCCACTGCTGTATTTCGCCTATTCACTGTTGCGCGGGCATCTGCTGGCGGTTTACCCGTATCCGTTCATCGATGTCGACAAGCTGGGTTATCCACAGGTGTTCATCAATGCCGGCGGGTTGTTGGCGGGGTTTGTGGTGATTGCGTTGCTGGTGATCGGGCTGGATCGGTGGCTTGGGTCTCGTACCAAGAGTCAGCGTTTGTAGTGTCTGAGGCGCCGCCATCGCGAGCAAGCTCCCACGTTGGATTGCGTACATCCGCCCTTTGTGGGAGCAAGCCTGCTCGCGAAGAGGCCCGTGAGCAGGTCACTCCTCGTCGCTGTCAGCCAATTTCCAGTACCCCACCGCCTTGACGAACTGCTCGTCCAGCCCGTGTTCATCGAGCAACACCCGACGAATCTGCCGCGACACTTTGCTCTCGGTCGCCACCCAGGCGTACAGGCTACCGGCCGGCACCTGGATCTGGCGCGCGGTGGTCAGCAGGTTGTCCTTGCCTCCTTCGCGCAGCACCCAGATCACATTGACCTCGGCTGCACTGTGCAGCACTTGCTGCTCCTTGCCGTTTTCCACTTCGACGATCACCAGCGCACGGCGATTGGCCGCCAGGCCTTCCAGACGGCGGGCGATGGCGGGCAGGGCGGTTTCGTCGCCGATCAGCAAATAGCTGTCGAAGATGTCCGGCACGATCATCGAACCCCGTGGCCCGCCGATGTGCAGGAACTGCCCGGGTTGGGCCTGCGCCGCCCAGGTCGAGGCCGGGCCGTCGCCGTGCAGCACGAAGTCGATGTCCAGTTCCAGGGTATCGAGGTCGTAGCGGCGCGGGGTGTAGTCGCGCATCTCGGGCAGCGGACCGTTGTCCTTACCGGCGCCCAGCACCAGGGTTTCCAGGGCCGCCGCCTGCTCGGCGTTCTGCGGGAACAACAGTTTGACGTGATCGTCCGTGCCCAGGCTGACAAAACCTGCCAGCTCAGGGCCGCCGAGGGTAATCCTGCGCATGCGTGGAGTCAGGTCGACCACGCGCAACACCTCCAGGCGACGGCGTTTGATCTCATGCATGACGCGGTGAATGGTGGTGATCACTTCAGTCATTCGGCTTTCTCCTGAACGGGTTGAACGGCGGGGCCGTCGACGATGGCCTTGGCGGTGTCGTTGAGCAGGTCACGTACCCGCAGGATCTCGTCAGGGCTCCAGCGCCCATGGTGCATTTGCAGGGCGTGGCGCAGGTTATGCACAGCCTCATGGATTTCCGCCGGGCGATCATGGCCGCGCAGCGAACGCTTGCTGACGTCAATGCGCATCCGCACGCCATCCAGGGCAACGGCTTGCTCTTGCAGGAACAGACGTCCGGCGTCGGTGATGGTGTAGCGTTTTTTTCCGCCTTCGGCGTCGCCCAGGATCAGTTCGCTTTCTTCCAGGAACGTCAGGGTCGGGTAGATCACGCCGGGGCTGGGGCAGTAGGCACCCTCGAACATGCCTTCGATCTGGCGGATCAGGTCGTAGCCATGGCACGGCTGCTCGGCGATCAATGCCGGCAGCAACAACTTCAGATCGCCGGGGGCAAACACCCGGGGCCCGCGGCCGCCGCGTTCGCGGGCGGGGCGTTTCTCGAAGCCGTCACGACCGTTGCCGTGGTCGCGGTGGGGGGAATGATGGTCTCTCATTTTTTGCTTTCTCTCGTCGCGTTTAGATACAACTTAAGATATATCTTTGCGAGAAGGCAAGACCTCCCGACCAGCGGCCACTCCCGGCAGCGGACTGGAAATCATCTTCAAATCACAAAAAACAAGGGTCAGCAGAGCAGGTGCAAATGCCAAAATTAGTGTTAACTCTCTAATCTGTTGTTTTGGGCCATTGTTTACGGGGAGTGTGGTATTAGTCTTACAGAAGCTACTTTGTTAATATCGCCCAGGTCGTGGTGGTTAAAAGGCTGTTTGTAGTCTGTCTCTTACAGTCAAACATTGAGTTTATAGTCATTTCCGGTTTTTTCTTTCTAGAGTCATAGCACTTTGGCTACGCACTTGCAGGAACTTGCCTGCTTACTTTCAAGATAAATTTCACGATCATCTTTCGGCGTTGAAAGTTCAGCTGGGTAAATGACTGCTCGTGACGGTTTTTTACTCGAGATGAATTTTCAGCACTCATCCTTTTTAAAAACAGGTACTGAAAGATGTTCAAGAAAATTGCGTTCGCTGCTCCCTTGGCTGTTCTGGCTCTGAGTTCTTCCATGGCATTTGCCGCTTCCGAAGCCAAGCACTCCATCAGCCTGATCGCCCATGTTCCTTCCGATGACTTCTACGCAGTGCCGGTTGATTCCGACCTGGTCAACAAGGATCAGGACATGAGTTACAACCCAGGCATCGACGCCATGAAAACCGTCGACGGGCATTTTGACGTCCTGCATACCGCCGGCAAGGTCAACGCGCGGCTCGAAGGCGTGCCAAAGCTGATTGCCGGTAGCAAAACCATTGATTTGAAAGTCGAACTCAATGGCAAGACGCTGACCACCACTTCGCAAGAAGTCGTTGGAGATACTGAGTCCAATACGCGTTATCGCGCACCGTTCAAAATCAGTGCAGTTAATGGCGGCAAACCTGATGCCGGCGACTACACCGGTGTTGTCATGTTGGTCGTTGAACCTTCTGTTTAATTAAGGTATTCGACGCTAAAACGCTTACTTGTTCCAAGTAACGTACCCGGTCGGCAAACGTTCCGGTTTGTCGGCCGTGTTTTGACTTCTTTGCAATCAGAGTATTCGTTCATGTTCCCGATGACGCCCATCGCGGCGGCGCTTGCGCTGCTGTTATGTAGCAGTGCATTTGCGGCGCCCACTTCCATTGATAACACGCCGCGGAGTTTGCTGGCACAGGCCAAGGGCCTGCCGGCTGAGTTCGAGGAGCATTTCTTCGATGTTCCGTTGGCGGTTCGGGTCGAGCTCGATCAACAACCCCTCGGCGAGTCGATGATCGTGTTGTCCCGCGATGACCGGGTGACGTTGCTCGACTTCACCGACACCAGCGAAAGCCGTTTCAGTGCCAGCGAGCGCGAGACCTGGGCCGATATCCTGAAACCCGGCGTGACGCTGGGCGCCTGTAGCGGGCAATGTCCGGAACAGATGCTGGCGGTGCACTACAACCTTGAAAATTCATTGCTGTCGATCGTCACCGAAAATGCCGAGCGCGACAGCGAAGCCAAGCGTTATTACGAGCAACCGGAAGGCGGCAGCAGTGGCCTGATGGTGCGTAACCAACTCAATCTCAACGGCGGCCAGGATCAAGATCTGGGCGGTCGTTACGGTCTGGAGGCCAGCGGCAGCCTGGGCAACTGGACCCAGACCTTCAACATGCAACTGTCTCGTCTTGGCGGTCCGGACGACAAGACTTATCACGCGGTGCATGAGCTCTATAGCCAGCGTGAACTGGAAGGCCGTTTTTTCCGTCTGGGCTACTTCACCCCCAACTCCGAAGGCCTGACGCGCGAGCCCCGTTCGTTCGGCACAAGCCCCGATACGGCAGTGGGTGTGATGTTCGGCAGCTCCGACAGCCTGGCGATCGACAACCCCAAACCCAGCGTGTACCCGGTTTATGTCACGGCCAACCGGCAAGGCTCCGTGGAAATCTATCGCGATGGCCTGCTGATCAACACCCAGTCAGTCCCGGCCGGTTTGCAAACCCTCGACACCCGTCCGTTGCCGGGCGGTATCTATGAAGTGGAAGTGCGACTGATTGAGGATGGTCAAATCACCTCGACCACACAGGAGCTGATTTACAAGCCGAGTAACTGGCGCAACTTTGATGAGCGCTGGCGCTACAACCTGTTCGCCGGGCAGGAAAGCAAATTGCTCAGCAACTGGGATCAACAGGCCAGTGGTGATGCCACCGTCGGCGCAGCGATCAACTACTTGCTGCATCCACGGGTGATTCTCGGCCTGTCGGCCCGTCAGGTGCAGGAAACGCTGCAATATGGCAGCTCCATTGACTGGACCCTGGGCAACAGCGTCAGTCTCTACGCCAACCTGTACCAGACTGAAGACCACGGCACCGGCACCGACTTGCAAGGCCTGTACAACTATGGCGCCGGCAGTCTGGTGATCAGCCACAACCGCAGTTGGCTCGACACCACCAACACCTACGAGACCTTGCCCGACGGCACCCGTGTGCGTCAGCGCAACGTATTCACCGGGCAGACCAGCAATTCATCGCTGGCGCTCAATCACCGGATCAGCCGTAAAAGTTCGTTCAACGCGCGGGTGTCTCACAGCGAGGGCAACGTCGAAGGCGTGGGCGCCGATCTGGGCTGGACACAACGCACCGTGTTGTTCGGCAGCGACGCCAACTGGCGGTTGTCGCTGTTTGATCGTCCGGGCAGTTTCAGCAGCGGTGATGCGCGCAATCGTGGCGTCGACCTGAGTATCAACATGGCGTTGGGCGGTCCGGGGCAGCAGATTTCCGGCAGCATCGGCAGCCGCACGGCCCGCGATGGCAGCCGTGACAATAATGGCTCGCTCGGTTACCGCAAGGACCTGCAAGACCACGTGCTGCAAAGCGTCTCGGTGACGGCGCTCAGCGATACCTATGGTGTCGGTCTTTCGAGCCTGGCGAACTTTCGTACCGACGCGATCAACGGCGATGGCTTTATCCAACGCTCGTCGTTCAACGACAACTTCACCGGCGGCCTGAACCTGGACAGCACGCTAGTGGTTGGTGCCCGGCGCATGGCCTTGACCAGCCGGCATCAGGGACGCGGGGCGGGGATGATCGTCGACGTCGAGTCCGACATCGACGGCATCGCCTTGCGCGCCGACGACCTCAGTGGCGGCAGCGCGGCCTTGCGCCCGGGGCGCAATTTCATTCCGCTCACAGCCTACAAAAACAGCTCGGTGAGCTTCGACTTCGAAGGCAATCACGTGCCGGCGGCAAGCATCGAACCGGCGCGTACCCGCTATCACCTGAACAAGGGCGGCGTGGAGTACCGCAAGGTGCGGGTGATGAAAACCCTGACCGTGCTCGGTCGGCTGGTCGACCCGCAAGGGCGGCCGCTCAAGGGGCACCACGTGATCAATCACGCCAGCCGCGGGGTCAGCGAAGTCGATGGCTTCTTCTCGATGGAAATGAATGCCGGCTCGCCCACCCTGGAAGTGCGTTATGCCGACCAGTTGCTGTGCCAGTTCCGACTCGACGTCGATCAGCACCGCAGTGAAAACAACGTGCTGATGATCGGTGATCTGCGTTGTTCGCCGGACACCTTGGCGGATGCCTCTTCCAACCGGCGTACGGCAGGTTGAGCGGCCCCGATTCCGATGTTCAAGAGAGTGTGATCATGAAACCAACCTCTACATGTTCCCGCTTGCTGCGACGCGGTCGCTGGCTGGGGATGCTGGTGGTCGTAGCGGCGCCTTCGGTACAGGCGGTGAATCAGGAGATCCGGGCGCTGTTCACCCCGGACTCTGCCAACCCACAACGAAACATGTTCGTCAATAAAACGCCGGTCAGTGGCTATTGTGCCGACTATCCAAGTGAATGCCGGGACAACGAGACCTTCAGCATTCGCCTGCCCATGCGTTTCGAGTCGACGAGCCCCATGCAACCCAATGCGTCGCCGCGCAACAGTGCGATGTTCAGCATTCCGGCCCTGTGGCGTCCGTTAACGGTGACGAACAGGGAAACGGGCGAAGTGGAAACCGTCGAGGTGCGTATTGCCGGTTTCGGTTCCCGATACATCCTCAGTGATACCGCGGTCAATCTGACAGGTGCCGCCACGGCCATTGAAGGGCATCGCGCCTTATGGGGCGGTCCAGGGGGAGGCTGGGTAAACGCGGCACCTCCGTGTACCTACAGTGGTGTCGGACTGTATTCGGACAACTACTACCGGTTTTTCTGGAAGACTCCGGTACAAGGGACTTGCGTCAAGACTGCGAGTTTTCCGATACCGGCCATGACTTATGACTACCTGGACTTCTCCTATGAACTTAAAACCCCCAATCCGCTGACGATGTCATCCGGTCTCTATACGGGGGACGTGAGTTATCGCATCGGCCCCGGAGGTGACTTCGACATGGGCGACGTGATGCTGCCAAACGACTCCGACTTGACGCTGGATTTCGTCCTGGAAGTTCAGCACACGCTCAAGGTCGATATCCCGCCCGGTGGCGAAAAAGTCCAACTGGTTCCGGCCGGCGGCTGGCAAAGCTGGTTGCACGCGGGGCGCAAGCCTGTGCGTTTGTTTCGGGATCAGACGTTCAATATCTCCGCATCGTCGCGCTTCAAGATGAGTCTGGAATGCGAATACAGCCTGCTGTTCAACTGCATGATTCGCGATTCTGTTTCCCAGCGAACCGCCGTGGTTCAGGTCAGTGTCAGTCTGCCGAACGGTTTGACCGATCTGGCCGGGCAACCGGTTCATCGTCGCCCATTACGTATGGGCCTGGGGCAGGAGAGTTTGAAGTTTCAGCCTGGTTTCTATGTTGATCGGGCGCCCGGTGTTTTGCACTTCGAAATGTCTCCTTATTACGTTAACTCCATTGTGCAATCCGGTGAGGCGGCCAGCTATATCGGAAACATTACCGTGATCTGGGATTCGGAAGTCTGATGGCTCGCGTATCGATTTCGCGTGTCCGATTTGTGTTCTATGTGATGAGGTTCAAAAGTATGAAACGTTTGTGGGCACTGCTGGGCTTGAGTGGTTTTTCCTTCGCGGTTTGCGCCGGGCCGCAAATCAACGTCGGAACGGTCTACGACTATCTGGACAGCGACAAGAGCACCTACCTCAAACGTGTGTTCAACAGCGGCGACAGCACGGCATTCGTCAAGGTCAACATCCTGGAAATCGTCTACGACGCCGATGGCAGTCATCGCGAAATTCCGGTCAAGACCCAGGCGGACGGCAGCGGCCGGGATGGCTTGATGGCCAGCCCTGCGCGGCTGATCGTGCCGGCCAAGGGCATGCAGGGTACGCGTCTGTTGGTCATGGGCGACCGTGACACCGAACGTTACTTCCGTGTGCGCTTCGTACCGGTGGTGCCGGAAAAGGAAGATGAGTTCGCTGTGTCGGCTGAAGACCGGGAAGCCTACAAGGAGAACCTGTCGGCGGGTGTCAACGTGATGACCGGGTTTGGCACGGTGTTTTTCGTGCGACCGAAAAACAGTCGGTTCGACACTGTGATCGATGACAGCGCCGGTGTTTATCGACTGCGCAACAACGGCAACACCGTGGTGCTGATCGATGAGTTCCGCAACTGTTCGCTGAAAAACGAAACCGAGTGCGAGCCGGTCACCAAGCATCACATTCTGGCCGGCAAAACCTTCGAATTCGAGAAGAAGCCCGGTCGTGAGTACCGCTTCAATCTGGTCGAGGGCGCGTCGAAAAAAGCGCTACGCATCGCCAGCCAGTAACACAGCAGGGGCGAGTCGCCCTGGCGGGCTCGCGGCATTTTTTGACGTAACAGGTAGCTGACATGATCAAGCAATCGGCCATTGCCGTGTGCGCAGGTGTTATGGCGCTGGTGACTTCCCTCACGTTCGCGGCACGGGAAGAGCGCACGTTCGAGGTGCGGGTGGATATCCCGACCTTGGGGTTTTACGTGATACCTGCCGAGACGAACTGGATACATCGCGAACAGATATTGCCATGGAACATTCACACAAAAACGCTGGAGGGGCTACGCAAGAATTTCGACGTCAAGCACGACACCAGTGCCATCGAGGCACGGCTGGAGGCCGAGCCTTACTTGTCCAACGGGCGCGACGACCAGAACATCTATTTGCGCGTCAGCTTCAACGGCAAGGAATTGAGCCATGACCCACGACCGCAAGAAGTGGTGCCTGTGGCGCAGGCCGTGGCGGGTGGACGCTTCCCGCTGGAGATCCAGCCGAAAGTGCCCGCTGGCGGTTACAAGCCGGGCCATTACTACGGCAATGTCCAGTTGATATTCACCGCTGCCGCGCCTTGACGTGAGGCAGACTGACGGAGTTCATATGAACGTCTCGCGTTCTTTCGTTTCACGCCCTTTTTGTTGGTTGGCGGGCGCTTTGCTTGCTTGTGCAGCAGCAAGCCCGGTCGAGGCTCAGGTGGCTACGATCACCGCGTTATTCAAGCCGGACTCGGCGCGTCCGCACCTCAACAAGTTCACCAATACCACGCCGCCCAGCGGCTATTGCGCGAATTACCCGCAGCAATGTGAGGCGAATCAGTTTTTCAGCCTGCAGGTGCCGATTCAATTCAATTCCCGTGCGCCGATCCCGGCCAACCATTCTTCCCCCAGGCAAGGGGCAATGTTGAAAGTCCCGGCGCAATGGCGCGAACTGACGGTGCATCACGAAACCACCGGTGACCCTCAGAAGGTCAGGGTGCGTATCGCCGGCATTGGCTCGAAGGCCGTGACGGATGATGTGAAGGAACTGGTGGGGGGCGCCGATGACTACCAGATTGCGCACAATCGATTGTGGGGGGCGAGTTGGGTATACGCACCTTCACCTTGCCAGACCAGCGGGAATGGCTATTACGGTACGTACTTCTACTTGTTTTTCTGGAAAACGCCCATTGTGGGTGCATGTGCAAAACAGGCCAAATTCGACGTCCCCTGGCTGCGTTTCGATTACCTGGATTTCGGCTACGAACTGGAGACCCCCAATCCCCTGGGCATGGCTTCAGGGCAATATACCGGTTCGCTCACCTATAGCGTCGGACCCAATGGCGATTTCGATTTCGGCGATGTCCTGTTGCCGACCGATTCGGCATTGACCCTGGACTTCAACCTCGATGTGCAACACACCCTCAAGGTCGACATTCCCCCCGGTGGCGAAAAACTCCAGCTGGTCCCGGCGGGCGGCTGGCAAAGCTGGTTGCACGCGGGACGCAAACCAGTGCGATTGTTCCGTGACCAGACTTTCCATATTTCAGCGTCGTCGCGTTTCAAAATGTATTTCGAGTGTGAGCGATGGAGTACTTATGATTGCGTGATCAAGGATGCAATCGGCAGGCGACCGGTCGAACTGCGGGTCGGCGTGAGCCTGCCCAATGGTTTGACGGATTTGTCCGGTCAACCGGTCAAGCATCAGCGACTCAAGTGGGGACCCGAAGGCGCGCAAATATTCCAACCCGGTTTCTATGTGGACAGGGCACCCGGCGTTCTGCACTTCGAGGTGCCGGAGTATGAGGTGGAGTGGATGCTGCAACAGCCCAACATCGCGAGCCCGTACACCGGTCGTGTCACGGTGATCTGGGATTCGGAAGTCTGACGGGCTGAATATCAATGGCAAGCAGGCGGCCTGACGCTGTTGCCAGTCGTCAGGCTGCCCGCGGGTCATGTCGGGATGGTCATTGTCCGGCTTTACGCAGGGCCGCTCGGGTCAAGCGCCTGGCCAACTCTTTCTCGCTGTCACCGAGGTCGGTGAGCATCCTGTCGAATTGCGCTTCGCTGATGGGTTCATCGGCAAAGACCACGGTATCGGGCGCCGGCAGATCATTCATGAGTGTCCGGAGCCGGTTGCGCAGTTCGGCGCGCTGGATGTCCGAGGTCGACTCCACCCATTCAAGCTGGGTGGCGCGCAGCGTTTCGAGCGCTTCGTACTTCTTCAGGTACAGTTGTTTGTTGGATTCGATCTGTATCGGCCAAGTGTCCCGCAGATAGCTCTCCCAGAACTCCTGTTCGAGCATGGCGTTGACCAGACCGTCGCCTTCGCTGAGGGCCAGAACGGTGTCGTAGGCCTGATCGATCATCTCGTCAGTGACGCCGGACACCGGCCGATACAGCATGCCTTTGGATTGCCATGGCAGGTTCAACCGCGAGGCGAGGCCGGTCTGGTAGGCCAGATAGACTTCGACTTCGTCCGGGTTGCCGCCACGACTGGCGACATCGGCCCGGGCCACCTCGTTGACCAGTTCCAGGCGCGCGGCGCCTTTGGCCAGGGTCACCAGTTTTTGCTCAAGCTGCGCCGGGTCGGTGGAATACGAATAGGCCTCGGAGACGAGCACGCGAATGCCCATGTTGTTGAATAACTGCGCACCGGCATCGGCGCAATCGACAGGGGCGATGGCCATGGTGTAGAGCTGCTCGCGCAGCTGAGTGTCGATGTACACGGCATCGATCATGCGCGCGATGCGCTGCTCCAATTGCCGGCGAGTTGGGCCAGCAGCGGCAAAATCCGCCGATCTTCCCTGTTTGAGCACCACTTCGATGAACTCAAGGGACCGAGGTTCCTCGGTCAGTTCTCTTAAAGTGCCGATCCTTTCTATCCCCAACCCGGGCACGTCGGCCCAATCATCCGCAGTGCCGTCGAATACTGTCGGGTGAGAAATCACCAGAGGTTCGGGCGGCAATCCCACTGAGCGACGAGTCTCCTGGTATTGCAGTTGGTTCATCTCCGACAGATCACCGACGTTGAGTCGGGTGCGCGCAATGACCCAGGCTTCCGGCCTGCCGGGCACCACCTCGGGAATGACGCTGAGGGGATTGTCCCGCAGGTCCAGGAGAAACCCCCTTGGTCGGGTTTTGGCCAGGGTGCCGGCGGGCCAGGTGGTCAGGCCGGTTTTTTTCAAGGCCACAAGTTTGAGCCTGGGCATGCGACCAATGTCCGGCACTCTCCCCAGGGGGTTGCCGTCGAGCTTGAGTATTTCCAGGTAGGTCAGTTGCTTGAGCCGTAGGACTGCGTCGGTATCGAGCACAATGGCATTGTCGCTCAACTGCAGGCGTTCCAGCCGGTGCATGGCCCCGATCCTGTCGGGCAGCGTCTTGAGCTTGCAACGTCTGGCGCTGAGTTGGCGCAGATTGGGGAAGTCTTGCAGCAAGCCATCCGGCGTTGCCATAAAACGCGTGTTGTCGAGCTTCAGCACCGTGACTTTATCCAGGTATTTTTTCAGCTCCGGCCGTTCCGGCCATGCGTCTTCCAGGTCCACGGGAAAAAACTCCCGCGATAGATCCAGTGCATATCCATCCGGATTGGCACGGTTGCCGAGTTCACTGTTTTTTCGCTCGAAACACTCAAGCAGGCGCTCGGCAATGTGCAGGCGCGTGCCGCGTAGCGGTATCGGATTATCGGCATCCAGCCCGGCGAATTGGTGCTCCCAGAGTTCGACGGTTTTGCGTAGTTCGTCGAGATCCTTTTCCTGTTCCTCCAAAAGCTTCATCGGTTCGCCCTTTTCGATCAGGGCCTGGGCAAAGATGTCGACTTCATTGTCGCTGAAGTGTGGATGCAGGTCGTGAATCCGTTCGTGCAGCGTTTGACCGGACTTGCTGGTACCGGCACCGCGTACCAACAGCATGGTCTCGTGCTCGGCCACAGTACGAATCGGTGGCGTGGCCAGAACCGTCCGGCGCTCGCTCGGTGTTTCGATCTTTGCGATGATCCACTGCTTGAAGAACTCGGTATCGCCCGGTCGATATCCCACCGCTCTCATCCCATCCCTGCCCATGGCCTGGAGCAGGGCTGGAAGAAAATCATCGGCCGCATGGATCTGCTGATCTTCGGCGTCACGCACTTCATACTTTCCGGATTCGTCGCGGATCATCAATCGCACCCGGGTTGCATCTTCCGGCCCGGCGCTGCATCGCAGTTCGCCGTCGATGGCGCCCTGGCGGATCTCGATACGCAGGTTGCCGAAGGTATCGGTTTGCATCCGCAAGGTACCCAGCACCAGGCGTTCGGTATTGCCGCTGACCAACGCGTCGTCGTACAGGCCGTGGGCGGCGCGGACCGCCTGGGTCTCGAACTGAAGCTCCCGGGCCTGGCTTCTCAGACGCAAGGGCAGGCGCTTGTGCCGGGTCATCTGCTGGCGTTCCGACGGGGTGGCGCCAGCGAAGATTTTTTCCGCGACGGTTTCAGGCAGTTCGGGAAAATCGCTGAAAAGTGCGGCCATTTCGGAGGACAACGCAGGAGGCGGATTCACCGGTGCCCCCAGACGTTGCAGGGTATCGGTCAGCAAGGGCGGTGGAGGGGCGTGCTCGATGTGCATCCTGCGCAGCGCGGCCTCTTCAGTACCGCTGATCTGACGGATCTGCTCCAGTTGCGTGTCGCTGAAGGCATCGGTCGTATGGCCTAGGCGGCGCATCAGTGTCGTGCCTTCCCAGCTCCGCGGATTCTCCGTTTCGCAGACCCAGGCACCCTGGCCGTTGTGTCGCAGAGTCGGTGCATAGGCGTCGAACCGCTGCGGATGGCGGATGCGCTGTTGCCCGCTGACCGGGTCGTCCAGCACCTCGAAGTGTTGATTGTTCAGGCGCAAAATTCGCCGGCCGTGATGCAGGTGAATACCCTGTCCATCAGGCTGTGCATCCGCCGGCAAAACCACGTCGGCTCGTTGATAAGGGCTGAGATCAGGGTTCCACAGGCGTGTCTCACCGTTTGCCAACTGCACCGGTTTCAGGCTTTCGAAAAACGGCGAGAGTTTCGCTCGCGCCACATTACCGATTGCGCCACCCGCCGCAAATGCGCCCAACTGGACGATGCTTTCCAGCACACCGATGGTTTGCTCACCGGCCTCTGCCAGGCGACCTTCGGCCAGGTCGACAATGCCCTCGACCACCTCATTGGTCAGTTGATACGCGGTGTACGCCAGCATCAACTCGCCCATGCCGGGCACCAGCGGCGTGACCACCAGCAGTGCGGCGTTGAGTATGTCCGAGAGCATTTTTTCCAGGTTATCCCACCAGGCCCAGCGGGCCATGCGGTCGGCGTACTCGGTGGAAATCGCGATGTCCCGTGCGTCGTTGAACACCTTGTTGATTTTTTGCCGGTGGAAGTAACCCCACAGATCGCCTTTGAAAACGGTTTCCCGATCGATCCTGACGCTCGACAGGCCATATTGCAGGTTGGGGTTATCCACAGGGGTTTCACGCCAGCTCGGCAGGTTGGAGCCGGGCGCAACCGGTTGCCATTTGACCTTGCTCAGCCGGTCGTTCAGCCCGGCAAAGAAATGTCCGCGCTGCTGATGAGGCACGAACTGGCTGAAGAATTGTTGATAGCTCCCGGGGGCGCTGGCATCGCGCAACTGGCGCGTCAGTTCAGCCATGAATTCGAGCGACGACGGGTATTGTTTGAGTGGGTGTTGCGGGTCATGGGGAACATACGCGATGACGGGAAGCGGGTTGGCCGCAGTGTTTGCTTCAGGGGTGATCAGAACGATGCCGGTCAGGCGAATGTCCATCATCGTCAGGTTGTAGCAGTCGACGGAGCGACCGCTCCAGCGCAGGTTCTTGCGGTCATCGAGCAGACCCTGCACCACGTCGAAGGCGTCCTGCTCGATGTCGTTTTTCATCAGTGCCATGTGCGCCGCGATGTTGAGCGCAGTCTTGTGGCTGAGGGTGACTCTGTGGCGCAGGACGTTGCTGGCCACGCGGTTGTGCGGCAGCAGGAATTCGTTCAGGTGCTTTTGATATTGCGCACCAATGTCCAGTTCACGGCACAACGATTTGAACTGCTCGATGCTCAGCTTGTGCTTGAGCTGGACCACGTCGAAATGCCCACGGGCGTTGGGGCGGGTGATGAACTCGGAGTTCTGGGTGAACGCCTCGTCACGGGAAAAATTATGCAGGGCGGCATCCAGCAGCGAGACAGTGCGGCTGGTGGTCCCGGCAGAAAAGTCATGCACCCACCATGACGTTTTTGCCGGTGCATACAACCGCAGCCAAGTCTCTTCGACGTCCTCTTCAACGCCGAAACGCTCCTTCAGTGCCTGTTGCAACAAGGGTTTGGCGAAGGCGTAAACGTCCTGCAGTTCGCTCAGGGCCCGGTCGACATCGTTTTGCGCATACCAGCCAAGCTTGATGCCATGTTTCAAGCGTTCCTGTAGCGCTTGTGCCGCGTTCGCCTGCCAATCGGGAATGCTTACCCGGTCAGCCTTCAGCGCAGTGATACGAGACAGTGGAGCTTCTGAGAGCCAGGAAGGGATGGCCTTTCTGACCAGGTCGAAATGAATGCTTTGATCCGCCAGGTCGTTGGCGAGTGAGTCTGAAATTCTATACGGGTGGGGCATTGCCTGATCGTCCGTTGATCATGGATGGAACGAACAGACTAGATAGGCGGAAGCCCCAAAAAAAGCGCAAAAACAGGTTGGAAACAACGTCTATTGCTCCTCGATCCCCGCAAAATCCAGGAGTTAAAAATATATGGTTACCGCCACGCGGGCGTATCTGTCGATCCATGCCTAGCGGCGGACGGTTGCCTCGGTGGCCGCGGTTGGTTGGCACATCGTGTGGGTGCCCGGTTGCAGGTACGGCGTCAGAATCGGTGCCATGCCCTTGAGCACCTGCACCGGCAACGCCGAGGTGAAGGTAAAGCTTTCCGCCGAGCGACCCGGCACATACGCCGTCAGGGTGCCGAAGTGGGTATCGCCAATGTAGAACACGAACGTGGCCGTGCGGTTGAGCGATTTCGAACTCAGGATCCGCCCGCCGGAGCCAATGGCTTCGATACGGTTGTCACCGGTACCGGTCTTGCCGCCCATGGCCAGCGGAGTACCGTCGGGCAGCTTGAAGCTGCCGGCCACGCGTTTGGCCGTACCGGCATCCACCACTTGTGACAGGGCTTCGCGCATGGCCGTGGCGACCTCGGACGGCATCACCCGTTTGCCGACGTCCGGGTCGTTGATCAGTTGGGTTTCAAAGGGGGTGTGCGCGGCGAAATGCAGGCTGTCGATGCGCAGGGTCGGCATGCGCACGCCATCGTTGAGGATGGTGCCGATCAGTTCGGCCAGGGCGGCGGGACGGTCGCCGGAGCTGCCGATGGCGGTGGCCAGCGACGGTACCAGGTGGTCGAACGGATAGCCGACTTTCTGCCAGCGCTGATGGATGTCGAGGAACGCTTCGATCTCCAGCATGGTGCGGATGCGACTGTCGCGGGCGCCCTTGTGCCGGCTTTTGAACAGCCAGCTGTAGACCTCCTGGCGCTCGAATTGACTGGCTTTGACGATGTCGCTCCACTTGGCGTCGGGGTGATTGAGCAGGTAGCCCATCAGCCACAGGTCCAAGGGGTGGACCTTGGCGATGAAGCCCTGGTCCGGCAAGTCGTAGGAGCCTGGACCGTAGGCCTCGTAGAGCCGCACAAGACGTTCGTCGGTGAGTTTCTCCGTGAGCGTGGCGCCCTTGAGGTGCGAGCGCACGAAGGCGTTGAAGCTTTCCTGGCTGGCCTGCGGCAGCAGGTAGCGGTGCACGGCGGCCATGCGGATCGGGGTCGGGCGCATGCTGTCGAGGAAGGTGTCGAGGCGGTCCTGGGTATCCTTGTTCTTGTACTTCTTCCAGAACTTGAGCAGGAACGAAGTGCCTTCGCGGTCGGCGAATTCGGCCAGGTACTCCTGACGCCGCGGGTCGCGGTCGTCCTTGAGCAGTTCGGCACTGCTGTTGGGGCCGGAGTAGATGGTGTAGCGCACCAGGTCTCGCATCAGGCGAATGAACGGCAGGTTGATCGATTCGCGCAGGGCATCGCGCAGGGGCGGTATCCGGCCGTTGTCTTCCTTGCGGAAGTTGTTGAACACGTGCAGGCCGCCACCGGTGAAGAACGCCTCGCCGGGGCTGGCGGAGTATTTGCGGTCGAGGGCGGCGCCGAGCATTTTTTTCAGGTCGCGGTCCTTGTTCTCGATCAGGTAATCGACCGCCCAGCGGCTCAGGCGGTCCTGGTCCGGTACGTCGACTTTCTTCAGTTCCGCAACGGTCATGCCGACGTATTTGTCGTGCAGTTCGGCGATGATTTGCAGATAGGTGGTCAGCACGCGCATTTTCGCGGTAGAGCCCAGTTCCAGTTTGCTGCCTTCGTTGATGTCGAATGGCTGGTCGGTGCTGTCGGTCTGTACCCGAACCCGCGAGCCGTCCGGGGTCAGTTCGAACAAGGTGAAGCTGTAGCGTACCTGGGTGGTGCTGGTGGGGGTCAGGAGGCGTTCGCCGATCAGGCCGATTTGCGTGGCAAACTCAGGGTCGGCCAGTTTTTTCAGGTACTCGGTGGCTTCGCTTTGCAACTCGCCTTGCAGGGTGCTGGTGGCGGAGAGGTCGAGGCGGTCGAGGTCATACAGCGGGCGATTGAGCATGCCGGCCAGACGGCTTCGCGCCACACTGATGCCCTTGTTGGTTTCAATCGGTTGAATGGTCGGTTGGGTGGCCCAGTCGCGGTAGGTCACTTTGCTGGCCAGGGCGGCGGCGGCGAACTCGGCGTCGATCACATGGTTTTGCGCCAGCAGGCGAATATGGCTGTCGGTGAGGTCGGCCAGTTCATCATGACCCTTGGTCAGGTAGTGCGACGGACGGCGCTGGGCAATCATCAACGACAGCATCTCGCGCAGGGCCAGGCCTTTTTCCGCCATGGTCTTTGGATCCGTCGCGGTGCTGGTCAGCGCTTCGTTGGCCTGATTGAAATCGGAGCCGTACCACACGCGCAACCCTTCAGCCATGCCGTGCACTTCACCGTGGCCCGGTACGGCCGACAGCGGCACGCTGTTGAGGTAGTCGCGAACCACGTTCTGCCGGGCTTCGAGGGTTTGTGGCCCGGCCTGATAGGCGCGTACGGTGGCGGAAATCATCTGGCGAATCTTTTCCGCGCCATTGACCGTCAAGCCATCGGGAGAATGCCGGTACTTCTCAAGTTGCGTGGCCAGGGTACTGCCACCGGCGGATTGGCCGGGCACGTGCAACATCTTGGCCAGTTGGGACCACGCCGCCATGCCGAACCTTGGCCAGTCCACCGCCGGGTTGGCCAGTGGTTGCCTGGGGTCGAGCAGGAAGCGGTTCTCGATGAACAGCAGGCTGTTGACCACCACCGGCGGGATCGAGGCAAAGGTCGAGTAAAGCTGCTGTGGATAGTTGTACTGGTACAGCGGCGCTGCACGGCAATCGGTGATCGACAGCCCGGCCTGGATTTTCTCGGCATAAGGCACGAACAGGCCCTTGTCGCTGTACTTCAACAGCGCCGGGGAAAAGCGGGTTTGCGCCTCGACGACGAAATCGCGCTTGATCAGGCGCGGCAGGAATTCATCCAGAGAGCTGTAGCCCAGGCGCCGATCGAACGGGCCTTCCCCCGGATAGCGAATCGCATCGCTGGGGCCGGGTTTGAGCTCATAGCTCAAGGAGGCGGCGTATTTGCTGACTTCCCGGGCCTGGAACTTCGATGTACGCATCTCCCTTGCAGCCGCCAGCCCCACGACAACCGCGATGATCAACAGCAATAGCCAGAACGCTCCCCATCCGTGCCTGGAACGACGGGGTTTTTCAGGTATAGGCGCTTCATCCTCACATTCATTCGGAACCACGGTTTTACTCGAATCGGTTTGCCACAAAGCGCCCATAGTCGACTGATCCATTCACGCAGATTGATCGGACTTGAATGAAGCTTAGACGGTGGTTGGCGGGGGGGAAGAAAATGTGAAGGGCAAAACGTCGGGTAATGGCTAATTCTGTTCGGTTAAGGAAACTGTAGGAGCGAGCTTGCTCCGGGCGGCGTTCCGACGATGGACTTAAGAGCACCGCGTTTAGCCAGTAAATACGCATTATCGTTAACGACCATCGCGAGCAGGCTCGCTCCTGCAGAGGACCACATTCGCTTAAGTGAACAGCATTAGGGTAATGGCCTCTTTTTTGTGGCGAGCTTGCTCCCGCTGGACTGCGAAGCGGCCCCCATACCAGCAACTCTGATCTGTCTGGAAGATCTGGTTTTTTGGTTTTGCATCTGCTGCGCCAGTAGGCAGGAAGGCTGAAACACTTGAACTAGAGCTTTATAGGCTTTGGCTGGGGGCATGACGACGCACCAAGGCTGTGCAATACTCCGCGCCCTTTAAATGGCGAAAATTCCTACATAATCTAGGTGATGCCCCTCCGTAAGTCGGGTTTTTGCCGGGATTTATGGCTGAATTTTGTGATTTATAGAGTGAATATCTCTGTCGCCAGCTTTTTATACTGCACGACCCGCTGATCTTGCAGGTTTTGTCCTGCAGGACGGTTCTGCTTACAAAGCAGGCCCGGTTACACGAAGCCATCGGCCTATCGGTCGGTGGCTTCAATGCTCGGTGGTCATATCCAACAACAAGATGAGGTGCCCCTTATGCCCGTAGGCAATCACCAGCCCAACGGCGAGACCGCTCAGGGCGGTCCGCTTAAACGCGAACTTGGCGAACGGCATATTCGCCTGATGGCACTCGGTGCCTGTATCGGCGTCGGCCTGTTCCTGGGCTCGGCCAAGGCCATCGAAATGGCCGGTCCTGCCATCATGCTGTCTTACATCATTGGCGGTCTGGCGATCCTGGTGATCATGCGCGCCCTCGGCGAGATGGCCGTGCACAACCCGGTCGCCGGCTCGTTCAGCCGTTACGCCCAAGACTACCTTGGCCCGTTGGCGGGCTTCCTGACCGGCTGGAACTACTGGTTCCTGTGGCTGGTGACCTGCGTCGCGGAAATCACTGCCGTGGCGGTGTACATGGGTATCTGGTTCCCCGACGTGCCACGCTGGATCTGGGCGCTCGCTGCGCTGATCAGCATGGGCTCGATCAACCTGATCGCGGTCAAGGCCTTCGGTGAGTTCGAGTTCTGGTTTGCCCTGATCAAGATCGTCACCATCATTGCAATGGTGTTCGGTGGCATCGGCATCATCGCCTTCGGTTTCGGCAACGACGGCGTGGCCCTGGGGATTTCCAACCTGTGGACCCACGGCGGCTTCATGCCCAACGGTGTGCAAGGCGTGTTGATGTCGCTGCAAATGGTGATGTTCGCCTACCTGGGCGTGGAGATGATCGGCCTGACCGCCGGTGAGGCGAAGAACCCGCAAAAGACCATCCCCGACGCCATCGGCTCGGTGTTCTGGCGGATTCTGCTGTTCTACGTCGGTGCGTTGTTCGTGATCCTGTCGATCTACCCGTGGAACGAAATCGGTACTCAGGGCAGTCCGTTCGTGATGACTTTCGAGCGCCTGGGCATCAAGACCGCGGCGGGTATCATCAACTTCGTGGTGATCACCGCGGCGTTGTCGTCCTGCAACGGCGGCATCTTCAGTACCGGGCGCATGCTCTACAGCCTGGCGCAGAACGGCCAGGCCCCGGCGGGTTTCGCCAAAACGTCGAACAACGGCGTGCCGCGCCGTGCGTTGCTGCTGTCGATTGGCGCGTTGCTGCTGGGCGTACTGCTCAACTATCTGGTGCCGGAAAAGGTGTTTGTCTGGGTGACGGCGATTGCCACCTTCGGCGCGATCTGGACCTGGGCGATGATCCTGCTGGCCCAGTTGAAATTCCGCAAAGGCCTGAGCGCCAGCGAAGCGGCCGGCCTGAAATACCGCATGTGGCTGTACCCGGTCAGTTCGTACCTGGCGCTGGCGTTCCTGGTGCTGGTGGTCGGCCTGATGGCGTACTTCCCGGACACCCGCGTGGCGCTGTATGTGGGCCCTGCGTTCCTGGTGCTGCTGACGGTGCTGTTCTACGTGTTCAAGCTGCAACCGACCAATGTTTCGCAGGGGGCGGTGCGTTCGGCTTCGTAAGCTGTAATGCCTGAAAACCGTAGGAGCGAGCTTGCTCGCGATGGACTCAAGGTCAACACACTCGTCCAGACTGCAAGCGTTATCGTTGACTTCCATCGCGAGCAAGCTCGCGCCTACAGGATTGCGGTTGATCCCTGGGCTGCTTGAGCAGTCCGGTTCAACCGCTTGTTGAACTCAAGCCACGCCCCCAGCAACGCCATCAACCCGGCACCCACCAGCGCCGTGAAGATCTGCATGGCAACAGCGTCGTCGGTCAACGCATTGACCATGTCCGCCAAGGGCGCCAACAGCACGCCCAGACAGAAAATCTCCAGTGAGAATCGGCCCATGCGGCAACTTTGCTGCGCGAGCCAGTTTTGCGTCCATCCGCTGTCGGGAATCAGTTTCGCCGTGACATAGGCCAGTGCGAGGAAGTGCAGCAGGCGCACGGGGGACAGGTCGGTCTTACTGATCGGGTACAGGAAGTCTCGCAGGCTCGCCGGCACCATGGCATCGTGTATGTCCGGCCAACGCCACAGCACGGTCAGCACCGCCGCGACCACGACATACAGCGCCGCACCGACAAACAACGGCTGGCGAATCAATGGGCGGATCTCGGGCAAGCGCGGGCGCTGGCTGTGGATCGCAGCGGCACCGCCGAGCACAAACAGCAACTGCCAGGCGACCGGGTTGAAATACCACACGCCGTCCTTGATGGCCGCCAGGTTCCAGCCGGCCAGCGGCACCATCAGATACAGCGCCAATGACATCGCGACCACCACCCAGGCCTTGCGCACCAGCAGCGGCAGCACCAGGGGCAAGCCCGCCAACAGCACGATGTACAGCGGCAACGGGTCCATCAGGTTCGGCTTGAAGCGCAACAGCAGCTCATCGATCAGGGCCTGCTGAGGATTGCTGATGAAGTGATGCATGCCCATTTCTTCCACCAGGTCCCGTGTTTCCACGTGGCTGTTGGCGAAAAACACAATGCCCATCAGCATCGCCAACAGGAAGATGTGCACCACGTAGAGCACCCACGCCCGGCGCAGGATTTTCACGCAGGCGATCAGAAAGCCTTCGCGCGCCAGGACTTTGCCGTACGCCAGGACGGACGCGAAACCTGCCAGAAACACGAAAACCTCGGCCGCATCGCTGAAACCGAAGTTACGCAGGGTGATTTGCCCCAAGGGGTTGTGGGGCACGTGATCCCAAAAGATGAAGATCAGTGCCAGACCACGGAAAAAGTCGATCCGGTGATCGCGCGCTAAGGTCATGACAGCAGGCTCGTAACAACGGGTGAAAATGGGATTGGCCACGGGCGCAAAGGCCACGCGCCCGATCGGCGGCGCGCAGGGTGGACTGATTCGCGGGCAATTGCAAAGTCGGGATATTACCGGATGTCTCGGGCGTTGCTTCAAGGCTCAACCGCTGGTCTGAAAGGTCGGTCACCCTGCGATTTCTGACAGTAGACAGGCTCCAATATTAATGAGTGCGTCGTTCTTGAAACGGGAGCCTCCCATGAGACTGTTGTGGAAAGGGCTGTCCAGTTACACGGTGATCGGGGTCGCCAACACCCTGATTCACTGGCAGATCTTTTTCCTGCTCAGCGTGGCGGCCGGCTTCAGCCAAGCGGTCAGCAACCTGGCGGCCTTCTGCGTGGCTGCGTCGTTTTCCTTCTACATGAATGCGCAATTCACCTTCGCCGCCAGTGCCACGGTCGCAGGTTACCTGCTGTTCCTTTTGGGCATGGGGGCATTGAGCCTCGGGGTCGGCCATCTGGGCGACCTCTGGCGATTGCACGGTTTGCTCACGGTGGCCGTGTTTTCGGCGTTGAGCCTGGTGTTCGGCTTCCTGTATTCCAAATACGTGGTGTTCCGCGAGCGTGATCAATGAAAATCTCGCTCATTGTCCCGGTGTTCAACGAAGAGCAGTCCATCAACCTGTTTTATCAGGCGGTGCGACGGGAGTTGAGGCTGGGCGACACCGAAGTCGAGATCGTGTTCATCAACGACGGCAGCTCCGACCGCACGGCCGAACAGGCTACGGCACTGACCCAGACGGACGATCAGGTCATGCTGATCAATTTTTCGCGCAACTTCGGCAAGGAACCGGCACTGTTTGCCGGCCTGGAGCATGCCAGCGGCGATGCCGTGATACCGATGGATGTCGACCTGCAGGACCCGATCAACGTCATTCCGTTGTTGATCGAGCAATGGCAAAAGGGTGCCGACGTGGTCCTCGCCAAGCGCCGCAGCCGGGCCGCCGACGGCTACCTCAGGCGCCACAGCGCGTCGATTTTCTACCATGTGCTCAATCGCATCGCCTACACCCGCATCGAGGAAAACGTCGGGGACTTCCGGCTGATGGATCGCAAGGTGGTCAATGTGATCCGGTCCCTGCCCGAGCACCAGTTGTTCATGAAAGGCGTGCTGTCGTGGGCCGGGTTCAACACCGTGGTGGTGGAGTTCGAGCGGCCAGGAAGGGTGGCGGGGAGCAGCAAGTTCAATGGCTGGAAGCTGTGGAACCTGGCCCTGGAAGGCGTAACCTCGTTCAGCACCGTGCCGCTGCGCTTGTGGACTTACGTCGGTGGCGGCATTTCGATTTTCGCGGTGCTCTATGCGGTGTACATGGTGCTGGACAAGATTTTCTTCGGTAACAGCGTCCCCGGTTATCCGTCGCTGATGACCGCGATCCTGTTTCTCGGCGGCGTGCAACTGATCGGCATCGGCATCCTCGGCGAATACATCGGACGCATCTACATCGAGGCCAAGCACCGGCCGCGCTATGTGATCAAGGACATCGTCGGCGGCAAAGACCGGGGCGGACGCTAGCATGGGCCGGTTTGGCGATTTCTTCGTTCGCGAGCTCAGTCGGCATCAGGTCTGGCGGTTTTTTCTGTTTGCGACCTTCTTGTATGTCCTGCCGTTGATCCTCGCGGACTATCCCTACATCGATGATAACTGGCGCTCGCTGGCGGCAGGCATGGCCTGGGCCGAACAGGGCCGACTCTTTGCCCAGTTGTTCTACAACGCGCTGACCTTCAGCCATGCCGCGCCGAACATCTTTCCCTTGCCCTTGCTGATCGCCACGCTGGCCATGGCGTCGGCACTGAGCAGTCTGACGTTCCACTATTTCCGCCAGCCCACCATTGCTTGCTGCCTGGTGCTGTTACCGCTCTGGTACAACCCGTTCTTCCTGCAAAATCTGTCCTATCAATACGACGGTCCCACCACGACGCTGAGCCTGGTGGCGGTGATCTACGCCATCACCTTTCGTCACCCGTGGCGCAGCGTGCAATGGCTGGTGCCTTCGTTCCTGATTGCACTGGCGCTGGGGTTGTATCAGGTCAGCCTGAATGTGTTCCTGGGCCTGTGTTGCCTGGAGTTGCTCAGGGCCGCCAACGATAAGACGGCCCCGGTGCCATGGCGCGACCTGCTGGGCTGGAAAACCGCCCAGGTCATCCTCGGCTTGTTGATCTACAGCGTCAGTGCCGGTCCGTACATGGACTCCAATCGCACATTGCTGCTCGATTGGACAGCGCATCCCTTATTGCAGATCGAGATCAACATTGGCCGGGTCCTGGAAAAAGTCGTGCTGCTGTTCCATGGCGGATGGCTCTGGGTGTTCGGTGGATTGCTGTTGCTCGCGATAGCCGGGGTGGTGCGGTTGGGATTGAACGTAGCGGCGCGTCAGGACGGCGGGCCGAAGAAGCTGTTGATCGGCCTGATGTGTTTGCTGACCGTGCCGGTGGTGACGCTGCTGGTGTCCGGTGTCGCGCTGATTTTCCGCGATTTCAACGAGGGCGCGCGCACCTTGATGGGTTTCGCCGTGCTGCTGGTGTTGCTGTGCTATTTGAGTCATCTGGCGCTGGCGTCGATCCATGAACGACTGCCACTGCTGTTGATCATTCCACTGCTGGCCATGTTGTCGTTGTCGTTCGCCTATGGCCGGGTGCTGACCGTGCAGAAAACCTTCGCGTCCACGGCGCTGGCCAGCCTTGATTACGACATCGCCAGCCGTCAGGCACTGCGCGAGGCCAGGCGGATCTACATGTCGGTGAGTTATTCCGACTACTGGTTGCTGGCGGCGGCAGGCTCGTTCAAGCAGATGCCGGTGCTGCACTACCTGCTCAATACCGACTTTTACATGCTGGCCGAGAATCTGCCGAAAGCGGGGATCACCAACGTGGTGGCGGAGCGGGAGCGGCGCAATGCGACGCGGGTGGGTTATCAGGGCTATGCGCCGCTGGTGGACAGCCAGTTCTACCGGATCTACCTGATCGGTGATTACGGTTTCATCGTGATGAAGGAGCCGACCCCGAGCAAAACATTGCGTTGGTGACGCGCGATTTCGATCGGGGTGGCGAGGTCATGCAGCCGCTATGTCTTGGGGTTCGAAACTGTCGGCCCGGGCCATTTGCCACATCCGCGAATAGAACTCGCCGTTCACTTCACCGGTCAGCAACTCGCCCGGTTTGAGGAACACATGCAGCTGTGAGAACAGCTTGATCTCGGTCGCCGACATGCGTCGCACCAGGTGCTTGGCCGACAGCTGCGACGGATGTTCGAGGCCGGCGGCGGCGAGCATTTCCGCCAGAGCCTTGAGGGTGTTGCGGTGGAAGTTGAACACGCGCTGGGCCTTGTCCGGCACCACCAGCGCGCGCTGGCGCAGGGTGTCCTGAGTGGCGACGCCGGTCGGGCATTTGTTGGTGTGGCAGCTCTGAGACTGGATGCAGCCAATGGCGAACATGAAGCCGCGCGCCGAGTTGGCCCAGTCGGCACCGATGGCCAGCACGCTGGCGATGTCGAAGGCGCTGACGATCTTGCCGCTGGCGCCGAGTTTGATCTTGTCCCGCAGGTTCAGCCCCACCAGGGTGTTGTGCACGAACAACAGACCTTCGCGCATCGGCACACCGATGTGGTCGGTGAACTCCACAGGCGCCGCGCCGGTGCCGCCTTCCTTGCCGTCGACGACGATGAAGTCCGGGAGGATGCCTGTTTCCAGCATGGCCTTGGCGATGCCCATGAACTCCCACGGATGGCCGAGGCAGAACTTGAAGCCCACCGGTTTGCCGCCGGACAACTCACGCAGTTGCGCGATGAAATGCATCATTTCGATCGGCGTGGAAAACGCAGTGTGGCGCGACGGTGACACGCAGTCCTCGCCCATCAGGATGCCGCGGGTCTCGGCGATTTCCCGTGTGACCTTGTGCTTGGGCAGGATACCGCCGTGGCCGGGCTTGGCGCCCTGGCTCATCTTGATTTCGATCATCCGCACCTGCGGCGTCCGGGCTTGAGCCGCGAAGCGTTCCGGGTCGAAGTGGCCGTCGCTGGTGCGGCAGCCGAAGTAGCCGCTGCCCAGCTCCCAGGTCAGGTCGCCACCGTTTTCCCGGTGATAGGGGCTGATGCTGCCTTCACCGGTGTCATGGGCGAAATTGCCGAGCCTGGCGCCCTGGTTCAAGGCGCGGATGGCGTTGGCGCTG
Source organism: Pseudomonas sp. ACN8 (assembly GCF_002303925.1). Classification (GTDB taxonomy): domain Bacteria; phylum Pseudomonadota; class Gammaproteobacteria; order Pseudomonadales; family Pseudomonadaceae; genus Aquipseudomonas. The sequence continues at coordinate 57,750 of NZ_MRCS01000011.1, forward strand.
AGGGAACCGAAACTCATGGCCGAGATATTGAACACCGACGCCGAATAGGGCTGGGTGCACTGCGGGCCGCCGACGGTGACGCGAAAACTGCTCGGGTCGCTCAAGGGCGCCGGGCGCATGGAGTGGCCGATGAATTCGAAGCCTGATTGATACACATCGATCAGCGTGCCGAAGGGTTTGTCGGCGGTTTCATTCTTGGCCCGGGAATAGACCAGCGAGCGCTGGGCCCGGGAGAAGGGCAGGGCGTCGCTGTCGGATTCGAGCAGGTACTGGCGGATTTCCGGGCGGATGCCTTCGACCAGATAGCGGATGTTGCCGAGGATCGGGTAATTTCGGCGCACAGCGTGCGGGCTTTGCAGCAGATCGAACAGGCCGATCAGGCTGAGGACAGCGGTGACGGCGGTGATCGGCCAGAGCCAGTCGTATTCAAGAAAAGGCAGGCTGGCGAGGGTGAAGATCACGCAGACGGCAAAGAAGGCGTAACGGCTCAGGAGTGACAGGCTCATACGGTTTCCTTGGGTTCGGACTCAATATTGTGGCTAAAACACAAAACACTGTAGGAGCGAGCCTGCTCGCGAAGGCGGCGGTGCAGTCGACATCGATGTTGGCTGACATACCGCTATCGCGAGCAGGCTCGCTCCTACAGAAAAGCTGTCAGGCATTTTGTGCCTGCAGAAAAATCGAAAACAGCTCGGACTGGGATTTGATCCCCAGCTTGCTGTACATGTGTTTCTTGTGAACTTTCACGGTTTCGACCGAGATTTCCAGCTTACGGGCGATTTCTTTACTGGAGCAACCGCTGAGCATCAAACGCCCGACATCCAGCTCCCGGGCCGTCAACTGCGCGCCTTTGAGCTGCTGCACCGAGGCTTCCAGCTGAACCCGCCAGTCGGCTTGCGGCGGGGTGGGGGCCAGGGCCACGACTTCGTTGATTTCATAGGGTAGACGCTGGCGCAACAGGCCGAGTACCCACGGTTGGATCAGCGACAACAAGGCGATCTGCTGGCCGTTGAAGCGTTGCTTGCTGCCCAGGGACAGGCACAGCGTGCGGTCGCCTTCGAGCTGACAATTGAACTGGATTTCATCGGCCACCACATTCAGACGAAAGTAGCGCTGGTAATACTCGGTCAGCTCGAAGTGCTCCGGGGCCACTTCCGACAGGCGATACAGCCCGGTGCGCGACTGTTCGCGGCAGGCGATGTAGAAGGGATCGAGCAGGTACAGGCCGCGCAGGTAATCCTGGAACAACTGGTCGGGGCTGCCGTCTTCGCCGGGGCATTCGGCGAACACCTGCGGGCGCTGATCGGCGCTGAAAAGCAGCGCCACCCAGCTGTCGAAAGGCACGTACTGGTCCAGCAACCGGACAAGCTGAGTCCAGAAATTGGGCTTGTCCAGGGCGTCGATCAGTTGCCCCACCGAACGGTGCCAGGCGATGTCGTCCAGCGAGAGTGTCATGCATCTACCCCTATCGTGTTACCCCGGCGGCGTAATTCCCCGCCCGGTTGCTTGCTGCGCATACTGGCGCACAGACACCGACCGGGCAATCTTTCTGCCGCCCGGCCCATGACAAGGAATACCCATGAAGGTCGAACTCGCCCAATTGGCAGGCCGTGACAACGACACGGCCTACAACCTCGAACGCACCCTGGCGGCGATGGCTGCGTGCGCAGCCGACACGCAGCTGATCCTGTTCCCCGAAGGCCACTTGATGGGCTTCCCTTCGGCGCAGTCCGTGGCGGATGTGGCCGAGGCGCTGGATGGCCCGTCCGTCAGTGCGGTGATCGCCGCCGCACGCCAGCGCAATATCGCCGTGGCCATCGGCATGGCCGAGAACGACAACGGCCGTTTCTACAACACCACGCTGCTGATCACCCCTGAAGGCATCGCGCTGAAGTACCGCAAGACGCACTTGTGGGCCTCGGATCGCGGTGTCTACGAGGCGGGCGATCGCTACGCCACCTGCTTGTGGAACGGCGTACGCGTGGGCCTGCTGATTTGCTACGACATCGAATTCCCCGAAAGCGCCCGCGCCCTGGCGCAACTGGGGGCCGAACTGTTGATTGTCACCAACGGCAACATGGACCCGTACGGCCCGACCCACCGCACCGCGATCATGGCCCGCGCCCAGGAAAACCAGGCGTTTGCGCTGATGGTCAACCGGGTGGAAGCCGGTGACGGTGGTTTGCTGTTTGCCGGCGGCAGCGCATTGGTCGATCCGCTGGGCACCCTGTTGTTCGAAGCCGGACGCGAGGAAGGGCAGTTTGCGCTCGAACTGGACCTGAACCAGTTGACGGCGGCGCGCCAGGATTATCGCTATCTGGATGATCAGCGGCTGAAGTTGCCGGGGGAGGTGATTGAACAGGCTTCTGGATTGCGGGAGTTGCTGATTCCTGCGCGTTGATCCGGGTTCTGTGCTGGCTGGGCTGACGCCTTCGCGAGCAGGCTCGCTCCCACAGGGGGCTCCAGTGGATTCAGATTTTGTGATCGACACAAATCCTGTGGGATCGAGCCTGCTCGCGATGAGGCCCTCCCGGACGACACACCTGCCTGACCAAAGAACAACAACGAAACACCTGTAACTTGCGCCGAACTCGGCTCTGCCATAAATCCAATAAAATCCGGAGTAGTCGCTCATGGCTCGTTTGCAACGCACCCTGTCACTGGGGTCGGTGGTGCTGTTTGGCATCGCCTACATGACGCCGATCATTGTGCTCGGCACCTTTGGCATCCTCGCTCAATCCACCGCCGGCATGGTGCCGGCCGCGTACCTCGCGGCGCTGGTGGCGATGTTCTTCACCGCCATGAGCTACGGGCGCATGGCCTCGGCGTTCCCGGTGGCCGGCTCGGCCTACAGCTATGTGCGCAAGGCCATCAGCCCGAAACTCGGGTTCATCGCCGGTTGGGCGGTGCTGCTCGATTACCTGTTCCTGCCGATGGCGATCTGGCTGATCGGCGCGGCCTACCTCAACTCCGCTTTCCCGGCGGTGCCGCAGTGGGTTTGGGTACTGGCGTTCATCGGCATCACCAGCGCGATCAACATCGTCGGCCTGAAACTGGCCAACGGCATCAACGCCTTGTTGATGCTGGTGCAGTTCCTGGTGCTGATCGCCTTCGTCGCGTTGTGCGTGCATTACGTCGGCGGTGATGGGAGCACGCCGTTGTGGTCGATCAAGCCGTTCTTCAATGGCGACATGCAAATGCCGCTGATCATGAGCGGCGCGGCCATCGCCTGTTACTCGTTCCTGGGCTTCGACGCCGTCAGTACCCTGACCGAAGAAACCCGCGATCCACGCCGCACCATCCCGCGGGCGATCATGCTGATCACTCTGATCGGCGGGCTTGTTTTCGTCGGCGTATCGTACTTCGTACAGATTGCTCATCCGTCGTTCCAGTTCGCCAGCGTCGACTCGGCGGCCTATGAAATTGCCCGCAACATCGGTGGCGACCTGTTCGTCTCGATCTTCCTGATCGGCCTGATCGTCGGCCAGTTCGCCTCGGGCCTGTCAGCCCAGGCCAGCGGGTCGCGACTGCTGTACGCCATGGGCCGCGACGGCGTACTGCCGAAGTCGTTTTTCGGCACCTTGCACGAACGCTTCGGCACGCCGATCAACAGCATCCTGCTGTGCGCGGTGGTGGCTTTGCTGGCACTGAAACTGGACGTCACCACCTCGACCTCGTTCATCAACTTCGGCGCATTCCTGTCCTTTAGCCTGGTCAACCTGTCGGTGATCTTCCATTACTGGATCGGTGGCGAAAACAAAGGTCTGCGCGAATTCGTGCTGTTCCTGCTGTTCCCGTTCATCGGCCTGGCGGCGGATGTGTGGCTGATGGTCAGCCTCGATCACCTGGCGGTTTATCTGGGGTTGAGCTGGTTGGCGATCGGCGTGGTGTACCTGGCGGTGTTGACCGGCGGGTTCCGTCGGCAGCCGCCGGAAATGGATTTCCAGGAAGCGCTCTGAGGCGCCGTCAGGCGGCCGGTCGGGTCTGGCGTAGCGGCAGTTGTACGCGAAACGTCGTACCGGCCCCCAGTTCGCTGCTCACCGAAATATCGCCACCGTGTTTTTTCACAATGCCATAGGACAGGGACAGGCCCAGCCCTGTCCCTTGGCCCACCGGTTTTGTGGTGAAAAACGGATCGAAGATTTTTGGCAGGGTGTCGGGCGCGATACCTGATCCTGTATCGGCGATTTCGATCCACGCCGTCTCGCCTTGCGTCCCGGTACGAAGGGTGATGGTGCCGCGTTCGGGGCCCATGGCCTGCGCGGCGTTGACCACGAGGTTCATGATGACCTGGTTGATTTGCGACGGCAGGCACTCGATTTCCGGCAGCACCTGATAGTCCTTGACCACATCGGCCTTGTACTTGAGTTCGCTGGCGACGATGTTCAGTGTCGACTCGATGCCCTGTTGCAGATTGGCCCATTGCCATTCCTGACTGTTGTCGACCCGGGAGAAATCTTTCAGGTCCCTGACGATCTGCCCGACCCGGCTGATGCCTTCCTTCGATTCCTTGATCAACAGCGGCACGTCCTCGCGCAGATACTCAAGTTCGATCTGCTCGCGCATGTGCTCCAGTTGCAGAGCGGTCGGGCTGCCCGCCAGAACCTGTTCAGCGCTGTGGTAGGCGTCGAGCATGGTCAGCAATTGCTGAAAGTAACCGTCCAGGGTGCCAAGGTTGGAGGAGATGAACCCGATCGGATTGTTGATCTCATGCGCGACACCGGCCGCCAGTTGGCCCAGCGAAGCGAGCTTTTCCGATTGCACCAACTGGCCTTCCAGTTGCTTGCGCTCGTCGATTTCCCGCTGCAAGGCCTCACTGGCCTGCTTGAACTGGGCGGTGCGCTGATCCACCAGATGTTCCAGGTGATGCATCTGCAGCGAGGCCCGTTCGGTCATTTCCCATTTGGTCAGCAAGGTGTTGGCCATCTGCTGGACTTCGATGTTGTCGAACGGTTTCTTCAGGATCAGCAGCCGGTCATGGGCATTCAGGCGATTGAGCAGATCGTCCCAGGAATAATCGGAGTAGGCGGTACAGACCACTACCTGCAGTTGCGGATCCTGCTGCCACAGGTGTTCGATGGTTTTTGCCCCGTCCCAGCCGTCGGGCATACGCATGTCGACAAACGCCAGCGCGTAGGGGCGTTGTTCCTGTAGCGCGCGGTTGAGTTTGCCCAGGCCTTCTTCGCCACCATAGGCCGAATCCAGTTCGAACATCGGGCGCTCGGGTTGGGCCTGTTCGCCAAACAATGCGGCCTCCATCTCGTCGAGTTCTGCCGAGTGAGCCTGGGGCGGGGCGAGGATCTTGCGAAAATCGTCGTGGATCGACGGCATGTCGTCGATCAACAGAATGCGGCGGTTCGAGAGCTCACTCATGCGTTCTCCGTTACGGTGATCAGCGGTATCTGCAAGGTAAACAACGCGCCCAGGCCTGGGCCATCGCTGTGGGCGGTGAGGTGGCCGTTCATCTCGATGGCCGCCAGCGCGCAGCTGTGCAGGCCGAAACCATGACCTTCCTTGCGGGTGGTGAAACCGTGGGCAAAGATCCGCGTCATGTTTTCCGGGGCGATACCTTCGCCATCATCCCTGACGCTGATTTCCAGGAAAGTGTCATCGACGATTCGCACACCGAGGGTCATTTCCCTTGAGCGGTTGCTGAGGTCGGACATCGCGTACTTGGCATTGCTGATCAGGTTGATCAGGATCAGCAGCAAGCGGTGCTTGTCCCCCATCACCTGAGGCACCTCGCTGTATTCCTTGATCACCGTGACGTGATGCCGGGTCAGCGCGCCGGCATTCATGCGCAGTGCGTCTTCGAGCAGTTCGCTGATGTACAGCGGTTCGGTGATGCTGTTGGCCCCGGCATAGGATTGCTGGGTGGCAACGATGTCCTTGATATGGTCGACGCTCTTGCTCATCTGCCCCAGTTCGTCGGTCATCTCCTGCTGTTCCTGGGCGATGGCGCCGACCAGTTGATTGAGATAACCGGGCAGTAGCTTGCCCTTGTCGTCCTCGGTCAGGAAATGGCCAAGATCCTCCGGATGGCCGTTGATCAGTTGCATTGCCTTGCCCAGTCCGAGGGTCTTGCTGCTGCGAAGCTTTCGCGCGATCAGGTCGGCAGAGATGTTCACGCTATTGAGCACGTTGCCGACGTTGTGCAGCACGTTGGTCGCGATTTCGGCCATGCCGGCCTGGCGTGCGGTGGCGAGCAATTCGCTCTGGGCATTCCTGAGCTCGCGGGTACGTTCCTCGACCCGCTGTTCGAGCACGTCGTTGGCGGTTTGCAGAGCGCTGTTGACCCGATTGATCTCGGCGAAGCTGCGGATCAGGCGAAAGGCCAGCCACATCAGCAGCAACACCAGCAGGCCGGAAAACGCCAGCAGGTAGAAATGGTATTTCTTGTCGATTTTCTCGGCCCGTTGCTGATCCTGGTTGAGCATGTTGGTGATGTCGTCCAGACGATCCGCCACGGGAACCTCTTCGATGTCTTCGAGCAAAGCGTTGACAAGCGGCTGCTCGCGCAGGATCAGGGCGACGTGATTGCTGAGGATCCTGATCGGGGTATGAAACTCCCCAGGCAAGCGTTGCGCGTTCACCGCCAGTTTGCTCAGCCCCACCTGAATGTCGGCGGCTTTGTCGACGGAGGTGACCTGGGCGAACTCCAGGGCACTGAGCAACAGGTCATAGGTATCGGTGGCGATGTTTTGCACTTGCAGCTTGTCGAGGTCAGGCAGGTCGGCCAGTTGCGCCTGGATGTCGTCCTCGGCGGTGGGCAGGAAGGCCAGCGAGTTGCGCAGTAAGGCGTTGTGCGACTTGAACTGCTCCACCAGGCGGGTCTTTTCCTGCATCGTCTGCAGAAAAGCCTCGTGGGCATCGTTCCATTGCTGTGACTCGTTGCGCCCATGACCTGACTCCATGGTTTCGAACTGCTCCCATAGCCGGTTCATCTCGTTCATTGGCGAAACCAGAGGGTCGTAGTTATGCGAAATCGCCACCCGGGCCTTGAGGACCTCGTTTTCCCACTGGGCGTCCTGCTGTTTCATCAGGCGGATCAGATCCCGGGATTCCGAGTAGTTCACGGTCTGTTCCGAGTTGGATTTGAAGTACAGAAAAACCAGGGTCGAGGCCAGGAGCACGGCGACGAGCGCGAGTAACAGCAGGCTGAAGCGGCGTGACAGCTTTATCATGACTTACCCTTCCATTCGCCGGTCAGGGTCTTGAGAAACTTCACAATCAGCGCTTTGTCTTCAGCGCTCGGCATGCGTCCCAACTGATACTGGAACATGACGTCCACGGCTCTTTCGAGGGTGGGCGCCGAGCCGTCGTGAAAGTAGGGGGCGGTCAGGGCGACATTGCGCAGGCTCGGGACCTTGAACACCGAGCGGTCCGCTTCGTCACCGGTAATGTTGAACCGTCCCTGGTCGGCGGCGGTCGGGTTGCCGCGATCGGCGATGTAATCACCGAACACCCCGAACTTCTGGAACATGTTGCCACCGATGTTCACGCCCTGATGACAGGCGATGCAGCCGTAGTCCTTGAAGCGCTGATAGCCGTATTTCTCGTCGAGGGTCAGGATGCTCGTATTGCCCAGCAGGTATTGATCGAAACGGGATCCGGGTGTCAGCAGGGTGCGCTCGTAGGCGGCCAGTGCGCTCTGTATGTTGGCCTTGGTCACTGCATTCGGGTACGCCGCGCTGAAGCCTGCGCGGTAGTCTGAATCCTCGTTGATCCGCTGGACGATGGTGTTCCAGTCGCTGCCCATTTCGTGGGGACTGGTAATGACGATGTTGCTTTGCGCCTCGAGCGTTTCGACGCGGCCGTCCCAGAATTGGCGAAAGTTGAGGCTGGCGTTGAACACCGTCGGCGTGTTGATCGATACCGGTTGTCCATCGAAGCCGAGGGACAGTGCACGGGTGTCCGCTCCGCTCTTGTCCAGTTGATGACAACTGGCGCAGGACAGGGTGTTGTTGACCGACAGGCGCGGATCACTGAAGAGCTTGCGACCGAGTTCAACCTGACCGGGGTTCTGTTTCGGTATTTCGGGCAAGGGTTTGAGCGGTTCGTCCAGCGGCGCGGCACCGGCGATTGCACTGAGCCCGTAAAGCAGGATCGCAAGGGAGCGGGGGACAAGGGACATGGGCCATCGTCTCGCGAATTTACCGCCGGACTGTCGTTTCTGCCTGTTCATGATTCGTCTCGCTGTTCTGCCCAGCCAACGGCCAGCAGCCGCGCAAAAGCGTCTGCCGGCAGGGCCTTGCTGAAGTAGTAACCTTGGCCTTCCTCACATTGATGGGCCTTGAGAAACGCCAGTTGTTCCTCGGTCTCGACGCCTTCGGCGATGACATTCAGATCGAGGCTCCTGCCCAGGCTGATGATCGCGCTGACCAGGGCGGCATCGTTGGTGTCATTGCTCAAGCCACGAATGAACGACTGATCGATTTTCAGCACATCGATGGGGAACCGGCGCAGATAGCTCAAGCTGGAATATCCGGTGCCGAAGTCATCGATGGCCAGCCGCACCCCCAGCGTCTTCAGTCGGTTCAGCGCGGTCATGGTCGTCTCGACGTTCTGCATCAGCACACCTTCGGTGATCTCCAGTTCCAGCAGGCAGGGGGGCATTCCCGTCTGTTCGAGTATCTGTTCGATGCCTTCGACGAAATCACGTTGACGAAAGTCGATGGCCGATGTGTTGACCGACATGCGGATCGCCGGCAGTCCGGCCGCTTGCCAGAGCCGTGTCTGGCGACAGGCTTCGGCCAATACCCACTTGCTCAATGGCACGATCAGACCGCTGTCTTCGGCCACGGGGATGAACTCGGACGGATAGACCAGGCCATGCCCGGGTTTTTGCCAACGCACCAGCGCCTCCGCACCGACTACCCGTCCGCTGCTCAGTTCGATTTTCGGTTGGTAGTGCAGGACGAATTCGTGCCTTTGCAGGGCCTGACGAATGCCCGATTCGATGCTCTGCTGCTCCCGGGCACGCTGGTTCATGGCTTCGATGAAGAAACCGATGTCGTTCGGACCGCTTTCCTTGATGTGGCGCATGGCGGATTCGGCTTTTTTGATCAGATCAATGGCCTCGAACCCGTCATCGGGGTAAACGCTGATGCCCAGACTGGCGGTGATGCTGATCTCCTGGCCGGCGATCGACTGTGGGCTGCGCACGGCACTCAGCAATTTTTCGGCGATGCCGCGGGTCTGCTGGGGGTGGTTGATGTCGCTGAGGATCACCACGAATTCGTCGGCGCCATAGCGAAAGACCGAATCGGACTCTCGCACGTACTTGAGCAGTTGTTGCCCGACCCGTTTGAGCATTTCGTCCCCTGCCGGGTGGCCCAGAGCGTTGTTGATGCGCTTGAATCGGTCCAGCCCGAGAAACATCACCACCAGATGCTTGTCATGGCGTCGGCAAGTGGCCAGCGACTGGCTCAGGCGATCACCCAGCAATGTGCTGTTGGGCAACCCTGTAAGGGCGTCGTACTGCAGCAGGTGCGATACCTTGAGCAGTTCGTGTACCCGTGCCTCGATGGTCTGCTCAAGGCTCAACAACTTCAGCGCCGCGTCCTGTGCCAACTGCCATTTCCAGGTCAGGGCGTTGGCCATCTGGCGGATTTCCAGGATGTCGAAAGGCTTTTTCAGAATCAGCAACTGGTCACCGAACTGCAGTCGTTCGGCCACGGCTTCCCAGCTGTAGTCGGAATAAGCGGTGCACAAGGCAATTTGCAGGTTCGGGTCGGCATTCCACAGGTGTTCGATGGTTTCCAGGCCGTCCCAGCCGGGCGGCATACGCATGTCGATAAACGCCAGGGCGTAGGGGTGGCCATCGGCTAGTGCGCGTTCGACCAACGCCAGGGCTTCTTTGCCCTGGTAGGCGGAGTCGAGCTGGAAGTTGAGGCGCGATGATTGCCGAGTCCCGAACAGCGAATGCTCGAGACTGTTCAGATCTGCTTCGGAGCCGGTATCCGGGGTGAGGATCTTGCGAAAATCGGCATGGATCGCCGGTGTGTCATCGATGATGAGAATACGTCGGTTGGTCTGGGGGGAAAGTGTTTTCATCCCTCATCCTCCCTGGAGGACGGAGGAGCGATGCTGCCGTCCTTGAGCAATCGGGCCGCTTGTTCAGGATTCACGGCCTCGCTGAAGTAGAGGCCTTGTGCGCTTGATAGCGGGGCGGCTGACTCTGGCGTGCGGGGCCGATCCGACGGCTGGACACCTTCGGTAATGATGCCGATTCCCAGGTCCCGGGCGAAGTTGACGATTGCCCGCAGGCTGTTGGCGCCAGCCGCATCCTGGGTCGCGCCGTCGATAAAGGATTGGTTGAGCTTCAGGTGATTGACCCGGTAGGTTTTCAGGTAATCGAATGATGAATATTCGGTGCCGAAATCATCGATGGCGATTTTTACCCCCAGCTCCCGCAGGCGAGGCAATACATCGTTCTGGGTCCACTTGGTTTGCGCCAGAGTCGCTTCGGTCACGTCGAAACGCAGGTCCCAGGGGGCGAGCTCCCATCGCGCAGTGGTGCGCAGCACGTCGTAAATGAGCTCCGGACCACTCTTTAGCTGCGCCAGGGACAGTTTGATCGCCATCACGGGGGGTGCCATTCCCTCGTTACGCCACAGGCTCATCTGCCGGCAGGCCTGGTTCAGCACCCAGCGTCCGAGAGGGATGATGGCACCGGTCTTTTCCGCCGCGGGCACGAAAGCCGGCGCCTGCAGTTCGCCGCGCAGGGGATGGCACCAGCGCACTTGCGCTTCCATGCCCAGGATCCTGCCGCTGTGCATATCCACTTCCGGAACGTAATGCAGCGCCAGTTCATCGCGCTCGATGGCCGTCATCAAGTCATTGGCGATGGTCATGCGCTCGGCCACCTCCTGAGTGATCTCCTGCGAGTGGAAGTGATATTGGTTGCGGCCCATTTCCTTGGAACGGTACAGCGCCATGTCCGCCTGGCTCAGCAGGCTGTCGGCGTCGAGGCAGGCGACGCCGTAGCTGCTGATACCGATGCTGACTGAAATATGCAGGGCATTGCCGGCGAGGTTGTACGGCGTCAGCAGCGCATCGCGGATATTGGCTGCCATGGCGGCGGACTGGGTCGGGTCGCTGACGTCCAGTTGCAGGATCGCGAACTCGTCCCCGCCCAGGCGTGCGACCACATCGTTTTCCCGCACGCCGGATTTGATGCGCCGGGCCACTTCCTGCAACAACAGATCACCCACCGGATGGCCGAGGGTGTCGTTGATCCGCTTGAAGTGATCCAGGTCCAGATAAAATACCGCGAATGCCTCTGCGCCTCGACGTGCGGCAGCAAAGGCCTGATGCAGGCGTTCGATCAGGGTGGCGCGATTGGCCAGGCCGGTGAGCCCGTCGGTGCGGGCGAGCAGGGCCATTTTTTCTTCGGCCAGCCGGCGTTCGGTAATGTCGAGAATGATCCCCTCGACTTCCAGCAGGCGACCGTCATGGTCGCGTACGGGAATGTAGCGGTTCTCCACCCAGCGCCATGTACCCTGGCCGGTGCGCAGGCGAAACTCAATCGAGGCGCCCAGCGCATGGCGGTCCAGCACCCGGGCCATGGCCGCATCGACACTGGCCTGGTCTTCCGGGTGGATCAACTGCTGGGCCCAGTTGGCCGAGCTCACCAGATCGGCGGCGACGTGTCCGTAGCGGGTGATGTTATGGGAAATGTACATCAGCGGAAACGATGGCTCGCCGCGCAACCGGTAAAGGATCGTCGGGCTGTTCTGCACGATGATATTGGCGTCGGACAGTTCCCGGGTACGCTCCTGGACCGCCTGTTCCAGCAGGTTCATCTTGAGCGCGGCATCTTCGGTCATCTGCCATTTGACCGTGAGTGCGCTGGCCATCTGGCGTATCTCGATGGCGTCGAAGGGCTTCTTCAGAATCAGCAGGCGGTCGTTCAGCGCCAGCCGTTGGTCGATGTCCTCCCAGGAATAGTCGGAGTAGGCGGTGCACAGCGCCACCTGCAATTTGGGATCGACCTGCCATAACCGTTCGATGGTCTCCAGGCCATCCCAGCCAGGTGGCATGCGCATATCGATGAATGCCATTGCATAGGGACGATCATCGGCCAGGGCGGCTTCGAGCTTGTCCAGGGCTTCGCGGCCCTGAAACGCCGAGTCCAGCTCAAAGTGTTGGGTCTGCGTGGGGGACAGGGTGCCGAACAGGAGGTTTTCGGTTTGTCCCAGGCTGTCGTCCTCGGCAATGCCGGGGCTGAGAATTTTGGCGAAATCGGCATGAATCGACGCGGTGTCGTCGACAATGAGTACGCGGCGATTGATTTGCGGCGGCCGGATATTCATTGATCGGCACCCGCCGGGGTACACGCGTTCAACATCGGGAGCATCCTTTTCCCCTCCACACGTCTGCACACAGGCCGGTTGTATCGTCCAGTGTGCTGAGCATAGTTGCCAGTTCGTCATTTTGCCTGTCGGGTTCAAGCGGTGATTTGCGCCCATGGCGGAAAAATCATCTAGCCTGTCACTCAAGCAAGGGCAAGAAAGGACGTAGGCCCGCGCCAACTGACACATTCACGGTTCACTTGAGGCCATGCCATGGAAGAGCAGTCCGCCCCGCCTTTGCCCCGTCGACCCAAGGTGTTGCTGGTCGATGACGAGGAATCGATCCTCAGCAGTTTGCGCCGCCTGTTGCGCGGCCAACCCTACGATGTGCTGCTGGCCGGCAGTGGCGCGCAGGCGCTGGAAATCATGGCGCAGCAGCCGGTGGATCTGGTGATGAGCGATGCACGCATGCCCAATATGGACGGTGCCACGTTGCTGGCGCATGTCCATCGGCTCTATCCGCAGACCACGCGGATCATGCTGACCGGGCACGTCGACCCGTCGGCGATCATCAAGGCCATCAACGAGGGGCAGATTCACCGCTACATCAGCAAACCCTGGAATGACGACGAAATGCTCCTGACCCTGCGCCAGGCCCTGGAGCACCAGCACTCGGAGCGTGAACGCCAGCGCCTGGAACAATTGACCCGGGTGCAGAACGATCAGCTCAAGCTGCTCAACAGCACACTGGAAAAACATGTCGCCGCCCGCACCGCTGAATTGCAGCAGACTGCCGACATGCTCGACCTGGCTTACGAGGAGCTCAAGCACAGCTATGTCACCGGCACCGAAGTGTTCTCGCTGCTGGCCAACCTGCGCCTGCCACCGACCAAGCAGACCAACCGGCAGATCATCGAACTGTTGCGCGGCTACTGTACGAAACATGGGCTGGATGAAGCCGCCAGCCGCGACCTGACCATGGCGGCCGCGTTGTACAACATCGGCAAGCTGAGCTGGTCCGACAGCATGATGGTCACCCCTTCGGATCTGCTGAGGCACACTGACCGCGACCGCTATCGTGGCTATCCGAAGCAGAGTGAATCGCTACTGATGACCCTGGATCCGTTGAAGGACGCGGCGCAGTTGATCCTGCACCATCAGGAACGCTGGGACGGCAGCGGTTTCCCCGACCGGCTCAAGGGCAATGCCATTCCGTTCGGCTCGCGATTGCTGAAGCTGGCGGTCGACTTCGTCGAGTTGCAGCGCGGATTGATTCTCGAACGACAGATGAACAGCGACGAAGCGCTGCTCTACCTGCGCCAGTACGCCGGACGGCTTTACGATCCTGATCTGCTCGAGGATTTCATTCAGGTCTGCGTCACGTTCGTGAGCGATATCGCTCAGGCCGATCCGCAGGTCAAGGTCCTGACTACCCGCGAGCTGACGGCCGGAATGCTGCTGGCGCGCAATCTCAACGCCGACAACGGCATGCTCCTGCTCAATGCCGGAAAGGTGTTGAACGGCCCGCTGGTGGAAAAACTGATCGCGTTCGAAGCCATGGAAGGCGGCAAGTACAGGATTTTCGTGAAGGTCCCGCAGGATACGCCGCAGGTGCTTCAGGCCAAGGCATGACGGCGGACGGTCGGACATGGGATCCTTGTGATTTCCATCAGGGTCCATGGCTGACACATGACATCTGCATCCACTGTTTCACCGCACATTATCCATATCGCCGCCGCCCTGCTGATCGGCCCTGATGGCCGCACACTGTTGGTGCGCAAGCGCGGCACCACGGCGTTCATGCAGCCGGGTGGCAAGATCGAGCCTCACGAGTTGCCGGTCCACGCCCTGGCCCGGGAGCTGGAAGAAGAGCTGGGTCTGGGCATCGACCCGGCGCAGGCCGCTTACCTCGGTCACTTCTCGGCACCGGCCGCCAACGAGCCGGGCTTTGTCGTACACGCCGAGATTTTTCAGCTGCACATCGATGTCGACGTGACGCCCGCGGCAGAGATCGAAGAAGTGATCTGGATCGATCCGGCCACCGACGGCGGTGTCAGCCTGGCACCATTGACACGGGACCTGATCCTGCCGTTTTATCGAGCGTCGCTGACCGCGATCGCCTGATCATTACGCAAAGGACCTCGCCCATGATCCCGCTTCAAGACCTGCTGATTTTTGCTGCTGCCGCGTTGCTGATGGTACTGACACCGGGGCCGAACATGATCTACCTGATCTCCCGTTCGATCTGCCAGGGTCGCAAGGCCGGGGTGATTTCGTTGCTTGGGGTGGTTGCGGGATTCTTCGTGCACCTGTTTGCCGCCGCCGCCGGTTTGACCGCGGTGTTCCTGGCCGTGCCGATGGCCTATGAGGTGTTGAAGTGGGCCGGTGCGTTGTACCTGTTGTGGCTGGCCTGGCAGGCGATCAAGCCCGGTGCGCGCTCGCCGTTCGAGGCGCAGCAGTTGCCCCCGGATTCGTCGCGCAAGTTGATCACCATGGGCTTTCTGACCAGCGCCCTGAACCCGAAAATCGCGGTGTTCTATCTGTCGGTGTTTCCGCAGTTCATCACGCCGGAGCACGGCTCGGTGTTCAGCCAGAGCGTCATCCTCGGCCTGACCCAGATCAGCGTCAGTTTCTGCGTCAACCTGTTGATCGCCATGTTTGCCGCGGGCATCGCCTCGTGGTTCGTCAACAACCCGACCTGGCTGGCGATGCAGCGCTATTTCATGGGCTTCGTGTTGTCGGCGCTGGCGCTGCGACTGATGCTTGAGCAAAAACGGATGGCTTGAGGATGTGGATCGAACGACTGGATGCCAGCCATGCCCTGGACTACCGGGCGCTCATGCTCGAGGCCTACGACCTGCACCCGCAGGCCTTCACCTCGAGCGTGCGTGAGCGGGCGGCGATGCCGCTGGGCTGGTGGGAGTCGCGCCTGAGCGGCAAGCTGGACGTGGTGTTCGGGGCGTTCGAAGAAGGCCGGTTGGCGGGCATCGCCGGCCTCGCATTCGAGTCTCGGGAAAAGGCCCGGCACAAGGTGACGCTGTTTGGCATGTATGTTTCACCGACGGTCCGCCAGCGCGGGCTCGGCTATCAACTGGTTCAGGCGGCATTGGCCGAGGCGCAGAACGATGCGGGTTTGCGCCTGATCCAGTTGACCGTCACCGCCGGCAATGATGCCGCGTTCAACCTCTACCAGCGCTGCGGTTTCGTCCAGTTCGGACTTGAGCCGATGGCGGTGCGGGTGGGGGAGGATTACTTCGACAAGATCCACATGTGGCGTGAGCTCTAAGGATCACCAGGATCCCTGTAGGAGCGAGCCTGCTCGCGATGGCGGCGTGTCAGTCAATGCAGATATTGAATGTCAGACCGCTATCGCGAGCAGGCTCACTCCTACAGGGATTTTTGTTGCTCTATCGAACGGCGCTGACACCATCGAGCGTCGAAAACGACGTGTCCTTGGCCGTCAGCAAGAAGTCACGCATGTACGGCGCATCGAGCATGTCGGCGCGGATCGCCGCATACAGTGTGGCGAACAAGCCTTTCTCACCCAGCCGCTTGGCTTTCACATAGCCTCGCGAGCTGTATTCATGCAGTGCCCAATGGGGCATGCCGCACACGCCGCGTCCGCTGGCCACCAATTGCATCATCATCACCGTCAGTTCCGAGGTGCGGACCTGGGCCGGTTCGATGTCGGCGGGTTCGAGGAAACGGGTGAAAATGTCCAGCCGATCCCGTTCCACCGGGTAGGTGATCAAGGTTTCCGGGAGCAAGTCTTCGGGAACGATATAGGCCTTGCCGGCCAGGCGGTGCTGGTTGGCCACCGCGAGCATCGCTTCATAAGTGAACAACGGTACATAGGTGATCCCGGCCAGGTCCACCGGATCGGAGGTCACCACCAGGTCCAGATCGCCACGGGCCAGGGCCGGCAACGGGGCGAAGGAAAACCCCGAGGCCAGGTCCAGCTCGACTTCCGGCCAGGCGTCGCGGAACTGGTCGATGGTCGGCATCAGCCACTGGAAGCAACTGTGGCACTCGATGGCCATGTGCAAACGACCGGCGGTGCCACCGGCCAGGCGACTGATGTCGCGTTCGGCGGCGCGCAGCAGCGGCAGGGTGGCGTCGGCCAGTTGCAGCAGGCGCAAACCGGCGCTGGTGAAGCGCACCGGTTTGGTCTTGCGCACGAACAGCGGCATGCCCATGCGCTCCTCCAGCTCCTTGAACTGGTGGGACAGGGCCGATTGGGTCAGGTGCAGGCGATCGGCTGCATCCACCAGGCTGTCGGCTTCGCGCAAGGCGTGCAGGGTCTTGAGGTGACGGATTTCAAGCACCGGGGGCTCCATGAGGAAAACTTGTCGACAAATCGAAAAGGTTGAGTTTGTCTCATGTTGAAGCCGCTGTCGACCACAAGCACGGCGGAGCACATTGCGTGCCCCGCCGTTGTTACTTTACAGCGCGGAAAAGTGTTTGTTGCCCAGCGGTTTGCCGATGTCGCCGCGCCAGATCGCCTCGACCGTACCGCCGCTGGCGGCCACGTCCTTCTGCCATTGCAGGCCCAGGTTGCGTTGTTCCGGCAGTTTCAGATGGCCTTTGACGAAGTCACTGAATTGCGGCTTGGCCGAGGTGTAGTGGAAGTGTGCATACCACAGGGTTCGGGCCGGTACGCTGCGCAGGTCGCGCACCTCGTACTCCTGCAGGAAGTCCCGTCGCCCGTCGGCGCGTTTGCCCAGATCACGCAAGCCACCTTCCTTGCGGATGTCCACCACCTGCTGTTCCATCAAATAGTCCAGATAACCTTCGGTCGGGGTTTTGCTGTTCATGCTTTGATCGATGCGCAGGGTGCGCCCCGTGCGCAACATCTCATCCGCCCGATTGCGCAATTGCAGCGCCACGGCCTCGGCGGGGGATAGGCGTTCGATGTCCAGGGCGCGCGTGGTCAACTCCGTGGCCTCGCTGCTCATCATGTGTTCCAGGTCGACGGGCAGCATGTTTTTCTGAGCATAGCCTTTGACTTTGTTGGTATAGGCGTCCGCGGCCCCCAGCCTTTTTCCGGCCTCTGTCAACAGCAGCCTGACATCGGTCAGCAGCATCGGTTGCGCGGAGACGGCGGGTTCACTGAGGTGATATTTACCGGTGGAGCGGGGCAGCCAGGTTTCCTTGTAGCCATTGATATCTACGATGAAGTGCTGTTGTCGAGTCACGACATCGGTACTGGGCTCGCCAATCAGCAATCGGTTGTCTTCAGTCTCGAACAGTTGTTTTCCGGTGCTTTTTGTCGGAGGTGGGGCTGCAGATCGATTTCCGATGGCATGGCGGGCGAGCGCTTCCATCTGGTCGAGGTCGTCCAGAAACGCACGGACTTGTTTCATATCCAGGTGTTGCGGATAGCCTAGCGTCCAAGCGCCAAGCTGGCGGCGGAACTCGCTGTAAGTGGTCAGGCATTCTTCGAAAACGCGGTTGCGCTGGCCGATATTGGAACGGACTTGTGGTAGTTGATATTGGGTGAATAGGACACGCCCGACCTTTTCGCGGGATTGTTTCAATCGCACTTGGAAGTAAAGCCACGTAAGGTCGTCAACGGCTTCAAAATGGGGGATGGTCTCCAGGACATACGCCGTCCTCAAGTAACGGTAAGTCGAGTCACTGTACGTGTCGTTTAGAAGCTGCATGGTCTTGGCCGCCTCCTCTTTTTGCGGGGAGTGAGTGATTCGACGGACCCATTGTCTGGCGTCTTCGACAGCTTGGTGTTGCTGGCCAAACTCTTTGATAAAGTCCATTCGGGCCTCTTTGCGCTCGGCCAGCAGTTTCAAGTGTGTGGAGGTATTGGTGTCAGGCGTTGCGCTCGAACGATCGATCAACTGGTCGATCCTTGCGTTGTACTCTTGCAGGCGTTCCGTGGAGAGGGCGATCCGTTGGTCCTGACGGTAAAAGACAGTCGCGGCGCAAGTACTTTGGTCTCTGTTGATCAAGGCGCGCTTGTTGCCATGGCTTAACACTTTCAACTCGCCCAAAGTCAGGTACAGGGTCTGCGCGGCTTCGATATCTTCCAGGCAGGCACGGTCGGCAGTCGCGAGAGGCGGACGCTGAGTACCTTCAGGCTTGAAGTAGCTCTTCAGTAAGGCGTCGGTGTTTCTGATTTGAGATTTGAGGCGACGGATATTGGCGTCGACGGTGTTATTCAAGGTCAATTGACGACGCAAGGCACGATCGGTCCACCAGCGTGGCAGCCAGCGGCGAATGGCGACCGGCCAGAGTGGGTCCAATCCATCGGCCATGTGCCCAAGCGCCGCGCCACCACCCACGCCGCCGCCTTCGATCACGGTGCCGTACACCGCGTAATGGGTGTTCCAATGGCCGGATTCATCGAGGGCGATCGGCTGTTTGTAGGTTCGCGTGCTGGTGCCGCTCAAGCGCCAGCGGGGTGGTTTGCCCTCCAGTTCGATGCGATAAATTCGCCCCTGGCTGAGCATGAAGTCGCCATCGGCGTGACGATACACGTTGCGATACAGGCCCTCGGTGCCCGGTTGTAGCCCCGCGAGGGAAACCGGCTTTTCATATTCATAACCCTTGAAGCGTTCCAGGGCGCGCTTCGCCTGATGTCGTGTCGATACCTGAAACGCCCGCGGACTTTTGCTCAGCGCCCGCCACTGTCGGCTGCGGGTGGCGATGCGAGCGGCAGCAGGGGCGGCAGATATGCCGGGGAGAATGTCCATGGCCGCATCGATCAACGACAACAGCACCGCCTCCACCTCGGCCAGGCCATGGCCGACATCACCGCGCAGGAAGGCCGCCACGGCCAGGTTGGCACTGTTCCAGGCGTCGTACAGGGCGATGGTCGTACCGATGAAGGGCAGCATACCCACGGCCATTTTCAGGTAGTTGAACATGGCGCCGGATTGCAGCGCGACCTGTTCCAGATACAGCGCATCGTTGGAGCGCGATGTCGCCCGATGGGCTTCCAACAATCGGCCCATGTGCACGTTCAACAGATGCGTCGCCAGGGATGTGCTGGATGGCCAGGGCGTGCCGACACCGATCAGCCCGTCGAAGTTTTTCAAGCGGGCCTGATTGATCCGGCTGACGTGATGGGCGACATCGCCCTTCAAGGCACGGTCGGCCAGGTAGTTGACCATCGGGGTGCGCAGGCAATCGTTGAACAGGCGCAGCCGTGCCTGCTCAAGGCTGTCGAACTGGCGCAGAAAAACACCGTCGGGACTGTCGGACAGATAGAGCAGGGTCAGACCGCTGACCTGCTCCACGATAAAGGTGACGCCGGAAAGCGTGGTCGGCCCTTGGCCTGAGGTGTCCTTGCCGCCCACGGTCAGGTGTGCCGGCAGCAGTTCGATGCGCTTGCCGTCGCGCGCAAAGGCTTCACGGCTGCTGGCCTCGATGGCGATTTCCAGCACTTGCTGGCCGTTGGTATCGATGTCCTTTGTCAGCACGGCGAATTCGCCTTGCAAACGCAGCATCAGGCGCCAGGGTTCGCTCAGGCATTCACGCCGGTATTCGTTGCTGAATTTCGATGCCGTCGAGGTGCCGAGGAAGGTTTCACGGATCAGCTTTTCATACTGTCCAGCCAGGTCCAGTTCGGTGACCATCTTGCGCAGCCAGGACGTAGTGATGCCGCTTTTCACCTTCTGCCGTTGTACGGCGTCGGCACCGCTGACCTCTACCTGCATCAGCGACAGTCGCCACCACATTTCCTGGTCGATGTTGCTCAGCGCCAGGTCGCCGAGGGACAGCTTGCTGCGTTGCTGGCTGGCGACCAGTATATTTTCCTGGGGTGTCCCTGGTGCCGCGCCTTCAGTGACGACCTTGCGCCAGGTGGTGGAGTCAGGCGCGTCCAGTATCACATCAACGTTCCGGCTCAGGCCGAACGCCTGGCGCAGGTGAGCATCGACGGCCTTTTTACTGAAGGCATCGCGGGGTGGCAACTCACGCTCCAGCCATTCATGGGAGCGCTTCATGGCCGTGATGTATGACTTGAACAGCGTCTTGATCCGCTCACGTTGCACGGCGGACAGAGTGCTTTGCCACGCTGGCAAACGTGCGGCCAGTGCACTGCTGTGAACTTGCTCGACAATGTGCTGGTACGCCAGCTCCCGGGCTGCGGGGACAGGGACCGTCAGACAGGCGAGGGTCTGTTCGCGCAGCTTTTCCAGTTCTGTCTCGCGTTGACTGGCACGGGACGGAACCGGGTTGGCGGTCAACAGCCGGGTCACTTGTTGTTCACAGCTGTGAAGCTGGTTCTGCAAGGCGTACTCGAACGGGTTTGCAGTCAGCGGCAGCAGATGCAGCGTTTGAGTGTTGTCATTGGCCGCAAGCTTGAACAGCGTCTGTTCCAGCGTCTGTCGAGAGGCAAACCGTTGCAGGCCACCGAAACGGCCGGGCCAGTAGAGCAACAGGCTTTCGGTCGAGGACGGCAGCAAGGTCGATGGTTGGGCGAATAGCAATACGCCGTCCAGTTCATGGGTTTGTGTGCCGGTGGTGTCACCTTCGGTATCCGTCATCGACAACACCAGGCGCGCCACCACCACCCCGGCCGGGCGTGGTTGATCCGGTGCATCCAGTACGCTGATCAGCCATTGATGTTCCTCGTGGTTAATCTGGTTCAGGCTCAGTTGCAATTCGGCTTCGGCGCGCAGGCCGTCCAGGCGTGCCTGGTAAAGGGTGGCGTAGTGCGGGCGGTTTTTGTGGCGCAGTTCCAGCATTTTCTGCGCACTGTCGGTGTGCAGCAGCGCGGTTGCGGCAGTGGTACTGGCCTGCTCGGCCATCGTGAGGGCGTTCATTTGCTGTTGCAGACGTTGCAGGCGCTGGTCTGCGTGGTTGCCCTGAAAGTTCTCGCCCAGCAAGGCATCCATTGCCGTGCGCTGTTGCGCCAGTGCCTGGCGACGGATGCCCAGTGGAATGTCGGGGCTTATCTGGCTGAACAGGACACCGTCGTCGTGGGTATCCGCGTCCGGCAGGGTGGCGGGCAGGGCCAGGATCGATTCGTTACGCGACCGGTCCTCAAGTGCGACGTGCAAACGCGACCACAGGGATTCGGCGCTGGTCTGCAGCACCCTCTGCTCAAGCATTGTGTACTCGACCCTGAGGGTGCCTGTCGGTAGCCGGGGTTGGTCGAATAGCTGAGGCTGATGTTCGATCAGCCAGCTTTCCATATCGACACGTTTTTCAAAGGTCATCCAGGCGGATGGCAGGGAAGGCAAGTACAACAACTGAGCGACCGGTTGCTTCGTATCCCGGGTGATGACCAAGGCGCCCGATAGTTTGACTGACAGGCCTTTTTCATCCTTGAACTGCATGTGCTCGACGTAGACCCGTGGAGTGGGAGGCGTTGCTGTCCGCGCGGGTGGGTCGATGATCGCCTGCAGTGTCTGGAACTGTTCGGTATCCAGGATACCCTGGGCAAAAGCCCATTGGCTCGACGCTTCGAAATGCTGGCGGTACAAGCGGTTTGCCTGTGCCTTGCGTGACTGATCCGTACCACGCGCACGGGCATTCCACCAGGTGCTAGCGAGCGGCGACTGCGGGTTTTGCGCCATAAGTGCCCGCCACTGCTCACAGCATTCGTTCCAGCGTTCCGAGGCGCTCAGGGTCAGCCCCTGATCCGGGTTCGCGGACAAAGGGAAGGCAAGGCCGAAATCGGCCGTTAGGGGTGTGGTTTCGTCAACCATGACGATGAATCTCCAGAAGGCCGGACCGTGCCGGCGGTTCGGGCATTAGGAGGCAGTCGTCAAACGGTCGGGTGGTACATAGTTATGGCGAGGCTGAATTTGACGCCGGATGACCGCTCGGCACTCTTCATCAAATTGTCATGGAACTGTGGCAGCGCGCTTGAACAAACTTCATCAGACTCGCGCTCTACTGGGGTTCTGCGTTTTGGTGTTTTTCATGGGTGCTTCATTCCTTTCACGAATCGTATTGTTGGCCGCGCTGTTGTTCGGCCTGCCGTCCATGGCGGCTTCGCGTTGTGACGTCAATGTTCCGACCGAACGGGTGGATCTGGCCCAGGTAAGCCTGGCGTACCAGAGCATCGGTCGTGCGTCGGACCCGGCCTTGTTGCTGGTGATGGGCCTGGGCGGGCAGTTGATTCACTGGCCGGACGAGGTGGTGGTCGCCCTGTGCCAGCAGGGTTTCCGGGTGATCCGCTATGACAATCGCGATGTCGGCCTGTCGACCTGGCGGCAAGCACCGGCCGAAGCCAACCTGACCTTCGAAGTGCTGCGCTACAAACTCGGATTGCCGGTGTCGTCGCCGTATTCGCTGACCGACATGGCCGACGATGGCCTGGGCTTGATGGATGCCTTGCACATCGATCAATTCCACGTGTTGGGCGCCAGCATGGGCGGGATGATCGCCCAGCATATGGCGGCCATGGCACCGCAGCGGGTCGAGAGCCTGACCCTGATCATGACCACCTCCGGCGCCGAAGGCTTGCCGGCGCCGAGTGCGGCGCTGGTGCAGTTGTTGGCCCGGCGCGGCGCACCGAACCGCGAAGTGGCTCTGGAGCAACAGGCCGATCTGCTGGCGGCGCTGGGCAGCCCGATGGTCACCGATGATCGCCAGGCGTTGCTGCATCAGGCGGCGCTGTCCTATGACCGTGCATTCAATCCCGAGGGCGTGAAACGCCAGATCATGGCCATTCTTGCCGAGCCGAGCCGGGTGGTGCTGCTCAATCAGTTGCGGGTGCCGGCGCTGGTGGTGCATGGCACGGCCGACCCGCTGCTGCCGGTGATGCACGGGGTGCATCTGGCGGCGCATCTGCGTGGCAGTCGGTTGATCCTGATTCCGGGCCTGGCCCATCGTTTCCAGGAGGCGTTCAAGGCGCCATTGCTGGGGGCTGTGTTGCCGTATTTGCGCGAGCACCGCGAGGACACTTCGCACTGGGCGCAGATCGAGCCGGTGGCCGATCGCAACCTCCTCTAACCCCCCGATCACCTGTAGGAGCGAGCCTGCTCGCGATAGCGGTGTTTCAGCCAACGACGATGTCGACTGACCCGCCGCTATCGCGAGCAGGCTCGCTCCCACAGGAGAACACCTTCTAATGGCTCAGGCCGTACTTTTTCACTTTGTCGAACAGCGTGGTCTTGGCCATGCCCAGTTCCTGGCTGGCCTGGGTCAGGTTGCCGCCGCTGCGTTGCAAGGCATCGCTGAGCAGGTTGCGCTCAAATGCCTCCACCGCTTCGGCAAAGGCCAGGCCCTGATTGCCGGCGCCGGCGCCGGTCTTCTTGAACGCCGGCAGGCCCAGGGCAAAGCGTTCGGCGACGTTGCGCAGTTCACGCACGTTGCCCGGCCAGTCGTGGCTCATCAGGTTCGAAACGGTCTGGTTGTCCAGTTCCGGCGCCGTGCGGTCGAAGCGCAGACACGACTGCTGCAAGAAGTGTTCGAACAATTGCAGGATGTCCTCACGGCGCTCGCGCAGCGGCGGCAGTTCCAGGGTCACCACGTTGAGGCGGTAATACAGGTCGCTGCGGAACTCGCCGGCCTTGCTCGACTCGACGAGGTCGGATTTGGTCGCCGCGATCACCCGGCAATCCACCGCTACGCTCTGGTTCGAACCGAGGCGTTCCAGGGTGCGTTCCTGCAATACCCGCAACAACTTGATCTGCAAGGGCAGGGGCATGCTTTCCACTTCGTCGAGGAACAGCGTGCCGCCGTCGGCGTGTTCGATCTTGCCGATCCGCCGTTTACCCGCGCCGGTAAAGGCGTTGGCCTCGTGGCCGAAAATTTCGCTTTCGAACAGGTTCTCCGGCAGGCCGCCGCAGTTCAAGGCGACGAACTGCTTGGTGTGGCGGCGACTGAAATCATGCAGGCAGCGCGCAACCAGTTCCTTGCCGGTGCCGGTCTCGCCTTCGATCAGCACGTTGGCCGAGGTATCGGCAACGTTGGCGATCAGCTCCCGCAGGTTCTGCATGGCCGGCGAGCGACCGATGATCCGCCCTTCGAGGGAATCGCGTTCGGCCAGTTGCCGGCGCAACGACGAGACTTCCCGCGCCAGGCTGCGTTGCTCCAGGGCGCGGCGGGCGACATCCACCAGGCGCTCTGGGGAGAACGGCTTTTCCATGAAGTCGTAGGCGCCTTTCTGCATCGCGCCGACGGCCATGGAGATGTCGCCGTGCCCGGTGATCAGCACCACCGGCAGGCTGCGGTCGCGCTCCTTGAGTCGCGTCAGCAGTTCCAGGCCATCGATGCCCGGCAGGCGGATGTCGCTGACGACGATGCCGGCGAAGTTGTCGCCGACCCGCTCCAGGGCTTCTTCGGCGCTGCCCACGCCGATGCAGGGAATGTCTTCCAGGGTCAGCGCCTGCTGGCAGCCGAGCAGCACATGGGGGTCGTCTTCGACGATCAATACACTAAGGTCGTTGTTCATATTGGCTCGGCGGGAGTGAGGCTTACCAACGGTAAACTGAGGACGAATGCGGTACCACCGCTGGCCGGGTGCTCGACACCCAGGTGACCTCCGGTGGCGGCGGCAAGGCTGGCGGAAAGGGTCAGGCCCAGGCCCAGGCCCTGTTCGCCGGGTTTGGTGGTGAAGAACGGCTCGAACAGGTGCTTGCGCGCTTCGGCGTCGATGCCGTGGCCGTTGTCACGTACGCGCAGGCGGTATTTGCCATCGAACGCTTCGCCTTCGAGCCACAGTTCGGGTTGCGGTTGCGCTTGCATGGCGTCCAGGGCGTTACCGATCAGGTTGACCAGAATCTGCTCCAGGCGGGTCTGGTCGATCTGCACCTGCACCTCTTCGAAATGGCGGTGCAGCTGCGTGTTTTTCATTCGTCCATCGAGCAACTGCAACGCCGCGTCCACACCTTTGCCGAGGCAGGCCTGGCCCTTGTCATCACCGCGCCGGGCGAACGAGCGCAGGCTGGCGGTGATTCGGCCCATGCGGTCGATCAGTTCGTTGATGGTCTTGAGGTTGGTGCTGGCCACGTCGAGCTGGCCGCGTTCGAGGAAGCGCACGGTATTGCCGGACAAGGTACGCAGCGCCGCCAGCGGCTGGTTCAGTTCGTGGGCGATGCTGGTGGACATCTGGCCGATGGCTGCGAGTTTTCCGGCCTGTACCAATTCATCCTGGGCGCGGCGCAAGGTCTCTTCGGCCTGCCGGCGTTCGCGGATCTGGCCCTTGAGCCGTTCGTTGCTGGCGCGCAGGTCGGTGGTGCGTTCGGTAATCCGACGCTCCAGCTGATTGTTGGCTTCCTGCAAGGCTTCCCGGGCCGCCAGGCGGGTGGCGATCACCTTGCGCCGCTCGTTCCAGGCGATCAAAAGGAACGCCAGGAGGGCAAACGCCACGGCCACCAGGATCCCCCGGTTGATCGCTTCGCTGCGCAGATCCTGGAGCGGCGTGAGCAGGGTGAAATTCCACGGCGTATCGCCGAGCGGCCGGGTTTGCGCCAGGTAGCTGATGTTTTCGTCGTCGGACACCAGCTCACTGTTGGCCGGGAACGTGAGTTTTTCCACACCTTCGGACAGGGTTTCCCGAGCCAGCGGCTGCAATTCGTTGAGCGGGAACCAGTAGTACTGCAGGCTGCGGGCGAGCTTTTCCTTGGTTTCTTCGCTCAGCGGCACCACCGACTTCAAACGCCGCGCCGGATCGCTGGACAGAATGATGATGCCGTTTTCGTCGCTGACGAAGGCCTCCAGGCGTGCCCGTTGCCAGCGTTCTTCCATGGCTTCCAGGCGGACCTTGACCACCGCGACGCCGATGATCTTGCCGTGTTCTTCCAGGCCATGGGCCAGGTAGTAACCGGGTTCGCCGTTGGTGCTGCCGATGCCGTAGAAGCGCCCCGGCTGACCGCGCACGGCGTTCTGGAAATAGGCGCGGAAGGACAGGTCTTCACCCAGGTAACTGTCGACATCGCGCCAGTTGCTGGTGGCCATGACGCGGCCGGTGGTGTCCATCACGTAGATGGCCCGACTGCGGCTGCGCCGGTTCAGGCCTTCGAGGTAATCGTTGACCGTTTGCCGGTGTTCCGGGGTCGGGTCGGCCAGCAACTGCGAAACACTGGTTTCGAGCTCCAGCAGGCTGGGCAGGTAGGTGTATTTGCTGATTTCGCTTTCGACGGCGCGGGCGTGCAGTTCCAGCTGGCGCTGGCCGTTTTCGCTGAGGCTGCGGATGCCGTAGTGCTCACTGATCCAGAAGCCGATATAGCCCAGGCCGACCATCATGGCGATGATCAGCGGCGGCAGGAACAAATGACGAACCAGACGGGGTTTCACGGCAAGTGATGGCATTGCTGCGCGATAAAGGGTGGGGTCGCATTTCATCACAGATGCCTTGGGTCAACCAGCGATTGCCTGCCTACTCCGACTGTAGGAGCGAGCTTGCTCGCGAAGAACTCAAGGACAACGCGTGCATTCAGGATGAACGCGTCATCGTTAACGACCATCGCGAGCAAGCTCGCTCCTACAGGGTAGGGGCGAGCTACGTTGGTATTAGTGCTGCAGAATCTTGTTGAGGAAGTGCTGTGTACGCTCGGCGCGGGCGTTGATGTCACCGAAGAACTCTTCTTTCTTGCAGTCTTCGATGATTTTGCCGGCGTCCATGAAGATGACGCGGTCGGCCACTTTACGGGCGAAGCCCATTTCGTGGGTCACGCACATCATGGTCATGCCTTCGTGGGCCAGTTGCACCATCACGTCGAGCACTTCGTTGACCATTTCCGGGTCCAGCGCCGAGGTCGGTTCGTCGAACAGCATGACGATCGGGTCCATCGCCAGCGCACGGGCAATCGCCACACGCTGCTGCTGACCACCGGACAGTTGGCCCGGATGCTTGTGGGCGTGAGCCGAGAGGCCGACGCGCTCAAGCAGTTGCAGGCCTTTCTTGGTGGCTTCTTCCTTGCTGCGGCCCAACACCTTGATCTGCGCGATGGTCAGGTTTTCGGTGATGGTCAGGTGCGGGAACAGCTCGAAGTGCTGGAACACCATGCCCACGCGCGAACGCAGTTTCGGCAGGTTGGTCTTTGGGTCGGCGATGGAGGTGCCGTCGACCACGATGTCGCCTTTCTGGAACGGTTCCAGGGCGTTGACGCACTTGATCAGGGTCGACTTGCCGGAACCGGACGGCCCGCACACCACGATCACTTCGCCTTTTTTGACCTCGGTGCTGCAATCAGTCAGTACCTGGAAGTCCCCATACCACTTGTTGATGCTTTTGATAGAGATCATACGGCGAACCTTTTTTGCAGACGCTTGACCAGCTGCGAGGCGGCAAAGCTGATGATGAAGTACACGAGACCGGCGAAAACCAGGAACTCATTGGAGCGGCCAATGATGTCGCCACTGGCGCGCGAAGCATTGAGGAAGTCCACCAGGCCGACGGCGTAGACCAGCGAGGTGTCCTGAAACAGGATGATGCTCTGTTGCAGCAACAGTGGTGTCATCTTGCGGAACGCTTGCGGCAGGATGATCAGGCGCATCATCTGCCCGTACGTCATGCCCAGTGCCTGGGCAGCGCCCATCTGGCCCTTGGGAATCGACTGCACACCGGCGCGGACGATTTCGCAGAAGTACGCCGCTTCGAACATCATGAAGGCCACGATGCAGGATGCGAACGCACCGATCGGCGTGTCTTCGCCAGTGATCCAGCGCAGCACGAACGGTACCGCCAGGTAGAACCAGGTGATCACCAGCAGCAAGGGGATCGAGCGGAAATAGTTGACGTACGCGCCGGCGATGTTCGACAGCACTTTGTTGTGGGACAGGCGCATCAGGGCAAGGATGGTGCCGAGAATGATGCCGCCGATCACGCCCATGGCCATCAGCTTGAGGGTCATGATCATGCCGTTCCACAGGCCCGGCAGGGACGGGATGATGCCCGAGAAGTCGAATTCCATCATTTACCCCCTACGGAAATCAGGCCCGGTACGGCGACTTTCTTCTCGACCATACGCATCAGCAACATCAGGCTCATGTTCAGGGTGAAGTAGATCAGCGTTGCCAGGGTAAAGGCTTCGAACAGGTTGGCGGAGAACTCGGCGGTCTGCTTGGTCTGCGCGAGCAGCTCCATCAAACCGATCAGCGAGGCCACGGAGGTGTTCTTGAAGACGTTCAGGAACTCCGAGGTAAGCGGCGGAATGATGATCCGGTAGGCTTGGGGCAGCAGCACGTTCCAGTAGATTTGTGGCAGCTTGAAACCCATGGCGCGGGCCGCGGACTCCTGGCCTTTTGGCAGGGCCTGGATACCGGTGCGCACCTGTTCGCAAACCCGGGCGGTGGTGAACAGGCCCAGGCATACGACGACGCTGAGGAAGGCCGAGGTGGTCGGGTTCAGGTCCTGCTTGTACCACTCTTGCAGGTCCGCCGGCAGCAGGTCGGGTACCAGGAAGTACCAGATGAACAGCTGAACCAGCAGCGGCACGTTACGGAAGAGTTCGACGTAGCAGGTGGCGATACCCGATACGATGCGGTTCGGCACGGTACGCATGACGCCCAGGATCGAGCCCAGTGTCAGGGCAATGATCCAGGCCGCGATGGCGATGCCGATGGTCCAGGCCAAGCCGGTCACGTACCAGTCGAAATAGGTCTCGCTGCCCACGCCGGTGGACTTGAAGAACACGCCCCAGTCCCAGTTGTAATTCATTAGGGTCTCCCCTCAGTTCAATCGATGTACAAGTGCCCGCTTGGGGGAAGCTCCGTTCCCGCCCGACCTTTACGATCAGGCACACGCTCCCGGCTCGACAGCCACCGGTTCGAGTGTTTCCAAAAAATGCCAGCAGGAAGTGACCACCTCCTGAAAGGGCCAGGGCCCTCTCAGGAGATAAGGTTAGTCAGAAATCAGGACTTCTTGTCGTCAGCCGCTTTATCAGTCGGTTTGGCGATCAGGGCCTTGAGTTCTTCGCTCATCGGGAAGTTCAGGTTCAGGCCTTTTGGCGGGATCGGTTGCATGAACCATTTTTCGTAGATCTTGTTGATCTCGCCCGATGCGTAGGTGGCCTTGATGGCGTCATCCACAGCCTTTTTGAACGGCTCGTCGCCTTTACGCACCATGCAGCCGTAGATTTCGTACGACTGTGGCGTGCCGGTCACGGCCCAGTCATCGGCCTTCTTGGCCTTGGCTGCTTCACCGGCCAGCAGGGCGTCGTCCATCATGAAAGCCACGGCACGGCCGGTTTCCAGCATCTGGAAGGATTCGCCGTGGTCTTTGGCGGAGATGACGTTCATGCCCATCTGCTTGTCGGCGTTCATCGCCTTGAGGATGCGCTCGGACGTGGTGCCGGCGGTGGTCACGACGTTTTTGCCTGCCAGATCGGGGAAATCCTTGTACTTGGAGTCTTTCTTGGACAGCAGACGAGTACCGATTTCGAAGATGCCAACGGAGAAGTCAACCTGCTGCTGACGCTCGACGTTGTTGGTGGTGGAACCGCACTCCAGGTCCACGGTGCCGTTCTGCACCAGCGGGATACGGGTTTGCGAAGTCACCAGGTTGTACTTGACCTGCAGGTTCGGCATGTCCAGGTCTTTTTTCAGCGCTTCGACGACTTTCAGCTGGATGTCGTGGGAGTAGCCGACCGGTTTGCCGGAAGCGTCTGCAATGTAGGAAAACGGGATGGAAGCGTCGCGATGGCCCAGGGTGATGGTGCCGGACTCTTTGATCTTCTTCAGGGTGCCGGTGAGTTCGGCGGCGAAAACTGGCGTGCTGATCAGAGCGGCAGCAATGGCTGCGCCCAGGATATGGGGAACGATGCGCATCAAATTTTCCTCGACATTGTTTTTTTTATGGAGCCAGTTCATCGGCCCTTTTGTGCTGCAAAACACCTGAGCGCTATTGAGAGTCGGCGCAAAGGACATTCGTCGAAGAAGTGTAGAGCATGACTCGTGCCAGACCAGTCTCAATTGATCAACGTATTGATTTATAAGGGAATTAAATATTTTTTGCGTTGAAATTTCAGTGAGATGATCCGGTTAACCGAACCGACCCGCAGGTCGCGTTCGGAAAACCGAATGGCGGCAGGGTGCTACCCGGTCATCAGGTGTACTTGCGTTTGTCCGGCGCAGGCGGGAAGTACTGGTACAACCAGGTTTCACTCAGGGTGCGGTCGTTGGTGCGGATGAACAGGCGCAGCTCGACTGGCTCCACGCTGTCATTGGTCGGGTACCAGTCAAACAGGATGCGGTAGCCCTTGATGTCGTCGAGCTTCAGGATGCTGAAATCCTTGACCTCGCCGTTCGAGCAGGTAACGACCGGCTCGATGCCCGTACCTTCGGGCAAGCGGTCCAGGCCGCCACCGGTGAAGTCCACGGCAAAGCGCCGCGCCCACACCGGCGGATAGTGTTCGCCCGGCGCCCAGCCTTCGGTGAAGCCGCCCATGCCTGAACGAGTCGCGTTGACCCGTGCCAACGGCGTTCCGACTGGCGGCAATGCGCTCCAGTACAACTTGTAGCCGTAGTTCAGCGAATCCCCTGCAGCCACAGGTTTCTTCGGCGTCCAGAAGGCGACGATGTTGTCCATGGTCTCGCCGGTGGTCGGGATCTCCAGCAGATCGACCGAGCCTTCGCCCCATGCGGTGGTCGGTTCAACCCACAGGCTCGGGCGACGGCTGTACCAGTCGACGGTGTCCTGATAGCTGGCGAACTCGTGGTCGGTCTGCACCAGGCCGAAGCCCTTCGGGTCGGTATCGGCGAAGGCATTGAATTGCAGGGTCGCCGGGTTGTTCAGCGGGCGGCAGATCCACTCGCCGTTGCCGCGCCACATGGCCAGGCGGTCGGAGTCATGGATTTGCGGGTGAATGGTGTCGCACATGCGGCGCTCGTGGGTGCCGCAACTGAACATGCTGGTCATCGGCGCAATGCCCAACTGGTCGATGGCGGTGCGTGCATTGACGTGGGCGTCGATCTCCATCACCACGCGCTCGGCCTGGCAGTCGATATCGAAGCGGTAGGCACCGGTGGCGCTCGGCGAGTCGAGCAGGGCGTAGACCACGAAGCGGGTGCTGTCCTTGTCCGGGGTCTCGAACCAGAACTTGGTGAAATCGGGGAATTCTTCGCGCTTCTTGGCGTAGGTATCGATGGCCAGCCCGCGGGCCGACAAGCCGTACTGGCCGGTGGCGTCCACCGCACGGAAGTAACTGGCGCCGAGGAACGACACGACATCGTGCTTGTCCAGTTCCGGGGCCTTGAACAGCTTGAAGCCGGAGAAACCCAGGTCGCCCTTGAGCTGCGCGGTGTCGACCGTGGTGTTTTCATAGTTGAACAGCGACGGGCGGAAATGCACCTCGCGGGCCATCCGGGTTTTCGGATCGACGCTGTACATGCGCACCGGCTGCTTGAACCCCATGCCAACGTGGAAAAACTGCACGTCCAGCTGGCCCTTGAGCTCTTTCCACAAGGAATGATTGCCGTCGTAGCGGATCGCATTGAAGTTCTGCGGCGTCATGGTCGCCAGGGTCGGCGGCAACTGTTGCTTGGTGTCCTGATAGCGGTTGCTGGCGAGCTGTTTGGCCTGGAGTTTCAGCGCCTCGAAATCGAACGCGGTGGCCTCGCCATCAGCGGTGCCACCGGTGGCGGCCCAGGCCTTGGCGGCCAACAGGCCCGTAGCGGACAAACCGGTGTAGGCCGCGATGGCCATGGAGGCTTTGAGCAAGTTCCTGCGGTGCATAAATACAACCTGTCGTGAACAATCCCGTGCCGTTCCTGGCACGTGCTGGATCAGAAATATCGGTTCGGACATGCCTTCGGCCAAACACAACGGACTTTTACACAGATGCCCGACAGCTTAAACCGTTCGATTGAAGAGCAAAATTGATTGATGGCACTGCGCCGTCTCGGCAATGAAACAAGACATGTCGGGAAACAATTCCGACAGGGGTTTCTGATTTAGAGGGCATTTCTGCTTTTTTCGACTAATTACTCTAAAAACCGCTTTTCAGCGCCCGGAATATTTCTATTCTGTGCACATGACCGGTTTATGCCCTTCGGACCGGTGCGGTTCAGCGGGCACCCAGCGGCTGCTGAAAAAGGGATAGGGCGATGCGGTTTTTTGCAGTTTCTTTGACGTCTAGAGAAGGACATCGTCCATGTCGAAAGTACAAGGCATCACCGAAATGTTGGGAATCTTTCCGTGTCTGGCACTGGTGCGACGAAGACGCCGGCTCAACAGCGAGGAAATGAAACTGGTGGAACGCTATCGGGAACTGTCGGAGAGCGACAGGATCGCGATGAGGTATCTGGTGGATGCGATGAGGAGTGTTTCGAGGTTTTAATAAGGCAAACCAAAGGGACGGACTGTGAAGTCTGTCCCTTTTTTATCAGCTCGATTTATCCCTTCAGCGGCAAGTGCCAGCGATTGGGAAGGGTCGCTGCACCTGCATCAACTCAGGCATGTCTCGCCACTTGATCCAGGCGTGATGTTGGTAATGCAGCAAGGGCACTGAAACTCCGGCCCAATTCAAGGAACTCAGGCTTGGCAGGTTTTCCACAGGCGCTGATTTCGCATCACGCAACGAGGGTATGACTTCATTGCTCAACCACTGGCGCAGGTTGCGGTTTTCCGGGACGAAGTGGTGAACCAGCAAGGCGTACATGCCTGATTCGCTGACCATCAGGGTTTCGATTGTTTTGCCGTCCTTGCGCAGCCAGACGGTGCGACGTTGGTCGGGATCGAGTTTCAGGGTCAGGCGTTCATTGAGTGGTTTGCCCATCAAGCGACCCAGATCCTGGGCACAGAACCAGGCTTGGTTGTTTTGCATGAAGGCGTGGAGGAAACGGTTGTGGCGGGTGAAGACATTAGGAATGAAGCAGGAAGGAATTTCAGTCGGATGTGATGTGTGCTTGTGCATTTTTCGACTCCATGTTGAAGAAAGGAGCCGCCAATAATCCTTCGACAGATTTGGGTGGCGGACCGTGGGGCGTTCGAAGTCGGAACGTTCTCGATCAACATGGAAGCCGAGAGGCCCGCGCCACACGGCCCGCCATAACGCGAAACTGAAAGGCAAAAAAATGCCCCAGCTCATATGGGGGCGCGGATGCGCCATGTTGATATGTTCCGGCTTCGACTCCGGGCCGCTGATTAGGCAGCGACGGAGCAAAGCCTATCGGTCAGGCGCTCGCGGCGCCAAGTCTACTCTGGCGACGCTTGTTGTAGGAATCGAGGGTTTTTCAGGAAGGCTGTATCTGTAGGAATTTCCTGTTTTTGCATCTACCGAGGTGACATAGCGTTGCTCCCCTGATTTTTCCTATAACTTTTCCGGGTTCAAGAATGGACTGCAGATTTTTCTGCATTGATCGAGTTTCCAGCTAGTGCTTCTTCTATAAAACGCTTGTGGGAGGCGCGAGTTTTTTCAGAAGAGTCCAGCGAAAAAAACGTTCTTTCTACAAGTCAGGGAAGCAAATGCAGACGATCGTTGTCCGTTATCTCGAAACGGTGATCAATAAAACTACCGGCGGATCCAGCCAAGTCGTTCTGGGAACGGAAATTTACGAAGATATCCGTGAAACACTGATTCCAGGGATGCCGCGCTCCAAGCCGGGGACAGCCCTACACCCGGTTTTCCTGACCAAATGCTTCATCAATGACAGCAATCACCTTTGGCGACTCGAATCGATAAAGTCGACCGCCGCCACGGCTACGCGGCCCGCTGTTTTTTCGGTGCTGATTCAAAGACAGGATGTTTCTAAAGAGATTTTTCTGAATCAGACGCTGAAAAAAGACAAAAGCTTGAAGCTACAGAAACTTCTGGGGCGCCAAGGGAAACTGGTCGAAGTGGACTATGGGTTCGTGCAGCGAAGCGCACGCACAGATGCGTCGAGCAAGTCCAACAAGCGGTACATGGACACGCTGCTTGAGGCCGAGATGCATAAGCGCAGGCTTGCTGTCGTTGTGAAGGTGATATCAAAAAATCTTGTTCAGGTTGCCCCTGTGACATCAAGAGCTATTGCCGTCGAAGACAGGTCAGCCTTCAAGCTGGAACAGGCTACCTTGGACAAAATGCCTCGCTACCAAAACAGCGGAAAAGAAAGCTATGTGCTTTGCAGCATGCTTGAGTGCGTTTCGACCCAACGAATTTTGCCTCCAATCAGCTATTTCGGCGACGGGAGGGATACAGGGAGGAGCGTTAAGTACCCTGTTGCGCTGAGTGTCACCGAGAGCAAGTTGCTGAGGTCAGCGCTGATTCACGCCGTGGGAGCCTCCGGTTATGTTCCGTACAACGACTTACTTCAGGCTCAGCTTAAAGCTCAAAAGCTGCAGGAAGTCGTCGACCAACTCAATACAGCGTTGGACATTCGCAATACCGCATTGAGGCAGCTTGTTGCTGTCCAGAAGCTAGCCAAAAGGTGGGCGGCGGAAATGGGGCTTGAGTATGAGGATGAGCTCGAATTTCAACGAAATCTGGATGCTGAAAATGAAGTCGCGGCCACTGTTTTTTAACAAGCAAAACGAATTGACACCGCCTTCATCGGTTAATATCATTGGCTCACATGGCCTGGCAAAGAGAGCAGAACTCTACCCAGGCGACAGGGTTAATACCCTCTTCTGTGAAAGTAAAACCGCCTTTAGGGGCGGTTTTTTTATGTCTGTTCAAATGCTCAATTTGTTTTAGCAACCTCAACCCTGCCCGCATCGCTGCGGGCAGCGCGTCCGATCAACGAACTATTACCGACTAACCTTCCACGCATCCCCCGCAGGTGCCGTACCGTGGTCATACGGCTTGGCGATCCACATGTAAAGCAGGCCCAGGCCAATCACGATGACAGTGCTCAGCACCATCGCGTAGTTGATGTACCACGCGGCGTCCGGGGTGCGTGGCCAGGCCATGTTGATGATGGCGCCGACGCCGTAGACCAGCGCGCCGACGTTCACCACCCAGCCCCAGGCGCCGAGGGTGAATTTGCCGCTGGGTTTCCAGCCCTTCATGCGGGCGTACAGGGCTGCGAGCACGATCATCTGAAACGCCAGGTAGATGCCGATGGCCGCGAAACTGACGATGGTGGCGACCGCGTCTTGCAGGAAGAAGCCGAGAATGATGATCAGTGCCGGCAGGACACCGGACACGAACAGTGCGGCAACTGGAACCTGAGTCGTAGGGGAAATTTTTTTCAGTAGTCGGCTGCCGATGACCATTTCGTCACGGGCGTAGGAATACAGCAGACGACTGGCCGCCGCTTGCAGGCTGATCACGCAGGAGATGAAGGAAATCATCACCACGCCCATCACCACTTTCGAACCGACCGGGCCGAAGGCGTTGTTGAGGATGGTGGTGACCGGGTCCTTGTCGGTGCCGTTGATCACCGCCTGCATGTCCGGCACGGCCAGGATCAGCGCCAGGCAGGCGAACATCGCCGCGATGCCGCCGATGTAGATGGTCATGCGCATGGCCACCGGGATCTGCTTGCTCGGGTTGGGGGTTTCTTCGGCCACGTCGCCGCAGGCCTCGAAGCCGTAGTACAGGAACATCCCCGCCAGCGACGCGGTGAGGAACGCCGGCAGGTACGAGCCGTCGACGCTGATATCGAAGGTGTTGAACAACACGCTGATGGGTTGATGACGCTCGAAAATCAGCAGGTAAACGCCAACGATCACCGCGCCCACCAGTTCGCAGAGGAAGCCGAACATGGCGATCCGCGCCAGCACCTTGGTGCCGCTGAGGTTGACCAGGGTGGCGAACAACGTCAGGAACAGAGCGATGATGATGTTGGTGTTGTTGCTCGGTTCAAAGCCCATCATGGCGGCGAGGTACGGACCGGCACCTACAGCAACGGCGGCGATGGTGACGCACAGGGCGATGGAGTAGATCCAGCCGACCATCCACGCCCAGCGCTTGCCCACCAAGCGGCGAGCCCACGGGTACACACCGCCGGAAATCGGGAACTGCGAAACCACTTCACCGAAGATCAGGCACACCAGCAACTGGCCGCAACCGACCAGCAAGTAGGCCCAGAACATCGGTGGCCCGCCCGCGGCGAGGCACAGGCCGAAGAGGGTATAAACCCCTACGACCGGAGAGAGATAGGTGAAGCCCAGGGCGAAGTTTTCCCACAGGCTCATGCTGCGGTTGAAGTTGGAGGTGTAACCCAGTTTGCGTAGTTGCTCGGCATCGCTGTCGGCAAGGGCTGCAGAGAGATCGGGTGATGCACTCATGTGTGATTGCTCCGGAAAATCGGCAGATTTCGGATGTCCGAAACCGTGGCGGGGCATTTGCAGCGCCGCCAGGATCGGTGGTTATTATTTTGAATTCCTGATGGTGCTTAGTGCCGGTTTCTACCTTGAAGCCGGGGTGACGCAATCGCCAGCAGGCTGGCTCCCACAGGGAAATGCATTCCAAACTGTGGGAGCCAGCCTGCTGGCGATGCTTTTAGTGCTTGAACATCACATGCCGAACGACGGTGTAGTCCTCAAGCCCGTACATGGACATGTCCTTGCCATAGCCGGACAGTTTCTGACCTCCGTGAGGCATTTCGCTGACCAGCATGAAGTGCGTATTGACCCAGGTGCAGCCGTACTGCAAACGCGCCGACAGGCGATGAGCGCGGCCGACGTCGGCGGTCCACACGGAGGAGGCCAGGCCGTAGTCCGAATCGTTGGCCCAGCCCAGCACCTGTGTTTCATCGCTGAATTTAGTCACCGAGACCACCGGCCCGAACACTTCACGGCGCACGATTTCGTCGTCCTGTTGTGCATCGGCCAACACCGTCGGTTCGAAGAAGTAGCCATTGCCCTCAACCGCCTTGCCGCCAGTGATCAAACGAATGTGCGGCTGGGCAACGGCGCGCTCGACGAAACCGGTCACGCGGTCGCGGTGTTGCGCGGTGATCAGCGGGCCGAGTTCGGTCGACGGATCATCCTGCAAGCCGTACTTGATGCTGCTGACGGCGGCGCCGAGTTTCTCCACGAACTTGTCGTAGATGCCTTCCTGGGCATAGATGCGGCAGGCGGCGGTGCAGTCCTGGCCTGCGTTGTAGAAACCGAAGGTGCGGATGCCTTCGACGGCGGCATCGATGTCGGCGTCGTCGAAGATGATCACCGGGGCCTTGCCGCCCAGTTCCATGTGCATGCGTTTGACGCTGTCGGCGGTGCTGGAAATGATGTTCGAACCGGTGGCGATCGAACCGGTCAGCGACACCATGCGCACTTTCGGGTGGGTCACCAGTGGACTGCCGACGGTAGGACCACGGCCGAACACCAGGTTGAGTACACCGGCCGGGAAAATCTCCGACGCCAGTTCGGCCAGACGCAGGGCGGTCAGCGGGGTTTGTTCCGACGGCTTGAGTACCACAGTATTACCGGCGGCCAGGGCCGGGGCGATTTTCCAGGCGACCATCATCAGCGGGTAGTTCCACGGTGCGATGGAAGCGATCACGCCCACCGGGTCGCGGCGGATCATCGAGGTGTGCCCCGGCAGGTACTCGCCACCGGCTGAACCGCTCATGCAGCGGCTGGCGCCGGCGAAGAAACGGAACACGTCGGCAATCGCCGGGATCTCGTCGTTCAGTGCGGCGCTGTAGGGTTTGCCGCAGTTGTCCGATTCCAGTTTGGCCAGCTCTTCGCCGTGGGCCTCGATGACATCGGCGAGTTTGAGCAGCAGCCGTGAACGCTCTTTCGGCGGGGTTTGCGACCAGCTGTCGAACGCGGCGTCGGCAGCGCGTACGGCGGCATCGACCTGGGCCTCGCTGGCTTCGTTGATTTCCACCAGCACACGACCCAAAGCCGGGTTGAAGACGGGTTGGGCGGGGCCTTCGCCGTCGAGCAGTTGGCCGTTGATCAAGAGTTTGGTTTGCATGGCTTTGTCCTCACTAACACTTTTATTGTTCTGCTTGAACCGGCCCCCTGTAGGAGCGAGCCTGCTCGCGATGGTCTCAAACACACCGCGTTGAACCAGACTGAACGCGTCTTCGTTCACGTCCATCGCGAGCAGGCTCGCTCCTACAGGGGATGTTGGTTGTCGGTTACTTCCCACCACTGCCCGCCACACTCTCACCACCCCGCGTCAGGTAATAGGCACCAAGAATCGGCAGCATGGTCACGATCATCACCAGCATCGCCACGACGTTGGTCACCGGCACGTCCCGTGGGCGGCTGAGCTGGTTGAGCAGCCACAACGGCAGGGTGCGTTCATGGCCGGCGGTGAAGGTGGTGACGATGATTTCGTCGAACGACAGGGCAAACGCCAGCATGCCGCCGGCCAGCAACGCCGAGCCGAGGTTCGGCAGGATGATGTAGCGGAAGGTCTGCCAGCCGTCGGCACCGAGGTCCATCGAGGCTTCGATCAAACTGTGGGAGGTACGGCGCAAACGGGCGATGACGTTGTTGTAGACGATCACCACGCAGAAGGTCGCGTGGCCGACGATGATGGTGAACATCCCCGGTTCGATGCCCAGTGTCTTGAAGGTCGCCAGCAGCGCGATCCCGGTGATGATCCCCGGCAGGGCAATCGGCAGGATCAGCATCAGCGAGATGCCTTGCTTGCCGAAGAAATCCCGGCGATACAACGCGGCCGAAGCCAATGTGCCAAGGACCATGGCGATCAGGGTGGCAATCGAGGCGATCTGCAACGACAGCTTGATGGCTTCCAGCACGTCCGGGCGCGAGAACGCCACGCCGATCCACTTCCAGGTGAAACCCTTGGGTGGAAAACTGAACGCCGCGTCTTCGGTGTTGAAGGCGTACAGGAAGATGATCAGGATCGGGAAGTGCAGAAACACCAGCCCGCCCCAGGCTGCGATGCGCAGGCCCAAAGAAGCTTTCTCAGAGTGCATCGAAGGCCCCCAGTCGTTTGACGATGGACAGGTAGATGGCGATCAGCACGATCGGCACCAGGGTGAAGGCCGCGGCCATTGGCATGTTGCCGATCGCGCCTTGCTGGGCATACACCATGCTGCCGACGAAGTAGCCGGGCGGGCCGACCAGTTGCGGCACGATGAAGTCGCCCAGGGTCAGCGAGAAGGTGAAGATCGAGCCTGCGGCAATGCCCGGGACCGACAGCGGCAGAATCACTTGCGTGAAGGTCTGGCGCGGCTTGGCACCGAGGTCGGCGGAGGCTTGCAGCAGCGAGGGCGGCAGGCGTTCCAGCGAGGCCTGGATCGGCAGGATCATGAACGGCAGCCAGATGTAGACGAACACCATGAAGCGCCCCAGGTGCGAGGTCGACAAGGTGCTGCCGCCGACGCCAGGAATCCCCAGCACGAACTGCAGGACCGGTTCCAGTCCCAGGTGCTGCACGAACCACTGCGCCACGCCGCCCTTGGCCAACAGCAGCGTCCAGGCGTAGGCCTTGACGATGTAACTGGCCCACATCGGCATCATCACCGCGATGTAGAAAAACGCCTTGGTCTTGCCGGTGGTGTAGCGCGCCATGTAGTAGGCAATCGGGAACGCGATGACGGCGCTGGCCATCGACACGACGACCGCCATGCCCAGGGTGCGCAGGATGATGTCGAAGTTCGACGGCTGGAACAGCGCGGTGAAGTTCGCCAGGGTCAGGTCGGGTGTGACCGCCATGGTGAAGTCATCGAAGGTGTAGAAGCCTTGCCACAGCAGCACCAGCAATGAGCCCAGGTAGATCGCGCCGAACCACAGCAACGGCGGCACCAGCAGCATCGACAGGTACAGGTTCGGCCGGCGATACAACAGGTTGGAAAACCTGCGCAACGGCGAGCCGCCTGACGAGGTTTGAGAAATAGCCAGGGTGTTCATCTCACACCCCGCCTGCAAGGGTATCGTGCAACTGGACCATCGCTTCCCGCGCCCAGCGTGCGCTGAGGCGCTGCCCGGTCTGGTGTTGCGCGCTGCTGTCGATCCACTGGATGTTGGCCTGGCTGATGTTCAGGGTCTGGCCGTTTTCCAGTTTCAGTTCATAGCGGGTGGCGCTGCCCTGGTACTGGATGTCGTGCAGCAAACCGCTGACTTCGATCTCGTGACTGGCCAGCGGGCCTTCGGCGAAGCGCACGTGTTCCGGACGAATCGAGAACGGCTGCGGATGGCCACTGAGCTGCTTGGCCAGATCACCGCGAATCACGTTGGAGGTGCCGACGAATTCCGCCACGAAGGTGGTGGCCGGTTTCATGTACAGGTTGCGCGGGCTATCGACCTGTTCGATGCGCCCCTTATTGAACACCGCCACCCGGTCGGACATCGACAACGCTTCGGTCTGGTCGTGGGTGACGAAAATGAAGGTGATGCCGAGCTGGCGTTGCAGCTTCTTCAGTTCGCCCTGCATTTGCTCGCGCAACTTCAGGTCGAGGGCGCCGAGGGGTTCGTCGAGCAACAGTACGCGAGGACGGTTGACCAAGGCACGGGCCAGGGCCACACGCTGGCGTTGGCCTCCGGAGAGCTGCACCGGCTTGCGCTCGCCATAGCCGCCGAGGGCGACCATCTCCAGGGATTCCTGGGCGCGCTTGAGGCGTTCGACCTTGCCGATGCCTTTGACTTTCAAGCCGTAGGCGACGTTATCGCGAACGTTCATGTGCGGGAACAGCGCGTAATCCTGGAACACGGTGTTCACGTCACGCTGGTACGGCGGCAGGCCGGCGGCCTCTTCGCCATGAATACGGATGGAGCCTGCGCTCGGTTGTTCAAAACCGGCGATCAGGCGCAAACAGGTGGTCTTGCCCGAGCCGGACGGCCCCAGCATGGAGAAGAACTCGCCGTCCTGGATGTCGATGGAAACCCGGTCGACGGCTTTCACTTCGCCGAACTGACGGGAGACGTTGGTGAACTGGACTGCAAGCGTCATGGTGCGGTGCTCCAAAAAGGCGAAGGCCGTCGCAGCGGCCCTGCCTGGACTTCTGAAAAAACGAACATCTTTTATCGGTGGGCCGAGCACGATAGTGGCAACGGCGCTGATCAACTGTAGGAGTGAGCCTGCTCGCGATGAGGGCGGAACAGTCAGAATCGTTGTCGACTGACACTCCGCCATCGCGAGCAGGCTCGCTCCTACAGGGTGGGGCGGGTTATCTACCGCCCATGATCGCGATGTAATCCTGGGTCCAGCGGCTGTACGGCACGAACTTGCCGCCTTCAGCCTGTGGAGTTTTCCAGAAGGCGATCTTGTCGAACTGGTCGAAACCGTTGGTCTTGCAGCCTTCGGCGCCGAGCAATTCACTGCCCTGGCACGCCGCCGGAACCGCTGGCAGCGAGCCGAACCACGCCGCGACGTCACCCTGGACTTTCGGTTGCAGCGACCAGTCCATCCATTTGTAGGCGCAGTTCGGGTGCTTGGCCTCGGCGTGCAGCATGGTGGTGTCGGCCCAACCGGTAGCGCCTTCTTTCGGGATGGTCGAGGCGATTGGCTGCTTCTCGTTCATCAGGCCGTTGACCTGATATGGCCACGCACCGGAGGCGACTACGCCTTCGTTCTTGAAGTCGCTCATTTGCACAGTGGTGTCGTGCCAGTAGCGGTGGATCAACGGCTGCTGGGCGCGCAGCAGGTCGAGTACGGCCTTGTACTGGGCTTCGGTCAGTTCATAGGGGTTCTGGATGCCCAGTTCCGGCTTGGCGGTCTTCAGATACAGCGCCGCGTCGGCGATGTAGATCGGGCCGTCATAGGCCTGCACGCGGCCCTTGTTCGGCTTGCCGTCCGGCAGGTTTTCCGCATTGAACAGCACGCCCCAGCTGGTGGGCGGGGTCTTGAACACGTTGGTGTTGTACATCAACACGTTCGGGCCCCACTGATACGGGGCGCCGTAGGTCTGCTTGTTGACCACGTACCAGGGTCCATCCTTGAGGCGCGGGTCGAGGTTTTTCCAGTTCGGGATCAACGCGGTGTTGATCGGTTGCACACGCTTGCCGACGATCAGGCGCAGGGACGCGTCGCCGGACGCCGTGACCAGGTCGTAGCCGCCCTTGGCCATCAGGCTGACCATTTCATCGGAGGTGGCAGCGGTCTTGACGTTGACCTTGCAGCCGGTTTCCTTCTCGAAACCGGTTACCCAGTCGTAGGCCTTGTCACTCTCGCCACGTTCGATGTAGCCAGGCCAGGCCACAATATCCAGTTGGCCTTCGCCCGCCCCGACAGCTTTGAGCGGCTCGGCGGCCTGGACACTGGCGCTGGCCAGCAGCGCGGTGGTGATTGCACTGAGCAGTGCGGTCTTGTGCACGGACATGGGAATTCCCTCTTCTTTAATTATGGTCGGGGCAGTGTCTTGAACGTGGTGAAGCGCGCCGTTGGTGGCTTGTTATTAGCGTAGTCAGAGATGCTCGCCATGGCGGGCCATGATGTGCCGCACCACGCTGTAGTCCTGAAGCGAATCGCTGGACAGGTCTTTGCCGTAGCCCGAGCGTTTCAGGCCGCCATGGGGCATTTCGCTGACCAGCATGAAATGGCTGTTGATCCAGGTGCAGCCGTACTGCAAGCGCGCCGCGACCTGCATGGCCTTGTCGAGATTCTGGGTCCAGACCGACGAAGCCAGGCCGTATTCAGAATCGTTGGCCCAGTCCACCGCTTGTTCCAGCTCATCGAAGCGGGTCACGGTGACCACCGGCCCGAACACTTCGCGCTGGACGATCTCGTCACTTTGCTTGCAACCGGCGAGCAGGGTCGGCTGGTAATAGAAGCCGGCGCCGGAATGCACCGCCGCGCCGGTCACCCGCTCGATGTGCGGCTGGCCGAGGGCACGCTCGACAAAACTGGCCACGCGGTCACGCTGGCGGGTGCTGATCAGCGGGCCGATTTCGTTGTCGGCGTCGCGTTTACCGGCGAAGCGCAGGCTGCTGACCGCCGCGCCGAGCTCGGCCACCAGGCGGTCATGAATCCCGGCCTGGGCATAAATGCGGCAAGCGGCGGTGCAATCCTGGCCGGCGTTGTAATAGCCGTAGGTGCGTACGCCTTCGACCACGGCCTGAATGTCGGCATCGTTGCAGACGATCACCGGGGCCTTGCCGCCGAGTTCGAGGTGGGTACGCTTGAGTGTTTTCGATGCGGCCTGAAGAATCTTCTGGCCGGTGACGATATCGCCGGTTAGCGACACCATGCGCACTTTTGGATGGCTGACCAAATGGCTGCCAACGCCTTCGCCGCCACCGCAAACGATGTTGATCACACCCCGTGGCAGGATTTCGGCGAGTGCCGGGGCCAGGGCCAGGATCGACAACGGCGTGTGTTCCGACGGCTTGAACACCAGGGTGTTGCCGGCGGCGAGGGCCGGGGCGATCTTCCACGCGGCCATCATGATCGGGTAGTTCCACGGCGCGATCGACGCCACGACCCCGATAGGATCGCGCCGGACCATGCTGGTGTAGCCCGGCAGGTATTCGCCGCTGAGCTGGCCGGTCTGGCAACGCACGGCACCGGCGAAGAAGCGGAACACGTCGACCGTGGCGCTCAAGTCGTCCTGGCGGGCCAGGTGCAGTGGCTTGCCGCAGTTCATGGATTCGAGGCGGGCCAGCAGGTCGGCGTTTTTTTCGATGGTGTTGGCGATCTCCAGCAGCAGGTTCGAGCGTTGCTGTGGCGTGGTCCGCGACCAGTTGGCAAAGGCGCGGTGGGCGGCGAGGATGGCGGCTTCGACTTGCTCGGTGCTGGCTTCGGCGATCTGCGTCAGGACTTCGCCGGTGGCCGGGTTGAGGATCGGCTCGACAAAGCCTTGCCCGGCGACCAGTTCACCATCGATCAACAGTGCGGTGAACAACGGGGTCTGCGCGCCAGCCATTTTTCGGGTTCTCGTTTTTTGTGTGGCTTGTTGTGTAGACATGGCAGCGCTCCCTGTGACTGGGGCCCGGCCGTCTTTATTAGATGCAACAAGACTAGTTCGCGGACCCGAGGACAACAAATACTAAATACTGAAGGTGGCGTTCGATTAAATAGATGGCTTGCGCCCGCCGTGGGGTTGTTCGCGAGCGACCGTAAGGAAGGGGTCTACCAGTGCCGGCCGCGCGGTGCCGCGACGCCAGGCCAGGCCGACATCCAGGGTCTGGCTGAGGTCGGCGATCGGTCGCGCTTCGATGATGTCGCCCTCCAGTGACCACGGGCGATAGGTCATGTCGGGCTGGATCGATACGCCCAATCCGGCGGCCACCAGGCTTCGCACCGCTTCGGTCGAAGCTGTGCGC
This sequence comes from Pseudomonas sp. ACN8, assembly GCF_002303925.1. Taxonomy (GTDB): domain Bacteria; phylum Pseudomonadota; class Gammaproteobacteria; order Pseudomonadales; family Pseudomonadaceae; genus Aquipseudomonas. Next base: position 102,018 of record NZ_MRCS01000011.1, read on the forward strand.
AGGGTGATGCGCGGTTGCAGGGAGGCTGCCGACCACATGCGCTGGGCGTTGCGGTCCATTTCATCGACGTTCAGTTGAATCAATGGCTCGCGGGCCACGTCGGCGAGGTTGATGCTGTCGTGTTCCAGCAACGGGTGCTGGGCCGGCAGCCATAGTCGGTGCGGCGAGTGGGTCAGCACTTCGGTCTGCAAAGCGTGGCGGTCTTCGAGATTGGAGAGGATCAACACGCCGACATCGATTTCGCCGCTGACCAGCAAATGCTCAATGTACGGGCGCTCATCCTCCATTACGCGGATTTCCACGTTGGGGTAGGCGCGCTGGAAGCGGGTGAGCAGATCCGCCAGGTAATAACCGGCCACCAGGCTGGTTACACCGACGATCAATTGCCCGGCGACCTGGTCGGTGCTCTGTTGCAGGCTGCGCTTGGCGTTATCCACGGTAGCCAGGATCAAGTGCGCCTGACGCAGGAATTGATGCCCCTGGTGGGTCAGGGTCATGCCTTTGGCGTGGCGGCTGAACAGGCTGACGCCGATTTCCTCTTCCAGTTGCTGGATCGCCAGGGTCAACGTCGACTGGGAAATGAACGCGGTTTGCGCGGCGGCCGAAATCGAGCCGGTCTCGGCCACGGCGATGAAGTGACGGATCTGACGCAAGGTCATCATGGGAAAGCACCCGGTGGGCTGTTTTTATCGATTGGCCAGAGTGTATATCGTTTTTTCTGATAGTCAGGTTCGAGCGGCAATACGCGCAATGCAACATCTGGAAGCACTCTCGCCCACGGGGCGTGGGCACTTTCGTTTTAGGCTGGTGGTCCTGGTTTAAGGTTAAACGTCTTGTGGAGGCGGTAAATGAACACCCGTGGATTGCTCGATCAACTACTCAAGTCCGGCCAGGACCTGTTGCAGAACAAGGCCGGCAGCTCACAGCAAAAGGGCGCGAGCGGTGGCAACGGTGCCCTCGGCAGTTTGCTTTCCGGCGCGAGTGGCGGGGCATTGGCGGCCGGCGCCATGGGCTTGCTGCTCGGCAGCAAAAAGGCCCGTAAAGTCGGGGGCAAGGTCGCGGTCTACGGCGGTCTCGCCGCGTTGGGCGTACTGGCTTATAAAGCCTACGGCAACTGGCAAGCGCAGCAGGGCGGCGCGGCCGGTACGGAACCGCAAACCCTGGACCGCGTGCCGGCCGCGCAAGTCGAGCTGCACAGTCAGGCGATTCTCAAGGCGCTGGTGGCCGCGGCCAAGGCTGACGGCCATGTCGATGAGCGCGAGCGTGCCTTGATCGAAGGTGAATTCACCCGCCTCGACAGCGACCAGGAGCTGCAACACTGGCTGCACGCCGAGCTCAACAAGCCGCTGGACCCGAGCGATGTCGCCCGCGCCGCCCGCTCCCCGGAAATCGCCGCCGAGATGTACATCGCCAGCGTGATGATGGTGGACGAGGAAAACTTCATGGAGAAGGCCTACCTCGATGAGCTGGCGCGCCAGCTCAAGCTCGAGCCGGGGTTGAAAGCCGAGCTGGAGAAGCAGGTTCGCCAGGCTTCCCTGTAAACCTTCAATCCGTTATCGCGAGCAAGCTCGCTCCCACAAAGAAGTCAAATGTGGGAGCGAGCCTGCTCGCGATGGCGTTTTCAGCCGCCCCACCGCCCCAATGGCCATTGCACGGCCCCTTTCTGCCCAATCACCCCTGGCACCCATCCCCTCCATTAGCGGACAGTCCCAACCCTGAGCCCATCCCGCCTTTTTTCAACGGGATGCGAAGTGGCGCGCATCCGTCTTATAAATGAAACACCGCCCTCGGCTATACTCCCCGCATTTCGAATCAGGCCCGAGGATTGACTGTGAAGAACTGGACGTTGCGCCAACGCATTTTGGCGAGCTTTGCGGTGATTATCACCATCATGTTGCTGATGGTGGTCGTGTCGTATTCCCGTTTATTGTCGATTGAGTCCAGTGAGAGCGTTGTGCGCTCGGACAGTGTTCCCGGGATTCACTACAGCTCCCTGATTCGCGGTGCCTGGGTCGATGATTACGTGCTGACCCAGCAACTGGTCGGGCTGGGGGGTGGTCGAGGCCTGACCCAGGCTGACAAGGAGATGTACCAGGGTATTGAGGAACGGCTGCAACGCGCGATGGCCAGCTACCAGGGCACCATCTTCGAGAAAGATGATCAGGCAAGGTTCGAGGCGTTTGAAAAGCTGCACGATCAATATGACAAGCTGCTCGAAGAGGTGCTCGATGCCTACCAGCAAAAGGACTTCGAACAGGCCCGTCGCATCCTCGCCGAACAGATGACCCCGGCATGGGCTGCCGGCCGCAAACAGCTGGATGAACTCATTGAGTTCAACAGGGAGGCGGCTGAGGCGGCCACTGACTCGATCATTTCATCGGTAGCGATGGCGAAGCTGATCATGGTCATTTCGTTGCTGGTCGCAGTCATTAGTGCCGGGTTGTGTGGTCTTTTGTTGATGCGCGCGATCATGGCGCCGATGAACCGCATCGTGAGAATCCTCGAAATCATGCGCACTGGCGACCTCAGCAGCCGCCTGAATCTGGAGCGCAAGGACGAATTCGGCGCGGTAGAGACCGGTTTCAACGACATGATGACCGAGCTCACTTCTCTGGTGTCCCAGGCCCAGCGGTCGTCGGTGCAGGTGACTACGTCGGTGACCGAGATCGCCGCGACATCCAAGCAGCAACAAGCCACCGCCACCGAAACTGCCGCCACCACCACGGAAATCGGCGCGACCTCCCGTGAGATCGCCGCCACTTCCCGGGATCTGGTGCGCACCATGACCGAGGTCTCCACCGCCGCCGATCAGGCTTCAGTGGCCGCCGGCTCCGGACAACAGGGCCTGGCGCGCATGGAGGAAACCATGCACTCGGTGATGGGCGCGGCCGATCTGGTCAACGCCAAGCTGGCGATCCTCAACGAGAAGGCCGGCAACATCAATCAGGTGGTGGTGACCATCGTCAAGGTTGCCGACCAGACCAACCTGTTGTCGCTCAACGCCGCCATCGAGGCCGAGAAGGCCGGGGAATACGGACGCGGTTTTGCCGTGGTCGCCACCGAAGTGCGGCGTCTGGCGGACCAGACGGCGGTGGCCACCTACGACATCGAACAAATGGTGCGCGAGATCCAGTCGGCGGTGTCGGCCGGGGTGATGGGCATGGACAAGTTCTCTGAAGAAGTGCGCCGCGGCATGTCCGAGGTGCAGCAAATCGGCGAGCAGTTGTCGCAGATCATCCATCAGGTTCAGGCGTTGGCGCCGCGGGTGTTGATGGTCAACGAAGGCATGCAGGCCCAGGCCACGGGCGCGGAGCAGATCAACCATGCGCTGGTGCAGTTGGGCGATGCCAGCAGCCAGACGGTCGAGTCTCTGCGCCAGGCCAGTTTCGCCATCGATGAGCTGAGCCAGGTGGCCGTCGGGCTGCGCAGCGGCGTTTCGCGATTCAAAGTCTGATGAGCGAAATCACGGCCAAACGCTCTGTCGTGACGCAGGCGCTGCATGCCTTGTTTCTGGTGTTTCGCATCGGCAACGAGCGCTATGCCTTGAAGGCTGTCGAAGTGGCTGAAGTGTTGCCGCGTCTGCCCTTGAAGCCCATCCCCCATGCCCCCGCCTGGGTCGCCGGGGTGTTCGCCTATCGGGGCACCGTAGTGCCGGTGATCGACTTGAGCGCACTGACCTTTGGTACGCCTGCACAGGCCCGTACCAGCACGCGACTGGTGCTGGTCAACTATCACCCGGATGAATCCTCCGAGTCGCAGCTACTCGGGTTGATTCTGGAACAGGCGACTGACACCTTGCGCTGCGATCCGGCGGATTTTCAGCCCTACGGCCTGGACAATCGCCAGACGCCTTACCTCGGGCCCGTCCGCAAGGACGAACAGGGTTTGCTGCAATGGGTACGGGTCGGCGATCTGCTGGACGATCAGGTGCGCGCCTTGTTGTTTCCCTCGCCGCCAATGGATCCGGCGCTGCTGCAGGAGCGGCCATGAACAGCGACCAGCGTTTTTTCGACTTCCTCAAGGAAACTATCGGACTGGACGTAACCTCGGTAGGGCCTGCGATCATCGAGCGAGCGGTGCGCCAGCGCAGCATCGTTTCGCAAGCAGTGTCGGCCGATGAATATTGGCGCACCCTGCAGGGCTCGCGGGACGAGCAGCAGGCATTGATCGAAGCGGTGATCGTTCCGGAAACCTGGTTCTACCGCTATCCGGAATCCTTCGTCACCCTGGCGAAACTGGCGGGCAAGCGTCTGGCCGAGATCAACAACCTGCGCGCACTGCGAATTCTCAGCCTGCCGTGCTCCACCGGCGAAGAACCGTACTCGATCGCCATGGCGTTGCTCGATGCCGGGCTCAAACCGCACCAGTTCAAGGTCGATGGCCTGGACGTCAGCCCGTTGTCAGTGGAAAAAGCCCGGCGGGCGTTGTACGGCAAGAATTCCTTTCGGGGTGACGAGATTGCGTTTCGCGACCGTCATTTCATCGTCGAAGGCGAGAGCTATCGCCTCGATCAGCGGGTGCTCGAGCAAGTGCGACTGCAGGTCGGCAACCTGCTGGACCCGGCCTTGCTGGCCGGTGAGCCGCCCTTCGATTTCGTGTTTTGTCGCAACCTGCTGATCTATTTCGACCAGCCGACCCAGAAGCAAGTCTTCGAAGTGCTCAAGTGCCTGACCCACGTTGACGGCGTGCTGTTTATCGGACCGGCCGAAGGCAGTCTGCTGGGGCGTTTGGGGATGCGTTCGATCGGTATCGCGCAGTCCTTTGCGTTCAGTCGACAGGGGGCTGCGGACCCTGACCCCTTGCCGGCGTTCGTTCCAGCGCCGTTGCCAGTGCCGCAACCGCTGCGCAATCCACCGCCTGCGCCAGTGCGCAGCCGTTCGTTTGCCCAGGTTGCGCCGCTGCGGCCTGCGCCTGCAACCTCCGGCCCCGGCTCCGACACTGCCGCGCTGCTGGCCAATATCGCCGTGCTGGCCGATGAAGGCAAAAGCGCCGAGGCGCGAGCGGCGTGTGAAAGCTACTTGCGCAGCCATGAGCCGGTGGCCCAGGTCTTTTATTGGCTGGGACTGCTCAGCGATGTGGCCGGCAATACCCTTGAAGCCCAGGGTTTTTACCGCAAGGCGTTGTACCTCGAACCGCAACATCCCGAAGCGTTGATGCACCTGGCCGGTTTGCTGCAGGCCCAGGGCGACGCGATGGGAGCCAGACGATTACAGGAGCGTGCCGCCCGCAGCGCACGCGCCGCCGACAGTGAGCGTAAACGATGATCGCCTCCGACACCTTCAGCGTCACCCGGGATGCCCAGGCCATCGACGATTGCTGGAATCGCATCGGTATCCACGGCGACAAGTCCTGCCCACTGCTCGGCGAGCATATTCATTGCCGCAATTGTGCTGTGTATTCGGCGGCCGCCACACGCTTGCTCGATCGCTATGCGTTGCAGCAGGAAGACCGCGGGACCGTGTCCGTCACGGTCGAGAGCGAGGTGAAAACCCGCTCGCTGTTGATGTTCCGTCTGGGTGAAGAGTGGCTGGGGCTCGCGACCCGTAGCCTGGTCGAGGTGGCGCCGCTGCAAGCGATTCACTCTTTGCCGCATCAACGTTCCCGGGCCTTGCTCGGCGTGGCGAATGTGCGCGGCGCACTGGTCGCCTGTCTGTCGCTGGTGGAACTGCTCGGGCTCGACGGCGCCAGCAGCATGGCCACCGGTGCACGGGTCATGCCGCGCATGCTGATCATCGCGGCCCACGGCGGGCCGGTGGTGGTGCCGGTGGACGAAGTCGACGGGATTCACGCCATCGACGAGCGCACCCTCGATGCCGCATCGCGCTCGGGTGCTCAGGCCAGCGCCAAATACACCCGTGGCGTGTTGCAATTCAAAGGTCGCAGCCTGCGTTGGCTGGATGAAGAACAGCTGCTGTCCGCCGTGACCCGGAGCCTCACATGACCCCCGAGCAAATGCGCGACGCCTCTCTGCTGGAGCTGTTCAGCCTGGAGGCCGAAGCCCAGACCCAGGTCTTGAGCGCCGGCCTGCTGGCGCTTGAACGCGACCCGACCCAGGCCGATCAACTTGAATCGTGCATGCGTGCCGCGCACTCGCTCAAGGGTGCGGCGCGGATCGTCGGTGTCGACGCCGGGGTCAGCGTCTCCCATGTGATGGAAGATTGCCTGGTCAGTGCCCAGGAAGGCCGCCTGTTGCTGCGCCCCGAGCACATCGATGCGTTGCTGCAAGGCACCGATTTGCTGATGCGCATCGCCACGCCGAACAGCACGCCGGGGGCCGCGGACATCGACGCCTATGTGGTATTGATGGCGCGGTTGCTGGACCCAGCGGCCTTCCTGGTTGCGGCTGTTGCACCGGTGATGGCCGAGCTACAACTCGAGGCACCCGCGCCCAAGGTCGAGCCGCCGGCGCCTGCAGTCGAACCGCCATCGGCGCCAGCCCCAAGCAAGTCCAAGCGCACCACCGAAAACGGCGAACGTGTACTGCGTGTCACCGCCGAGCGCCTGAACAGCCTGCTCGATCTGTCGAGTAAATCCCTGGTGGAAACCCTGCGGCTCAAACCGCACCTGGCGACCATGCAGCGACTCAAGCGCATGCAGAGCAACAGCCTGCGCGCACTGGAGAATCTCAATGTGCATCTCAAGGATCACGTCTTGAGCCTGGAGGCTCAGGAGACCCTTGAGGATGCGCGACGATTGCTCGCGCAATCCCAGCAACTGCTCATGGAAAAGAACGCCGAACTCGATGAGTTCGCCTGGCATGCCAGCCAGCGGGCACAGGTGTTGTACGACACGGCGTTGGCCTGTCGCATGCGGCCGTTTGCAGATGTGCTGACCGGGCAGGTGCGGATGGTCCGGGATCTGGGGCGCGATCTGGGCAAACAGGTGCGGCTGGAAATTGAAGGCGAAAAAACCCAGGTCGATCGCGACGTACTGGAAAAGCTCGAAGCACCGCTGACTCACCTGTTGCGCAATGCGGTCGACCACGGCATCGAAACCCCGGAGCAGCGCCTGCTGGCGGGCAAGCCGGCTGAAGGTTTGATTCGACTGCGCGCTTCTCATCAGGCCGGTTTGCTGGTGCTCGAATTGAGCGATGACGGCAACGGCGTGGACCTGGAAAAGGTCCGTCGCAGCATTGTTGAACGAAGTTTGTCGCCCGCGCAAACCGCTGCTCAGTTGAGTGAAGAGGAGTTGCTGACGTTCCTGTTCCTGCCCGGTTTCAGTCTGCGCGACACAGTCACCGAGGTGTCCGGTCGCGGCGTCGGCCTGGATGCGGTGCAGCACATGGTCCGGCAGTTGCGCGGCGCGGTGGTGCTGGAGCAGGCGGCGGGCGAGGGCAGTCGTTTCCACCTTGAGGTACCGCTGACCCTGTCGGTGGTGCGCAGCCTCGTGGTGGACGTCGGCGACGAAGCCTATGCCTTCCCGCTGGCCCATATCGAGCGTATGTGCGACCTGGAGCCGGCGGATATCGTGCAGGTCGAAGGCCGCCAGCATTTCTGGCACGAAGGCCGGCATGTCGGCCTGGTGGCGGCCAGTCAGTTGCTGCAACGTCCGGCCAGCCAGAACAGCGGGCAAACCCTGAAAGTCGTGGTGATTCGCGAGCGCGATGCGATCTACGGGGTGGCGGTGGAACGGTTTATCGGTGAGCGCACCTTGGTGGTGCTGCCGCTGGATGAGCGTCTGGGCAAGGTGCAGGACATTTCCGCCGGGGCCCTGCTCGACGACGGTTCGGTGGTGCTGATCGTCGATGTCGAAGACATGCTGCGTTCGGTGGAGAAATTGCTCAATACCGGGCGTCTGGAGCGTATTGCCCGTCACAGCAATCAGATGGTCGAGGCGGTCCGCAAACGGATTCTGGTGGTGGATGATTCCCTGACCGTGCGAGAGTTGCAGCGCAAACTGTTGCTCAATCGCGGCTATGACGTGGCGGTTGCGGTGGACGGCATGGACGGCTGGAACGCGCTGCGTTCGGAGGATTTCGACCTGCTGATTACCGACATTGATATGCCGCGCATGGACGGCATCGAACTGGTCACGCTGCTGCGTCGGGACAATCGACTGCAATCGCTGCCGGTGATGGTGGTGTCCTACAAGGATCGTGAAGAGGACCGGCGCCGTGGACTGGATGCCGGGGCCGACTATTATCTAGCCAAGGCCAGTTTTCATGACGACGCCTTGCTCGATGCAGTGGTCGAGCTCATCGGAGGAGCACGAGCATGAGGATCGCAATCGTCAATGACATGCCCATGGCGGTGGAGGCCCTGCGTCGCGCCCTGGCATTCGAGCCGGCCCACGAGGTGGTCTGGGTCGCCGGCAATGGCGCCGAGGCGGTGCGCCAGTGCGCGCTGAACACGCCGGACCTGATTCTGATGGACCTGATCATGCCGGTGATGGATGGCGTCGAGGCCACGCGGCGGATCATGGCCGAGACCCCGTGTGCCATCGTCATCGTCACCGTGGATCGCCAGCAGAACGTGCACCGGGTGTTCGAGGCCATGGGGCACGGTGCGCTGGACGTGGTCGACACCCCGGCCCTCGGCGCCGGCAATGCCCAGGAAGCGGCCGCGCCGTTGCTGCGCAAGATCTTGAACATCGTCTGGCTGATCGGCGACAAGGGTAACCGCCCGCGCTTGGCGCCGACACCCGTGCGAAGTTCCGGCTCGCGCCAGAGCCTGATCGCCATTGGCTCATCCGCCGGCGGGCCGGCAGCGCTGGAGATCTTGCTCAAGGGACTGCCGCGTGATTTCTCTCCGGCCATCGTGCTGGTGCAGCACGTTGACCAGGTGTTTGCCGCCGGCATGGCCGAGTGGCTCGGCAGCGCCAGCGGCCTCGACGTGCGCCTGGCCCAGGAAGGCGAACCGCCGCAAAGTGGCGCGGTGTTGCTGGCCGGCACCAATCATCATATTCGCTTGCTGAAAAACGGCACGCTGGCTTACACCGCCGAGCCGGTCAACGAGATCTACCGGCCCTCCATCGATGTGTTCTTCGAGAGTGTGGCCAGTTACTGGAATGGCGACGCCGTAGGCGTTTTGCTAACCGGCATGGGGCGTGATGGCGCCCAAGGGCTTAAACTCATGCGCGAACAGGGCTACCTGACCATCGCACAGGACCAAAGCAGCAGTGCGGTATATGGCATGCCGAAGGCGGCCGCGGCCATCGACGCTGCCGTGGAGATTCGCCCGCTGGACAAGATAGCGCCACGATTGCTGGAGATTTTCGCCAAATGAGCACATTTTTCCTCATTCCTGGCTCAGGTAGTACTCAGGTGACCGCACATGACTGAATTACAGCTCGACGACTTCAAGACCGACGAAAACGCCGCCATGGTGTTGCTGGTGGACGATCAGGCCATGATCGGCGAAGCCGTGCGTCGCGGCCTGTCGAACGAAGAGAACATCGATTTCCACTTCTGCGCCGACCCGCACCAGGCCATCGCCCACGCGGTGCGTATCAAGCCGACGGTGATCCTGCAGGATCTGGTCATGCCCGGTCTTGATGGCCTGAGCCTGGTGCGCGAGTACCGCAATCACCCGGCGACCAAGGACATTCCGATCATCGTCCTGTCGACCAAGGAAGACCCGTTGATCAAGAGCGCGGCCTTTGCCGCCGGGGCCAACGATTATCTGGTCAAGCTGCCGGACAACATCGAACTGGTCGCGCGCATCCGCTATCACTCGCGCTCTTATATGACCCTATTGCAACGGGACGCGGCGTACCGCGCGTTGCGGGTCAGCCAGCAGCAACTGCTCGACACCAACCTGGTGCTGCAACGCCTGATGAACTCCGATGGCCTGACCGGGTTGTCGAACCGCCGGCACTTCGACGAATACATGGAGCTGGAGTGGCGCCGCGCTCTGCGTGAGCAGAGCCAGATGTCGTTGTTGATGATCGACGTGGATTACTTCAAGACCTACAACGACACCTTCGGCCACCTGGAAGGTGATGAAGCCCTGCGCAAGGTCGCCACCGCCATCCGTGAAGCCAGTGCCCGGCCTTCCGACCTGCCGGCCCGCTATGGCGGCGAAGAGTTCGCCCTGGTGCTGCCCAACACCTCCCAGGGCGGTGCACGATTGATGGCGGAAAAGCTGCGCATGACCGTGGCAGCCCTCAAGATCCCGCACATTTCGCCGAGCGAAGGGGCGAGCCTGACCATCAGCATCGGCCTGTCGACCATGACGCCGACAGCGGGCAGCAATTGCCGCGAATTGATCTCGGCGGCGGACAAGGGGCTGTATTCGGCGAAGAACAATGGGCGTAATCAGGTGGGGATCGGGTAAGCGCATCGAAACCTGTAGGAGCGAGCTTGCTCGCGATGGTCGTGAACGATAACGCATAGAGCAAGATGCCCAGCGGTGCTTTTGGCTTTTTCGCGAGCAAGCTCGCTCCTACAGTCCCTTTTCAGCCAAGCGGACTGCCGTTTCAAGCCGTTTCCCGGTATACTCGCCGGCTTTCAAAAGTTCGCCAACGAGTGCTGCCCGTCATGGAAATCAACCCGATCCTGAACACCATCAAGGACCTGTCCGAGCGCTCCGAAACTATTCGGGGGTATCTTTGACTACGATCAAAAGCATGAGCGTCTGACCGAAGTCAATCGCGAGCTTGAAGATCCGGCTGTCTGGAACAAACCTGAATACGCCCAGGAACTGGGCCGCGAGCGCGCTGCGCTGGCGCAGATCGTCGATACCCTGGACGAATTGAACACGGGTCTGGCCGATTGCCGCGACCTGCTGGACATGGCCGTTGAAGAAAACGACGAAGGCGCAGTGGGCGATGTCGTCGCCGAGCTGGCCCGTCTCGAGGAAAATCTGGCGAAGCTGGAATTCCGACGTATGTTCAGCCATGAAATGGACCCGAACAACGCCTATCTGGACATCCAGGCCGGTTCCGGCGGCACCGAAGCCCAGGACTGGGCCAACATCCTGTTGCGCATGTACTTGCGCTGGGCTGACAAACGCGGTTTCGACGCGACCATCATGGAGCTGTCTGCCGGTGAAGTCGCCGGGATCAAGGGCGCGACCGTGCACATCAAGGGCGAATACGCCTTTGGCTGGTTGCGGACCGAGATCGGCGTGCACCGTCTGGTGCGCAAGAGCCCGTTCGACTCCGGCAACCGTCGCCATACATCTTTCTCTGCGGTGTTCGTTTCCCCCGAGATCGATGACAAGGTGGAAATCGAGATCAACCCGGCAGACCTGCGGATCGACACCTATCGTTCCTCCGGTGCCGGTGGTCAGCACGTAAACACCACCGACTCGGCCGTACGTATCACCCACGTACCGACCAACACCGTGGTCAGCTGCCAGAACGAACGCTCCCAGCACGCCAACAAGGACACCGCCATGAAAATGCTGCGGGCCAAGTTGTACGAGCAGGAAATGCAGAAGCGCAACGCGGCGTCCCAGGCGCTGGAAGACACCAAGTCCGATATCGGCTGGGGTCATCAGATCCGTTCGTACGTGCTCGATGCCTCGCGCATCAAGGACCTGCGGACGAACATCGAACGCAGCGACTGCGACAAGGTGCTCGACGGCGACATCGACGAGTACCTGGAAGCCAGCCTGAAATCGGGCCTGTAACAGACGCCAACACAGGATCGACCGTTTCAGCTCGATCCCTGTAGGAGCCAGCCCTGCTGGCGATCCCCGGGCCGCAAGGTCCGGGGGCAACGAACCTGATGGAATATTTAAAGACATGAGCGACCTAGAACTCGACCCGCAAGCCCTGCAACAGGAAGAAAACTCCCTGATCGCCCTGCGCAAGGAAAAGCTTGCTGCCGAGCGCGCCAAGGGCAATGCCTTCCCGAACGACTTCCGCCGCGAAAACTACTGCGAACAACTGCAGAAACAGTATGCGGACAAGACCAAGGAAGAGCTGGCGGAGGCTGCGATCCCGGTCAAGGTTGCCGGTCGTATCATGCTCAACCGTGGCTCGTTCATGGTGATCCAGGACATGACCGGTCGCATCCAGGTCTATGTCAACCGCAAGACCCTGTCCGAAGAAACCCTGGCGGCGGTGAAAACCTGGGACATGGGCGACATCATTGCCGCCGAAGGCACCCTGGCCCGTTCCGGCAAGGGCGACCTGTACGTTGAAATGACCAGCGTGCGCCTGCTGACCAAATCCCTGCGCCCGCTGCCGGACAAGCACCACGGCCTGACCGACACCGAACAGCGCTACCGCCAGCGCTACGTTGACCTGATCGTCAACGAAGACGTGCGCCAGACGTTCCGCGTGCGTTCGCAAGTCATCGCCCACATCCGCAGCTTCCTGATGAAGCGTGACTTCCTGGAAGTGGAAACGCCGATGCTGCAGACCATTCCTGGCGGCGCGGCAGCCAAGCCGTTCGAAACCCACCACAACGCGCTGGACATGGAAATGTTCCTGCGTATCGCGCCGGAGCTGTACCTCAAGCGCCTGGTTGTCGGCGGCTTCGAGAAAGTGTTCGAGATCAACCGCAACTTCCGTAACGAAGGCGTTTCGACTCGTCACAACCCTGAATTCACCATGTTGGAGTTCTACCAGGCCTACGCCGACTACGAAGACAACATGGACCTGACCGAAGAACTGTTCCGCGAACTGGCGCAGTTGGTCCTGGGCAGCACCGACGTGCCGTACGGCGACAAGGTGTTCCACTTCGGCGAGCCGTTCGTGCGTCTGTCGGTGTTCGACTCGATCCTCAAGTACAACCCCGAGCTGACCGCCGATGACCTGAACGACATCGACAAGGCCCGTGCCATTGCCAAGAAGGCCGGCGCCAAGGTGCTGGGCTTCGAAGGCCTGGGCAAGCTGCAGGTGATGATTTTCGAAGAGCTGGTCGAGCACAAGCTGGAACAGCCGCACTTCATTACCCAGTACCCGTTCGAAGTGTCGCCGCTGGCCCGTCGCAACGACGACAACCCGAACGTCACCGACCGTTTCGAGCTGTTCATCGGTGGTCGTGAAATCGCCAACGCCTACTCCGAGTTGAACGACGCGGAAGACCAGGCCGAGCGCTTCATGGCCCAGGTGGCCGACAAGGACGCCGGCGACGACGAAGCCATGCACTACGACGCCGACTTCGTTCGTGCGCTGGAGTACGGCATGCCGCCAACGGCGGGTGAAGGCATCGGTATCGACCGTCTGGTGATGCTGCTGACCAACTCTCCGTCGATCCGCGACGTGATCCTGTTCCCGCACATGCGGCCGCAAGCGTAAGTGTTTCAAATAAAAAGCCGCCTTTGAGGCGGCTTTTTATTGCCTGTCTGGTACAAACGTATCAACTTGTTACTTTCATCTGAGAGGAAATACCTGTCGTGATTCGTGCAATAGCTCAAGAAGGTGCAGCGGGTGTCGCCACTGCGGTCGCTGAAAGTGTTCAGTACCAGGGTCGCAAGGCCAGCCGACAGGGCAGCGAACAGCGACGACAGGAAATCCTGGATGCCGCCATGCGCATTGTCGTGCGTGACGGCGTACGGGCTGTAAGGCACCGTGCGGTGGCCGCCGAGGCACAAGTGCCATTGTCGGCGACCACTTACTATTTCAAGGATATCGATGACCTGCTCACCGATACCTTCGCCCAATACGTGGAACGCAGTGCGGCGTACATGGGCAAGCTGTGGGTGAACAACGAGGGCCTGCTGCGCGAGATGATCGACAGTGGCGATGGCAGCCCGCAGGCGCGCTCGAAGCTGGCCGACGACATTGCACGGCTGATGACCGATTACGTTCACCGGCAACTGGTCAATCGCCGGGAGCATCTGATGGCCGAGCAGGCGTTTCGTCAGGAGGCATTGCTCAACCCACGCCTGGCCGAACTGGTGCGCTCGCATCAGCAAATCCTGTTGCAGGGCTCTTGCCAGCTGTTCCAGGTGCTAGGCTCGCGCGAACCGCATCAGGATGCCAAGGTGTTGACGGCGATTATCGGCCGGATGGAATATCAGGGCCTGCTCAACGTAGACGAGCCTGCCGCCGAAGAGGAAATGCTCGGCATCCTGACGCGCTACATGCACCTGGTGCTGGCGTCGGTGTAGTTCCTCCTGATTGGAGGCTACCCCTGTGGGAGCGAGCCTGCTCGCGAAAGCGGAGTGTCAGTCAACAGAGATGTTGAATGTCAGACCGTATTCGCGAGCAGGCTCGCTCCCACAGAAGGGCGGTGTCCACCTCAGGGCGACGTATGTTCATAGGGAGTATTGAATGAAAGCCTGGCGTGTCGTTGTGATCGCCTTGTCGTTCCTGCTGCTCAGTGGCTGTCTGGTGACCTTCAAGGAGCCGCTGCCCACGAGCGAGCCCGCGCCCAAAGGGTTGCTCGGCAGGTGGACCAGCACCAGCGCCTGGGGCGAGCCCGTCAATCTGGAGTTGACCCGCATCGGCGACAATCGCTACCAGGCCGTCAGCTACTTCAAGGCCAATCCCAAGGAGCGTGAAGCCTACCTCTTCACCGTGTCGCGTCATGGCAACCGTTGGTACCTGTCAGCGAAGGTGCCGGCGCAGTTCGGCGGGCATTTCATCATCGGCGGCTTCGAGCTGACCGACCAGCGTGAACTGGTGCTGTACAACCTCGACCTCGAACAGATCAACCAGGCGCTGAAGCAAAACGCCCTGAGCGGCGAAGCGTTTCAGACTGACGACGGTGCAGGCGTATTGATCGACAGCCACATGGATCAAGTCGCCGCCTACCTCGACGACCCGGCCAATTCCGATGTGTTTGTCGAAGCCGTACGCTACCAGCGTCTGGCCAAAGCCAAATAAGCAGCACCAACAGGTTTCTACAGGAGTTTCGCGTGGACGATTACCAACAGTCGATACGTATTTTGTCCGATCGCATCGTGCTGGCGCAGACGCCGATCCGCGTCCTCGATGCGGTCAAGTGGGATGACAACATTCGTAAAGGGTTCCTTAAGGCCAAGGGCAAGGAAATGCCGGCGGTGGACCGCGACTACTACCTCAACCGGCCGCTGGCGTTCGACTCCAGCAAAGTGAAGCTGGAATTCCAGAACATCGAGCGCGACATCACCCGCCAGCTCGGCCAGTTCAACCCGGTCGGCCAGATCATGCGCCGCATGTGCAAGGAATACCGCATGGTGGTGCGCATGCTTGAAGCGCGTGGCACCGAGGATTTCGGCCTGATTTCCCAGGAGTTGTACGGCGCTGCATCCGATGCATTCCATGCTGGCGACCCGACGCTGTCGGACCTGGGCATGATGTTGTCCGAATACCTGAACAACATCGACGGCCGTGGCGACCTGAAGGATGAACCGAAGACGCTGACGGCCAAGGACGCGGTGGACTTGTTGCAGCATCGCTTGAACAAGGTGTTTGGCGAGGCCGAGGAAACCATCCGTGTGTTCGAGTCCGACGGCATCGTCGCCGATGCGGCGGCGGGTGCCGACTACATCAAGATCCGCGCCGACGCGATGTTCAACGACCGCGACGTGCGGGCGCTGGAGGTCCACGAAGGGCTGGTGCACGTCGGCACCACCCTCAACGGCCTGAACCAGCCTATCTGCACCTTCCTCTCCAAGGGGCCGCCCTCGTCGACGGTGACCCAGGAAGGCCTGGCGATCCTGATGGAAATCATCACCTTCGCCTCGTACCCGAGCCGTCTGCGCAAACTGACCAACCGCACTCGCGCCATTCACATGGTGGAGGAGGGGGCCGACTTCCTGCAGGTGTTCGAGTTCTTCCGCGAGCAAGGCTTTGAAATGCCCGAGAGCTACAGCAACGCCAGTCGTGTTTTCCGCGGCTCGGTGCCGACAGGTCTGCCATTTACCAAAGACTTGTCCTACCTCAAGGGCTTCATCATGATTTACAACTACATTCAACTGGCTGTGCGTAAAGGCAAGCTGGAGCAGATACCGCTGTTGTTCTGCGGCAAAACTACGCTGGAAGACATGCGCACCTTGCGCCAGTTGGTGGACGAGGGCCTGGTGGTACCGCCCAAGTACCTGCCAGAACAGTTCCGCGACATGAACGCGCTGTCGGCGTGGATGTGCTTCTCCAACTTCCTCAACCACCTGAGCCTGGACCGGATCGAGGCGGATTACTCCAATATTTTGTGAGGCTGGAGTTATCTCCTGTGGGAGCCAGCCTGCTGGCGATAGCGATTGTGCATTCAACATTGATGTTGACTGATACACAGCTATCGCCAGCAGGCTGGCTCCCACAGTGTTCGGTGTTTCAACCTCATTTATTGCGAGGTTTCAACGGATGAGAATCCTCGGCATCCTCTGCCTTCTCCTGGCCTTGAACGGTTGCAGTTCGCTGTTGTTCTACCCCGAACCCGGCCAGTTGTTCACCCCGGAAAAAGCCGGGCTCGAATACCGCACAGTCACCTTGAACACCGCCGATGGCCTCAAGCTGAATGCCTGGTGGCTGCCGGCGAAGAAGGGTGTCGAGGTCAAAGGCACGGTGCTGCACCTGCACGGCAACGGCGGAAACCTGCCCATGCACCTCGGCGGCAGCTTTTGGTTGCCGAAAAATGGTTACCAGGTGTTGCTTGTGGACTATCGCGGTTATGGCCTGTCCGAAGGTGAACCGAGCCTGCCGGCGATCTATCAGGACATCGACGCGGCCTTCAAATGGCTCGACCAGGCGCCGGAGGTCAAAGGCAAGCCACTGATCCTTCTCGGCCAGAGCCTCGGTGGCTCGATGGCCGTACACTATCTGGTCCAGCACCCGGAACGGCAGAAACAACTGAAGGCTATTGTCCTCGACGGTGTGCCCGCCAGTTACCGAAGCATCGGTCAGTTTGCCTTGAGTACGTCATGGTTGACCTGGCCGGTGCAGGTGCCGTTGTCGTGGCTGGTGCCGGACGGCGACAGTGCGATCAACTCCATGGCGCAGCTCAAGGACGTGCCGAAACTGCTCTACCACAGCATCGACGATCCGATCGTGCCTCTTTCCAACGGCATCCGACTGTATCAAGCTGCGCCGCCGCCACGGGTGCTGCAACTGACCCGTGGCGGTCATGTGCAGACGTTCGCCGACCCGGTCTGGCGCAAGGTCATGTTGCGTTATCTTGATGATCCGCAGCATTTCAACGGCCTGCGCCGCCTGGGTGAGATCCCCAATTACCCGGCACCCCCGAATTCAGAAGATGAACCACCAGAGAGTCCGCAATGAGTGAAGAACGCAACGCCATCCCGCTGATCATCACCGGTATCTGCAGCATCCTCGGCACCGTCGGTGCCCTGTGGTGGTACGGTTACCTGCACTTCGCCAAGCCTGAGGATGCGTTGCTGCTCAACGAATTCACCATGCTCAAGACCGTGCCGGGTGAAGACTACAAAGTCTCCCTGCAACCGGCCGCCCAGGTGGCGCAGTGCATCGACGGCGTGCTGGTGCTGTTCGACATGGAACAGAAAGGCCTGACCGGCGTGCTGGTCGACAACAAGAAAAAAGCCGTGCGCTGCATGGGGCAGGAAACGCCGCAGAAGCTGGAGCAGTAACGCAATTTTCGCAGGCAACACAGAACCAATGTGGGAGCCAGCCTGCTGGCGATAGCGATTGTGCATTCAACATTGATGTTGACTGATACACAGCTATCGCCAGCTGGCTGGCTCCCACGGGGTTTTGTGTTGCGGCTGATTATTGGGTGTATGAACTCACCGCCGAACGCGGCATCACCGGCCGACTGTCATTGGAAATGGTCACCTCCACCCGACGGTTCATCGCCCGGCCCGAGGTGCTGCTGTTATCCGCCACCGGATACTCCTTGCCGTAGCCCTGGGCGACGATACGCGCCGGATCAACGCCCATCTTCACCAGTGCTGCACGCACGGAGCCCGCGCGACGCTCCGACAGCGACTGGTTGTGCGACGCCGTGCCGGTGCTGTCGGTATAGCCCTCGACGATCACTTTGCGCTCGGGGTTTTCCTGGAGGTACTGCGCCAGTTTGTTGATGTTCATCAGGCCGTTGGATTTCAGCTCGGCCTTGTCGGTGGCGAACAGCACATCCCCGAAAGTCACCAGCGTTCCGCGATCGGTCTGCCTGGCGTTGAGGCTGTCCTTCAACTGTTTGATCTGCTGATCGCGGGCGTCGAGGCGCGCCTGAGCCCGTTGTGCCGAGGCATCTTTCAGACTGGCCTCGGCGGTGCGCAGGGCAATGGTCTGCTTGGCCACTTCGACACGCTGGTTGGTCAGATAGGCAAGCTGGTCGACCTTGGCCGTGTCCTCCTTGTCCATGTAGGCCTTATCGGCCATGTTCAGATAGTCGCTGGCTTCCTTGGTTTCCAGGGCCGCGACCTTGGCCGATTGCGGGTCGGCTTGCAGGCCGCTGTAGTTGCTGCGGGCCTGTTCGAGGTTGGCGTTCGGTGGTGTGGAGCAGGCCGCCAGGGCTACGGTGACAGCCAGCAGGGCAGGGATCATCAGTTGTTTACGGTTCATGATTTCGTCCTTTTAGTCGAGTGGGAATGCGTGGCGCCGCGCCGCTTACTGAACGGTGCGCTGACTTTCCTGACGCATTTCCTGGACGCCTTTCTGAGCGTCCTTCACTGATTGTTCGGCCTTCATCGCCTGGGCCTTGCGCTCGGCCACGCGAGCGTCCCATTCGGCCTGTTCGGCGAGCATCCGGGCCTGGTCGTATTTCTTGTCGTGCATGGCTATTTCGGCTTGCTTGAGCTTGTCCTGGGCCGACTTCATTTCCACGGCGGCGAACTCGGTGCCGCCGGCGCTCACGGCGTCGTTGACGGCCGATTGGGTGACTGCGTACTGCTCGGTCGGCGGGTTACCGGCGCAGCCGGCCAGCACCAGGCTGCTGCCCAGGGCCAGCGCCGCCAGTTTGAGGCTTCGCGAACAGGTAAATGAGGACGTGCTGGTTCGGGTTTTCATGGTCTTCAACTCCATTGGGCCAGCTCCTGAAAAACGTCGAAATCCACCCTGGGCAAGGCGCTGAAACCATCAATTGAGGGGCGTTTTGAAACACTCGTCCCAGGCGTGGTTACTTGGGTTGACCCGAGGCTTTTTTTGAAAGTTCAGAGAAAATAGCCGGCTATCGAAAAACCTGGATCGAGTTGACAGCGCCCTTTAGGGCAGGAGAAGTGCGATTTTTTGAATTGGAATATGGACTAATGTGGGAGCGAGCCTGCTCGCGAAAGCGCCGTGTCAGTCAACATCAATTCCAACTGACAGCGCGCCTTCGCGAGCAGGCTCGCTCCCACAGGTTTTGCGGATGTTCAGTGCTTCTGTTTGTCGTCAGGTACCGACAAATCGTGCAGATGCCGACGAGACAGCGCCAGAAAGCGCGGGGTCGGCCCGATGTCTTCGTACAGCGGATCGCCTTCTTCATCGGTAGCGACCACGGTCGTGCCTTTGATGTACGGGAAGCTTCTTTCCAGTTCTTCCAGTGCGGCGCCGATCAGATCGCCGAGCAGTTCTTCGGGATGCCGCTTGGGGTACATCTCGACGAGCGCGGCCAGGCGTGCGGCAGACTCTACGTCCAGATGAATCGAGTAGCCGGTGTCGGTCAGGCGACCCTTGGCGTTTTCTTCCCAGTGGTGGGCAAGCTCGCGGATTTTCATATTGACCTCATTGCGCTCCCGCTCGTGGCGGGCAGAGTGAGTGTCCGGCACTGGCCGGTGACAACCGTTGTACGGCTTACCGTTCAAGACTAGCCTCAACAGGCAAGGTTTAAAGGCCCTTCGTCGTCTTGCTTGTAAGAACCTGTCTGGGGCGGCACTCTCTTGTTTCCTAGCCGCCCGGATTTTTTGCTGGAGACCTGCTGATGACCGATATTGATGCACGCTTGCGCGAGGACGTTCACCTGTTGGGTGAGCTGTTGGGCAACACCATTCGTGAGCAATATGGCGACGGTTTTCTCGACAAGATCGAGCAGATCCGCAAGGGCGCCAAGGCTGACCGACGGGGTTCCATGGACGCCGAACTCAGCGCCAGCCTCAATCAGCTGAGCGAAGACGAGTTGCTGCCGGTGGCTCGGGCGTTCAACCAGTTTCTCAACCTGGCCAACATCGCCGAGCAATATCAGTTGATTCACCGCCGCGAGGAATCCCAGGCGGCGCCGTTCGAAGCCCGGGTGCTGCCGGAGTTGCTCGCGCGCCTGCGCGCCGAGGGGCATGGTGCCGACGCGCTGGCCCGGCAACTGGGGCGGCTGGAGATCGAACTGGTACTTACGGCCCATCCCACCGAAGTTGCACGCCGCACACTGATCCAGAAGTACGACGCCATCGCCGCGCAACTGGCGGCTCAGGATCATCGTGACCTGACCAGCGCCGAGCGCGAGCAGATCAAGACCACCTTGCAACGCCTGATCGCCGAAGCCTGGCACACCGAGGAAATCCGCCGCACGCGCCCGACACCGGTGGACGAAGCCAAGTGGGGTTTCGCGGTGATCGAGCATTCGCTGTGGCAGGCCATTCCCAATTACCTGCGCAAGGCCGATCAGGCCCTGCACGCCGCTACCGGCCTGCGCCTGCCCCTTGAGGCGGCACCGATCCGCTTTGCCTCGTGGATGGGCGGCGACCGTGACGGCAACCCGAACGTGACGGCGGCGGTGACCCGAGAAGTCTTACTGTTGGCGCGCTGGATGGCGGCCGATTTGTACCTGCGCGATGTCGATCGCCTGGCCGCCGAGCTGTCGATGCAGCAGGCCAGCGATGAATTGAAGGCCAGGGCGGGAGACAGCGCCGAGCCCTACCGGGCTGTGCTCAAACATTTGCGCGAACGCCTGCGGGCAACGCGTAACTGGGCGCATGCCGCCTTGTCGACGGCAACGCCGGCACCCGCCGATGTACTGCAAGACAACCGTGAACTGCTCGAACCACTGGAGCTTTGCTACCACTCCTTGCACGAGTGCGGCATGGGCGTGATCGCCGACGGGCCGTTGCTCGATTGCCTGCGTCGGGCAGTGACATTCGGTCTGTTCCTGGTTCGTCTGGATGTACGCCAGGACTCGTCGCGGCACACCGCGGCGATGACCGAAATCACCGACTACCTCGGCCTGGGACGCTACGAGGACTGGAGCGAGGAAGAACGCATTGCCTTCCTGATGCGCGAATTGAGCAATCGCCGGCCCTTGTTGCCGACGTACTTCAAACCCTCCGCCGACACCGCCGAGGTGCTGGCAACCTGCCGGGAAATCGCCGCTGCGCCGTCGGCATCCCTCGGTTCCTATGTGATTTCCATGGCCGGTGCGGCTTCCGATGTGCTGGCCGTGCAGTTGTTGCTCAAAGAGTCCGGCGTGTTGCGACCGATGCGTGTGGTGCCGCTGTTCGAAACCCTGGCCGACCTCGACAACGCGGGGCCGGTGATCGAGAAGCTGCTGCTGTTGCCAGGTTATCGCTCGCGCCTGCAAGGGCCGCAGGAAGTGATGATCGGCTACTCCGACTCGGCCAAGGACGCCGGTACCACCGCGGCGGCCTGGGCGCAGTACCGGGCGCAAGAGCGATTGGTGGATATCTGCCGCGAACAACAAGTCGAGCTGCTGTTGTTCCACGGTCGCGGCGGCACCGTGGGGCGTGGTGGCGGTCCGGCTCACGCGGCGATCCTGTCGCAGCCACCGGGTTCGGTGGCGGGGCGTTTCCGTACCACCGAACAGGGGGAAATGATTCGATTCAAGTTCGGCCTGCCGGACATCGCCGAGCAAAACCTCAATCTGTACCTGGCCGCGGTGCTGGAGGCGACCTTGCTGCCTCCGCCACCACCTACGCCCGAGTGGCGCCATTTGATGGACGAACTGGCCGCGGACGGGGTCAGTGCCTATCGCGCCGTGGTGCGGGAAAATCCGCAGTTCGTGGAGTATTTCCGCCAGTCCACGCCGGAGCAGGAGCTCGGCCGTTTGCCACTGGGCAGTCGTCCGGCCAAGCGCCGGGCCGGGGGGATCGAAAGCCTGCGGGCGATTCCGTGGATCTTCGGCTGGACCCAGACGCGCCTGATGCTGCCGGCCTGGCTGGGTTGGGAAGCGGCCCTGAGCAAGGCACTGGAGCGTGGCGAAGGTGAGCTGCTGGGGCAGATGCGCGAGCAGTGGCCATTCTTCCGCACCCGCATCGACATGCTGGAAATGGTCCTGGCCAAGGCCGATGCCGACATTGCACAGTCCTACGATGAGCGTCTGGTGGAGCCGAATCTGTTGCCATTGGGTGCGCATTTACGCGACCTATTGTCGCAGGCATGCATCATTGTTCTCGGCCTGACCGGGCAGTCGCAGCTGCTGGCACATAGCCCCGCGACCCTTGAGTTCATCCGCTTGCGCAACACCTATCTCGACCCGCTTCATCTATTGCAGGCCGAGTTGCTGGCCCGTTCAAGAGTGCAGGACGTGGCGCAGGGCAGCCCGGTAGAACAGGCCTTGCTGGTGTCTGTGGCGGGTATTGCCGCCGGTTTGCGTAATACCGGCTAAGGTTTTTGCCGTGAGGTCAGGCATCCGGCGGGTGAGCCGGATGCCGCCGTATGACGGGTGTAAAAGTGCTGCCAGGCGACAGTTAATGATGGGGTTGCGACTTGGGGAACCGCGCGCAATGGTCGCAAGAGGTAGCGGTTTCTTCGACTTTCGGCGTCTTGTGTGGGCGCAGCCTGCTGTGTATCTTGATCAGCCTTTGACCGTTTGGGCGGTCACGACCCTATTTTTGAGATTGGCCCCACGAGGCGAATCTGACGTTATCCATATAAAAAATTGAGGAGCACATCGATGCGCGTCATTCTGCTGGGAGCTCCCGGGGCCGGTAAAGGTACTCAGGCTAAGTTCATCACCGAAAAATTCGGCATTCCGCAAATCTCCACCGGCGACATGTTGCGTGCAGCGGTCAAGGCCGGCACCGAGCTGGGCATCAAGGCCAAGGGCATCATGGATGCCGGTGGCCTGGTGTCCGATGACCTGATCATCGCACTGGTCAAGGACCGCATCGCCCAGTCCGACTGCGCCAACGGTTTCCTGTTCGATGGCTTCCCGCGCACCATTCCCCAGGCTGAAGCCCTGGTGACTGCCGGTGTTGAACTGGATGCCGTGGTTGAAATCGCCGTTGAAGACGAAGAAATCGTCCAGCGTATCGCCGGCCGTCGTGTTCACGAGGCCAGCGGTCGCGTGTACCACATCGTCTACAACCCGCCGAAAGTAGCCGGCCTTGACGACGTCACCGGTGAAGAGCTGGTACAGCGCAAGGACGACACCGAAGAAACCGTGCGTCATCGCCTGTCGGTCTACCACTCCCAGACCAAGCCGCTGGTGGAGTTCTACCAGACGCTGTCGGCTGCCAATGGCAAGCCGAAGTACAGCCACATCGAAGGCGTCGGTTCGGTTGAAGCGATCACCGCCAAGGTGCTTGCAGCCCTGAGCTGAAAAGTCTGATCCGCTGCATCATCCACGGCCCGCTTGCGGGCCGTAGTTGTTTATACTGACGCACTTTTTTCTGATCTCTCTTGTGGATACATCGATGAGCACCTTGCTGGCCCTGGACACCGCGACTGAAGCTTGCTCCGTTGCCTTGCTGCATGACGGCAAGGTCACGAGCCATTACGAGGTGATCCCGCGCCTGCACGCGCAGAAGCTGTTGCCGATGATCAAGCAACTGTTGGCCGATGCGGGTACCACGCTGCAAGCGGTCGACGCCATCGCGTTCGGCCGTGGCCCGGGCGCCTTCACCGGCGTGCGCATCGCCATCGGTGTGGTGCAAGGCCTGGCGTTTGCCCTGGAGCGCCCGGTGCTGCCGGTGTCGAACCTGGCCGTGCTGGCGCAACGTGCGTTGCGTGAACACGGCGCCACTCAGGTCGCCGCCGCCATCGATGCGCGCATGGATGAAGTGTATTGGGGTTGCTACCGCGAAACGGCCGGAGAGATGCGCCTGGTGGGTACTGAAGCGGTGCTGCCGCCGGAGTCCGCTGCATTGCCGATCGATGCCGGCGGTGAATGGTTCGGCGCAGGCACCGGTTGGGGTTATGGCGAGCGCATCGCTGTCAGCCTGAGCGGGCAGGACGCGGGCATGTTGCCCCACGCGCAAGACTTGCTGACTTTGGCGCGGTTTGCCTGGGAACGCGGCGAGGCAATCGTGGCCGATGAGGCGCAGCCGGTTTATCTGCGCGACAAGGTGGCGACGCCTAAAGCTCGATAGTATTCAGGGCCGAGTCGGTCCAATCGCGAGCAGGCTCGCTCCCACAGGGGGTTGCGCAGAACCTGTGGGAGCGAGCTTGCTCGCGATGCGATCTACCAGTTATAGCCAATCATCAGTTTCTAACCTCAGCTTTTAAACCTTTTGCCTTTTATGTGTTCTAGTTATCACTCGGCGGTTTGCGAAGTGGCTTTTGCGCCACTAAACTGCCATCACTGATTCCGAGTATGCACGTATGCGTATAGACGGCGTTTCCTCTCAGTCCTACCCCATCAAGCGCAAGCCTCGCAAAGGCCGCGTGGTGGAGGACGACGCCATTGATATCGAAGGCGAGCTGGAATTCCCGACTGAAGAGCAACTGGCTGCCCGCGCCGCCAAAGCCTCTGCGCAAAAACTGAGCAATCTCCCCGCCCGTCAGCAAGACATGATTTACCACCGTGCCATGAGCAAAAGCGTGGCGACAGCCCTGGCCAGCTACCTGAGCACCGCCGGTTTCGTCGATTGGGAAACGGATGTGCTGGGTCTCGACCTGTACATCTGATGTTGCTGCCGTATTACCTTGGTTGTCCGTCCTGGAGCGAAAACGCCTGGCGCGACTACCTGTATCCGCTGGACGCCAAACCCGCCGATTTTCTTGATCTCTATTCCCGGGTTTTCAATGCCGTGGAAGGCAACACGACCTTCTACGCGAGCCCGGCCGCCAGCACCGTGCAGCGTTGGGCCGAAACCATGCCCGAGCACTTTCGCTTCACCGCCAAGTTTCCCGGAGAGATCAGCCACGGTGGCGATCTGCGCGAGCAACTGACCGCCACCGAAACCTTCGTGCAATTGCTCAACCCGCTCGGCGAGCGAGTGTCGCCATTGTGGTTACAACTGTCGAAAAGCTTCACGCCCCAACGTTTGCCTGAGCTGGCCGGATTCATCGATGCCCTTCAGCGACCGCTGGCTGTGGAAGTGCGGCACGACGAGTTTTTCGCCAAGGGTGACAGCGAGCGAATGCTCAACCGCTTGCTGCTGGATCGCGGCGTCGAGCGCATCTGTCTCGATCCCCGTGCGCTGTTCAGTTGCACCTCGACCGAGCCCTCGGTGCTCCACGCCCAATCGAAGAAGCCCCGGGTGCCACCACGCCCTGCGGCATTCACGCAATTCCCGCAGGTGCGTTTTATCGGCCATCCAACGCTTGAGGCCAACGATGCGTTCCTGGAGCCGTGGGTCGAGAAAGTTGCGTTATGGATCGAAGAAGGTCGCACGCCGTATATCTTCCTGCACACGGCCGACAACCTACTGGCGGCGAAGCTGGCGCAGCGTTTTCACGCCCGGCTGATGCTGCGTTTGCCTGGCTTGCCGGCGCTGCCTGAGCTATACAGAGAACCCGTCGCCGAGCAGCTTGGCCTGCTCTGAGGCGAATTCTTTCCCCTCTTCAGGAGCCTGCCCAATGGATGCGCAAACCCTTCGAGCCCAGGCGTTCAAAGCCCTTCACGAACGCCCCGGGGCTTTTGTGATTCCTAATCCGTGGGATGCCGGTTCAGCGAAAATGCTCGCCAGCCTCGGCTTCGAGGCGCTGGCGACCACCAGTGCCGGTTACGCCTTTTCCCAGGGTCGTGCCGATGGCGGATTGACCCTCGACGATACCCTGATGAATGTTCAGGCGATTGTCGCCGCCACCGACCTGCCGGTTGCCGTGGACCTGGAAAACGGCTTTGCCGACAACCCCGCCGACTGCGCGAAAAGTATCTTGCGCGCGGCAGAGGCCGGCGCCGTCGGTGGTTCGATCGAAGATGCCACCGGCCGCGAAGAAGGCCCGATCTATTGTTTCGAACACGCCGTGGCGCGCATCGAAGCCGCTGTGGCTGCCGCTCGCAGTCTGCCGTTCCACTTTACGTTGACTGCCCGGGCGGAAAACTTCCTGCACGGCAATCCCGATCTGGCCGACACCATCCGCCGTTTGCAGGCATTCGCCGAGGCCGGTGCCGATGTGCTCTACGCACCGGGTCTGCGCAGCGCCGAGGATGTGCTGGCGGTGGTGCGCGCCGTGGCGCCCAAACCTGTGAATGTGTTGATGTCGGGCGGCTTGAAGCTGACGGTCGCGCAGTTGGGTGAAATGGGCGTCAAACGCATCAGCGTCGGTTCGGCGCTGGCATTGGCGGCCTATGGCGAATTCTTCCGCGCCGCCGAAGAAATCCAGACGTCAGGCACGTTCGGTTTCACGTCCCGGTCGATGCCGTATCAGAAGGCCAATCAGTTTTTCAAAGGCTGAGGGAAGAGGGCGCGGCTGAGGATCAGGCGGCGATGCGCAGGTTCTGCAGGATGATCGGGCGCGCCCAGCCATTGTCGAAATCGAGTTGTTTTTGCTGCGCTACTAGTTCTTCTGGCGAGAATGGCGGGAACGGCTTGTCGAGCAGGTCGAGTTCGAATTCGGCGATGGGCAGGTGCAGCGGAAGCGGTTGCGGGGCAGGGCCGACGTCTGGCAGCGGCTGACCGGCGTTCAACACGATTGGGCGAACCCAGCCGCTTTCGAAGTCCTGCTGTTTTTGCTGGGCGACGATTTCGTCCGCCGGGAACGGTGGGAACGGCTTGTCGGCCAGGTCCATTTCGAATTCGGCAATCGGCAGGAACAGCGGCTCGGGCGGGCGGATTTCGTTGTCCTTCACGTCGCATTCGCGCTGGGACACGATGTGGGCCAGCAGGTCGCTGCCAACGGTGGGTTCAACCGGGCTTTCGAGGTCGACCGGTGGAAAGTTCAGCGATTGCGGCAGCACTTCACCCGACTGTTCGGCCAGCGCTCGGGCAAAGAAATCCTGCCAGATGTGGCTGACGCCGCTCAGTGCCTGGGTGTTTCGCAGGTTGTAGTCGCCGTAGGGCGAGATAAAACCTGTGATTGTGGGTTGAATGCCTGACATTTCTCTCGGTCGACGCTCAGCTCTGGCAAAATGCTCGATAGTTTTGTTATCGGCCGTTTTTGCCGATCATTAATTTTTTGAGCGTGTTTTCCGATGATTGATCAACCTGCGGTCTGCCGCATCCATGTCCAGGCCCTCGATGCGGCGTTCGAGCCACAAGCCGAGCAATGGGCCGAGCGCCTGGGCTTGCCAATGCAAGTGGCGGACGGCGAGTTTGCCTTGCAGGTGGGTGACATGGGCTTGCAACTGCAACAGCTGGGGCCGGATGCGCCGGGGCCGGTGCGGGTGGATTTCGTCGAGGGTGGTGCGGCCCATCGCCGGTTGTATGGTGGTGGCAGCGGACAGATGATCGCCAAGGCCGTTGGCGTCGCCCAAGGTGTGCGCCCGCGGGTACTGGACGCCACGGCGGGGCTGGGCAAGGACGCGTTCGTGCTGGCCAGCCTCGGTTGCGAGATGAGCCTGATCGAGCGTCAGCCGCTGATCGGTGCCTTGCTGGAAGACGGCCTGGCCCGTGGCGCGGAAGATTTCGACGTGGCGCCGATCGTGGCGCGCATGCGCTTGCTCAAGGGCAATTCGATCGAGGTCATGCGCAACTGGGAGGGCGAGCCGCCCCAGGTGATCTACCTTGACCCGATGTTCCCGCATCGCGAGAAAACCGCGCTGGTGAAGAAGGAAATGCGCCTGTTCCGGCCATTGGTGGGCGATGACCCGGATGCGCCGGCATTGCTCGAAGCCGCCTTGGCCCTGGCCAGCCACCGGGTGGTGGTCAAGCGTCCGCGCAAGGCGCCGTGCATCGAAGGGCCGAAGCCGAGCCATGCGCTCGATGGCAAGTCCAGTCGGTATGACATCTATCCGAAGAAGGCGCTCAAGCCTTAAGACCGAGTCGCACCCATCGCGAGCAGGCTCGCTCCTACAGGGGATTTGTGGTGTTGCATGGAACCACTGTAGGAGCGAGCCTGCTCGCGATGGTGTCATCACATCCACTACAAATCTTTCAGGCTCATTCCGGCCGATAAGCCCGCATAAACAACCCCACCACTTCCTGCACATGACTCTCGGCGGCCTCGTCGTCCAACGGCTCGCCACAGCCGAAGAGCAGCCGGAAATTCGCTGCGCCCTTGAGCAGGCAGAAGAAGTGTTCTGCTGCATTGTGCGGTTTGTCGATGCTCAATGCGCCGCTTTCGTTGACCTTGCTCAACAAGCGTTCCATGCCGTGCAGCATGCGCTGAGGCCCGGCCTCGAAGAAGATCAGTGAGAGTTTCGGGTCCTGACTGCCCAAGGCCATGATCAAACGGTGCAGGTTCAGCGATTCATCACTGTTGATCAGGTGATGAAAACCGCGCGCGATGTTCAGCAGCACGGTTTCCACGGCCACGCCTTCCGGCAGTTCGAAGAACAGCGTTGGCAACTGCTCCTCGCACTTGGCCATCACCGCGGCAGAGAACAGCGTCTCCTTGTCGTTGAAGTGGCTATAGACCGTCAGCTTCGACACACCGGCCTCGGCTGCGACGGCATCCATGCTGGTATTGGCATAACCCTTACTCAGAAACAGCGCTTTAGCCGCATCGAGAATCGCCTGGCGCTTGACCATGTCTTTGGGTCTGCCTGGGCCATTGGGTGCTGAAAGATTGTTTGGCATATTCTTTTTTATTACTGGACTGGTGAGTTTGCTATTAATAACATACTGCTCAGTATAATTATTTAAAGCACCATTAGCGAAAGGTCCTTCACCATGTTCCGCTATGCCTTGCCCCTCGCGTTGCCAGTCACCCTGGCTTTTTTATTGTCTGCGTGTGGTCACGAAGAGGCACCGCAAGTCAGCGTGCGCCCGGCCATGGTGGTTCAGCCAGAGCCTTCGGCGCAGGCCATGGAAAGCTATCCCGGCGAAGTTCGCGCGCGGTATGAGCCGGACCTGGCGTTCCGTATCGGCGGCAAAGTCAGCCGACGACTGGTCGAGGAAGGGCAGCGGGTCAAGGCCGATCAACCTTTGGCGGAGCTCGACCCCCAAGACGTGCGCCTGCAATTGGAGGCCACCAGAGCTCAGGTCGCCGCCGCCGAAGCCAATCTGAACCTGGTACGTTCCGAGCGTGATCGCTACAAGACCTTGATGGAGCGCCAACTGGTCAGCCGCTCGCAGTACGACAACGCCGAAAACCTCTACCGCTCCGGCGAAGCGCGCCTCAAGCAAATCAAAGCCGAATTCAACGTTTCCAATAACCAGGCCAGTTACGCCGTGTTGCGTGCGCCGCAGGATGGCGTCGTCGCCAAGCGTCTGGTGGAAGTCGGGCAAGTGGTGGCCTCCGGGCAAACGGTGTTCACCCTGGCAACCGATGGTGAGCGTGAAGTCTTGATCAGCCTGCCGGAGCAGAACTTCGGTCGCTTCAAGGTCGGTGAGCCGGTGTCGGTGGAACTCTGGACCCAACCCGATCAGCGATTCGAAGGTCGTATCCGTGAACTGTCACCGTCGGCTGATCCAAAATCACGTACCTTCGCGGCCCGCATTGCCTTCAGTTCCGGCAAGGTTCCTGTCGAACTGGGCCAGAGCGCCCGGGTGTTCGTGCAGGCCGCCGACGTCGTTCCTCTGTCCGTTCCTCTGTCTGCGCTGACGGCGGAAAACGGCGTGACCTATGTCTGGGTCGTCAGCGCCAACAACACCTTGAAAAAGGCCCCGGTGCGGGTCGGTGCCTTCGGTGAGAAAACCGTACCGGTGCTTGAAGGGCTCAACGCCAGCGACTGGGTGGTGGCCGCCGGTGTCCATGTGCTTCTCGAAGGGCAGCAGGTACGCCCGGTGGATCGCTCCAATCGCGTGGTCAATCTGGCGGACAAGGAGTAAGCCCCGATGCGTTTCAACGTTTCCGAATGGGCGCTACGTAATCGCCAGATCGTCCTGTTCCTGATGCTGTTGCTGGCCGTTGTCGGCGCACTTTCCTACACCAAGCTCGGCCAAAGCGAAGACCCTCCGTTCACTTTCAAAGCGATGGTGATTCGCACCAACTGGCCGGGAGCGACCGCCGAAGAAGTCTCGCGTCAGGTCACCGAACGCATCGAAAAGAAGCTGATGGAAACCGGCGAATACGAACGCATCATGTCGTTCTCCCGCCCCGGCGAATCCCAGGTGACCTTCATCGCGCGCGACTCCATGCACTCGGTGGAGATACCGGAGCTCTGGTATCAGCTGCGCAAGAAAATCAGCGACATCCGCCATACCCTGCCGCCGGGGATTCAGGGGCCGTTCTTCAACGATGAATTCGGCACCACGTTCGGCAATATCTACGCCCTGACCGGTGAGGGTTTCGACTACGCCGTGCTCAAGGATTATGCCGACCGCATCCAGATCCAGCTGCAGCGGGTCAAGGATGTGGGCAAGGTCGAACTGCTGGGGGTGCAAGACGAGAAAATCTGGATCGAGCTCTCCAATGTCAAGCTCGCCACCCTCGGCTTGCCGCTGGCGGCCGTCCAGCAAGCCCTTGAAGAGCAGAATGCGGTGTCCACGGCAGGTTTCTTCGAAACCAGCAGCGAGCGATTGCAGCTACGGGTAACGGGGAATTTTCAGACGGTCGAAGAGATCAAGAGCTTCCCGATCCGCGTCGGTGATCGCACCTTCCGCATCTCCGACGTGGCTGACGTGCGCCGTGGTTTCAACGATCCACCGGCGCCGCGCATGCGCTTCATGGCGCAGGACGCCATCGGCCTGGCGGTGGCGATGAAGGACGGTGGTGACATTCTGGTACTGGGCAAGGCACTGGAAATCGAGTTCGCCCGCATCCAGAAAAACCTCCCGGCCGGTATGGAACTGCGCAAAGTCTCCGACCAACCGGCGGCGGTGAAAACCGGTGTTGGCGAGTTCGTGCAAGTGTTGGTCGAGGCGCTGGCCATTGTGTTGCTGGTGAGTTTCTTCTCCCTCGGCGTGCGCACCGGCATGGTGGTGGCCCTGGCGATTCCGCTGGTGCTGGCGATGACGTTCGCCTGCATGTATTACCTCGGCATCGGCCTGCACAAGATCTCCCTCGGCGCGCTGGTACTGGCCCTGGGCTTGCTGGTGGACGATGCGATCATCGCCGTGGAAATGATGGCGATCAAAATGGAGCAGGGCTTCGACCGGGTCAAAGCGGCGAGTTATGCCTGGACCAGTACCGCATTCCCGATGCTCACCGGTACGCTGATCACCGCGGCCGGCTTCCTGCCGATTGCCACGGCGCAATCGGGTACTGGCGAATACACCCGTTCGATCTTCGAGGTGGTCACCATCGCGCTGCTGGCGTCGTGGGTGGCCGCAGTGGTGTTCGTGCCGTACCTCGGGGAAAAACTCCTGCCGGACCTGGCGAAGATTCACGCCGCCAAGCATGGTGCCGGTCAGCCCGATCCGTATGCCACGCCGTTTTACCAGCGCGTCCGGCGTTTGGTGGAGTGGTGCGTGCGCTGGCGCAAAACCGTGATCGCGGCGACCGTGCTGTTGTTCGTCGCTTCCATCGTGCTGTTCAAGTTTGTGCCGCAGCAATTCTTCCCGGCATCGGGTCGCCTGGAGTTGATGGTCGACCTGAAACTGGCCGAAGGCGCTTCGCTGAGCAACACCGCCGACGAGGTCAAGCGCCTCGAAGCGCTGCTCAAGGACAAGGCCGGGATCGACAATTACGTGGCCTACGTCGGCACCGGTTCGCCGCGTTTCTACCTGCCGCTGGATCAACAACTGCCGGCGGCGAGCTTCGCCCAGTTTGTCGTCCTGGCGAAAACCATCGAAGAACGGGAATCCCTGCGCACCTGGTTGATCTCAACCCTTAACGAACAATTCCCTGCTCTGCGCTCGCGGGTCACGCGTCTGGAAAACGGTCCGCCGGTTGGCTACCCGGTGCAGTTCCGCGTGACCGGGGAGCACATCGAGGAAGTGCGGGCGCTGGCGCGCAAAGTCGCAGCCAAGGTTCGCGAGAACCCGCATGTGGTCAACGTCCACCTGGACTGGGAGGAGCCGAGCAAGGTTGTCTACCTGAACATCGATCAGGACCGCGCGCGGGCGCTGGGCGTGAGCACGGCGAACCTGTCGACGTTCCTGCAAAGCTCCCTGACCGGTTCCAGCGTCAGCCAGTACCGTGAAGACAACGAGTTGATCGAGATCCTGTTGCGCGGCACCTTACATGAGCGCACCGAGTTGTCATTGCTGCCGAGCCTGGCGGTGCCGACCGATAACGGTCGCAGTGTCGCGTTGTCGCAGATCGCGACCCTGGAATACGGCTTCGAAGAGGGCATCATCTGGCACCGCAATCGCCTGCCCAACGTGACGGTTCGCGCCGACATCTATGGCAAGGAGCAACCGGCGACGCTGGTGCAGCAGATCATGCCGACCCTCGATCCGATCCGCGCCGAACTGCCTGACGGCTATTTGCTGGATGTCGGCGGCACGGTGGAAGACTCGGCGCGCGGACAGAACTCGGTGAAGGCCGGCGTGCCGTTGTTCATTGTGGTGGTGCTGACCTTGCTGATGCTGCAATTGCGCAGTTTTTCGCGTACGGCGATGGTGTTCCTGACGGCGCCGCTGGGGTTGATCGGGGTGACGCTGTTTCTGTTGGTGTTTCGCCAGCCGTTCGGTTTCGTGGCCATGCTGGGGACTATCGCCTTGTCCGGGATGATCATGCGTAACTCGGTGATTCTGGTGGATCAGATCGAGCAGGATATTGCGGCGGGGCTTAAGCCTTGGCAGGCGATTATCGAGGCTACGGTTCGGCGGTTTCGGCCGATTGTGTTGACGGCGCTTGCCGCCGTTTTGGCGATGATTCCGTTGTCGCGCAGTGTGTTTTTCGGGCCGATGGCGGTGGCGATCATGGGGGGGTTGATTGTGGCCACGGCGTTGACGCTTTTGTTTTTGCCTGCGTTGTATGCGGCTTGGTTCCGGGTCAAGAAGGAAGCCGTTTGACTGGGTGCATATCCATTTCTTCGGTAACGGCGGCTGGCGGTTTCGCCCTTACGGCGACTCACTTTTTTACAAGCGCCTAAAAAAGTAAGCAAAAAACGCTCGCCCCGAACGTACGGCCCCTCGCTAAGGCTCGGGGTTCCTTCGCTGCGGCATTCATCCGGGGGCATCGCCCTCCGGTTGGCTTCGCTGGCACCTACATGCGATGAGTTCGACTGCGTCGAACGGCGCTGCGCGCCAATCCCCGGATAAACGCCTCCACTCAGCCTCCCGAAGGGGCGGGCAAATCAAAAGCCGCCGAGGCGGCCTACCGGCCGGCCTGGTTGTTTGGTCCGTACACATTTGAAAACTGTGGGACCGGGCTTGCCCGCGAAGGCGGCCTGCCAGCCGACCATTCCCTTACAGATGTACCCGATCAAATTGTAGGAGCGAGCCTGCTCGCGAAGGCGGCCTGCCAGCCGACCAATCTCTCACAGATGTACCCGATCAAATTGTAGGAGTGAGCCTGCTCGCGATTGCGGTGTGTCAGCCAACGCTGATGTCGACTGACATGGCCTCATCGCGAGCAGGCTCACTCCTACAATGGTTGCACCAGGGTCAGAGCGTACCAAACACCTTCTTCGCCAAACTGGTCGCCGCAGCCGCCGGGTTCTGGCGGATGGTTTCTTCCTGTTTGCCGATCATTTCGAACAAGCCATTCAACGCTTGCTCGGTGACGTAGTTTTCGACGTTGGCATTCTTCGCATCCACTACGCCCATGGTCGCTGCTTGCCCGGCGAACGAGTTGTACTGCTGGGCCAGGCCAACCTTGTCGGTGGCTTGCTTGACGATCGGCAGGAACTTCGCGCGGATCTGTTCGCGGCTGGTCTTGTTCAGGTATTGGGTGGCCGAGTCGTTGCCGCCGCTGAGGATGCCCTTGGCATCTTCCACGGTCATTTTCTTCACGGCGTCGACAAGGATGGGCTGGGCCTGGGTCACGGCGCTTTCCGCCGCCTTGTTCATGCTGGCTTCCAGTTCATCGACCTGGTCACCCATGCCGAACTGTTTCATTTTGCTGGCGACCTTGCCCAGTTTGCCCGGAAGTTCGATTTTCACGTCGGGGTTGTTGCTGAAGCCCCCCGGAGTGCCGAGTTGTTTGACGGCCAGTTGCGCGCCTTGGGTCAGTGCGTCCTTGAGCCCGCCGGTGGCGTCTTTCTGCGACAGGTCGGTGAGGGACAGCGCCAGGGCGTTGGCACAGATCATCAAGCCAGCGCACAGGCCGGCAAAACGGAGGGTAGGGCGGAGCATGGCAACTTCCTTTTTCAAAAAAACACTCAGCGGGCCGCGTCGACACGGACCTTCAGCGGTTGTGGATCGGTGCCGTCCAGACGCACGGCGTGATTTTCGGTGGTGATGAACAGCAGTTTGCCGTCGACTTCAATGCGTGCATTCACTGAGTAACGGTGATTGGGCTCTACCGTCAGCGGGTCGTAGCTGAGATGGAATGGCAGCGGCACCTGGCCTTTGACCGGGCCGCGTTGCTCGTTAATGACTTTCGCCGGGGCATCGGCCAGTGAGATGTCTTGCAGGCTGACGCTGAGGATCGCGTTCGGCGGCAGTGCGATGCGTTGCAGGTAGAAGACTTCACCAGCGAGGGATGCCTTGGGCGCCGGTGTCGGATGTTGGCAGGCAGTCAACAGCAAGGCGGCTGCGATCAGGGACAGTTTTTTCATTGAAAGATCTCCGTATCGAGGGCGCCAGAACCGACTGGCGCCCTGATCAATCTAGACGGTTTCGACCGGTGGTGCGGGTTGATCCGCCGCATCTTCACTGCGATGCAACGCCACCTGACGGATCGACAAACGAATCTCCGCCGGCAATACGCGCTTGGCCGCGCCTTCGGCCAGTTCACCGAGTAGTTCGTGATAGCTCAACTTGCCTGCTTCATCGCGCTTGAGCACGTCGAGGTCGAGCATGGTCTGGATGAAGTGGCGGAACAGGCTCTTGTCGAAGAATTCCGGGGCGTTGAGGCCATGCAGGATCGACAGGCGCTGGGCCATGACCGTGCACAGGTCCTCCAGTTCTTCGGCGCTGATGCTGTTCTGGCCACTGTTGAGCAGCAGGGACACGGTCATGTAGAAGCGCTGCAAGGTCTGGGCAATGCTCTTCGACAGCAAGGTCAGCAGCACGAAATGCCGCGAGCTTGGCGCCGGACGCAGATATACGTTGTTCTCGAAACGCAACAGGCCTTGTTCGACGAAAGCTTCCAGCCATTGGTCGATCACCCCGTCCAGTTCGTCCAGCGACCAGCGGATGAACAGCTCCGCCTGCAGGTATGGATACAACGCGCGGGTGTAGCGCAGGATCTGTTCGCGGCTCATGCGCGAGGCGCTCTGGAAGAAACTTGCGAGCAGCGCCGGCAGGGCAAAGATGTGCAGCACGTTGTTGCGGTAGTAGGTCATCAGGACGGCGTTCTGTTCGTCCAGATACAGGATCTTGCCCAGCGCATCGCTCTGCTCGGACAGTAGGTCCATGTCCTTCACGTGCTCGATCAATGCCCGACCATCGCCTTCCGGCAAGGTGGTGTGCGGCGAATACGGGACCTTGCGCAGCAGCGCCAGGTACAGGTCCAGCACTCGCGCCATGGCCCGGTCATCCAGCGCCAGGCGAGTGGTCGACAGCAGCGCCAGCGCCACCAGATTGACCGGATTGATCGCCGCCGCTTCGTTCAGATGCCGGGCGACCTTCTCGCCGAGACGGTTGGTGGTTTCGTTGAGCCAGGCGGGCCTGAACTGCGGGCCGAGTTCCTGTTGGCGCCAGTCCGGCTGTTCGCCGTCGAGGAATTCCGCCAGCTTGATCGGCTCGCCGAAGTTCACCGCCACCTGGCCGAAGCGCTGCTTGAGTGCGCCAATGACTTTGAAGATGTCGAAGATCGACTCTTTCTTCTTGGCCGCACCGCGCAACTCGCCAAGATAGGTCCGGCCTTCCAGCACACGCTCGTAGCCGATGTACACCGGCACGAACACGATCGGCATGCGCGACGAACGCAGGAAGCTGCGCAGGGTGATCGCCAGCATTCCGGTTTTCGGTTGCAGCATGCGCCCGGTGCGCGAGCGGCCGCCCTCGACGAAGTACTCTACCGGAAAGCCCTTGGTGAACAGGGTGTGCAGGTATTCGTTGAACACCGAGGTGTACAGCGGGTTGCCCTTGAAGGTGCGGCGCATGAAGAACGCGCCGCCGCGACGCAGCAGGCCGCCGATCACCGGCATGTTCAGATTGATGCCGGCGGCGATGTGCGGCGGGGTCAGGCCGTTGCGAAACAGCAGATAGGACAGCAGCAGGTAGTCGATGTGGCTGCGGTGGCACGGCACGTAGATCACTTCGTGACCCTGGGCGACCTTCTGCACGCCTTCGATATGGTTGACCCTGATGCCGTCGTAGATCTTGTTCCAGAACCAGCTCAGCACCACTTCCATAAAACGGATCGCAGTATAGGTGTAGTCCGAGGCGATTTCGTTGCCGTAGCGTAGCGCTTGAGCTTTGGCCTTCTCTGGCGAGATGTTCTCGCGCTCGGCTTCGTCGAGGATCGCTTGTTTGACCTGTGGCTGGTTGAGCAAGCCTTTGACCAGATTGCGGCGGTGGGAAATGTCCGGGCCGATCACCGCGGCCTTCAGATTGCGGAAATGCACCCGCAGGATGCGCTGGGCCATGCGCACGGTGCGCTCGTGGCCCTTGTCGTGCTCGATCAGTTCGCGCAGGTGGATCGGCGCGGAGAACTGCACGCGGGTCTTGCGTCCCAGCACGATGATGCTCAGCAGACGACGCAGACGCCCGGTAACGGCCCAGCTGTCGGCGAACAGCAGTTTCCATGGGCTGTTTTCGCTGTCCGGCGATTGGCCCCAGAACACGCTCACCGGAATGATCTGTGCGTCTTCGGCGGCGTTCTGGCTCAGGGCGCTGACCAGGCGGGTCAATGTTGGCGGCGCTCCGCGCTTGTCCTGGCGGCCGAGCCAGTCCGGGTCCGGCGTCAGGTAGAAAAACGCGGCAGGTTCCAGCAGGTTGCCCACCGATACCGGCAGCACCGGGCGTGGCAGGCCGGCCTTGCTGCACTCGGTGTCGACCACGGCGAGGTCGGTCAGCGAAGGGTTTTGCAGGACGTAGAACACCGGACGACTGCGGTCGAGGTTGAGGGTGAACGACGACTGGTTGATCGTCTCGGAGCGAACCCAGAGGTACAACAGTCGGCGCAGGGTGCCAAACACAAGACGGCGGAACGGGGAACGGGTCATACGGCTTCTGCGTGAGTGAATAAAACCGAGCGTTTGCTCGGGAGGCCGATAGTGTGCCGGATTCGTCGAAAATCGGCAAAAAAGCGGGTAAGTAAACTTGAGTTGAGAGTTTCGCTGCCTGTCATATACTCGGCCGTCTGCTGTCGGTGCCCTTGTAGGGACGTCGAACGCAGACAGACGTTCCCGAGGCTTTCCTGCGAAAAGCCCGACCAATAATAAAAAGGGAGTATGAACAAATGGCAACACGCGAAACCGGCAACGTGAAGTGGTTTAACGACGCCAAGGGCTACGGCTTCATTCAGCGCGAGGACGGGGTGGACGTTTTCGTGCACTACCGCGCGATTCGCGGTGAAGGCCACCGTTCACTGACCGAAGGCCAGCAGGTTGAATACGCGGTGGTGGAAGGGCAGAAGGGTTTGCAGGCTGAGGATGTTGTAGGTCTGTAATCCCCGCGCAAAAACCACTGTAGGAGCGAGCTTGCTCGCGAAGAACTCAAGGACACCGCGCTTTTACTGAATTGACGCGTTATCGTTGACGACCATCGCGAGCAAGCTCGCTCCTACAGGGGCGGTGTTCAGGCTTTACGCGGTTTTCCAGGTGATTTCTTCTTCACCATCGGCGCTGATGCGAATCCAGCGATCGGCTGTTTCTTCACCTTCTTCCTCGACCCAGGTACCCGGTGCGCAACGCACTTCGACGTTGAGTGCGGCAAACGCGGCGCGGGCGCAGGCGATGTCGTCGTCCCACGGGGTCTGGTCGCTTTCCAGGTACAGGCTGTTCCACTTGCCGACGGCTTTTGGCAGCCAGGTCACTGGCACGTTGCCGGCCTTGCACTTGTAGGTCTGGCCCTTCTGGACCCAATCCGTGCACGGGCCCAATGCCGCACCGAGCCAGGCGGAAATGGCTTTGTGGTCGACGTCGGCGTCTTTCAGGTAAATCTCGATATCGGGTTGGCGCATGGATGTCCTCACTGCGGGTCTGAAAAATCCATTCGCGGATTTAGCCGGCCCCGGGCACTCGCCCGGAACCAAAAGTTATTGAAGAACGAAATAATCGTAGCGCATTGATACGGTGGTCTCGAACGGCTCGGCCTGTTCGATAACCGCTGTCCGGCGCTCGGCACTGGCACGCCAGCCATGGGGCGTCATCGCCAGCAGGTTGGCGCGGTCCTGCGGCTTGTCCAGCGTCAGCTTGAACGTCAACGTTTCGCTGTGCGCCAGCGCCATGCCTTCCGGCACCAGGTCCAGATGCTTGTCGTCAATGTACTCGCGGACTTCGTCATACAGCCGCTCGCGTAGTTCCATCAAGTGGCCGCTGGTCGGCCCGACTTTCATCAGGCCGCCGCCAACACTGAGCAGGCGCTTGGCTTCTTCCCAATCCAGCGGGCTGAAGACACTGGCCAGGAACTGGCAACTGCCGGAAGCCAACGGCACCCGTGCCATGCTGGCGATCAACCAGGTGAGCTGCGGGTTGCGTTTGCAGGCGCGTTTGACCGCTTCCCGGGAGATGTCCAGCGCATAGCCATCAGCGTCCGGCAAGGCATCGGCGATCTGCGCGGTGTAGTAACCTTCGCCGCAACCGATATCGACCCAGCGGGTCGGCGCGTAACCGGCCGCCAGCTCGGCCAGACGCTTGGCCACCGGCGCGTAATGGCCGGCGTTCAAAAAGTCGCGGCGAGCCTCGACCATGGCCTGATTATCCCCTGGATCGCGACTGTTCTTGTGTTGCACCGGCAACAGGTTCAAATAACCCTGGCGCGCGCGGTCGAAACGATGCCCGGCGGGGCAGGCCACGCCGTTGTCCACCGCATTGAGCGGCTCACTGCAGATCGGACACGCCAGCATCAGGCGAGCAACTTGATCAGGGTCTGGTAGTAGATCTCGGTCAGCACGTCGAGATCGGCGGCCAGCACGCGTTCGTTGACCTGGTGGATGGTCGCGTTGACCGGCCCCAGCTCAACCACTTGGGTGCCCATGGTCGCGATGAAACGCCCGTCGGAGGTGCCACCGCTGGTGGACGCCTTGGTTTCACGACCGGTGATGTCCTTGATGCTCGCCGACACAGCGTCCAGCAGCGCGCCCGGTTCGGTGAGGAACGGCAGACCGGACAGCGCCCAATCGATGTGCCAGTCCAGGCCATGCTTGTCGAGGATGTCGGCGACGCGCTTTTGCAGGCCCTCGACGGTGGACTCGGTGGAGAAGCGGAAGTTGAACACCGCCACCAGGTCACCCGGGATCACGTTGGTCGCGCCGGTGCCGGAATTGACGTTGGAGATCTGAAAACTGGTCGGCGGGAAGAAATCGTTGCCGTGGTCCCAGTGCTCGGCTGCCAGTTCGGCCAGGGCCGGGGCAGCGAGGTGGATCGGGTTCTTCGCCAGGTGCGGGTAGGCCACATGACCTTGCACGCCACGTACGGTCAGCTTGGCGCCGAGAGAACCGCGCCGGCCGTTCTTGACCACGTCACCCACCAGGG
Source organism: Pseudomonas sp. ACN8 (assembly GCF_002303925.1). Taxonomy (GTDB): domain Bacteria; phylum Pseudomonadota; class Gammaproteobacteria; order Pseudomonadales; family Pseudomonadaceae; genus Aquipseudomonas. The sequence goes on from NZ_MRCS01000011.1 coordinate 141,589, forward strand.
TGGTGCTCGACGGTTCGCCGACGATGCACCAGTCCAGACGTTCCTTGCGCGCGGCGAGGCGTTCGACCACGGCCTTGGTGCCGTGGTGCGCCGGGCCTTCTTCGTCGCTGGTGATCAGGAACGCGACTTTGCCCTTGTGATTCGGGTAGTCGGCGACAAAACGCTCGGAGGCGACGGTCATGGCGGCGAGGCTGCCTTTCATGTCGGCGGCGCCACGGCCGCAGAGCATGCCGTGTTCGTCGATCAGGGCGTTGAACGGCTCGATCTGCCAGGCCGCTACCGGGCCGGTCGGGACCACGTCGGTGTGGCCGGCGAAGCACAGCACCGGACCGTCGTCCTGGCCGTGGGTGGCCCAGAAGTTATCCACATCTTCGATGCGCATCGGTTCCAGGGTGAAACCGGCATCGCCCAGGCGCTGCATCATCTGCTTCTGGCAATCGGCGTCAAGCGGCGTCACGGATGGACGGCGGATCAGGTCGATGGCGAGTTGGAGGGTCGGCGAAAGGTCGGCGTGGGCCGTCATGGAAAACTCCGGAAATCATGAATGTGGGCACGGACTAAATGTGGGAGCCAGCCTGCTGGCGATGACGGTGTGTCAGTCAACTTAAACTGTGATTGTTACACCGCTATCGCGAGCAGGCTCGCTCCCACAGGGGATAGTGTTCGGTCAGTCAGACCGGTATCACGCCAAGCCCCGCAAAATGGCGCTTATCTTAAAGCAAAACGGCGACCATTGGCCGCCGTTTAGTGCATCCGTAGAGATTTAGACCGCTGGTGCCGTTTCAGTCTCGACCGACGGTTTCGGCAGCGACGACAGGAACGCCATGATCAACGCCGCCAGGTATGGCAGCGACTGCACCAGCAGCATGGTCACCCAGAAGCGCATGTCGTTGCTCGGCATGCCGTTCACCAGGAAGATCCCCAAGGCAGCGCCCCACAACAGCAGCATGATGAACATCTCTTCCCGGGCTTCCGAAATCGCCACCCAGAAGCCGTGGTTGTCGGCATTCTTCGGCGTACGGAAGAACGGAATGCTGCTGGTGAAGAAGCCGTACAGCACTGCTTTGGCGATGGTGTGGGACAACGCCAGACCGGCCAGCGCCGCGCAGAAGGCATCCTTCAAATTGACCCCGACCGCACGACGGTAGAGGAAGATGATCTTGGCGACCTTGAACACGAACAGCGCCAATGGCGGGATTGCGAAGATCAGCAGCGGCGGATCGACCCGTTGCGGCACGATGATCATCGCCGCCGACCACAACAGCGCGCCGACGGTGAAGAAGATGTTCATGCCGTCCGCGACCCACGGCAACCAGCCCGCGAGGAAGTGGTAACGCTGGCCACGGGTCAGCTCGGTGTCCTTGCCGCGCAGCAGGCTGGCGGTGTGGCGCTTGATGATCTGGATCGCTCCGTAGGCCCAACGGAAACGCTGTTTCTTGAAGTCGATGAAGGTATCGGGCATCAGGCCCTTGCCGTAGCTGGTGTGGTAGTACGCTGCCGACAGGCCTTTTTCGAATACCCGCAGGCCCAGTTCGGCGTCTTCACAGATGCACCAGTCGGCCCAGCCCAGCTCTTCGAGCACCGAGCGGCGGGTCATGGTCATGGTGCCGTGCTGGATGATCGCGTCACGATCGTTGCGGGTGACCATGCCGATGTGGAAGAAGCCCTTGTATTCCGCGTAGCAGAGCTTCTTGAAGGTACTTTCGTTCTGGTCGCGGTAATCCTGTGGCGACTGCACCACGGCGATTTTCGGGTCGGCGAAGTGCGGCACCATGTGCTTGAGCCAGTTCGGGTGCACGCAGTAATCGGAGTCGATCACTGCGATCACTTCGGCATCTTTGGCGGTGTGCGGGATCAGGTAGTTCAGTGCGCCGCCCTTGAAGCCGGCCAGCGGTGCCACGTGGAAGAACTTGAAGCGCGGGCCGAGGGTTTCGCAATAATCGCGCACCGGTTCCCAGACCGCCGGATCCTTGGTGTTGTTGTCGATGATCAGGACTTCGAAATCCGGATAGTCGAGGTTGGCCAGGGCGTTGAGGGTCTGTTTGACCATCTCCGGCGGCTCGTTGTAGCAGGGCACGTGGATCGAGACTTTCGGTCGGTAGTCAGAATCGCCTACCACGGGCAGGAATTCACGCCGGCGTTTGTGGGTCCAGACGGTCTCGGCCAGTTCGTGGGCTTCGGTCAGCAACACGATAAACACCCCGAGCGCACCGAGGGCGAGCAAGAAGCCTACCGTCAGGCTGAACCAGGTGCTGTATTGCTGGCTGTAGTCGTAACCGATCCACACCAGTGCCGAACCACCGAGGAACGCGGTGAAGGTCAGGAAGGTACGGCCACGCTGGCGCAGGGCCGAGCCGTCGATCATCAGCAGGGTCAGGGACAACAGCGCCAGTACCACGGAGCCGACCGCCAGTACCCGCCATTGCGGAATCGCAACGACCGGGCCTTCGAAGTTGAACTTCTGCTGGCGTGCGGCGTTGAACACACCCCAATAGGCGCCGACGGAACCTTCGTCACTGACTTTCCACGGCTGGTCAAACGCTTCGATCACGAAGTAGTTGAAGCCCTGACGGTTGAGCTTGTTGACCAGCGTTCGCAGGTAGATCGCCTGGTCTGCCGGTGAGGCATCGGCGCCACCGCGCATGCGGCCGTTGCTCGGCCAGCCCACCTCGGACAGTAGCAGTGGCTTTTTCGGGAACATCTTCTTCAAGTCGCGGGCGCGGTCGAGGACGAACTGCCCGGCCTTGTCCATCGGGATGAATTCCCAGTAAGGCAGGATGTGCGCGGCGATCAGGTCGACGTGCTTGGCCAGTTCCGGGTGTTCTTCCCACACGTGCCACTGTTCGGACGTGGTCACCGGCACTTTCACCGCAGCGCGCACGCGATCGAGCATGACGCTGAGTTCCTGGGCGGTGATTTCCTTGCGGTAAATGGCCTCGTTGCCGACCACCACGCGAACCACGCTGCGCGAGGCGTTGGCGATTTCAATGGCGCGGGTGATTTCCCGTTCGTTGCGTTCCTGGTCCGGACTGATCCAGATCCCCAGGGTGACCCGCAAGCCGAACTCTTCCGCCAGCTTCGGGATGTTTTGCAGGGTGCCATCGACCGAGTAGATGCGGATGTTGTCCGTCAGCTTGCTCATGATCTCCAGGTCGCGACGCATTTGATCGTCGGTCGGGAACTGGTCTTTCTGCGGGAACTGGCCCTGCTGGAATGGCGAGTACGAGAAGCCGGAGATCTGTTCAGGCCAGTTGGGGGCGGTGACCGGGCGGTTGATCAGCGCCCAGAAGCCGGTAAACAAGGCAGCGATGGCGAGCACCACGACCAGGTTGAGTCCAAATTTACGCGATGACATAGTTATTTCGGGTTCCAAAGACTGTGGAACGAAGGAACGGTTGGCGGTCGCCAAGGGGCGCGCATCCTACACCGGGCATTCTCTGGTCGTACAGCGAACAGGGAATTGCCTGACATTGGGCAATCCAAGTCGGTTTAAGTTCTTTCGTTAGAGCGTGTAGGACAAATCTTTGTTCGATGTGGTTTTCGTGGATGTTGCCCGTTCATAGCGCAATGATGCTCTTGCGCGCCGACGGCCCTATAATGCGCGCCGGTTTTTGGGGTAATGGTCATGAGTACAGAAGATCCGCGGTTTGCTGGCATCGCCCGTTTGTATGGCATCGAAGGCCTTGAACGCCTGCGCGCGGCCCATGTGGCGATCGTCGGCGTCGGTGGTGTCGGTTCCTGGGCGGCGGAAGCCATGGCCCGTTGTGGCGTGGGCGAGATTTCGCTGTTCGACCTCGACGACGTCTGCGTCAGCAACGCCAACCGCCAGTTGCACGCGCTGGACAGCACGGTGGGCAAGCCCAAGGTCGAGGTGATGGCCGAGCGTCTGCGCGGGATCAACCCGGACTGCACGGTGCACGCGGTGCCTGACTTCGTCACCCGCGACACCATGGCCGAGTACATCACGCCGAACATCGACTGCGTGATCGACTGCATCGACAGCGTCAACGCCAAGGCCGCGCTGATCGCCTGGTGCAAGCGCCGCAAGATCCAGATCATCACCACCGGCGGCGCGGGCGGGCAGATTGACCCGACGTTGATCCAGGTCTGCGACCTCAATCGCACGTTCAACGATCCGTTGGCGTCGAAAGTGCGTTCCACGCTGCGCCGCGACTATGGCTTCTCACGCACCGTGACCCGCCATTACAGCGTGCCGTGCGTGTTTTCCACCGAGCAACTGCGCTATCCGAAACCCGATGGCAGCATTTGCTTGCAGAAGAGTTTTGTCGGGGATGGGGTGAAGCTCGACTGTGCCGGTGGGTTTGGCGCGGTGATGATGGTGACGGCGACCTTCGGCATGGTCGCGGCGACCAAGGCTGTGGACAAGATTGTGGCGGGTGTGCGGCGGCCGACGGAGCGGGTCAAGCCGCAGGCCTGATCTGTAAGGCTGATGGCCCCATCGCGAGCAGGCCCACAGTGATTTCGGTGATCCTGTAGGAGCGAGCCTGCTCGCGATGGACTGCGAAGCAGCCGGGGGTGTCAGAAATTTTGTGTTCGGGCATAACATGAGTAAGAGGTGCATGTATGCCAACCAAAAAGAAACCCGCGTTGCGAGAGCTACCGAAAATCCCGAAAGAGCTGCTCGAGCAATTCACCGAT
>NZ_MRCS01000012.1 GCF_002303925.1 Pseudomonas sp. ACN8
CCGATCATTTTCCCGGCGCTGGGGGCGGCGTTTGCACTGGTGTTCCTGGATGCGATGAAGGAGCTGACGGCGACCTTGCTGCTGAGCCCCACCGGGCTGAACACCCTGGCGACGGAAGTCTGGGCGCATACGGCGAATGTGGAGTTTGCGGCGGCTGCGCCTTATGCGGCGTTGTTGATACTGGTGTCGGGGTTGCCGGTCTATCTGCTGACGACCCGGATGTATCTGAGTCGTTAAGACCGCCATCGCGAGCAGGCTCGCTCCCACATTTGATCTGAGGCGCCCACAATTTTTGTGTCCGCCAACCATCATTGTGGGAGCGAGCTTGCTGCGATGAGGCCATCCCTGACAAAGCATCAGGCCCTGAACTGCCCCAGGCTCGCCTTCAACTGCGCCGCCAGACCATCGAGCACCTTTCCGCTCGCCGTGGTCTCCACAACGGCTTGCGCCGCCTTCTCGGCCTGGGCGTGAATGGTCTGGACCCGCCCCCGCACTGCCTGTGCGCCCTGAGCCTGATGCGCCGCGGCCTGGGTAGCCAGACCGATCGCCGCATGCACCTGCTCGACGGATGCCTGCACCGACTGCTGCAACCGCGCACTGTCACGCAGCACCAGCAAACCCTCACTGGCCTGGCGCCCAGCTTGACCAATCGCAGCCACCGCCTCACGGGCACCTTGCTGCAATGCCACGATGTGCGCCTGAATATCGCCGGTGGAACTCTGCGTCTTGCTCGCCAGCGCCCGCACCTCGTCAGCCACCACGGCAAACCCGCGTCCAGTCTCGCCGGCACGCGCCGCCTCAATCGCTGCGTTCAGCGCCAGCAGGTTGGTCTGCTCGGCGATCCCGTGAATCACCGTCAGCACCACCTCAATTTGCTCACTTTGCTGCGCCAGGCGCTCGATTACCTGGGCACCTGTGTTGACCTGCCCCGCCAGCTCCTCAATCAGACTGCCCACTTTCGCCGAGGTCCGGGTGTTTTCGTCGGTAGCCTGACGAATGTCCACCACCTGCTTCAACGCCGCCTGCATGGCATGGCTTTCCGACTGGGCTTCATCAGCCATTTGCGACAGCGCGCGCAAACTCTCCGCCACCTCATCACGCTGCATGCCAGCCGCGGCATCCGCACCGGCGTTGCGCAAGGTCATGGCACCGATTTCCACGCCGGTACGCTGGGCCACATCGCCCGCCTCACGCACGATCGGCTGCAACTTATCCACAAAGCGATTGACCGCCGAGGCCATGTCGCCGATTTCATCCTTGCTGTTGATCTGCACACGTTTGGTCAGATCGCCCTCGCCCGCCGCCAGGTCATCCATGGCAACGATCAGCATTTTCAGGCGATTGACCACTCGACGACCGAGCACCACCGCCAACAACAGCAGGACACCGAAACCCACCACCGCCAGACACACGCCGATGCGCCAGCGCAATGTCGTAGCAGCTTCCTGCACGGTGCTGGTGGTATTGGCCTTCATTTCAGCCGCGGTGGACTGCGCCGACTGCAGGCGCGAGCGCATGGCCGTTGCACTGTCGGCCGCCGCACCCTTGAGACTGTCGCCCACCAGCTGGTCGCTGCTGGCGATCAATGCCGAGAAGCGCTTGTCGAGGGCCGCCAGATCAGTCTCAACCGAAGCAGTCGAGACCCCCATCAGAACCTTGCCGATTTCTACGCCATTAGGATTGATCGAGGCCTCGATGTAGAACACCGATGGATCGTTCTTCGCCGCATCCAGCACCTTGTCGAGCGCCCGCTCGCCCTGGCCTTTTTCCAGCAGCGCCTTGTTGATCGGATTTTCCCGGTTGAGGTAGCGCGTCAGGTGCTGGCCCGTCGCGTCGTCATACACCACGAACAGCACATTGGGATTGCGCTGGGCCCGGCGGGCAAATTCGGAAAGTGTCGGAACGTCGTTGTCCCACATGGCGCGAGGCGCGACAGAGGCCAATAGCTGCGCCATGTCGCTGGCGGAGTCCTTCAGATCTTTTTCCAGCGTTGAGCGCAGCTGCGCCTGCTCATCCTTCAGCCGCGAGGACAAACCGGCCGTGAGGCGCTGACGCGTACTGGTGGAGAGGCTGTCAAGGCTCGACGTGACTTCGCGCCCAGCCTGCTCAAGCTCAGCGGAAAGCTTTTGGCTGTCTGCACCCAGGCGCAGGCCCAGATCGGCTTCCAGCGCGGTCACCGTGCTCCGGGTCAGAGCGACAGCTACCAGCACCTGCACCAAAAGGGCGATACCAAGGGTAACGAACACGGGCCGCAACAAACGGCTCTGTAACAATGAGAGAACGGCCGACACTTGATATCCCTCTGCAAAAGCGCCATTAAATTGATGGCACGCCAAAAGTGACGTTTTAGGCAAAGCTAATAGCAAAGGTCATGCCGTCCAACAGGCATAAACGACAAAGGCCCCAATTAAGGGGCCTTTGTGTTTTACATCAACGACTTATCAAGCAAACGGATGGCGCAGAACGATGGTTTCGTTGCGATCCGGGCCCGTCGAAATAATGTCGATCGGCGCGCCGATCAGCTCTTCAACGCGCTTGATGTAAGCACGGGCGTTAGCTGGCAGCTCTTCCAGGGTTTTGGCACCCACGGTCGACTCGGTCCAGCCCGGCACTTCTTCGTACACAGGCTGCAGGCCCACGTAGCTGTCAGCATCAGTCGGGGCAACGGCATTGCCTTCTGCATCTTTGTAGCCGACGCAGATGTTGATGGCTTCCAGACCGTCGAGCACGTCCAGCTTGGTCAGGCAGATGCCCGAGATGCTGTTCACATCGATAGCCCGACGCAGGATAACAGCGTCGAACCAGCCACAACGACGAGCACGGCCAGTGGTGGCGCCGAACTCGTGACCTTGTTTAGCCAGGTGCGCACCGACTTCGTCGAACAGCTCCGTCGGGAATGGACCCGAACCTACACGCGTGGTGTAAGCCTTGGTAATGCCCAGGATGTAGTCCAGGAACATAGGGCCAACACCCGAACCGGTAGCAACGCCGCCAGCAGTGGTGTTAGAGCTGGTCACGTACGGGTAGGTACCGTGGTCGATGTCCAGCAGGGAGCCTTGGGCGCCTTCGAACATGATGTCTTTGCCAGCGCGACGCAGGTCGTGCAGCTCGGCAGTCACGTCCAGCATCAGCGGCTTGAGCAGCTCAGCGTATTCTTTGCATTCGGCCAGGGTCTTGTCGAATTCGATGGCTGGCTCTTTGTAGTAACCCACCAGCATGAAGTTGTGGTAATCCACCAGTTCACGCAGTTTGTCTTCAAAGCGCGGCATGTTGAGCAGGTCGCCCACACGCAGGCCACGACGTGCAACCTTGTCTTCGTAGGCCGGGCCGATACCGCGACCGGTGGTACCGATCTTCAGCTCGCCACGGGCCTTTTCACGGGCCTGGTCCAGCGCAACGTGGAAGGACAGGATCAGCGGGCAGGACGGGCTGATACGCAGGCGCTCGCGCACCGGTACGCCTTTTTCTTCCAGCTTGGTGATCTCGCGCAGCAGGGCGTCAGGTGCAACCACCACGCCGTTGCCGATCAGGCACTGCACGCCTTCGCGCAGCACGCCCGACGGGATCAGGTGCAAGACGGTTTTTTCGCCGTCGATCACCAGCGTGTGGCCAGCGTTGTGGCCACCCTGGTAACGCACTACGGCGGCAGCATGTTCGGTCAGCAGATCAACGATCTTGCCTTTGCCCTCATCACCCCATTGGGTGCCCAGGACTACGACATTCTTACCCATAACACTTGTCCTCATTCGCGCAAACTTGGTGCCGGCGGCAGCCGGCGGGAAAACTCAAGAAGCCAGTGGCGATACTTGCCAAAGCCCGTTCTGCTGAATCAATTGCCGGTCGCAGTCCGCTTCACGGGCAGCGGCCAAAGGTTGTCCAGGCAAGGCCTGAACGACACGCTGACCCTCACTGCGCAACTGGCAAACCTGCTGCCAGAGTGCCGCATCCGTACTGTCAGGCATCCAGATACCGCCAGACGGTAACTCGATCTCAGCACGCCCCAGGGTCACCAGGGTTTTCAAATCAGTGGAGAAGCCAGTCGCCGGGCGGGCGCGACCGAAATCGGCGCCAATGTCGTCGTAACGACCACCCTGGGCAATGGACTGGCCAACACCCGGTACGAACACGGCGAACACCACACCGGTGTGGTAGTGGTAACCGCGCAGCTCGCCCAGGTCGAAATACAGCGGCAGCTCGGGGAAACGCACGGACAGCCGCTCGGCAATTGCCAGCAAGTCGTCCAGCGCTGCCAGAACAGGGGCCGGCGCCTTGGCCAGGCGCTCGCGGGCCGCAACCAGCACTTCACGACCACCACACAGGTCAACCAGCGCCCGCAGCATGCCCGACAGATCGGCAGGCAAGCCTTCGGTCAAGGTAACGACCTCGTCGATGGCCTTGCGTTGCAAGGCATCGAACAACTGCTGCTCGACTTCACCGGACAAACCGGCCGCGCGGGCCAGGCCACGGTAGATGCCAACATGACCGAGGTCCATGTGCACATCCGGCACATCGGCCAGTTGCAGCATGGCCAGCATCAGGCTGATGACTTCGACGTCGCTGCTCGGACTGCCGTCGCCGTACAACTCGGCACCCAGTTGAATCGGGCTGCGCGAGGACGACAAGGCGCGAGGCTGAGCGTGCAGGACACTACCGGCATAGCACAGACGGCTTGGGCCTTCACGACGCAGGGTATGCGCATCGATGCGCGCCACTTGCGGCGTGATGTCGGCACGGAAACCCATCTGACGGCCCGATTGCGGGTCGATGACCTTGAAGGTGCGCAGATCCAGGTCCTGGCCCGCGCCGGTCAGCAGGGATTCCAGGTACTCGATATGGGGAGTCACGACAAACTCGTAACCCCAGCTCTGGAACAGATCCAACACCTGACGACGCGCGACTTCAATACGCGCAGCTTCCGGTGGCAGTACTTCTTCGATGCCATCTGGCAGAAGCCAGCGGTCTACCGTTGCCATTACGCCTTCCCCTATCTCCGGGCGACCAGCCTGTCGGCGAGCCTTGAGTGAAGCAGAAAATGATCGGCTTGCGCACAAACCACGCGCATGAGCGACGGAGCGAAAAGCCCTTCTACCGGCTTCGCCAACCACTTTCCTCGAAAAACTGTCGAGCCAATCGGCCCGGCATCTGCTTGAAAACAGCAATCAAACATGCAGACGCAAAAAAACCGGGAATTTCCCGGCTGCCGCATCATACACACGTTTTCCCAAAGGATCACCCCGCCAGAGGTTTTAGCCGCCCGGCGGGGGATAAATCAGGTCAACGCCGTATCAAGGCTTGGCTTTTTCCAGGTAGTGGAAGAAGTCGCTGCTTGGGTCGAGGACCAGGACGTCGGATTTGTTCGCGAAGCTTTCACGGTAGGCGCGCAGGCTACGGTAGAACGCGTAGAACTCCTGGTCCTGACCGTAGGCCTTGGAGTAGATCGCAGCAGCCTGGGCATCACCGTCACCGCGAACCTCTTCGGATTCACGATAGGCTTCAGCCAGCAGCACACGGCGTTGACGATCGGCGTCGGCACGGATGCCTTCGGCCAGCTCGTTACCCTTGGCGCGGTGCTCGCGAGCTTCACGCTCACGCTCGGTGCTCATACGCTCGAACACGCTGCGGTTCACTTCTTTGGGCAGGTCGATGGTCTTGACCCGAACATCGACCACTTCGATGCCCAGCTCTTTCTCGGCCATCTTGTTCAGCGAAGCCGTGATATCCGCCATCAGCGCATCACGCTCACCCGACACCACTTCGTGCAGGGTGCGCTTACCGAACTGGTCACGCAGGCCCGATTCCAGACGACGGGACAGACGCTCGTCGGCGATCTGCTTGAGGCCGGAAGTCGCGGTGTAGTAACGCTCTGCGTCCTTCACGCGCCACTTGGCGTAGGCATCGACCATCACGGCTTTCTTTTCCAGCGTCAGGAAGCGTTGTGTCGGTGCATCCAGCGTCATCAGGCGTGCGTCGAATTTACGCACCTGGTTAACGTAAGGCACTTTCACATGCAGGCCTGGCTGAACATCGGTCTGGACCACGCGACCGAACTGCAGCAACACCGCACGCTCGGTCTGAGCCACGATGTAGAAGCAGTTCCAGGCAGCGATCGCCACGACGACGCCGACAATAAGGGCGATCAGCGATTTATTGCTCATCAGCGACTCTCCCTGGTACGTGCTGGCTGTTGCTGCAGATCAGCTGCCGCACGCGCATTCGCTTCATTGCTGGTGGCTGCCCCACTGCTCACCTGGGTGCCGGTGCTGCGACCACTTTCGACCATCTTGTCCAGCGGCAGGTACAGCAGGTTGTTCTGGCCGTTCTTGTTGCCGGTCACGAGAACCTTGCTGGTGTTGCTGAAGACTTCCTGCATGGTGTCCAGGTACAGACGCTGGCGGGTGACTTCAGGGGCCTTGCGGTACTCGGCGACCAGTTTGGTGAAGCGGTCGGCCTCACCCTTGGCGCGCGAGACGGTCTCGTCACGGTAACCGTTGGCATCCTCAAGGATGCGCTGGGCCTGACCACGAGCTTCCGGCACGACGCCGTTGGCATAGGTTTCGGCCTGGTTGCGCGAACGCTGCTCGTCTTCCCGGGCACGGATCACGTCATCGAAGGCTTCCTGGACTTCACGCGGTGCCGCTGCGCTCTGAACGTTGACCTGGGTGACGGTGATACCGGTGCGATAGGTGTCCATGAAGCGTTGCAGACGCTCCTTGATCTCGCTGGCCATCAACTCACGACCTTCGGTCAGTACCTGGTCCATCGCGGTGGAACCCACCACATGGCGCAAGGCGCTGTCGGTCGCGTGCTGCAGGCTGATTTCCGGCTGATCGACGCTCAGCACGAAGTCCTGCAGGTTGCTGATCTTGTACTGCACGGTCAGCGGCACTTCGACGATGTTCTCGTCTTCAGTCAGCATCTGGCCCTGCTTGGTGTACGCACGCTCACGCGTGACGTTTTCCATGTACTTCTTGTCGATCGGCGGGAAGTAGATGTTCAGGCCCGGACCCACGGTTTCGTAGTACTTGCCGAAGCGCAGCACTACAGCTTGCTCCTGCTCGTCGACGACATAAACCGCGCTGTACAGCCAAACGGCGGCCAACACGACCAGACCGATGCCGAGCAGGCCGCCAAAGCCGCCACTCTTGCCCGGACCACCGCCGTCGTCGCCACCACGTTTCTTACCGCCACCGAACAAACCGTTCAGGCTTTCCTGCAGCTTTCGGAAGGCCTCGTCGAGATCCGGTGGCCCCTTGCGGTCGCCGTTGTTACGACGTTTGCCACCCCAAGGATCCTGATTATTCGAGTTGCCACCCGGCTCATTCCAAGCCATAGCGCTCTCCATCTGATAAAGCAAAGACGCACCCACGGCGCGCCGACCAATGCTACAGAATGCCTGTCACCACGGCACAACCGCTTTCTCAGGCTTTTATTGCAAAGTGTGTTGCTCGATGAATTCCATCGGCTGCAATCCTTCGCGGCTTACCAGTCGATTCAACTCGACCCGGGGCAAACGAACGGCCAGCAAACTGATGCCTTCTTCGTCGTGCTCTTCTTTCTGCACCGCGCCAAGTTCGAAGAACTGCGCACGCAGTCGAGCGAATCGTTGCGGCAAGCGCAGGGTACCGACAAACAAATCACTGCCCAGTAACTCGGCAATGGCTTGTTCAAGCAATTCCAGACCACTGCCATCGCGCGCCGACAGCCAGACCCGTTGGGGCTTGCCGTTTTCGTCGCGCTGGATTTGTGGCTCAACGCCTTCAAGCAAATCGAGTTTGTTATAGACCTCGAGGATCGGCAAGTCCTGAGCACCAATCTCGCCCAGCACCACCATGACCTGCTCGATCTGCAACATGCGATCGGGCTCGGCCGCATCGATCACGTGCAACAACAGATCGGAGTTGCTCGACTCTTCGAGGGTAGACCGAAATGCTTCGACCAGCTTGTGGGGCAAGTGGCGAATGAAACCCACAGTGTCCGCCAGGACAATCGGCCCCAGATCGTCTATATCCAGACGACGCAAGGTCGGGTCCAGCGTGGCAAACAATTGGTCAGCTGCGTAGACGTCGGATTTCGTCACGTTATTGAAGAGCGTGGACTTACCGGCGTTGGTGTACCCCACCAGCGACACGGTAGGAATATCCGCACGCGATCGGCCACGGCGCGACTGTTCGCGCTGGCTGCGCACTTTCTCCAGGCGCCCCTTGATCTGCCGCAGGCGAACCCGCAGCAAACGGCGGTCGGTTTCCAGCTGGGTTTCACCCGGGCCTCGCATACCGATACCGCCACCTTGGCGCTCAAGGTGAGTCCAGCCACGAACCAGCCGGGTGCTCATGTGGTCAAGCTGGGCCAGTTCGACCTGAAGCTTGCCTTCATGGGTACGGGCGCGCTGGGCGAAAATATCGAGAATCAGACCGGTACGGTCGATCACGCGACACTCGAAAACACGTTCGAGGTTACGTTCCTGACTGGGCGTGAGGATGTGATTGAAAATCACCAGATCGGCCTGTTCGGCTTTGACCAGGTCGCGCAGTTCCTCGACCTTGCCACTGCCAATCAGGGTCTTGGCGGTTGGCCGATGACGCGGCACGTTAAAAAACGCAACGGTCTCGGCACCCGCCGAATTAGCCAATTCCTGAAACTCCTGCGGATCTTCGCGCGCCTCAGGGTCCTGTCCATCCAAGTGAACGAGGATAACTCGCTCACCACCACCGTGGCGCTCAAAGAACAAAGGAGACTCCTATCAGGCGTTACCTGGCTCAGCGTCACCTGCTTCGGATTCGGTTGCGCTAGGCAGACGAATTGGACGAACCGGCACCACTGTAGAGATCGCGTGTTTGTAGACCATCTGGCTGACGGTGTTTTTCAGCAGGATAACGAACTGGTCGAAAGACTCGATCGTGCCTTGCAGCTTGATACCGTTGACCAGGTAGATGGACACCCCAACTTTCTCTTTACGTAAAGTATTCAAGTAAGGGTCTTGTAGCGAATGCCCTTTTGACATGTGCCGCACTCCTTTAAGGATTCAATATAAAAAAATAGGTAATCAGATGGCTTTGGCCGCCACACCCCCAAGGATAGACGGCAATTGCAAGGACTCAGCTCAATATGGAGATGGTCCCAAGGTATTTCAAGGCGCGCGGCAGATTGTCGCAATCCAGACTGTCCAGCCAATGCAGATCAGTCCAACTGCGCAGCCAGGTGAACTGGCGTTTCGCCAACTGGCGCGTGGCAATGATTCCACGCTCCTGCATCTCGGCTGACGTCAGCTTGCCATCCAGGTAGTCCCAGACTTGGCGGTAGCCTACTGCACGTATAGACGGCAACCCGGTATGCAGGTCACCTCTATTACGCAGGGCTACGACCTCGTCAATGAATCCCTGTTCCAACATTAAAGTGAATCTTTGTTTAATTCGCTCGTGCAGTACCTGGCGATTTGCCGGAGCAATGGCCAAGTTCGCGACAGTATAGGGCAATTGTTGCAGTCCCGAAGCGGCTGCTTCAGTACTTTGCACAGATTGTTGCAAACGCAGGGCGGTCATGCTTTGACCGCTGACACGATAAACTTCCAGCGCTCGACTCAATCGCTGAGGATCGTTCGGATGTATTCGCGCTGCGGACTCCGGATCGATCACCGCCAATTGTTCGTGCAAGGCTTGCCAGCCAAGGCGCGCAGCCTCTTCTTCGATTTGCGCGCGGACCTCGGGATCGGCGGCCGGCATATCCGCCAGACCTTCGACCAAAGCCTTGTAATAGAGCATGGTGCCGCCCACCAGCAGCGGAATTTTTCCGCGCGCGGTGATATCGGCCATGGCCTCCAGGGCGTCACGGCGGAAATCCGCGGCCGAATAGCTCTCGGCCGGGTCGAGAATATCGATCAGACGATGTGGATATTGCGCCAGCAGCTCTTTGGAAGGCTTGGCGGTGCCGATGTCCATGCCACGGTAGACCAGCGCCGAATCGACGCTGATCAACTCGCAAGGCAGGACCTTGGTGAGTTCGATGGCCAGGTCGGTCTTGCCGGCGGCGGTCGGGCCCATCAGGAAAATCGCAGGTGGGAACTGGCTCATCAACGACCGCGCAAGAACAGTTTGTCCAGATCGTCCAGGCCCAGCTGGGTCCAGGTCGGTCGGCCATGGTTGCATTGACCGCTGCGCTCGGTGTTTTCCATGTCACGCAGCAGAGCGTTCATTTCCGGCAAGGCCAAACGCCGATTCGCGCGAACCGCACCGTGACAGGCCATGGTCCCGAGCAATTCATTCAAGTGCGCCTGAATGCGGTCGCTGGTGCCGAACTCCATCAGATCAGCCAGGACGTCGGCGACCAGCCGGTTGGCTTCGGCCTGCTTGAGCAGTGCCGGGATCTGCCGGATCGCCAGGGTTTCCGGGCCCAGGCGCTGCAATTCAAAGCCCAGGCGCTGGAACCAGGCGACATGTTCCTCGGCGCAATCGGCTTCACGCTGACTGACGGCCAGGGACTCCGGCACCAGCAACGGCTGGCCGCTCAGGCCTTCGCTGGCCATTGCGACCTTGAGGCGTTCGTACATGATCCGCTCGTGGGCGGCGTGCATGTCCACCAGCACCAGGCCCTGGGCGTTTTCCGAAAGAATGTAGATGCCCTTGAGTTGTGCCAGCGCATAACCGAGTGGCGGGATGTCATCCTGCCCGGCCGGCAGCGCGACGGCATTGGCCTCGGGCAACGGCGCAAAAAACTCGCGATAGGCGGCCTGCGCTTCGGCGACAGGCACACCGGACTGCGGACGCGGCGTGTATTGATACTGATAACCCGCGCCAGCCCCCGAACCCGCCGGCGTATTGAACGACGGCTCAGCCTGGGGTTGCTCCAGCAGTGCATTGGCGGCCAGGCGCATTTCGCCCTGGGGCCCGAACTCACCGGCTTCAAGGCCGGTAGGCCGGACGATGGCCGTCGCAACCGGCGCCGCCAGTTGATCGTCGGGGCGCACATCGCCCAAGGCGCGGTGCAAGGTGCCGTAGAGGAAATCGTGAACCATGCGCCCTTCACGGAAGCGCACTTCGTGCTTGGTCGGGTGCACGTTGACGTCCACACCGGTCGGATCGACTTCGAAAAACAGCACGAAGGTCGGGTGCCGACCGTTGAACAGCACGTCGCGATAGGCCTGGCGCACCGCGTGGGCCACCAGTTTGTCGCGCACGGCACGACCATTGACGAAGAAATACTGCAAATCGGCCTGGCTGCGGTTAAAGGTCGGCAGGCCGACCCAGCCCCACAGGTGCAGGCCATTGCGCTCGATTTCGATCGGCAGTGCCTGCTCCAGGAAACCCGGACCGCAGATCGCCGCCACGCGTCGAGCACGGGCCGCATCATCATGGGCCTCGTGCAGGCTGAGGATGGTCTTGCCGTTGTGGCGCAGGTGGAACGCCACATCGAAGCGCGCCAGGGCCAGGCGCCTGATCACTTCTTGCAGGTGATCGAATTCGGTTTTTTCGGTCTTGAGAAACTTGCGTCGCGCCGGCGTGTTGAAAAACAGGTCGCGCACTTCAACCGAAGTGCCCACCGGGTGGGCCGCAGGCTGCACGCGGGGCGCCATGTCACGGCCCTCGGTCTCGACCTGCCAGGCCTGATCGGCGTCGCGGGTGCGTGAGGTCAGGGTCAGGCGCGCGACGGAGCTGATCGATGCCAGGGCCTCGCCGCGAAACCCCAGACTCATGACTTGTTCAAGATCTTCCAGATTACGGATCTTGCTGGTGGCGTGACGGGCCAGGGCCAGCGGCAGGTCATCGGCGGAAATGCCGCTGCCATCGTCGCGCACCCGCAGCAGCTTGACGCCGCCCTGCTCCACATCGACGTCGATGCGTTTGGCGCCGGAGTCGAGGCTGTTTTCCAGCAGTTCCTTGATCACCGAAGCCGGGCGCTCGACCACCTCACCCGCGGCAATCTGGTTCGCCAGTCGCGGGCTGAGCAGCTCGATTCGCGCGCCGTTGTTCACGACCTGATTCATTCTTTGGCCGCCAGTTCAGTGCTCGGAATAGTCAGGTGCTGACCGATCTTGAGCTCATCGCTCGACAGGCTGTTGGCGCTGCGCAGGGTCGCGGGCGACACCTGATAGCGCACGGCAATCATCGCCAGGGTCTCGCCCGGGTTGACGCGGTGGTCACGTGGCCCCTGCACAATCTTGCCGGAGTCGCGCAGCCAGGCAATGTAAGTGCCCGGTGGCGGGTTCTGCTGGAAGAACTGACGCACGCCGCTACTGATCGAACGCGCCAGCGCCTGCTGGTGGTTTGATGCGGCAAGCTTCGAGGCTTCGTTGGCGTTGGAGATGAACCCGGTTTCCACCAGGATCGATGGAATATCCGGCGACTTCAGCACCATGAACCCGGCCTGTTCAACCCGTTGCTTGTGCAGCGGTGTCACCCGGCCGATGTTGCTCAGCACCTTCTGGCCAACGTTCAGGCTGGAGGTCAGGGATGCCGTCATCGACAGGTCAAGCAACACGCCGGCGAGCATACGGTCCTTGTCATCGAGGCTGACGTTGCCGGCGCCACCGATCAGGTCGGAACGGTTTTCGCTGTCGGCCAGCCAGCGGGCGGTCTCGGAAGTCGCGCCACGATCGGACAGGGCAAATACGGAGGCACCGAAAGCGGCGGCAGACGGCGCGGCGTCGGCGTGGATCGAGACGAACAGGTCGGCGCCTTTCTTGCGGGCGATTTCGGTACGGCCGCGCAACGGAATGAAGTAGTCGCCGGTACGGGTCAGTTCCGCGCGGAAACCCTTCATGCCGTTGACCTGGCGTTGGGTTTCGCGGGCAATCTGCAATACCACGTCTTTTTCGCGCTGACCGCGAGAGCCGGAAGCACCCGGGTCTTCACCGCCGTGACCGGCATCGATTACCACAACGATATCGCGCTTGCCTGCTGGCGCCGGTGGCAACTTGATTGCAGGTTCCGTCGGCGTGACCGGCACGGCGGGCACCGTGGCGACCGACGGTGTCGGCGCTGGTGGAGGCGCGGCGTCTGCGGCGTTATCGAACAGATCGACCACCAACCGGTTGCCGTACTGGGCGTTCGGCGCCAGGGAGAAGCTTTTCGGCGTCACAGCCTTTTTCAGGTCGATGACCACCCGCAGGTCGGTCGGCGTGCGTTGAGCCGAGCGCATGGCGGTTATCGGCGTATTCGAGGTGTTGACGTTGAGCGGCGCACCGAGGGTTGCGCCATTGATGTCGATGACCAGGCGATCCGGGGCCGTCAAGGTAAAGACGCTGTGTTGCACCGGGCCGGTCAGGTCAAACACCAGTCGTGTGTTGTCCGGTGCCCGCCACAGACGAACACTGTTGACCTTCGAATCGGCCACAGCGTCGACGGTCACCGCCAAAAACAACACCCCTACGGCAGCCACCAACGCGCGAAAGCGCATACCTAACCCCATCATCTATTTGGATTCCAATGCCAAAGCGGCACACCAGGCCTCGCCACGCGAGCCCTGGGATAAAATTTTCAGCGAACGCCCGCTGTCTTGCGGGCTAATGGTAATGGTCAGGTCAGGCTTTGGCAAAAAGCCTGCACCTTTATCGGGCCATTCGATCAGACACAGGGCATCGTCTTCGAAATAGTCACGGATACCGAGGAACTCTAGCTCTTCCGGATCGACCAGACGGTACAAATCGAAATGAAAGGCGCGAATGTCACCGATCTCATAGGGCTCGACCAGGGTGAAGGTCGGGCTTTTGACTGCCCCGACATGTCCCAGGCCGCGGATGATGCCTCGGGACAACGTGGTTTTGCCCATCCCCAGGTTACCCTCGAGGAAGATCAGGCCATGGCCTCGGGTGATTCGGGCAATGCGTGCGCCAAAGTCGCTCATGGCCTGCTCATCGGCCAGGTACAGGGTTACTTCAGACACGGTGCTTGCTCCTCCAACAACTGACGAATGGCTGGGATCAGATCACTGGCCGCCAGCCCACGGCCCGATTTTCCTTGTTGCTCGCCGGCATTGGCGTGCAGCCAGACCGCCAGGCAGGCCGCGTCGAATGGCTCCATGCCCTGGGCCAGCAATGCGCCGAGCAAACCGGCCAGCACGTCGCCCAGACCGGCAGTGGCCATGGCCGGGTGCCCCTGATGACAAAGCGCCAGACGCCCGTCGGGATGGGCGATCAGGCTGCCGGCACCCTTGAGGACGACGACCGCTGTATATTTTTTGCTCAAGGCATGGGCTGCGGCGGGACGGTCAGACTGAACATCGGCAGTGCTCACCCCAAGCAAACGTGCCGCCTCCCCCGGATGCGGGGTGATCACGCAATCGCTGGGCAGATCGACGTGCCCGCCAGCCAGCAGATTCAGGGCATCGGCATCCCAGACTTGTGGCAAATGCGCATTGGCCGCAGCCGACAGCAGGCTGAGCCCCCACCCTGCCTGGCCCAGACCCGGCCCGACCACCAACACCGATACCTTCTCAAGCATCCCCATCAGTTGATTGGCCGACGACGTGCCCAGCACCATGGCTTCCGGAATTCGAGAAAGCGCTGGCGAAACATGTTCCGGACGGGTGGACAGCGAAACCATGCCCGCACCGCTACGCAGAGCACTTTGTGCACTCAGCAAGATTGCCCCACCGTAACCGCGATCACCGCCAATGAGCAGCACATGGCCGAACTTGCCTTTATGGGATGCCGGTGCCCGGGACGCCAGACGCGGCAGGTTACCGATATTCAGTCGCCGAGCCGTGAACGCAGTGCCGTCCAGCAACTGCGGATCAGCCTGCAGATCGTTGAACACCAGCTCACCCGTCACATTCGCGGCATCACCGGTGAACAGCCCTACCTTCAAGCCAATGAACGTGACCGTCAGGTCGGCATGCACGGCATGACCAAGGATGCGGCCCGTATCCGCGCACAACCCTGACGGAATATCCACCGCCGCAACCGGCAGCCCGCTGGCATTGATCGCGGCGATGGCGCTGGCATAGGGCTCACGCACATCACCGCTCAGGCCGGTGCCAAGCAAAGCATCCAGCACAATGCCGCGCAATCCGGATTGTGCCGTCCAGGGCTCGATGAGCACGTTTTCGGACACTGCCTCGGCATGGGCCAAGGCCGCATCACCCTGCAAACGCTGCGGATCCCCCACCGCCAGCACCCGCACCGCCCAACCGGCACGCTGGGCCAACACAGCCACCAGATACCCGTCGCCTGCATTATTGCCATGTCCGGCCAACACGCTCAGTTCGTTCGCCGTCGGCCACTGCCGTACCAGCGCCCGCCACGTCGCCCGCGCCGCGCGCTGCATCAATTCGAAGCCCGCCGTACCGGCGGCGATCAGGCTCGCGTCGAGTGCTCGCACCTGGGCGGCGCTATACAGCACGTCGGGTAATTCATCTTTAGTGTGCGGCATGCGTCTTCAGGCTCCGATGTCTGGCAGAATTATACGCACCTCAGCTCCGGTTTCTCTCGTCTCATGCCCGCTATTACCACAGACCTGCCCGCCCTCGCCCAATCCATCAAGGACTGGGGCCGAGAGCTGGGCTTCCAGCAAGTCGGCATCAGCGGCCTCGACCTGGCTGAGCATGAGCAGCATCTGGAACGCTGGCTCGAAGCCGGCTACCACGGCGAAATGGACTACATGGGCGCCCACGGCAGCAAACGCTCGCACCCGCAAGAGCTGGTGCCGGGCACTTTGCGCGTGGTTTCGCTGCGCATGGACTACCTGGCCGGCGACACCCAAATGGCGAAAGTGTTGGCCCAACCGGAAAAAGCCTACGTCTCCCGTTATGCCCTCGGCCGTGATTACCACAAGCTGATTCGCAAACGCGTGCAACAACTGGCGGAAAAAATTCAGGCCGAGATCGGACCGTTCGGCTTCCGCGCTTTTGTCGACAGTGCCCCGGTGCTGGAAAAAGCCATCGCCGAACAGGCGGGGCTTGGATGGATCGGCAAAAACACTCTGGTCTTGAATCGCAAGGCCGGCAGTTACTTTTTTCTCGCCGAACTGTTCGTCGACCTGCCGCTACCGGTCGACCCGCCCCACGCCACCGAACATTGCGGCCGTTGCAGTGCCTGTCTCGACATCTGCCCGACCAACGCCTTCGTCGGCCCCTATGTGCTGGACGCCAGACGTTGCATTTCCTACCTGACCATCGAACTCAAAGGCGCGATCCCTGAAGACCTGCGGCCACTGATCGGCAACCGGGTGTTCGGTTGCGATGATTGCCAGATCGTCTGCCCGTGGAACCGCTTCGCCCGGCCATCCGGTGAAAGCGACTTCAAGCCGCGGCACAATCTGGACAATGCCGGGCTGGCGGAACTGTTCATGTGGGATGAAGAGAAGTTTCTCAGCAACACCGAAGGCTCGCCGCTGCGTCGGACCGGTTACGAAAACTGGTTGCGCAACCTGGCGGTGGGGTTGGGGAATGCGCCTTCAACGATTCCGGTGCTGGAGGCGCTGAAGGCGCGACGGGAGTATCCGTCGGAGCTGGTCAGGGAGCATGTGGAGTGGGCGCTACAGCAGCATGCTCTACGTGCCGTTTAGGCCTATCAACATGAGTCCCATGACCAGACTGTTACCATTGAGGATCGTGTGATCCGATCTGCTTGATGACCACCCTCATTTCCGTTCGATACTCCAGGAAAAAAACCCGGTCGAATCCGCCGAGACGCGCATGGATATGGTGTGGTTCGGAGATCAACGCCGGGACCTGCCTGGATCTCCCGCCTGCATTCGCCGCCGCCTGATTGCTCGCCCGGACTTCACTGACAACTCTCGTATAACCGCTGTAACCGGGGTACGGATCATAACTGTTGCCCAGATGGGCTCTTGCGGACTCGTGAGGGCTCAAGCCCTCCTCTACCCCCCTTTTGAAGTCGGCATATTTGCTGCGTGCAACATTGCCGGGTCTTCCGTTCGGGGTGAAATCGTTCCTGCCAACATCATCCACTAACGTCCATCTTTCCGGTCCTGGCGCTTTCGCGGCAGCTTGCGGCGTTCTGCTACCCCCTCGCGCCCCTTTGGCCACCCCCCTTCCTCCACCTGCCAACACCCCCGGCCGATAACCGAATGCCGAGACGTTGGTAGGCGGTGTGGTCAGCAATTTGCTGCCCCACTGGGTGTATGCCTTGGTGGCGGCAAGGCCACCCCCGACGAATGCCCCAAGACCTGTCGCCACACTGATCCAACCCAACACCTCACCTGCCGCCGAGGACGGCATCAGTTCTGTGGCAACCACACCAGCGATGCCGGTCAGGCCGGAAATCGTCCCCAGTCCAAGCGCAAGAATGGCCAATGGCGTTGCAGCGCCAAAAGAGGCAAAACTGGCGACGATTCCCACCACCGCCAGCGCAATGCCCAGAATACTTTGCCAGGAGAAATTCCCTGTGGGATCGACCCGATTGATGGGGTCGCCCAGGCAGTAGGCATACGGATTCAACCCGCCCGCACCGAAAGGACTCAGGCTGTCTGGACCGAGAAAACGCATCAAGGCCGGACTGTAGGCGCGATGTCCATTGCCCAGTAGATACAGCCCTGTCACCGGATCAAGCTGCTCGCCATTGAATCCAGCCAGGCTGAACAACCCGCCTTCCGCCAGACGATGCCCATAGGGGCTGTAAACGATTTCGCTCTGTTCGCTTGCCGTGATTTCGCTCAGAACAGACTGCTGCCGATCGGTACCGGCCAACCTGAACTCCGGGTTTGTCCCCGTTTGATGCCGTCCCAACAGAAGGCCGTCCTGACGCAGACAGGTGATCGCCTCGTTGTCGCACACCTCATTGATGACCCGCCCGTCGCGATAGTAGCGCTGAGTGGATAACTTATCCGCCGATGACAACTGGACAAGTTTGTCCAGGGCGTCATAACCATAACCACGCAAGACAGCGCCTTGCGCACTGGCCACTTGCGTTAGTCGCCCAAAAGCATCGTAGGTCAACCTGCGCGCCTGCTCATCCCGAACCAGTTGGCCATTTGCGTCGTACTCAAGGGTCACCGGCGCCGGGTAGTCCCCATGGCTATGCTTGATGCCGACCAGCCTCGTCGGATCGACCTCGCTGTATGCGTAGGTTGTCAGGTTGCTGCCACCGGGAAATTCGGTTTTCAGCGTCAGGATGTTATCCAGTGCATCGAAAACATAGGTTTGCCGAATGATCTCCTTACCCTGGAAGTCGCGCGGCCGCAGCGATCCTTCGCACTGGTAATCCGTGAGTCGTCCACGTACGTCGTAGGTAAACAACTCGTCGCGAACAACCAGGTCGCCATTTTTCAGGGTTTTTTGGGCCAGCTTGTTGCTCAAGGTGTATCGCGACGCCAGGGTTTGCGTGACGTTCCTGCTGGAGTCAAAACTGCGCAAGACTTCTCGCCCCAAGTCGTCGTAGACCAAACGGGTTATCAGTGAACTGCCGCTATCAGGATCCTGGGCATGGATGCTGACTAACTGCCCCAAGGCGTTGTAGGAAAAATCTGCCTTTACCTCATCTTGTACATGGGTTTCGGGGCGCCCGAAGACGTCGTAGGTCGTCTTGTGTTGTTTACCCAGCACATCGGTATAGGCCAGCAACCGTCCGGCCAGTGAGTAGCTGTATTCGGCCGTGGCCTTTTTCTGGCCTGTCCCGGTTGATGTCTCACGCCGCAACTTGCCGGAGCGACTGTATTCGAAGGTCGATGTCCGGCCCTGCTCACTACAACCGATCAACGCCCCCTGCCTGGCTTCATAGGTGTAATCGGCCTCGAGTGCCGGGCCGGGGAGCGGAGCATTCTCGCCCCCCAAGGCCTCGCGCCGAACCACTTTGCCACCCAGGTCACGCTCATAGGTGTACTTGATACGCTCACCGCTGTGCCTGATTTCGACCACAGGGTGCTTCGAGTCATCGTCATATCGCAAGCCGGTTTCCCGGCCACCCACTTCGCTCCGGGTAAGCCTGGCGAGACCATCGAATGTCTGCTTGCCAATGCTTTGCGTCCCCACTTTGATTTCAACGGGTAATGACAGGTGACTGTGGCTGGCGTACCTGGTCTCCACGGTTGTGCCATCGGGCAACACACTGCACAGCAACCGGCCAAAAACATCGTACGTGTATGTCGTGGTGTTTCCCTCGGGATCCGTCTGGCTGACAGCGCGGCCAAGCCCGTCATAGACATGCATCGTCTTGCCCAGGCTTTGCCCCGTGCGGTCGAACACTTCGACACTGACTGGCTTTTCGAAATCATTGAACTGCGTAACCGTTTTGCCAGCGCCTTCGGTCCAGCGCGATAGTTGTCGGGTCACTGGATCATGGTTGTCGTGGTGCTTGAGGCCGTCCTGGGAAAGAGTGGTCTGGATCTGCCCCCAATCATCGAAGACAAAGCTTTGCTTGAGGGGCAGCGCGACACCAGCGAGCCAATCGGTGCGCACTTCTGCGACAAGCTCACCGATCCCGTCGTACTGCGCCGTAAAAACCACTCGCAAAGGTCCATCTGCCGAGGAATCACTGTCCTGCTCCTCGATTGTCACAACGCGCCCGACACCGTCGTAAGTTACCCGCTGCTGCACGCCGCTGGCGTCGGTGTTAAGCAATGATGCGGGTGAGGACTTGGTCGCAGCTGTGCACAGCGAATGGCGCCGCGCCTGGTATTTTGTCCCTTCGGCAACGGTTTCAGCCAGGGGGCGACCCATGGTGTCATAGACGAAGTCTGTGGCGAGCCCCTCCTGATTTTTCCCGGACACCAATACCCCACTCAATGCCGAGTAGGTCCTGGAGTCTGTCGTTCTTGTTCCGTCGAAGCCGGTCAGTACTGTCTGCACGAGCAGATTCGCGGCCTGCACGGTGTAGGAAAACTCGCAATGGGTCGCATGCCCCTGCTGCGTGCGGGTCTGTTTTTTCAGCAGGCCCCGCCGATGAGGTTCATCCGACAGAGCGAAATAAGCCAGATCCGTTTGCAAGTGCAGCGTTTCAACATCCGCTGTCTGCTCACAGAACGCCTCCGCGACAGGCACGACATGTTGCGGCGAGCTTCCAGCCGGCCCCTTCAGCAACTGATAGCGATAGCGAGTGATGGTCACAGGAGCTGGCGCCAGCCCTTTGGGGCCCTCGGCAGGATGGACCGTACGCTGCTTCTCGAAACGGACAAAACCCAAGGGATCGGCGGGGCAACCCTCAGCGCCGGATGCCGCGTAAAACTCGCTGACTGTGGTAACGCCGGAAGGATCGACCTGCTTCAACAAATTACCGAACCTGTCGAACTCCGTTCGCGTCACCTCTTCGCGCTGCTTGCCCGTACCTTCATTCCTGTACAGGTCGGTGCGACTCAACGGCAGGCGAAATTGCGCGGGTTGCTCCGTAATACTTTTGCCCGGGAGGAGGTGATACTGCGTCGTTGATGACGTCGTAGCCTGCCCGCGCCGAGTCACCTGCGAGAGCAGCAGATGATATTTGTTGTAAGTCCTTACCGTCGTGGAGCGGAGGGTTGTGCCTTGCATCCGCCGCTCTGTCGAGGTGTAGCAATAGTCCTCCGCTGCCGCACTCAGGCTGTCCTGCTCCTGCGACCAGACAAGCCCATCATCGAACCCGAGAAAGTTATGCGTGGAGAATTCGTACTCCGTCACGATGGCGGGTTGTTTGACCTTCGGGAACACGGTGTGCGAAATCACGTACGGCAACGTCTCGACAGGCGCCCCGGGTGGGAAGGCGTGACCGTCTTCAGCATAACCAATCAACTCACGTGCGCCCAACGCCGAGTTCACCTCAGTCAGGCAAAGAAACCCCTGCTTTTGTTCATAGGCAAATGACCATCGTTCTGCGGTCGGCAGTCTGATCTCGGAAACCTCGCCGTTACTCAGTATCAACGTAAACTGTGCTTCACATTCCGTACCGGGATAGCGAGTGAGGACGACTTTCGCGTCGCTGTAGGTAAGGCTCAGTAAAGCTTGTTCGTTACTTCTGAGCGCAACCAGTACCGGCCGACCCTGGTGCGCGGCGTAGTCCAGATAGATTTCGCCGCCATTGGCTGCGACGATCCGCTTCGGCACTGCGAAGCCAGTCTGATCGAAGTCTTCGAGTTCTTCCCGCAGACCGCTTTTATGCCGCAGTGAATACTGACCTGCGACGGAGCGGGTGACGTTGAAATCCTCCACATGGGGCTCGGTAAATTTGAGCCCATCAACAACCGGCACCGCTTTGTAACTGTCACCACCGGATAACGACAGCGTATTGTTCACCCGATCATAGTACGACAACGGCAACGACCATCCGGCCCCCAATCCGCTATCAATGGTATTGAGCGGGCTGAACTGAAGCCTGATCTCCGGCGACGGCCCATTCAACGCCAATGAATTGATATTACCCAGCGATAAATTGAACGTGTACAGGCCGGTTCGGGGGTCAACCCCGCCACTCAAAAACTCGGAAAAGTTAAAGGCATTGGAAAAAATAGGCGTATTTGTTTTTTCAGACATACCATCATCCTGATTGATGTGCATCAATGCTCGTTGAATACAAACATTTTTAACTCAACGAGAACAGCTAACCCCTCTCGAGAACAAAATAGTTTGGAAAAACAGAGTTATCAAAACGCAAGCACAAATCATGTCCCGTACCAAAAACATCGTATACGGTAAAATAAAATAAACCTTTTTTACCTACATACTCATCAGCAGTAAAATCCAGAGTCACCCCCTGAACAATGGACAACATGCCTTTTCTATCATTAATTGGAACACGGTATATCTGAGGCCTATTCGATTCACGCCCCGAAGGAAGAACCACGAACAACTCTGCCTCATCAACCCCTCCAACATGGCAGACCGACCTCCACCAGTAAGCATTATCCGAATGATACCCACGACACTCGAACGCCAAATGATTTCTGGAAAACACATTAATGCTCGCATCAATCCGACTTGACCACCCAACCAGCTTTATCTGTTTCCCTTCGACATTCAATCCCAAGTAAAAATGGGTAATCGTCGTCGCAGAAACAGGACTGCTTGCAACTGCACTCAAGTTAAACTTCGCGAAATCATAAACAACCGGAGGTTGTGCCTCGATTGTTACGCTACTGGTTGCGCTGAATCCGGCTGTTGTACCATTGGTACGAATCACTACATCATTCAAGATGACCACGGCACCAATCTGCATATCCAGGGCGACCGAACTGGAAACCCAATAGGTAATCACCCGGGTGTAGGGATCCACGGGTGGTGGTTCGTCCTTCCAGTCCAATGGAATGTTATATAACTCTCGCGAGAAACGGTTGGGAGCGCTGGCCTCCCAGCCATCCCCCAACAACTCTCCGGTCTTGTAGTTGATTAACCTCACCGTCAGATAAACCGACGGCGGCAACATAACCTTCTTGCCGCTCCCATCAACGGCAGCAAGTAACACTTGAACCCGGACCTGCATCCTGCCATTGGCATAAATCGTTTTTGACCGCGCGCCCGTTCCACCGTCAAGTTGTACTTTGAACGTAGTTATCCGTGCCGGCCTGGAATTTTCATCCACCATAAATCGACTCCCTCTTGCGTGATCAAATAATAGCTTGAAGTTATATGAAGGGCCGAACCGAGCGACTTAGACCAGCCCCACACAGATAAAACTACATCAATGATTCACGAGACAGCACACAGAAAAGAGTCAAACCATGTAAACAGCATCCACATCAAAACTCAACCTTGGCCTCCATCGCTCTCCTCACCACTACTGATAGCACTGTCTGCGGAGCCATCTTCAAAGTCACTTGAAAAACTATCTTCCTCGGATGGCAACTCATCAAATCGAATCAAGATCTTTCTATCCAGGCTCGCACGATCAAGATACTCATTAATTCCTGCAATAGTTTCCAACCCCAAGGGATTATCACTGAGATCCACATCAATGGTACGAGTATCCGGAATATCAAAAAATTCGTCCGGCACTTCGATGATGTCATTGGACGTCAAATCAACTCTCGATAAATATTCAAGACCAGACAGACCAGATGGCACTTCAGATAACCCGGCATCATGCAGATAAACGTCACGCAGCCCCTTCATGAATCCCAGATGCGGACTGATCCCCAATGGATTGTCATTGAGACTCAGCAACTTCAGGCTTTCAATGCGTGACAGCCCTTCTGCTGCAGGCTCGGAAAGACGCAAGGCGCAACGGTTAAGCGTCAATGACTCCAGGCGGCGCATCTGAAAAATTTCCATGGGGAAAGTCTCCAGGTTGATCCCCTCCAGTGTAAGAAACTGCAGCCCGGTAAACCCCTTTAGAAAACCATGCCCTTGCAAGGGCTGATGATGGCTTCCCAAGACCAACTCGGTCACATGGCTAAAATCGGCGGACAGTTCCGGCAACTCGCCGATGATGTCGAGGTACAGATAAAAGTGGTAAGGCTCATACGGGCTTGCGGAGGTCTGCTTGCGCGACCAACTGGCTTTGAGCTCTTCCATGAAGGCCTGTCTTTTGCGGACTTGATCCTCGACAGTACCGGCATCCAGTGGCAAACCGGTGAGCGGATGACGCTCGGGGACTGCCTTGACCCAGATCTCCAGCTCATTGACCAGCGTGAGGTACTCGTTTTCCAGGCGGGTGACGGCCTGCAATGGATCCCCGGTCATGCGCTCGCTACGCAAGTCCGCCAGATCCTCTTCAGACAGCGTTGGATAAAGCGCACGCAAGCGTTGCTCGATGGGTCGCGACTCGACCGATTTGAAATCCCCACCGCCCAACAGATAACCGGACCGTCCTACCGCAAGCCCCATGGGCGAACGGGCGTCCGGGCCCACTGGCGGCTGGGCAAACAGTTTTCGCAGCGTAGCGCGCGAGGGTAACGGTTGTTGCTGGATCAATTGTTTCAACTCACTGCCCCGGCTCGAGTAGGACAGCCCCAACGCCGAGCGTTGCCCGTCGGGAAGCGCATGCATCACCGCGCCATAGAGGGTGTCGAATCCATGCAGTTGCACGCCAAAGGCATCATGGGCCTGATACTTGCCGTTCTGTCTGACCAGCACTCCAAGGACAGGCGCCTCGGGACTGCCAACGCTGTCCAGCAATGTGCCGGTGAACTGTTCGCCGCGCACCTCAAGGCGAACATGGGGTGACCAGCCGCTGATTTTTTCGAACATATGCAGTGCGATCCTGTCACTGTCCGGATGACTGACGGCTTCCAGATAGAGGCCCTCACACGCGCGGCTGAGGCGCAGCTCTCGCAAATAAGACAGTGCTTCGTACGCCATTGGTCGGCTTATTCCGAGTCGGTTGTGAATTCGCAAATGCTCGGAAGCGCCGGCATTGCGCCATAGCTCCTTGCAAATGGTTTTGGGCAGCTCGGGAAAAACCCGCCGTAATTGTCGGATTTCCTCTTCGGTGCTGTGTTCGAACGCAAGTTCCCTGGCATTGAACAACTCGGAACGATGCACCTTGGCCCAGTCAGCCATGCGCGCACGCAGTAGCGCGCAGCGAACTTCAATCGCCGGCAGAGAATCGCCAGACGTCGGGTTCACACCCAGCAGCTTTTTCAACGTTGCATCGTCCAATGACTCAACGATGGCTTGCAGGCCCTTGCCATTGCGCAATTGACTTTCAAATATGCGGACCCCATGCATCTGTAGCAATTGAGCCTGCATCTGCGGTTCGACACGCGCATACACCGCAGGATCGGCACTCAACAGTTGGGCACGCAATGTACTGATTCGGTCATCGAGCCTGAACCGCCGAATGCTGTCCTCAAGCAACGCAGGCGGGCGCCGAGAGTGAACATGCAAGTCCCGCAGCACCGCCTCATCGATGCCACTCACTGCAAGAATGCGCCTTGCCGTGATATCGGAAAACTCCGCAACCGAGTGTCCAAGACGCCGGAACAGTTGCGCACCTTGCCACTCCATCGGGCGCTCGACTTCATGGGCCCAGGCGCCTTCGCCGTTGTGGGTCAGGCGCGGTCGATAGGCGGTCGGCCGCTCCGGGTGGCGCACGTGGTAGGCGCCGCTGTCAGGGTCGGCAGCCACTTCATAAGTGCGACTTTCAAGCGTGAGGAAAGTCTTGCCAGCGTGATGCTCAAGACCCAGTTCGTCCGTAGCACCTCCCATCGGTAGCGAGACCGATTGCTCGTAAGGCGCAAGGTCAGGATTCCACAAGCGTGTGCGTCCGTCGTGCAGCGTCACCGGCTTGAGCCCCTCGACAAATGCCGAAGGCTTGATCGCCAGCACTCTGCCAACCACAGTCGCCGCCGTTCCGAAAGCCGCCAGTTGCGCCAGGTTTTCGGCGATGCCCAGCAAATGGTCGGCCGCCTCGGCGACCTGCCCCTCGGCCCAATCGAGAATGCCGGTAAAGGTATCGTCCAGCAATTGATAGGCGGTGTAGGCCAGCATCAACTCGCCCGCGAAAGGCACGAACGGCACGGCCACCAAGGTGGCGACCTGAAGAATGATGGACGCCACGTTCTGCAGACTGTCCCAAAACTCCCAGCGAGACTGACGGTCTTCGTCCGCTGTGGGCACAGCGATATTGCGTGCGTCATTGAGGATTTTGTTGAGCGCGCCCTGATACAACCATTGCCACGGATCACTCTGAACCTTATGCATGTGAAATCGCAGTACGGGTTTATCAATTGGCGTATTGCGCCAGGCGGGTCGTGGATCTGCTGGTTGCGGGGGATGCCACTTCACAACGTTCAATTGCTGGTCGAGCGCGGCAAAAAACGCCCCGCGCTGCGCATGATCAATAAACCGTGCAAAAAACCTTTGGTAGACCGGAGAGCGCAGTTGCTCAATCAATGTCGCCCTGAACGCCAGCGTCGACGGATATTCCTTGATCGGGTGCAGTGGATCATCGGGGATGTAAACCAAAAGCGGCTCAACCCAGGAAGAACGCTCCAGATCACCGGCCAGCAGCATGATCCCGGTCAGCCGGGCCGTCATGATCTGCAACTGATAACAATGCATGCCCGGGCTGCGCACCCCATCAAGCAGGCGCAACAGCAAGACCTGTGAATCCGCGCAAATATCCCCTTTCATCCGCGCCAACAACACCGCCGCTCTGAACGCGTCCTTTTGACTGGTTTTTACTCTGTATTCCAGGACGGCCTTGGCTACCGCATCCGTCGGTAACAACATGGCTTCCAATTGCTGTGAGTACTGACCACCGATATCCAGATCGCGGCAAGCCAAAATAAACGCATCAATACCTATCTGCTTATTAAGCGACAGAATACTGAAGTGACCACGAGCATCGGGCTCACTGATAAAACAGGACGCACTGTCAAAATAATTCGCAGCCGACTCCTTCACTTCGAAGTTATGCAACGCTGCATCAAGCAGAGAAAGGGTTTTAACTTTATATCCATTCAAAATTCCCGTTGGCAGGTAGAGCCGCAGAAACGTTCGGGAGACATCCAGTTCAACTCCAAATCGATCTTTCAACGCCTTCTGGAGCAAAGGCTCGGCAAACCGACGGGCATCGGCAAGCGGCTCGAACACTTTATCCAGCCTGGACTGCGACAACCAGGCAGTCTTGACAGCTTGGGCCAGGGCAGCGTGAGAGGCCTTTGAGGCGGTTCTGTACCAATCAGCAACGGCCACAGGCGCTTGTCGCAGCGCCAAGCGTCTGTGAGGTAACGCCTGGATCAGCCAGTTCGGGATTTTTTCTTCGATGAATTGATTACGACTATTACCCGTGCAAGTCTCTGAACATGCGTCAACCATTACTTGTCGCCTATAAACTGAAATGAAAATTCAGCTTATAAAAAGCAACAGTTCATAAAGTGCTAAATAATTACCGCACATTCTCTTGCAGCAACAAGAGCTATAACACTCAATGCTCGTCGTTATAAACAAACTTGGGCATTTCCCAGTGGAAACGGATCGCCAGCAAGCGCAGCAAAAACCCACCGAACAGGGTGATCAGAATCGATTGTTCACCGGGTAATTGCAGGTAGATACACAGCATGTAACACCATGCCGCCGCAAACGAAACACTGGCATAAAGTTCACGCCGGAAAATCAGCGGAATATCGTTGCAGAAAATATCCCGCAGGATGCCGCCGAATACGCCGGTGATCACACCGCTGACCGATGCCACCAACATGCCATGGCCCATTTCCAGGGCGGTGATGCAGCCAATCAGGGTGAACGCCACCAGGCCCATGGCGTCGAGTACCAGGAACAGTGAACGCAGATGCCGCATCCAGCGCGCCGTGAACACCGTGATCATGGCGGCAGCCGTGGTCAGCACCAGGTATTCCGGGTGTTTGACCCAGGTCAGCGGGTAGTGCCCGAGCAGCACATCTCGCACCGAACCGCCGCCCAGCGCCGTGACGCAAGCGATCAGCACTACACCGAACCAGTCCATGCCGCGCCGGCCGGCAGAGAGGGCGCCAGTCATGGCTTCGGTGGTGATGGCTATCAGGTAGAGCATCAGCAGCATAGTGGCGGTCCTTGCAGAAAGGCGCGCAGTCTACTCAGTTCATCCAGGCACCAAAAGAGGGCGCCCGAGATTCGCCTCAGCCATCCAAGGTGACTGAACTGACGTCATCGCGAGCAGGCCCGCTCCCATAGGGGCGGCGCTGTACCTGTGGGAGCGAGCTTGCTCGCGATGGGTCCGGTACGGACGGCCGTGATTCAGAACTTGATGAAATGCTTGCGGTAGTGCTGCAACTCGGCGATCGATTCGCGGATGTCGTCCAGGGCCAGGTGAGTGCTGCCCTTCTTGAAGCTGTCACGCACGTCCGGTGCCCAGCGCGCAGCCAGCTCTTTGAGCGTGGACACGTCGAGGTTGCGGTAGTGGAAATAGCTTTCCAGGGATTTCATGTGGGTATAAAGGAAGCGACGGTCCTGGCAGATGCTGTTGCCGCAGATCGGCGACTTGCCCTTCGGCACCCACTTTTCCAGGAAGGCGATGGTTTCGGCTTCGGCTTCGGCCATGCTGATGCGGCTGTCGCGAACACGCTGGGTCAGCCCGGAACCACCGTGCTGACGGGTGTTCCACTCGTCCATGCCAGCGAGGATTTCGTCGCTGTGGTGAATGGCGATCACCGGGCCTTCGGCCAGGGTGTTCAGGTCACTGTCGGTGACGATGGTGGCCATTTCGATGATGACGTCGGTGTCCGGGTTCAGACCGGTCATTTCCAGGTCGATCCAGATCAGGTTCTGTGGGTTTTGCATGTTTGGCTCCTAGGCAATGCTGCGCAGTTTAGCCTAGGCCGGTAGCCGGGCGTGCTAAACTCGCGGCCGTTTTACCTAATCGCTGCATTCTTTATACGGAACACCCATGGCCAAACGCCAACTCAATCGTCGTCAAAACTGGCGCATCGAAAAGATTCAGGGCGAACGCGCTGCCCGCGCCGCCAAACGCGAGTCCTCGGCTGTCGAGGCGCTTGAGGGCGGCGATCTGGGCCCGGAACAGCACGGCCTGGTGATCGCGCACTTCGGTGTGCAGGTCGAAGTCGAGGCCCGCGACGGCGAACTGGCCGGCCAGGTATTCCGTTGCCACCTGCGCGCCAACCTGCCGGCGCTGGTGACCGGCGATCAGGTGGTCTGGCGCGCCGGCAACCAGGGTATCGGCGTGATCGTGGCGCAACTGCCGCGCAACACCGAACTGTGTCGCCCGGACAGCCGTGGTCAGCTCAAGCCTGTGGCGGCCAACGTCGACATGATCGTCATCGTGTTTGCACCGCTGCCCGAGCCCCACGCCAACCTGATCGACCGCTACCTGGTCGCGGCCGAGCATGCGGGCATCAAACCGCTGTTGCTGCTGAACAAGTTCGACCTGATCGACGACAACAACGCTCCTGCGCTGAATGCCTTGCTCGCGGTGTACCGCACACTCGGCTATCCGGTACTGGAAGTGTCGGCGCACCACGGCAACGGTATGGAGCAGTTGCAGAAGCAACTGGACGGACGCATCAGCGTGTTCGTCGGCCAGTCAGGTGTCGGCAAGTCGTCGCTGGTCAACAGCCTGCTGCCGGAAGTCGAAACCCGCGTCGGTCCGTTGTCCGAACTGTCCGGCCAGGGCACCCACACCACCACCACCGCGCGGTTGTTCCACTTCCCCGGCGGCGGCGAGTTGATCGACTCCCCGGGTATCCGCGAATTCGGCCTGGGCCACGTCAGCCGCGCCGACGTCGAAGCCGGCTTCATCGAGTTCAACGATCTGCTCGGCACCTGCCGCTTCCGTGACTGCAAGCACGACCGCGAACCCGGTTGCGCCCTGCTCAAGGCCCTTGAAGACGGCCGCGTGCAGCAGCAACGGATGAACAGCTACCGCTCGATCATCGCCAGCCTGCCGGAAAACGGCTACTAAACAGACGTGCCGACCGCCCTGCCTTCAGCGGGGCGGCCGGCGGCTGGATCTTCCCCCCCGCTTAAACATCAGACTTTTCTGTAAGGCATGCATAAGCCCGCTTGTAGGGCATTTCTCTTTCCGCGCCGCCCCCTTGTGGCCGCCCTGCAATCACCTAAGTTCAAACCCTCTTCGCACTCCTGCGACACCGAGGGACACCCATGCAAACCTACCATCTGTTCATCAGCCACTCGTGGAATTACTCCGACGCCCACGACAATCTCGTGCGCCTGCTCAACGCCAAGCCCGGTTTCACGTACAAGAATTTTTCGGTGCCACCGGACAACCCGATTGTCGGTGCGAAAACCGACAAACAACTTGAGGAGGCCATCGAAAACAAGATCCGCCCGTGTTCGGCGGTATTGATCATGGCCGGGATGTACTCCACCTACAGCAAGTGGATCAACAAGGAAATCGAGATCGCCAAGCGCATGGGCAAGGTGATCATTGCGATCAAGCCGTTCGGCGCCGAACGCATTTCCACGGTGGTACGTGACGCGGCACATGCCGAATGTGCGTGGAACACCAACAGCATCATCGATGCGATTCGCAAGCATACGGCGGTGTAACCATGCGCAAGGGACTGTTTATCGGCATCAACGACTACACCCATGTGTCGCGCCTGAGCGGTTGCAGCAATGACGCCATGGCCATGGCCTCGGTACTGAAGACCGACGCCAATGGCGATCCGAACTTCAAGAACATCGTGCTGACCTCCGCCGAGGACTACCTGAGCCGGGAAAAACTCGAAGACCAGATCCGCGAACTGTTTGCCGGGGACTGCAATGTCGCGCTGCTGTATTTCGCCGGCCACGGCAGCTTCGACACCGACACCGACGAAGGCATGTTGATCCCGCAGGACTACAAGAGCGCCAAGGACGGAATTCGTCTCAGCGACATTCTCAACTGGGCGAGCAAGGCCACGAAGATCAAGAACAAAGTGATCATTCTCGATTGTTGCCAGAGCGGCTCGGCCGGCGAACTGCGCGCCTTGCGAAGTGAAGGCAGCGTGGTCGGCGAAGGCATGACCATCCTGACCGCCTGCAAAAAGGAAGAGCCGGCGATGGAGGGCGTGCAGCACGGCGTGTTCACCGGATTGCTGCTCCAGGCTCTGCACGGCGGAGCCGCGAACATCCTGGGCAAGATCACTCCCGGCAGCCTCTACTCGTTTGTCGACAACGCCCTCGATGCCTGGGAACAGCGTCCGGTGTTCAAGACCAACGTTTCGCAATTCATTTCCCTGCGCGAAGTGTCGCCGCTGATCCCCAAGGAAATCCTGCGCAAACTCCCCGAATGGTTTGCCGAAGCGGAGTCGGTGTACCCCCTCTCCCCCAGCTTCGAGCCCACCGAACCCGAGTTCAACCCGGAACAGGGCGAGGTCTTCGCCCAACTGCAAAAGTGCAACCGCCACAGCCTGGTCGAACCGGTGGACGCCGAACACATGTACTACGCCGCCATCCACTCCACCGGCTGCCGCCTCACCGCCCTCGGCGCCTATTACCGCGAACTCGCGATCAAGGGACATTTCTAATGCCAGTGTTTATCAGCTACCGCCACATGGATCGCGCCCACGCGGTTAAAATCAACGCGCGCCTGATCCAGGCCAACATCAAGACCTACCTCGACGTACTGGATGCCGAATCCCAGACCACCGATGACATCACCGGAGTGATCACCCGCAACATCAGCGAATGCACGCACCTGTTGGCGGTGGTGTCGGAGAAAACCGCACTGTCCTGGTGGGTGCCGTTCGAAATCGGCGAGGCGACCATCACCAACCGACGCATCTGCTCGTTCAAGACCGGCCCGACCGAGCTGCCACTGTACCTCGATAAATGGCCCAAGCTGACCAGCGACCGGGACATCGAGTTCTTTATTGATGCCTATCGAAACGAATCGACGCTCAAGCGCTCGATGTCACTGGATTCGGTGAACGGTAGCGAGTCGGTGCGTAGCGTTAACAAATCCAATGCGGATCGCTTTCACACCGATCTCAAGGCCCGAGTCATCCGCGGCTTTTAAAGTAGAAACCGCCGTCAAAAAAGCCGACATCGCTGTCGGCTTTCTTGTGGGTCACTGCTTGGGCGGTTCAGCCGGTTTGGCTGGCTCACCCGGTTTCGGTGCCGGGTCGTCGAACAGATTCAGACGCTCACGAAGCTCGTGGGCCGGCAGCGGTTCCTTGTCCGCCGGCAACGCGTTCGGGTCGACCGGCTCAGCCGGTGCAGCTCCCGGAGCAGCCGAACCTTGCGGCGCATCAACAGCAGGCTCCGCACCTTGCGATCCTTCGATTGCACGCTGGGCTTTCTTCGTCAGCACCACGATGTCGATGCGACGGTTGACCGGATTGAACGGATGCTCGCGATCGAACAGGGCCGACGAGGCATAACCGACCACCCGCGCCACCTGTGCCTCCGGATAACTGCCCGCCACCAGCGCACGCCGTGCGGCGTTGGCACGGTTGGCCGAAAGCTCCCAGTTACCGAAATCACCGGTGCCGGTGTATGGCTTGGCATCGGTGTGGCCGCTGATGCTGATCTTGTTCGGAACCGCCTTGATGGTGTCGGCCATGGCCAGCAGGATGTCTTCGAAATACGGCTTCAAGCGAGCCGAGCCTGAATCGAACATCGGGCGGTTTTCCGCGTCCATGATCTGGATACGCAGGCCGTCCGGCGTGATTTCGAACAGGATCTGGTCCTTGAACTTCTGCATCTGCGGGTTTTCTTCGACCTTGTTCTGCAATTCTTGCAGCAACAGTTCGAGGCGCTCTTTTTCGACCTGCTCGGCCATGCCTTCGACCTGGTCGGTATCGATAGTGACCTTGTCCGGCTGTGGCTGGGACTTGACCTCGGGGTTGAGGGTGTTTTCCGGCGCCATGGTCGGCGTGCCACCCAGATCGATGATGTACGGCGTGCCGCTTTCGGAAAAGCCGATCGGGTCCTTGAAGTAACCGGCGATGGCGATCTTCTGTTCCGGCGTGGCGGTGGACAGCAGCCACAACACCAGGAAGAACGCCATCATCGCCGTGGCAAAGTCGGCGAAGGCGATTTTCCACGCGCCCCCGTGGTGCCCGCCGGCAATGCGCTTGACGCGCTTGATAATGATCGGCTGATTGTTTTCCATAACTTAACGACCGCGAACCGCTTGTTCCAGCTCGGCGAAGCTTGGACGGTGCGCCGGGTACAGAACCTTGCGCCCGAACTCCACGGCCAGCGATGGCGGCATGCCGGAAGCCGAAGCCACCAGCGAGGCCTTGATGGCTTCGTAGACGTTCAGCTCTTCCTTGGCATCGTGGGCCAGGGAATGGGCCAGCGGGCCGAAGAAACCGTAGGCGGCGAGAATACCGAAGAAGGTACCCACCAGTGCCGCACCCACGTGCAGGCCGATGGACTTCTGGTCGCCTTCACCCAGCGAAGCCATGGTCACCACGATACCCAATACCGCCGCGACGATACCGAAACCGGGCATGGCGTCGGCGATGCCGTTGACGGCGTGGGATGGGTGTTCCAGGTCTTCCTTGAGGCTGAACAGTTCCATGTCGAACAGGCCTTCCAGCTCGTGGGGAGCCATGTTGCCGGAGGACATGATGCGCAGGTAATCGCAGATGAACGCGGTCATGCGCTCGTCCTTGAGAACGGTCGGGTACTTGGCGAAGATCGGGCTCGCGGCGGCATCTTCGATGTCGCCTTCGATGGCCATCATGCCTTCGCGGCGGCTCTTGTTGAGGATCTCGTAGATCAGGCCCAGCACTTCAAGGTAGAAGCCGTGGTTGAAACGCGAACTGAACATGCTCAGGGACTTCTTGAGCACGTGCATGGTCATGTAGCCGGGGTTGGCCTGCAGGAAAGCGCCGAGGGCCGCGCCGCCGATGATCATGACCTCGAAAGGCTGGATCAGGGCGGCAATCTTGCCGTGGGAAAGCACGTATCCGCCGAGCACGCTCGCGAATACGACGATGATGCCGATAATTTTAGCCATAGGTTAGGAGAGCACTTACTGAGTCGGGTTCAAGGTCATATTCGGAAGTTAAAAAATCTCTTCTTCTACTTATCGGCAAAACTGCGCCAGACTATAGCCAGTTCAGGCGAAAAGCTAATTTGACCCCTTCCGGGCCCAGGTAATGTTGACGATGATCGCCTCCCACCATGGTTAACGAAACGAACGTTCCAACCCCGAAACCGACCACTCTCGAAGGCTGGGTCAAGCTGCTCGATGGCGTGCGCCTGCCGGTTCCGCAAGCCAGTCACGACCGGGTCTGCAAGGCCATCGGCGACAGCCGCAGCTCGCTGCGCGATATCGCCGACCTCATGCAAGGCAGCCCGGCACTGGCCTTGAGCGTGATTCGCGAAGCCAACCGGCATACCCATGGCGGCATGATCGAGCCTGCGGAAAACCTCGAGATTGCGATCAATCGCCTCGGCCTGAAGCGCACCGAAGAACTGCTCGCGCGGTTGCCCGTCGAACCCCAGTCCGAGATCCCCAAAGCCCTGCGTCAGTTGCAGATGATCAGCCAGCACGCCACGCAACAGGCCAACGGTTTTTTTGCCAGCCGCCTGGCGCGGCTGTGGCAGGACATCCATTGGGGCAGCCTGCTGTTTCTTTCGCCCCTGTGGCCGTTGGCGCTGACCCATCCGAAACTGCTCGAAGACTGGGAGCTGCGGGTCATCCATAAAGGCGAGTCGGCACGCAAAGTCGAGCAGCAACTGTTTGGCGTACGCCTGCTGGACATCGGTCAGGCGCTGGTAGAGGTCTGGCGCTTGCCGATCTGGGTGCAGCAGGGTTATCGCCTGCTGCTCACCGAACAGCGGGAACTGGTGAAAGTCCTGCGCATCGCCCGTGACAGCGAGCATCCACTGCGTCAGCAGAACCGCCTCGATGACGATCCGACCCTGCGCCGCTGGCTCAATCAACCGGCCAATACGGTGCTGCTGGCCAACGGGCTGGCACTGTCGGCGCAACACGCCTGGGACAGCCCCCACAGTGAGCGCTGGCAGTACCTGACCTGCCTTTACCTGCAAATGCCGATGGACGAGCTGCAGCAACAACTGCACCAGCAAGCCGCCAACAGCGCACGCCATCACGCCATGCCCGATCTCTGGCACCCCGCCGAATCGCTGATCTGGCCGTGGGGCATGAACCGCGTCCACGCAGGCTTACTGCCAGCAGCGGCACCCACCGCCGAAGACCTGGCGAAGTGGCGCAAGCAATGTGCCGAATTGCTGGTCGAGCCGAGTCGCTTCACCAACGCCATGCACTTGACCATCGCCGCCCGGGACGCCCTCGTGGCCTGCGGCATGCGTCGGGTGATGATCCTGATGGCCGACCGCACCCACACCAACCTGCGTGTGCACCAGACGGCCGGCCTGCCGAAGGAGGCTGCCGGGTTGAACTTCGTGGTCAGCCAGAGCAACGTGTTGCAACGCCTGCTTGCGCAGCAGGCCCAGGTGCGCCTGACGCCAGCCAACAACGTGCAATTCTCGGCCCTGCTACCCAACAACCTGCGCTCGCAGTTCAGCGGCGAACACCTGCTGCTGCGTTCGCTGGTCAACAATGGCCGGGTGATCATGATCGTCGTGGCGGATCAAGGCGGCGGGCCGTTTTCGGAAATCTCCGTACAGGCCTTCGGTAAAACCGCGCAATGCATCGAAAAAGCCCTGCACAGCTTTAGCCACCGTGGCCAATAAGCTGCGTTACAATCCTCCCTTTTGTGCTCTGGAGACCTCACATGTCTGACTTCTCTGGCTTGCCGCTGGTGATCGAGCCGAGCGACTTGCTCCCTCGCCTCGACGCCCGCGAACTGATTCTGGTGGACTTGACCAGTCCCGCCCGCTACGCCGAAGGGCACATTCCCGGGGCGCGCTTTGTCGATCCGAAGCGCACGCAGCTCGGCCAGGCCCCCGCCCCGGGACTGATGCCCCCGAAGGCAGCACTCGAAACGCTGTTTGGTGAGTTGGGACACAACCCCGACGCAGTCTACGTGGTGTATGACGACGAAGGCGGCGGCTGGGCCGGGCGCTTCATCTGGCTGCTGGATGTCATCGGCCACGGCAAGTACCACTATGTCGACGGCGGCCTGACGGCCTGGCTGGCGGAAGGCTTGCCCATGTCGATCCAGATCCCGCCACCCGTGGGCGGCCCGGTTCCACTGGCCTTGCACGACGAACCCACCGCCACTCGCGAATACCTGCAAAGCCGTCTCGGTGCCGCCGATCTGGCGATCTGGGATGCACGCGGACCGCTGGAGTTTTCCGGCGAGAAAGTCCTGGCAGCCAAGGGCGGACACATTCCCGGCGCGGTCAATTTCGAATGGACCGCCGGCATGGATAAGGCACGCCAGTTGCGCATCCGCACCGACATGCCGCAGATCCTCGAACAACTCGGGATCAGCAAAGACAAAGAAGTGATTACCCACTGCCAGACCCACCATCGTTCTGGCTTCACCTATCTGGTGGCCAAGGCTCTCGGTTATCCGCGGGTCAAAGGCTACGCCGGCTCCTGGGGCGAATGGGGCAACCATCCCGATACCCCGGTAGACATTTGAGATTTTTAAGGACCGTTAATGAACAAGCGTCTGTTTCTCCTCGGCCAGTACCTGCTGCCCCACAACTTGCTCTCGCGACTGGCCGGCTGCATCGCCGAATGCCGCGTGCGCTGGTTCAAGAATGCCTTTACCGCCTGGTTCGCCAAGCGCTATCAGGTGGACATGTCCCAGGCGCTGGTCGAAGACCTGACCGCCTACGAGCACTTCAATGCGTTCTTCACCCGCGCGCTGAAAGACGGTGCCCGCCCGCTGGACGAGACTCCGGGCGCGATCCTCAGCCCGGCCGACGGCGCGATCAGCCAGCTTGGCCCGATCGAACACGGTCGTGTGTTCCAGGCCAAGGGCCACAGCTTCAGCGTGCTGGAACTGTTGGGTGGCGATGCGGCAAACGCTGCGCCGTTCATGGGCGGCGACTTCGCGACCATCTACCTGTCGCCGAAGGACTACCACCGCGTGCACATGCCACTGGCCGGCACCCTGCGCGAGATGGTCTACATCCCGGGTCGCCTGTTCTCGGTCAACCAGACAACCGCTGAAAACGTTCCGGAACTGTTCGCCCGCAACGAGCGCGTGGCGTGCATATTCGACACCGAGCGCGGACCGATGGCCGTGGTGCTGGTGGGCGCGATGATCGTTGCGTCGATTGAAACCGTTTGGGCCGGTCTGGTCACGCCGCCGAAACGCGAGCTGAAAACCTTCCGCTACGACGAAGCCGCACGTGCGCCGATCCACTTGGAAAAAGGTGCGGAACTGGGTCGCTTCAAGCTGGGTTCGACCGCTGTCGTGCTGTTCGGGCCGGATCAGGTCAAGTGGGCAGAAGATATGACCGCAGGTACGGCGGTGCAGATGGGTCAGGGCATGGGCCTGCCGAAGGCCTGATATGTAGGAGCGAGCTTGCTCGCGATGAACGGCGAGGCGACGCGGGCATTCAGATTGCCCGCGTCATCGTTAACGCCCATCGCGAGCAAGCTCGCTCCTACAGTAGTTTGCGGTGTTAGAGCTGTCCGTCGCGATCGCGGAAACCCAGCAGATACAGCACGCCATCCAGCCCCAGGGTCGAGATCGCTTGCTTGGCCGACTGCTTGACCAGCGGCTTGGCGCGGAACGCCACACCCAACCCGGCAATCGCCAGCATCGGCAGATCGTTGGCACCGTCACCGACCGCAATGGTCTGCTCCAGGCGCAAGCCTTCCTTGTGTGCCAGTTCCTTCAGCAAGTCCGCCTTGCGCTGCGCATCGACAATCGGCTCTATCGCCACGCCGGTGACTTTGCCGTCGACCACTTCCAGTTCGTTGGCGAACACATAGTCGATACCCAGCTTCGCCTGCAATTGCTTGGCGAAGTAAGTGAAGCCGCCCGACAGAATCGCGGTTTTGTAGCCCAGTCGCTTGAGTTCAGCGAACAGGGTTTCGGCGCCTTCGGTCAGGCGCAGCGAGGCGCCGATGGAGTCCAGCACATTGACGTCCAGGCCTTTGAGCAAGGCCAGGCGCTCCTTGAAGCTGGCGCGGAAGTCCAGTTCGCCGGCCATTGCCCGTTCAGTGATTTCCGAGACCTTGTCGCCGACACCCGCCGCTTTGGCCAGTTCATCGATGACTTCGGCTTCGATCAGGGTCGAATCCATGTCGAACACCGCCAGACGACGGTTGCGACGGAACAGCGAATCTTCCTGGAAGGCGATGTCGACGTTCAGTTCCTGGGCAACGCTGAGGAATTCGGCACGCAGCGCCTGCGGATCAGCCGCTTCGCCACGCACGGAAAACTCGATGCAGCCCTTGCCCTTGTCGGCCGGAGTGTCCAGCGGCATGCGCCCGGACAGACGATCGATATGGTCGATGTTCAGGCCATATTTGGCGGTGATCGAGCTCACGGCCTGCAACTGCCCGGCTGTCACCTTGCGGGTCAACAGGGTCACGATGTGGCGTTTTTTGCCCTGGTTGCCGACCCACTGCTGGTAATCCACTTCGGACACTGGCGTGAAACGCACCTGTTGATCGAGCTCGTACCCCTTGAACAGGATGTCCTTGAGCACGGACTTGCCTTGCTCGGTGTCGGGAATTTCAACCAGGATGCCGAACGACAAGGTGTCGTGGATCACCGCCTGACCGATGTCGAGAATGTTCACACCACCCTGGGCCAGAACGCCGGTAATGGCCGCAGTCAGACCCGGACGGTCGACTCCCGTGATGTTTATCAGGACGATTTCGCGCAAGGCGCACCCCCGCAGGTGGAAAAAAACCGCATTCTACCCACTTTCAGTGACCATCGGGCACCGTGAGCGCTTTGACGGTCTAGGGCCTGTCGCTATACTGCGCGTCAACTCCACGGACAAAAGAGCCGAGCTCAAGTGAACCGGCCTACGCCAGTAAAAACCGATAACTTCTTCCTGCTGATCTTCCGGGCACTGCGCCACCGCCGTGTACCGATTGCATTGCGCATCGCCAGCCATAACGTGATTCTGGTCGCCCTGGCCCTGGTCATCTATGCCGGTGTGATGGGCCTGCAGTTCAAGCAGGCCATGCACGAGCAGGCGGATGCGCTGGGCGAAAGCCTGACCACGCAGACGGCCACCTCGGCCACCGAGCTGTTGGTGTCCAACGACATCCTCAGCCTCAATGTGCTGCTCAATAACCTGACCAAGAACAAACTGGTGGCCCACGCCGCCATCTACAGCCCGGACAACCGCATCCTCGCCGAATCCGGCCAGCGTCCCAAGCATGGCCTGCTGGGCGAAGCCGAGGGCATGTACCAGAGCAAAATCACCTTCCAGGACGTGACTGCCGGGCAATTGCGCATCAGCCTGGACATGGACCAGTTCCAGCAGCCGATGACCATCAGCCTGCAAAGCATGGGCATTCTGAGCGCCATCCTGCTGGCCCTGTCCCTGGCCCTGAGCCTGCGCATGGGGCGTTATCTCTCAACGCCGCTGCTGCAATTGCGGGTGTGGCTGCGCAACATCGACGAATACACCCCGGGCACCGACCGCCAGGACGAAATCGGCGACCTGGCGCGCCAGCTGCACGCCAACTTCGCCCCGGAGCCCGCCCCTGTGCCGGAACCGGAACCGGAATTCGACGACGTCGATGACGAGGCCGACCCGGCCTTCGAAGTCCGTAACCTGCGCGACCCGAGTTTCGACGAGAGCCGCCCGGTAGCGGCGCTCAAGCCAGCGCCACGGCAGATCGTCAGCACTGTTGAAGACGACGATGATGAAGACCCGTTCGCCGATCTGCGCGACGAGTCGCTGGACAGCCCTCCACAACCGGTGATTCGCAAGGCCACGCCGAGCGTGCCGCAACACAGCGCGGTGCTGGCGGTGCAACTGGGTTCCCAGGAGCAACTGCGACGCCTGCCGCGTGCGCGACTTGAAGAGCTGCTCGAACGCTATCGCGATTGCCTCGACCAGGCCGCTTCGCTGTATCAGGGCGAAGTGGAGACCTTGAACGATGGCAGCACACTGATGCTGTTCCACACCGAAGACAGCGGCGACGATTACCTGACCAACGCCATCTGCTGTGGCGAGCTGCTGCGGGCTCTAGGCCACCAGTTGCAGATCGAAGTCGCGGACAGCGGCATCACCCTGCAGTTGCAGCTGGGCCTGACCCTGGGCGACGAACTGTTCGGCCTGAGCCAGATCGACCTGCTGCTGACCGACCCCGCCCAGGACGCCCTGGCGCTGTCGCAACACAGCCGCAACCTGCTGCTGGTGGAGCGCAAGAT
Source organism: Pseudomonas sp. ACN8 (assembly GCF_002303925.1). GTDB lineage: Bacteria > Pseudomonadota > Gammaproteobacteria > Pseudomonadales > Pseudomonadaceae > Aquipseudomonas. The sequence goes on from NZ_MRCS01000012.1 coordinate 39,504, forward strand.
CAGTGACGACGCCTTGATCCGCCAGCGTGCACGGATCCGCCCGATCGCCAGCCCTGAGGGCGCATGCTGCGTGGAGCGGTTGATGGAGCCGTATCCGTCGATGCTCGAGCGGCAACTGGCGCGGATGCACGAGCGCCGCGCTTAAGCCGCAGGCCCCGATCTGAAGAAGCCCGCAGATAAGCGATCGTCTGCGGGCTTTTTTGTGGCCTGTTCTGGCCTCATCGCGAGCAAGCTCGCTCCCACAGGGGATCGTCAGTGAACCCCCTCCTGTGGGCTGTCCGGATCAATTGTGGGAGCGAGCCTGCTCGCGATGAGGCCAGAACAGGCGCTAGATATCTCCAACCCGCAGAAACAACAAAGCCCGCATCAATGCGGGCTTTGTTTCAAATCCATCCAGGGTCAGAAGCGGAACACTTCCATATCCGTACGAATAGGCGCGGCCATCGGGATCTTCGGCTGCTTTTCCTGCTCTACCGCAGGTGCTGGCGCCTTGGCTGCCGGTTTGCGCGGAACTTCGGCGATCGGCGGCTGATTGGCCAGGGGCTTGAGCGCCACCGACAGTTGTTCGGCCAGTCGTTGCAACAACACACCCTGTGCCTGGACCTGCGCCGCCGTGGTACCGGCATGCTGTTCCTGCAAATGGATGATGCGGTTGTCGCGGACCTGCCCGCGACGGTCGATCAGGCGCCATTGCGCGTCGAGGATCGCCGGTTGTTTTTCACCCGAGTCCAGGCGCGTGATGGTCAGCAGTACCTGAACATCCGGCGTGAAGCCCACTGTCGCCGGGGCCAGCACTACGCGCTGGCTGTCCAGGCGACCTGCGACCTGACGCAGCAGCAGCTGATCGATATCCGACGAAAGGCTGCCAGCCCAACGACCGTCAGTCGAGGCCTGCAGGCTGCCATCAGGCTGACGCTGCAACAGGGTCTCACGTTGCAGGTAGTCGGCCACGGTGACCGGTCCCAACAATACCGCCATGCCCGCGTTCTGTGCGGGCTGAACCGGACTACCAGCGTCCAGCTGATACAACGACACCGGCTGGTGAACGCTGCAACCCGCCAGGCCAAGAACGCCGACGAGCAAAAGAATAAAAGGAAGGCGCAGAGCAGTCATCGTCCCATCCAGGTGATCGCAAAAAGGCTGATCACAGTAAAAATACTCAATAAATATGAAGAACGCGCGGCAGTGCCGGCGCTTGAAAGGCCATATCATCCGTGAATATGCGTTCCGACTCCAGCGCAAAGCGCCGAACTACGGGTTAAATCGTAGATCGGCGCCTCAAACTCGCGTTCTTCGGTCAACTGAACGCAGTAGCGCTCAGTTGACCGGGCTTTCGACGAGCAGTGCATCTACCCGCTGGAAACCACGCGGCAATTTGTTACCACGACGACCACGCTCACCCTTGTAGTGCTCAAGATCGTCCGCTTTCAGTGACAAAGTACGTTTTCCGGCCTGCAACACCAGTGTTGCACCGTCCGGCAATACGGCGATGTCCGTCACATACTCTTCACGACTGGCCACTCGCTCACCGGGAATCCCGATGATCTTATTGCCTTTGCCTTTACCTAATTGTGGCAGGTCGCTGATTTTGAAGATCAGCAGGCGACCTTCGGTCGTCACCGACGCCAGCCAGTTTTGCTCACGATCGGCCACAGGGCGCGGCAGCATGACCTTGGCGTTGTTCGGCAGGCTCAGCAGGGCCTTGCCCGCCTTGTTCTTGGCCTGCAGGTCTTCTCCCTTGACCACGAAACCGTAGCCGGCGTCGGAAGCGATCACGTACAGCGCATCGTCTTCGGGCATCAGCACGCATTCGAAACTCGCCCCTGGTGGCGGCGTCAGGCGACCGGTCAGTGGCTCGCCCTGGCCACGGGCCGACGGCAAGGTGTGGGCGGCCACCGAATAACTGCGGCCCGTGGAGTCGATAAACACCGCAAACTGGTTGGAGCGCCCGGCTGCCAGCGCCTTGAAACCGTCCCCGGCCTTGTAGGAAAGCCCGGTGGCGTCGATCTCGTGGCCTTTGGCGGAGCGAATCCAGCCTTTTTCCGACAGCACCACCGTCACTTTCTCGTTCGGCAGCAGATCGTGCTCGGTCAGGGCCTTGGCTTCGGCGCGCTCGACGATAGGCGACCGGCGGTCATCCCCGTAGGTTTCAGCGTCCTTGATCAGTTCGCTGCGCACCAGTTTTTTCAACTTGGTTTCGCTGCTCAGCAGGGCTTGCAGCTTGGCTTGTTCCTTGAGCAGTTCATCCTGCTCGGCACGCAGCTTCATCTCTTCCAGTCGCGCCAACTGACGCAGACGGGTGTCGAGGATGTAGTCGGCCTGGATTTCGCTGAGGGCGAAACGTTCGATCAGCGCGGCTTTCGGATGCTCCTCGGTACGGATGATGTGGATCACTTCATCCAGGTTGAGGTAGGCAATCAACAAACCGTCCAACAGGTGCAGGCGACGCTCGACCTTGTCGAGGCGGAATTGCAGGCGACGACGCACGGTCTGCACCCGGAACTCCAGCCATTCGACCAGCAGCGCCCGCAGGTTTTTCAACTGCGGCTTGCCGTCCAGGCCGATGATATTGATGTTGACCCGGTAGCTCGACTCCAGCTCGGTGCTGGCGAACAGGTGCTGCATCAGGGCATCGTGGTCGAAGTTTTTCCGCGCCCCCGGAATGATCACGATCCGGCACGGGTTTTCGTGGTCGGATTCGTCACGCAGGTCGGCAATTTGCGGCGCCTTGGACGGCTTGGCCTGCATCATCGCGGCGATCTGCTCCAGCACCTTGGCGCCCGAGACCTGATGCGGCAGCGCGGTGACGATGATGTCGCCGTCTTCGATGTGATACACGGCGCGCATGCGCACCGAACCGCGACCGGTTTCGTAGATTTTCAGCAGGTCGGCGCGCGGGGTGATGATTTCCGCTTCGGTCGGGTAGTCCGGGCCCTGGATGTGCTCACAGAGCTGTTCGACCGTGGCCTTGGGCTCGTCGAGCAAACGCACGCACGCCGTGGCGACTTCCCGCAGGTTGTGCGGCGGAACGTCGGTGGCCATGCCCACGGCGATACCGGTGGTGCCGTTGAGCAGGATATTCGGCAAACGTGCCGGCAACACCAGCGGTTCGTCGAGGGTACCGTCGAAGTTCGGGCCCCAATCCGCCGTGCCCTGGCCCAGCTCGCTGAGCAGCACTTCGGAATAACGCGACAGCCGCGCTTCGGTGTAACGCATGGCGGCGAAGGACTTGGGATCATCCGGCGCACCCCAGTTGCCCTGGCCGTCGACCAGCGTGTAGCGATAGCTGAACGGCTGGGCCATCAGCACCATGGCTTCGTAGCAGGCCGAATCGCCGTGGGGGTGGAACTTACCGAGCACGTCACCGACGGTACGCGCCGATTTCTTGTGCTTGGAATCGGCGTCCAGCCCCAACTCGCTCATCGCATAAATAATGCGGCGCTGTACCGGTTTCAGGCCGTCGCCGATATGCGGCAGGGCACGGTCCATGATCACGTACATGGAGTAGTTGAGGTAGGCATTTTCGGTGAAGTCAGCCAGTGACCGGCGTTCTACACCGTCCAGGCTGAGATCAAGGGAGTCGCTCATGCGGGCCTCATCGGTTCGTTGTCTGGCGCAGCAGCATGGTGCCACCGCGCTGGGTAAATTCAAGTTTGTTCAGTGCGCTCATGCCGAGCAACACCTGATCGCCATGCAGCCCCGGGGCCACCAGTGCGCGTACATCCCGCAGCACGATGTCGCCCAGTTGCAGGCGTTCGATACGGGTGCGATAGCCCTGGCTCAGGCCATTGGCCGTGCTCAGGGTCACGCCGAATCCTTCTTCGAGCTTCAAGCGCTTGGCCAGGCCCGCCGGAATCGACACATCGGTTGCACCGGTATCGAGCATGAAGTCCACCGGCTGGCCGTTGATCTGGCCGCTGGCGACGAAATGCCCCTGCACATTGCTCACCAGTTTCACCTCGATGAAACCTTCGCCCTGCTCCGAACTGACCACCACATTCGGATTTTGCTGACGCGCTTCCCACTGGGCGAAAAACCGCGTGGCCAGAAACAGCGCCGCACACCAGGCCAGCACCATGAACACCCGGCCGATACGCTGCCCCGGGCGTTGTTGTCTCATGGTTTGGCACTCCAGCCACCTTCCGGTGCGGCGAAGCGCCAGACCACCGGGCGGACTTCGCCATCGGCGCGTGCGCCGAAATTATTGTCGACACCGATCCAGGCGCCATCGGCATCCACGATCAGCGCTTCTTCCAGCCCGTAGTTCTGTGAATAACGACGGTTTTCCTGCAACAACTCGGCGGCGTACGACCAACAGCGCTCGACCTTGGCCGTCTGCGCATCCCGGCGGCAGATCTGGAAGGCATTGCGTTCAAGGGTGAACAGCTTGCCGTTGAACAGCGACAGATCAGAGAAGTCCCGTGGGACAGCCTTGGCATGGGGAAACTGCTCGGGCTGCATTTCCATGCCCGCCTCGCTCAGCAGCACGCAGCCACCGTCGCAATCCCACAACGTTTGCTTGCGCTTGATCATCAGCAGTCCCCGACCTTGACGCTCGGCGGCGAGCCACATCTGATCCCCCGCCGGATTGATCGCCAGCCCTTCGAACAACGCGTTGAATTGCAAGAGCAGGCCTCTGGCCCGTGCTTCGCGAACCATCATCGGCGAAATTTTCAGCCAGGTGGCAGGCCCGGTTGGCGGCACTTGCAAGACAGCGGCATGGCCTTCGCTGACGATGTAGCGATTGCCGGCGCTGTCGCAGGTGATGCCTTCGAAGTCCAGATCGCCGCCACGCACGAACGAAGCTACCCAGACGCGGGACTTCAGCCCCCAGGGCAAACCGCTGTCAGGCACCAGCGGTACGTCGATGCGCACTGTTTGTGCCTGCCACACGGATTCGCGGGTATCGAGGCGGTAGATCTGGTCATCGTCGCGGTCGGAAACCGCCCACAGGTCATTGCCGCACTGCGCCAGGCCGGACAGGTTGCCGCCGCGCATACCCTCGATGACATGCCCGGACAACACGCGCAGCTGTGGCGCCGGCTCGGCAGATACCGTAATCGACGTCAGCAGCAACCCACAGAGCAGGGCAAAGCCCAGACGCATCAGCCCAGCACCTCGGCCAGGTTGCCCTTGGACTCCAGCCAGGTCTTGCGGTCACCGGCGCGCTTCTTCGCCAGCAGCATGTCCATCATTTCCGAGGTCGCCTCGAAATCTTCCAGGGTCAACTGCACCAGACGCCGGGTGTTCGGGTCCATGGTGGTCTCGCGCAGCTGCGGCGGGTTCATTTCGCCCAGCCCCTTGAATCGGGTGACTTGCGGCTTGCCGCGCTTCTTCTCGGCCACCAGGCGATCGAGGATGCCATCGCGTTCGGCTTCATCGAGGGCATAGTAGATCTCTTTGCCCAGGTCGATGCGGTACAACGGCGGCATCGCGACATAGACGTGACCGGCATCCACCAACGGGCGGAAATGCTGGACGAACAAGGCGCACAGCAAGGTCGCGATGTGCAGACCGTCGGAGTCGGCGTCGGCGAGGATGCAGATCTTGCCGTAGCGCAGTTGGCTCATGTCCGCCGCGCCCGGATCGACGCCGATGGCCACGGCGATGTTGTGCACTTCCTGACTGGCGAGCACTTCGCTGCCGTCGACTTCCCAGGTGTTGAGGATCTTGCCGCGCAACGGCAGGATCGCCTGGAATTCCTTGTCCCGCGCTTGCTTGGCGGAACCGCCGGCGGAATCACCTTCCACCAGGAACAGCTCGGAACGCATCGGGTCCTGCCCGGCACAGTCGGCCAGTTTGCCCGGCAGCGCCGGGCCTTGGGTAATGCGTTTGCGCTCGACCTTCTTGCTGGCCTTGAGGCGACGGCCGGCGTTGTTGATCGCCAGTTCCGCCAGCAGCATGCCGGTTTCCGGGTTGGCATTGAGCCACAGGCTGAACGCATCTTTGACCACACCGGAGACGAACGCCGCCGCTTCACGGGACGACAGGCGCTCCTTGGTCTGGCCGGAGAATTGCGGTTCCTGCATCTTCATCGACAGAACGAAGGCGATGCGTTCCCAGACGTCTTCCGGCGCCAGCTTCACGCCGCGCGGCAACAGGCTGCGGAATTCGCAGAACTCGCGCATGGCATCGAGCAGGCCCTGGCGCAGACCGTTGACGTGGGTGCCGCCCTGGGCCGTCGGGATCAGGTTGACGTAGCTTTCCTGTACCGCATCGCCGCCTTCCGGCAGCCACAGCAGTGCCCAATCCACCGCTTCTTTATTACCGGCCAGGCTGCCGCAGAACGGCTCGTCCGGCAGGCGCTCGAATTCGCTGACCGCATCCACCAGATAGGAACGCAGGCCGTCTTCGTAATGCCATTCGACTTTTTCGCCGGTGGCCTTGTCTTCAAAACTGACCAGCAAGCCCGGGCACAGAACGGCCTTGGCCTTGAGCACATGCTTGAGGCGGCTGATGGAGAATTTCGGCGAGTCGAAGTATTTCGGGTCCGGCGCAAAGAATACGCTGGTACCGGTGTTGCGCTTGCCGACAGTGCCGATGATTTCCAGTTCGGTGGCCTTGTAGCCGTCCTTGAAGGTCATCTGGTATTCGTTGCCGTCACGTTTTACACGCACCCGAACTTCGGTGGACAAGGCGTTGACCACGGAAATACCCACTCCGTGCAAGCCACCGGAGAACTGGTAGTTTTTGTTGGAAAACTTGCCGCCGGCATGCAGCTTGGTGAGGATCAACTCGACGCCCGAAACACCTTCCTCGGGGTGAATGTCCACCGGCATGCCACGGCCGTCATCGCTGACTTCCAGGGAATGGTCGGCATGCAGGATCACCTGTACCGATGAGGCATGCCCGGCCAAGGCTTCGTCGACGCTGTTGTCGATGACTTCCTGGGCAAGGTGGTTCGGCCGACTGGTGTCGGTGTACATGCCGGGGCGCTTGCGCACCGGGTCGAGGCCCGAGAGGACTTCGATGGCGTCTGCGTTATAAGAGCTAGCGCTGGGAGTGGCCATGGGGTCTCGTCGTCAGTGTTCGGTGAAAAAGGAATTCATGGGGCTATCGCTCACAATGCGGTGAAATCGATTGCCTGATACAAATCGGCGCCAATGCCGGCAAAACTCAACATGGCCGGCAGTCGCGTGGCAAAACCCTGGAAACTGTGGTCGCCACCGGCCTGAATACGCAAGGCGCATGCCCGGTAATACTGCTGGGCGAGGCGATAGTCCAGCGTTTCGTCAGCCGTCTGCAACCATACCTGATAACGCTGTGGATCCTGGGGCGCCGGCACTTCCAGTTCAGCCAGGGCTGTCACGTGGTCGTGGGTCATTTCCCAGGTCTCATCGGTATACAGATTTTTCTGCGTCCCCAGAAAGCCGTCGAACATCCGGTGCGGGCTGACGGCAGGGTTGATCAACAGGGCTTTCAAGCCAAGGCGCTCAGCCAGGTGAGTGGCATAGTAGCCGCCGAGCGAGCTGCCGACCAGCAGTGGCCGCCCCAGCTCGGCAATCGCCTGCTCCAACTGCTCGATAGCCCGGCGCGGGTGGTGGTGCAACGCCGGAACACGCAAGTATTCGCTCAGGCCCAGTCGCTCCATCACGTAGATCAACTGGCAGGCCTTCTTCGACAACGGCGAGCTGTTCAAGCCGTGGATATAAAGGATCGAACCGGACATTTGAGCTCCCTGTGCGTCGGCTAAAGAGGCGGAGTTTACTGTAGGAGCGAGCTTGCTCGCGATGGTCGTCAACGATAACGCTGCAAACCTGGCGCACCGCGGCGTTCTCAGGTTAATCGCGAGCAGGCTCGCTCCTACAGGGGGGGGGGGGTGTTTCAGTAGCCGTTGGAGCCGTAATCCACGGTGAAATCGAAGCCGATGACCCGTTCTACCCCGGTTTCCAGCCGTCCATCGGGTAGCAACCGCAACCAGCGATACCCGGGTGCCTGTTCGCCAACCTTGAAATCCTCGCTGCCCGGCTCGAACTGGATGCAGGTCGACGGCGAGGCGATCAGACGCACGCCGTTACGTATTTGATCGATTTCCTGGTGCACATGCCCCCACAGCACGGCGCGCACCTGCGGAAAACGATCCAGCACTTCAAAAAACGCCTCGGGATTGCGCAGACCGATAGGCTCCATCCACGCGCAACCAATCGAAACCGGATGATGATGGAAGCACACCAGATGATGACGCTCCGGCGCTTCGCTCAACGCGCGGGCGAGCAACTGCAACTGTTCATCTTCCAAATAACCTGGCACCGAGCCTGGCACCGCCGAATCGAGCAACGTGACTCGCCAGTTGCCGATATCCACCACAGGTTCCAGCAAAGCGCTCTGCACCGCCGCCTTGGCCATGATTCGCGGCTCATCGTGATTGCCGGGAATCCAGCGTGCCGGCGCATCGAGCTGGCGCGTCATGTCGCGAAATTGCTGGTAGGACTCCAGCGTCCCGTCCTGGGACAGATCCCCCGTGGCCAGGATCAAGTTAATCCGCGGCTGTTGCGCGCGCACCAGTTCGATGACCTTTTGCAGACTGTCGCGGGTGTTCATGCCCAGCAACGCGCCGTCCGCTTCGGCAAACAGGTGACTGTCGGAGAGTTGCACCAATAACGCCGGATCGGCGGTGGTCAATGTGGATACGCTCGGCAAGGCGTTCTCCCAGGGCGTGATCACGGGGATGGGTAAGTGCCGCAATTATGCTGGGGGATGACCGAAAGGGGAAATCCGAGAACCTGACAGGGTTCACAACTAACGTACTACTTCGTACTCATGCCCCAGCGCCAGGCAATGGCTCAGCCATTCGCCCAGAAACATGTTCAGTTGGGCCTTTTCGTCCGGCTGATGCATCGAGGCATTCGGGTAAGGATAGATGCCGCGAAAGCGTCGTGCATGTTCGGCGCTGACCACTTCGGCCATACGGGCGTCGTGATAGACCTGCACTTCCAGTTGCGGCACCGGCAGCCAGGGCAGGCTGTGCTCCTGACGCACTTGCAGGGTCGTGGTGTAAGGACAGGTCAGCAGCACCTCCAGCGCCAGCACGCCGAGCATCTGGTCGCCATGGGTCACGGCGATGCGCCGCGCGGCGGGCTCGCTGCGCATGTCCGGCAGCAGTCGCATCAAGCGCGCGTAGTTCGCCTCGCAGGACGCTTGCAGCCCCACCAGGTCCACCCGATAGCGATCGCGCAGCTTGTTTACGACCATAACCCCCTCACTTCAACGCGGTTCAAAGCCAGCCATTGCAAGGCAATGATGCTCGCCGCGTTGGCAATACGTCCGTCGCGTACGGCTTGCAGGGCATCTTCGAACGCCCAGACCGTGACGCGAATATCTTCTGCCTCTTCCTCCAGCCCATGCAGGCCGCCAACCCCGGTAGTGTCGCAACGCCCCAGGTACAGATGCACGAATTCGTTGCTGCCGCCCGGCGATGGAAAGTATTTGGTCATCGGCCAGAGCGCCCCGATTTCAAGCCCAGCTTCCTCCTGCGCCTCTCGGTGAGCAACTGCTTCCGGCACTTCATCCTTGTCGATCAGACCAGCGACCAGTTCGATCAGCCACGGGTTGTCGGTCTTGTCCATGGCACCGACGCGAAACTGCTCGATCAGCACCACTTCATCGCGTTGCGGATCGTAGGGCAGCATGCAGACCGCATCATGGCGAACGAACACTTCACGATTGATCTCGCGGCTCATGCCCCCGGCGAACAATTCGTGGCGCAAGTGCACGCGTTCGAGTTTGTAGAAGCCCTCGTAGCACTTTTCGCGCCGCACGATATCAACGGCGGTCGGAATGGCGTTGGTAAAATCCGTCATGACTATCCTCGTTACTGCAAATCCTGTTCGAGGCTGCTTTTTTTCCGGGCCTCGACTTCGCGCCATCCTAACGCGCCCGTGACGTTTGATGCAGCCCCTTTCCCGTCAGCGGGATAGACGGTGAGGGTGAAACCCACTCTAATTAGCTTAGTGGCGAACTGACTGCTTTGTTGAGAGTCGAAGCCGGTAACTTTTTGCCTTCCCCTGTTTCAGAAAGGACGCTCATGTCGCTTTTCAAAATCGCCTCCGTGGCCACTATCGCCCTGACCCTGGGCGCTTGCGCGAGCCTGTTCCAGCCCAACTACCGGACGCCGCTGGAAACCACCCGCGACGCCTCCGAGCAACTCAAGCCCGGTTGCAGCAACCCGGATTGCCCGCTGGTCAACATCGACACCCTGCACTTTGCGGACGAGCCCGCACTGGACGGCATCATCGAAAAGCGCCTGCTGCAAATGACCCGCACCTCGCCCGACGCACCAGTCGCGCCGACCCTGGCGGCCTACCGCGAAGAGTTTTTGCGCACCGCCGGCCCGCGCTACAGCAGCTATCTGCAGGCGAAGGTACGTGAGCAGCATGACGGATTGGTGATCGTCGAATTGTCCAGTTACCTGGACACCGGCGGTGCCCATGGCACCCCGGGTCGAGGTTTCATCAACTATTCGCGCCAACAGCATAAAGTGCTGACGCTGTCGGACATGCTGGTGCCGGGGCAGGAAGACGCGTTCTGGAAAGCCGCGCAAGTGGCACACAACAGCTGGTTGATCAGCACCAAGCTCGATCAGGAACCGGAGTTCGTGAAGAGCTGGCCGTTCCAGAAAACCCGGAACGTGGCGCTGACCTACGGTGGGGTGATCCTCAAGTACGAAACCAGCACCATCGCGCCTTACGCGCTGGGCCATGTCGAACTGAAGATCCCCTACCCTCGCCTGAACGGCATCATCAAGCCCGAGCTGTTTCCCGGCCGTAACTGAAGGCCCGGCCCAGCACCAGCTGGAGCAACCCTGCCACTACCAGTGCCGGCAGGGTTGCGCCGATATCCGGATACAGGTTGGCCAACAAGTGATAGGTGCTGACCCCGCCCAGCCAGGCGAGCAGCGCTGGCCAGCGCAATGCGGCCCAGGCCACCTGGGCACTGCGCTTGCGCAGGATGAAGTGGTCCACCAGCACCACGCCGAACAACGGCGCAAACACCGAACCGATCAGCAGCAGGAAGTTCTGGTACTGGGCCAGCGGCGCCAGCAGGGCAATCAGCGTGCAGATAACGCCGATGGCCAGTGCCAGGTGTTCGACCTTGGCGCGCAACAGAATCCCGCTGGACACCGCCGCCGAGTGAATATCGGCAAAAGCGTTTTCCGATTCATCCAGAAGAATCAGCAGCAGCGGAATCCCCAGGCCGGCCCCGGCCAGCGCCAGCAGCAAGGCATTGACTTCACCGCTCGGCGCGAACGCCAGGGTGTAGGCCACGCCCAGGCTCATCAGCCAGAAATTACCGATGAAGAAACCAATGGCGGTGCCACCGAAGACGCTTTTCGCCCGCTTGCCGAAACGCGAGTAGTCGGCAATCAATGGCAACCACGACAGCGGCATGGCAATCGCGATGTCGAACCCCACGGCGAACGGCATCGAACCGTCACCGGCCTGGGCCCACAACGCGGCCAGGTCAGCCTTGGCGAACAGGTTCCAGGTCAGCCAGGTGCACGCGGCCAGCAGCAGCCAGATACCCCATTTGCGCAGGATCTGCCGCACGAAAGTCAATGGACCGCTAACGGCCAACAAGGTCGCCAGTGCGCCGAAGATCAGCGTCCACAGCACCGGATTGGACAGCAGGCTGCCTTCGCTGAAGGCCTTGGCGCCCAGCAGGCTGGCGGCATCGCGCATAACGATGATTTCGAACGAACCCCAGCCGATCAGTTGCAGCAGATTCAGCACCGCCGGCAGGCTCGCGCCTTTTGCACCGAGGCTGAGCTTGAGCGCGGCCATCGACGACAGACCGGTGTCGCTGCCGATCACCCCGACCGCCGCCAGCAGCAGAACGCCGACCAGGGTGCCGAGGAAAATCGCCAGCAACGAACCGGAAAGGCCCAGGCCTGGTGCGAGCAATGCACCGGTCTGCAACACCATCAGGCCGATGCCGAGGGAGAACCACAGGGAAAACAGGTCGCGACCGCCGAAGACACGTTTGTCGCTCGGCACCGCGATATCGGGGGAGTAAGTGCTGGGTTGAATGCTCAAGGGTGTTATCTCAGAGGGACATTTGTTGTTGTGTTGACCGCTATCGCCAGCAGGCTGGCTCCCACATGGAACTTGCGAACAACACAAATCCCCTGTGGGAGCCAGCCTGCTGGCGATGAGGCCTGTACAGGCCCCACCCTTTCAGGTCAGGTCAAACTTTCTGGTAAAGCTGACTGCCTTCCTTCTTGAACCGCTCGGCCTGTTCGGCCATGCCCTGGACGACGTCCACGTCGACCGCTTCGATCCGCTGGTTGGCCGCATATTCGCGGACTTCCTGGGTGATCTTCATCGAGCAGAATTTCGGCCCGCACATGGAGCAGAAATGCGCGACCTTGGCCGAATCCTTCGGCAGGGTTTCATCGTGATACGAACGCGCGGTGTCCGGATCGAGGCCCAGGTTGAACTGGTCTTCCCAACGGAATTCGAAACGCGCCTTGCTCAAGGCATTGTCGCGGATCTGTGCGCCCGGGTGCCCCTTCGCCAGATCGGCGGCGTGCGCGGCGATCTTGTAGGTGATGATCCCGGTCTTCACGTCATCCTTGTTCGGCAGGCCCAGGTGTTCCTTCGGCGTCACGTAGCAGAGCATGGCGCAGCCGAACCAGCCGATCATCGCCGCACCGATACCGGAGGTGATGTGGTCGTATCCCGGCGCGATGTCGGTGGTCAGCGGGCCGAGGGTGTAGAACGGCGCCTCGTCGCAGCACTCCAGCTGCTTATCCATGTTCTCTTTGATCAACTGCATCGGCACGTGGCCAGGACCTTCGATCATGCACTGCACGTCGTGTTTCCAGGCAATCTTGGTCAGCTCGCCGAGGGTCTCCAGTTCGCCGAACTGCGCTTCGTCGTTGGCGTCGGCAATCGAGCCCGGACGCAGGCCGTCGCCCAGCGAGAAGCTGACGTCGTAGGCCTTCATGATTTCGCAGATGTCTTCGAAATGGGTGTAGAGGAAGTTCTCTTTGTGGTGCGCCAGGCACCACTTGGCCATGATCGAACCGCCGCGGGAGACGATGCCGGTCACGCGCTTGGCGGTCATCGGCACGTAGCGCAGCAACACGCCGGCGTGAATGGTGAAGTAGTCGACGCCCTGCTCGGCCTGCTCGATCAGCGTGTCGCGGAACAGCTCCCAGGTCAGGTCTTCGGCCACGCCGCCGACTTTTTCCAGGGCCTGGTAGATAGGCACCGTACCGATCGGCACCGGCGAGTTACGGATGATCCACTCACGGGTTTCGTGGATGTGCTTGCCGGTGGACAGGTCCATGACCGTGTCCGAACCCCAGCGAATGCCCCAGGTCAGTTTCGCCACTTCTTCTTCGATGGACGAACCCAGTGCGCTGTTGCCGATGTTGCCGTTGATCTTCACCAGGAAGTTACGGCCGATGATCATCGGTTCCAGTTCGGTGTGGTTGATGTTGGCCGGAATGATCGCGCGGCCACGGGCGATTTCGTCACGGACGAATTCAGGGGTGATGATTTTCGGCACGCTGGCGCCGAAGCTGTGGCCGGCGTGTTGCTGGTCCAGCAGGCCGGCGGCACGGGCCACTTCCAGCTTCATGTTTTCGCGGATGGCGACGTATTCCATCTCGGCGGTGATGATGCCTTGGCGGGCGTAGTGCATCTGGCTGACGTTGGCCCCCGGCTTGGCGCGGCGCGGGTTGTTGACGTGGGCGAAGCGCAGCTTGGTCAATTCCGGATCGGCAAGGCGCTCCTGGCCGAAATTCGAGCTCAGGCCGCTCAGGCGCTCGGTGTCGCCACGGGATTCGATCCACGGCGAACGCACATCGGCCAGGCCTTTGCGCACGTCGATGATGACATTGGGATCGGTGTACGGGCCCGAGGTGTCGTACACCACTACCGGTGCGTTGACCTCGCCGCCGAAGTCGGTCGGCGTCACGTCGAGGCTGATTTCGCGCATCGGCACGAGGATGTCCGGGCGAGTGCCCTGAACATAGATTTTTTGCGAGCGGGTAAACGGCTGCACCGATTGCTGATCGACCTTGGCCGAGTCACTCAGGTTGGTGGCGATTTTTGATTTTGTAGTCATCACGGGCTCTCCAGACACACATCCAGGCAGTGGATTTTTTGTCGGAGCGAACCTGTAAACGAATGGACGCACGGGCGCTGGAGAAACCAGCTGTGCTGTGCTCAGTGCTCGAGGGGTGTTCGATTGTCGAACAACATCCCGGACGAAGCACAAGAGGACTCGCCGGGTGACGAGAAATCTTGTTCCCTACGCAGGCGCTAACCTGATCAGGTTCAACGGGATCCGAAATTATTCGATCTCAGCCTCATAGCAAGGCACCCCGACAAGAACCCGGCCAGTCTAGACACAACTGGCAAAGAACGCCAACCCCACTGCAAGTGCCGTGATGAATGGCGTAATTACACGCAGTATCAGGATTGTTGCCGTACCAATGCACAACTACACTCGCTACGCTGAGCCGCGCATTGACGCTGTCAAACCATGGCCTTAGCCTTGGCGCTCAAATTACCTCCGTAATATCAATTCTAGGGATCGTCTATGCTGCGCAAACTCTCACTGGCCCTTGCCGTGTCTTGTGCGTCCAACGGAATGGCCTGGGCAGCAGATGTGCCCTTATCGGCCAAGACGGACCTGGTCAGCGTTTATCAGGAAGCCGTCAACAACAACGCCGACCTGGCGGCTGCCATTGCCCAATACGGCGCGCAGAAAGAAGTCGTGCCCCAGGCCCGCGCCGGGCTGCTGCCGAACCTCTCGGGCGGCGCCAATATTTCCGAGGTGCGTACGTCGCTCGATCAACCTTCGAGTACGACCAACCGCGATGCTCATTCGTACCAGGCCACCCTGGCGCAACCCTTGTTCCGCGCCGATCGCTGGTTCCAGTTCCAGGCCGCCAAGGAAGTCAACGAACAGGCTGCCCTGCAACTCTCGGCGACCGAGCAAAACCTGATCCTGCAAACCGCTGACAGCTATTTCAATGTGCTGCGCAGCCAGGACAACCTGGCCTCGACCAAGGCCGAAGAAGCGGCGTTCAAACGCCAGCTCGATCAATCCAACGAGCGTTTCGATGTCGGCCTCTCGGACAAGACCGACGTGTTGAACTCACAGGCCAGCTACGACACCGCACGCGCCAACCGCATCGTTGCGCAGCGCCAGGTGGACGACGCCTTTGAAGCATTGATCACCCTGACCAACCGCCAGTACAACTCGATCTGGGGCATCAGCCATAACCTGCCGATCCTGCCGCCAGTACCGAACGACGCCAAGGCCTGGGTCGAAACGGCGGGCCGACAGAACCTCAATCTGTTGGCCAGCAACTATGCCGTCAGCGCCGCCGAGCAGACCCTCAAGCAACGCCGGTCCGGGCACTTGCCAACGGTTGATGCGATCGCCAAGTACGAGAAAGGCGACAACGATGCGCTGGGCTTCAGCAATCCGGTTCCCTTGGGCCAACCATCCTATGGCGGCAACGTCGAGCAAACCACCGTGGGCCTGCAACTGAACATCCCGATCTACAGCGGCGGCCTGATCAATTCCCAGGTGCGTCAGTCCTATGCACAGCTGGACCAGACCGAGCAGCAACGCGAATCCCTGCGCCGCAGCATCGTGGAAAACACCCGCGACCTGCACCGCGCGGTAAACACCGATGTCGAGCAGGTACAGGCGCGCAAGCAATCGATCATCTCCAACCAGAGCGCGGTGGAAGCGACTGAAATCGGCTATCAGGTAGGTACGCGAAACATCGTCGACGTGCTGGATGCGCAGCGCTCGCTCTACACCTCGGTGCGCGACTACAACAACACCCGCTACGACTACATCCTCGACAACCTGCGTTTGAAGCAACAGGCCGGCACGTTGAATCCGGGGGATCTGCAAACCCTGGCACGCTGGCTCAACCCGAACTACAACCCGGACAAGGATTTCTTGCCTCCGGATCTGGCCAAGGCGGCAGAGGAGCAATTGAAGGCGCGGCCTGATCAGTAAAAGCTAAAGCTTCGCGAGCAGGCTCGCTCCCACAGTGTTTCGAGTGTGGGAGCGAGCCTGCTCGCGAATGAATACAACTCGGTCTAACGCTCGATCAACCGCCCCAACCCGTCCAGCAACCGCTGCAATGCCCCCTGATTGGCACGCATCACGTTCAACCCGGCCTCTGCCATGCGCTGCGCATCTCGCGGCAGTTCGAACAGCCGCTGCACCGCCACCGCCAGCCCTTCGGCATCTTCCACTTCCTGCAACGCCCCGGCACTGCGCAACTGCGCGGCGATTTCGAGGAAGTTGAAAAGATGCGGACCGCTCAATACCGGTTTAGCCAGGGCCGCCGGCTCCAGCAGGTTATGCCCGCCATTGGGCACCAGGCTGCCACCGACGAAGGCACTGTCAGCCAGGGCGTAGAGAAACAGCAACTCGCCCATGGTGTCGCCCAGCAACACTGAGGTATTCGCGCTGACCGCATCGCCACTGGAACGCCGGACCGTGGCAAACCCTTGTTGCTGGCACAACCCGTACACCGGATTGAAGCGTTCCGGATGACGCGGCACCAGAATCAGCAGGGCATCGGGGTGACTGGCCAACAACTGACGATGAGCCGCCAGCACCACCTCGTCTTCGCCGTCATGGGTACTGGCCGCGATCCACACCGGTCGTTCCAGCGCCTGCCATTGCCCTCGCAGCTCAACAGCGCGCTCCAGCAGTTGCGGGTCGATGGTCAGGTCGAACTTGATCGAACCGGTCACTTCGACGGTTTCGGTCCGTGCGCCCAAGTCGCGCAAGCGTTGCGCCTCGGTTTCGGTCTGCACCGCAAACAGGCTCATCTCGGCCAGCATCGGCTGGGTCAACTTGGGGAACCGACCGTATCCCCTGGCCGAACGCTCGGACAGCCGCGCATTGGCCAACGCCACGGGGATCCCGCGTTTGGCGCATTGATGGATATGGTTGGGCCACAGCTCGGTTTCCATGATCACTGCCAGTTTCGGCTGAACCCGATCGAGGAAACGCCGGGCAGCGCAAGGCAAGTCATAGGGCAGATAACAGTGCTGGATGCGCGGCTCTTGGGCGAACAGTGCATGGATGCGTTCCGAACCGGTCGGGGTCATGCAGGTCACGGTGATCGGCAGATCCGGATAACGCGCCAGCAAGGCACGAATCATCGGTGCCGCCGCAATGCTTTCGCCCACCGACACAGCGTGCACCCAGATGCCGCCCGGTTTCATCGCCGGCATCCCGCAGGAGAAGCGCTCGCCGATGCGCCTGGCATATGCCGGCGCCTTGCGCGCACGCAGCCAAAGCCGAATCGCTACCAATGGCAGCCCCAGATAAAACAGCGCGGTGTAGAGAGTTCTATTCATGGCGGCGGAGTTTATCGGCTTTTTTCGCCTATCGTCTGCAAGTGCACGGCAAAACGTTCGGCGAGCCAGCGCGCGGCCGGACCAAGCGGTTCATCCCGGCGCCACACCAGTTCCACTACCAGGGCCGGCGGGGTCCATTCGCTGACCAGTTCGACCATCTGGTTCTGATAGGTCGGGTACTGCACCACGTGGCGCGGCAACCAGGCCCAGCCGAGGCCACGCACCAGCCATTCGGCCATCACATAGAAGCTGTCGGCGCGCCAGACCTGCGGGCTGGCCGGATCACTGCCGGGATAAATGCTCGACTCCGTGGACATCAGCAACTGCCGATGTAGCGCCAGTTGTTGGCCGTCCACTGCGCCTTTGTCCGCCAACGGATGATCCTTGCCACACACCGTGACCATTTCCACGCTGCCCAGCACCCGCCGCTCAAGCGCCTCGGGAATCTGATCGTGAAAGAACAGCAGCCCCAGATCGGCGCGCCGCTCCACCAGCTTGCGCGCGACATCGCCTTGGGCGGCGCTGGTCAGTTGCACTTCAAGGCTGGGGAATTTTTCCGCCAGGGCTTCGAAGCTTTCGATGATCGGCTGATAAGGCATCGCCTCATCCTGTGCCACGCGCAGTCGCGCCTCCTGCCCGCGCATCATCGCCAATGCCCGGCCGTTGAGCCTTTCGCACTGGCGCAACACCTCCCGCGCTTCGTCCAGCAATGCCGTGCCGGCTTCGGTGAGTTTTGGCTGACGGCCACTGCTGCGGTCGAACAGGCTGACGCCCAGGTCTTCCTCCAGCAACGCTATCGAGCTGCTGACCGCCGACTGCGCCTTGCGCTGACCGCGCGCCACGGCAGAAAACGAACGCTGCTCCGCTACGCTGACAAACAACCGCAACTGCTCCAGATTCCATTGCATGCTCATGGCTCACCCATCTCTTAAACAGATAGGTAATGACTTTACCGCATCTGGCGAATCTCTAGAATGCCGACCTCAGAGAGCAACACTTCACACGAGGATTGACCCATGACCGCCTACTACTACCTGGCCATTGCCATCTGCGCCGAAGTGATTGCCACTGTTTCAATGAAAGCGGTCAAAGGCTTCAGTACCCCGCTGCCACTGGTGCTGGTCATCGTTGGTTACGGGATCGCCTTCTGGATGCTGACCCTGGTGGTGCGCAGCGTTCCCGTGGGTGTGGCGTACGCCGTGTGGGCCGGCATGGGGATCGTGATGGTCAGCGTCGCGGCGCTGTTTATCTACGGGCAGAAACTGGACGTGCCGGCGATGCTGGGGATGGCGTTGATCGTGCTGGGCGTTGTGGTCATCCAGTTGTTCTCCAAGACTGCCGGGCACTAAATTCGAATCACGACTCATTGTAGGAGCGAGCCTGCTCGCGATAGCGGTGTATCAGTCGACATTGATATCGACTGACACGCCCTCATCGCGAGCAGGCTCGCTCCTACAGGTTTTGCATCCGCCAACAAATCTGCTCTTCGTCGAGTCTGTATACTGCGCCCTCGTCTTGAACACAGAGGTCGCCGAATGCCATCCGTTATTTCCACCGACGTTCTGATTGTCGGCGCTGGTGTCGCCGGCCTCTGGCTGAATGCGCGCCTGCGTCGCCAGGGTTTTTCGACCGTGCTGGTGGAAAGCGCCAGCCTCGGCGGCGGGCAGAGTGTGAAGTCCCAGGGCATCATCCACGGCGGTGCCAAATACGCGCTGCATGGTGCCCTGACCGGTGCCTCGGAAGCCATTGCCGACATGCCGCGCCGCTGGCGTGAAGCCCTGGCCGGTGACGGCGAGCTGGACCTGTCCGGCGTACGCCTGCTGTCCGAGGCCCATTACCTCTGGTCCCCCGGCACCCTCGCCGGCAACCTCACCAGTTTCTTCGCCAGCAAAGCCGTGCGCGGTCGCGTCGATCAGGTCAAGGGCGAGCAATTGCCGCCAGCCCTGCAAGACAAGCGCTTCAAGGGCAAGGTCTATCGCCTGGCGGAACTGGTGGTCGACGTGCCGAGCCTGATCCAGCGCCTGGCCGAGCTGGCCGGAGATGGCTTGCTCGCCGGGCAGAAGATCGAGCCGCTGCTGGAAGGCGGCGTGCTGGTCGGCCTGAAGGTGGACGAGCGCGAGATCCGTGCCCAGCGCATCGTCCTGAGCGCCGGCGCCGGCACCGCGGTATTGCTTGAAACGCTGGGTCTGAGCCAGCCCGCCATGCAGCGCCGCCCGTTGCACATGATCATCGCCAAGGGGCCAAGCCTCAAACCGCTGTACGCCCACTGCCTGGGCGGTGGCACCAAACCGCGCATCACCGTGACCACGCACCCGGCGGCGGATGGCCAATGGGTCTGGTACCTGGGCGGCGATATCGCGGAATCCGAAGGCGTGACCCGTGAGCCCGCCGAGCAGATCGCCACCGCACAGAAAGAACTCGGCCAGTTGCTGCCATGGATCGACCTGAGCACAGTGCAATGGGCGACCTTGCGCGTGGATCGCGCCGAGCCCCTGCAATCAGGCCTGACCCGTCCCGACAACGCCTTTGTGGCCGAGGAAGGCCGACTGCTGGTGGGTTGGCCGACCAAACTCGCCCTGGCGCCGGACTTCGCCGACCGCGTGATCGCCAGCCTGAACCGCGACGGTATCCAGCCAGGCCACCCGGCAGCGCTGCCTGAATTGCCGAAGCCGCCGATGGGTGTACCTGCCTGGGAGCAACTGCTGCCATGAGCCAACCGACCCTGCACGACTTGCATCGCCCGCTGGGCAGCACCGGCCTGCTGGTTTCCCCCTTGGGCCTGGGCACGGTGAAACTGGGCCGCGACCAAGGGGTGAAGTACCCCAACGGCTTCCGGATTCCCGATGACGACGAAGCACGCATGCTGCTCAAACTCGCCCGCGACCTGGGCATCAACCTGATCGACACCGCCCCGGCCTATGGTCGCAGCGAAGAACGCCTCGGCCCGTTGTTGCGCGGCCAGCGTCAGGACTGGGTGATTGTCAGCAAGGTCGGCGAAGAGTTTGCCGACGGCCAGTCCCGCCACGATTTCAGCGCCGCGCACACGCGAATGTCCGTGGAGCGCAGCCTGCAACGCCTGGAAACCGACTTCATCGACCTGGTGCTGGTGCACTCCGATGGTAACGACCTGGCGATCCTCAATGACTGCGAAGCCTACGAGACCCTCGCCGCGCTCAAGGCCGAAGGCAAGATTCGCGGTTTCGGGTTTTCCGGAAAAACCGTCGACGGTGGCCTGAAGGCACTGGAGCAAGGCGACTGCGCGATGGTCACCTACAATCTGAACGAACAAAACGAGAAGGCCGTCATTGACTATGCTGCTGCACACGGCAAAGCCATTCTGGTCAAGAAAGCCCTCGCCAGTGGTCATGTCTGCCTGAGTCCGGGCGTGGATCCGGTGCGCGCCAGTTTCGAGTTGTTGTTTGAACATCCGGGTGTTGCCAGTGCTATTGTCGGGACCATCAATCCGCTGCACCTCGCCCACAATGTCGCGACCGTTGCCCAGGTCCTACGTAGCCACTGACGCCGCCCACGCGGCCTTAAGCAGGAGCCGACATGTCGCGTACGCTCATCAGAAAGAACCCGAGCAACTTCAAGACCCTGCCATTATTCGTCGAAGCGACCCCCGAAGGCCTGGCTTATCAGAGCGTTGGCAGGCCGCTGAATTTCTCCCAGACCCTGCAACGTCGTCGGCCGGTGACGGTCGGCGACAGCGAACGGTTTGCACTGGAACTGGCCAACCTCGGGGTTTCGGTGCGCCTGACCCTGCATTGGCAGAATCGCGACTATTGGGTGCTGGTGCGCCAACGCCGGCAGGACCGTGGCGATGTGGTGCTCAAGCTGATATCCGGATACGTGCCGGCCCACGAACTGAACCTGCCCTTGCACACGGCGATCCAGGAGATAGCCGAAGAATGCCTGCTGGAAACCCCGGAAGGCTGGCTCAGTGGGCGATTCAACGACACTTGGCTACCGGCGCCCTACTCGGCCGCCCTGCATTACCGTGAAGCCCTGCCGTTTCGCCTGTCGCCACTGTCCGGCTCGGCGCGACCGGTACGTTGCGCCAACCTGATGCTGATAGAGCGCCCACGGGCTTACGTGCATTTGCCAACGGCGTCGCTGCAACTGATCTACGACTTGCGCCTGGACGTTCCCAAGGAAGCCAAATCACTGAGCCTGTTCCATGTCGATGAGCGACTGGAAGGCGACCAACTCGTTGCTCGCCTCGACCGCAAGCGCCCCGATCTGTACTTGATGCCCTTGCAGGACGGCCACCCGATGGCTGAGCTCTACACCTTGAAAAAGGATCAGCTGTACCCCGCCAGCACGCGAGGACTGTACCTGGCCGAGAGTTTCGCCCAACAGGAGGGCTGGCTGGTTCGCGATGAGCGGATTCGCTGGAAGGACTGGGTGAGACAGCAGGGTCTGACCCCGCCGGGGAAGGATTCGGGCCTGGCGCGGTTGCGCGGCAAGGCCAAATTGCTGCTGAAGAAAATCGTGCCGCGTAAAAAAGTCAGCTCCTGAAGGCGTGCACATAACCCTGTAGGAGCTGGCTTGCCAGCGATGGTCGTTAACGATGACGCGTATCTACTGATTCAACGCGTGCGCCCTGACTCCATCGCGAGCAAGCTCGCTCCTACAAAAGCTGCGTCACTCGGACTTGCGGATCTTCTCGACAATCGCCGTGGTGGAGCTGTTTTCCACCAGCCCCAGCACTTTCACGGTACCGCCGTAGGCCTTCACGATGTCCGCGCCGACCACCTGGTCGATCCCGTAGTCGCCGCCCTTGACCAGCACGTCCGGCTTGACCGCGCTCAGCAGGTTTTCCGGAGTGCCTTCCGAGAAACTGATGACCCAGTCCACCGCACCCAGGCCGGCCAGCACCGCCATGCGCCGGTCGACACTGTTGATAGGGCGGCCCGGCCCTTTCAGGCGGCTGACCGATGCATCGTCGTTGATCGCCACGATCAGGCGATCACCCTGTGCCCGCGCCTGCTCCAGATAGGTCACGTGGCCGGCGTGCAGAATGTCGAAACAACCGTTGGTGAACACGATCCGCTCGTTGTGCGCGCGGGCATCATCAACCGCCAGCAACAGTTGCTCAAGGCCCAGTACACCGCGTTCGGAACCCTCCTCGCGCTGAATCGCACGACGCAGTTCCGGCGCACTGATGGCCGCCGTACCGAGCTTGCCAACCACGATGCCCGCCGCCAGGTTGGCCAGGGCTACCGCGTGGGGCAGTTCTTCGCCAGCGGCAATCGCGGCCGCCAGGGTGGAAATCACCGTGTCGCCGGCACCGGTCACGTCGAACACTTCACGGGCCCGGGCCGGCAAGTGCAGCGCCGGATGATCCGGGCGCAGCAAGGTCATGCCGTGCTCGCCACGGGTCACCAGCAAGGCACCGAGGTCCAGGTCGTGCATCAGCTGCGCGCCCTTGCTCACCAATTCGTGCTCATCGGCGCAACCACCAACGATGGTTTCGAATTCGTTGAGGTTTGGCGTGATCAGGCTCGCACCACGGTAGATCGAGAAATCCTTGCCCTTGGGGTCGGCCAGCACCGGAATGCCACGGGCACGGGCGGCCTGGATCAGCGCCTGATGGTTTTTCAGCGCGCCTTTACCGTAGTCGGACAGCACCAGCACCTTGATGCCTTCGAGCAACTCATCGACCTGCGCGGTCAGCGCCAGCGCGTCGGTGGCGAAGGGTTCTTCGAAGTCGATACGCAGCAATTGCTGGTGACGGCTCATGACCCGCAGCTTGACGATGGTCGGCTGGTGCGCAATGCGCTGGAAGATGGCCCGCACGCCGGCGCCCTTGAGGCTGTTGACCAGGCTGTTGGCGGCTTCATCGTCGCCGGTGACACCGACCAGCGAGGCCGGAGCCCCCAGGGCGGCAATGTTCAAGGCAACGTTAGCAGCACCGCCCGGGCGGTCTTCGATGTGATCGACCTTGACCACCGGCACCGGTGCCTCAGGAGAAATCCGTGAGGTACCACCATGCCAGTAACGGTCGAGCATGACATCGCCGACTACCAAGACAGGGGCTTGATCGAATCGCGGCATGGACAACTTCATGGTGCAACCCACATACAGAATGAACAGGGGCGCGATATTAACACAGGGTTGGTGTCGGCTTGTGCGGTGGCTGCAACCGGATGATTCGCCGGGTTTTATTGCTCAATTTTTGAGCAGGAATTCGTCAGGTGACGACACGCTCCGGCTTCATTCAAATCCCAGCATCTCGTAATCACGCTGATAGGCCCGCCGCACCAGCCGGCGGGTGCGTACCGTGCAGAACTCACGCGCCAGCATCGGGCGCCGCTGCTGCGACCGGTTGATGTGGGGCAGCTCTACCGGATAGCCCAATTGCTCGCAAACCAGCCTGAAATCCCGTTCCAGATGCTCCTGGTAGCCGACAAAATCCAGCGCCAGATGGCCCATGGAGTCCGTCAGGAAATCCGTTTGCGCGGCGAAGTGCAACTGTCGCTGGATCGTCTCCGGGTGCAGCCAGCGGCCCACGAAGTCATCAAAGTCACGGTAGTGGCTGACCAGTTTCTGCGCCGCGTGATCCCGCTTCCCCAAGGCGTTGCCCCGCAGGAATGCGTAGGCCGAGTAGGCCCTTTCCAGGGGATCGCGAACGAACGCGAACTTGAAACTGGCGGCAAACTGCTCGGGAAATTGCTGCTCGTACCAGTACAACGGCAAGTGGCCCGGGCTCCAGTCGTCAAACATGGCCGCACAGACACTGCTGCCGGCACATTTGGGGACGTGGATGAACAAGCAGGAACGCTGCTCGAAGGGCTTGGGGAAACTGACGCTGGCCGACATCGACTTGTTCACCACTTGACGGTCCACGACCGACAGGCGCCCCAGCAGAAAAGCCCGTTGCGACTTGGGCAACAGCTTCCAGAGATAACGTTGCAACATCCAGACACCCGCGGGAAAGGGATGGCCCTCTCGATTCAAGTCAAAGTTCGTTCAGGAACCTTAACAAGCAAGTTGCCGAGATTTATTCCGGTTTGGTCAAGAAGCGTAAAGGACTGGATACAAATCACCGGGCGCGTTGCGCGCCAGGTGTGCGAAAGGGCGAGCCAGGCTCGCCCTTTCGGGGTCAGGCGATGTCTTCGGCCGGGGCGTCGAGGCCCATCGCGTTGAGGCGCGAGTAGTAGCCGTTTTGCGCCAGCAGTTGTTCATGGGTGCCGCGCTCGACGATTTTCCCCTGATCCATGACCAGGATCAGGTCGGCCTTCTCGATGGTCGACAGGCGGTGAGCGATCACCAGCGTGGTGCGACCTTTCATGACCTGATCCAGGGCAGCCTGAATATGCCGCTCGGACTCGGTATCGAGTGCCGAAGTCGCCTCATCGAGAATCAGCAGCGGAGCATTCTTCAACAGTGCCCGGGCAATCGCCAGGCGCTGACGCTGACCACCGGACAGCAGCACGCCGTTTTCCCCGACCTGAGTGTCCAGGCCTTCCGGCAATTGAGCAATGAAGTCCATCGCGTAGGCATCTTTGGCCGCTTTTTCAATGTCTTCACGGGGTGCGCCAGCCAGGTCGCCATAGGCGATGTTGTTGGCCACTGTGTCGCTGAACAGGGTCACGTGCTGAGTCACCTGGGCGATATGCCGACGCAGGTTCAACAGCTTGTACTGTTCCACTTCGACGCCATCGATGAGGATTTCGCCCTTGTCGTGGTGATAGAAACGCGGAATCAGGTTGGCCAGGGTCGACTTGCCGCTGCCCGAACGCCCCACCAGCGCCACCATTTGCCCGGGCTCGACCGAGAAACTGATGTCATTGAGCACCTGACGCTCGGTGTCAGGGTAGGTGAAGCTGAGATTGCGCACGTCCAGGCGACCGCTGACGACATCGCGCTCGACGGTGCCGGTATCGACTTCAGGCTGGACATCCAGTTGCTCGAAGATACTTTCTGCACCAGCCACACCCTTCTGGATGGTCGAGCTGACTTCGGACAGCTGGCGAATCGGCTTGGGCAGCAGGCCGGCCAGGGTGATGTAGGCCACCATGTCGCCAGCAGACGCATCGCCACGCAGGAACAACACCAGGAACATCAGTACGGCCATGGCGGTGTAGATAACCAGTTGCAGCAGCGGCGTGTAGATGGCACCGGTGCGGGTCATGCGCAGCTGCTTGTCGGTGTTGCCCTGGCTGGCGTCGAAGAAGCGTTTCTCTTCGTACTTTTCACCGCCGAAGCTGCGTACCACGCGATAGCCCTGGATCGTTTCGGACGCCACATGCGTCACGTCCCCCATGGCCAGCTGGATTTTCTTGCTCTGCTTGCGGAATTTCTTGCTGGCCGTGCGCACCATGAGGGCGATCAGCGGCAGGATGGCGACCATGACCAGCGTCAGGCGCCAGTTCATGTACAACAGCGAGGCAAACAGGAAGATCACCGTCATGCCTTCACGGATTACGACCTTGATCGCATCTGTTGCCGCCCCCGTGACCATGGTCACGTTGAAGGTGATACGTGAAATCAGGTGCCCCGAGTTATGCTTGTCGAAGTACCGGTTTGGCAACACCAGCAGGTTGTTGAACAACTGGACCCGCAAGTCATGGACCAGGCCCAGGGAAACCTTGGCCAGGAAGTAGTTGCCCAGATACGACCCCAACCCCTGCCACGCGGCGATCAGGATGATCAACAACGGCACCGCCTGCAACAGTTGCAGATCCCGCAGGTAGGGTACGGTTGGAAACAGCACCGCTTCAGGGTTGGACAGACCGTCGACGAAGTACTTGAGGATGTAGCCCAGCATTGGCTGTGTCGAAGCGAAAATCAGAAAACCGACGATGCTGATCAGAAACAGGCTGATATACGGCCGGACATAGCCGAGCAGGCGGAAGTAGATTTTCAAGCTCGAGGGGCTTGCGGAGAGACTGGAGTCGGTCATATCACGCGAAAGTCGATGAAAAGGACGCTGACTTTACCACAGCTTCCCCAGGGTTCTGGCAATCGCATACAGTCTGTGTATTGTGGCGCGTCAAATAGCTTCCAGTTGTCCCTGCCTTGGTATGGTCGCTCAATTCAGGAATAAGTTAACCAGCATGCAATTAAACGCTTTGAACAGCACCTCCAACAGAATCTTCGATTTCATTTGCTTGTGGATCCTTCCGCTCGGTTATTTATTACTGCTTTGTGCGTTGTTTTTCCTGCCGGGGCGCAATGTGCATCACAAGCTTTACTACGGTCTGTTCAGCATTCCCGCTCTGATTGCGCTGTGCCTGCGTCCACGGATCGGCAAAGAGTTGTTGCACGAACCGATCGTCATTGCAGCCCTGCTGTTTGTGGCGTGGGCACTGCTTAGCCTGAGCTGGGGGCCGGACGAAATCGACTTTGGTCAGTTCAAACCGCCATTGCATACCCTGTTGTTGTTCGTTGGCTGCTACCTGCTGGTGCGCCATCGCAGTGAAATCATCCAGCCCCTGCTGTTCTGCGCCGCAATGGTGGCGCTGGTCCTCTCTGTCTACAACCTGTACTGGTTCGACCTGGTGTACCAACCGGAAATGCGTCTGATCGGCCTGGGTGCTTTCGACAATCCGTTGCTCAGTTCCCACGTTTTCGGTTTTTTCTGTACCTACTGGCTGAGCCTGAGCATGACCTGCAAGCGACGCCAGATACTTTGGCTGAGCATACCGGCGATGGCGATCATGTTCGCCACAGTGCTGGCCACCGGTTCCAGGACCCCACTGGTTGCACTGACGCTGGCTGCGCTTTGGCTGTGTTTCATCTGCTGGAATCGACGCTCGGCCTTCATGCTTGGCGCCATATTCTTCGCCGGTTCCGCAACTTTCGCGTTATTTGCCGACAAGATCATCGAAAGAGGCAGCTCCTTCCGCATCGAGCTCTGGCAATTGACCCTGGGCAGGATTGCAGAGCAACCATGGATCGGACACGGCTACAACGCCAAGCTGACCTTGGACCCCGGCGTCGGCTACAGCCTTCAGGAGCCCCATAGCTTTGCCTTGGGCGTGCTCTATTACGTCGGCATTATCGGCCTGCTGCCATGGCTGTTCTTTCTCGTATGGGGCTTCATCAGCAGCCGGCGCCATCGCGTGCAACCGCTGTTTATCATTGCCTCGGCCTGGCTGGCCTTCGGTATCGGTGCAGGCCTGACTGAAGGTGGCGGAATTATCTCTCGCCCCAAGGAGCACTGGTTCCTGCTGTGGATCCCCTTGGCACTGATTGCCGCATTGAGCATCAATCAACGGGCCCGACGCCTGCTGGACACGCCGATCAAGACCGCGACACCTGGCGCCCTGCAACAGCTGACAGCCGATGCCCAAGTCATCGAAGAGGATGGTCTGGGCCCCAAGGTCCTGCGCCTGACCGATGGCAGTTTTCTCAAGCTGTTCCGCCGCCGCCGCTGGTATACCTCGGGCAGCTTCACACCCTACTCCGATCGTTTTGCCGTCAATAGCGTGCAACTGCGCAGCATGGGCATCCCGACGCCGCACATCCTCGACCTTTACCGGTTCGAAGACGGCAGCACCGCTGTGCATTACTCTCCGCTGCCGGGCAACACGCTGCGCCAGATCCTGCAAGGCATCACTGCCCCGGCGGTGCGCCAGGCACTGGTGGAGCGTTTCGGCAAATTCATGGCTCAACTGCACCAGCAAGGGGTCTACTTCCGCTCCCTGCACCTGGGCAATGTGCTGGTGCTGGAGGACGGCGAGTTCGGCCTGATCGATCTGGCCGACCTGCGAATTTACCCTTCATCGTTGAGCCCTTCCCTGCGTCGGCGTAATCTGCGCCACATGCAGCGCTATGCATCAGATCGCCACTGGCTGTTCGAGGATCACTTCGAAGCACTGCTGCAGGGATACGCCGCGACGGCTTCGAAAGCCGACGTGGATCATTTGCACAGGCACGTGCTGGCCGGGAGCCCTCCGGCCCAGGTTCACTGATGATAGAAATCAACCCACTTATCGCGATGACGGCCTACCTGCTGGCCATCGCGACCGCTGCGCTACTGTTGCGCAGCGTGCCGAGACTTACCCGACAGCTGAAGCATTCCGGCGAAAGCCGTTTTGCCGGTATCGACGGCTTGCGCGGGTACCTGGCCTTCGGCGTGTTCGTGCACCACTCGATCATTACCTGGATCTTTCTGCAAACCGGCGTGATCGATTTTCCGCCGAGCAACTTCTACTCGCAGCTCGGCCAGGGCAGCGTCGCCCTCTTTTTCATGATCACCAGCTTTCTGTTCTGGGACCGCTTGCTCACCCACGGGCGGCAACACGACTGGCTGGCATTTGCGGTATCGCGGCTGTTTCGCCTCTATCCGCTCTACCTGCCGCTGATGTTGACCGTGTTTGCCTGCGTGTTCTATTTGCAGGACTGGGAACTCAAGGATTCCGGCACCCAGGTCATCGGCCAGGCTCTGGCCTGGCTGACCTTCGACCGGCCAGACGTCAACCAGTACCACCAGAGCGGCATGCTGATCTCCAACGTCACCTGGACGCTGGCGTATGAGGTGTTTTTCTACCTGGCCCTGCCACTGGCCGCCATGGTGTTCATATATCGCGGCGGCTGGATGCAGACGGTGCTGTGCCTGATCGGCATCTACACCCTGTACCAGGTGGTCGGCTGGGAACACTCGCTGAAGAAGCACTTCCTGGCCAGCTTCCTCGGCGGCATCGCTGCGGCGTACTGGATTCGCCGTCCACAATTCGTCGCCTGGAGCCTGTCTCCGCTGGCGGGCATCGTCGCACTGCTCGCCTTGGCGATCGCCTTTACGGCGTTCAACCGGGCATTCAACCCGGGAGCGCTGCTGCTGCTTTCACTGTTCTTTGTGATCGTGGCGTCCGGCAATACCCTGTTCGGCGCCCTGAGACCACGCAGCATCCGCTGGCTGGGGGAAATCAGCTACAGCACGTATTTGCTGCACGGTTTCGTACTTTGGGTACTGGTGCAGCGACTGCCGCCGATATTGCATCTGGACGCCCGGCAAGCCTGGGTCTTCCTTCCGTTGCTGGCCGTGTGCAGTTGCCTGCTGATCATCATCAGCAGCCTGACTTACCTGTACATCGAAAAGCCCGGTATCGATGCCGGCAAGAAAACCCTGCACTGGTTGCGCCAGAACAGGAAGCCGAGAAAAGAACTTGCGGAGGAGACGGCTCAACAACGTTGAGCAATCGCCGGGACATGTCGCCGAGGACAATGCCCCGCCTTTTATCCCCCCTTGATCCAGCCTTTGGCTCAGCCTTTCTCCAGCCGTGAGAAGAGCATACGGCCCAACCCACGCCAGGTTTTCTTGTTCCAGGCCTTGAGCGGAATCTGCGCCAGCAACTCCCGCGCCAGTTTGCGGTCACGGTTGGCAGTTTTGAGGAACATGGAATTGAGAAACTTGTAGCGCACCTCGTCATACAGCGGGTGATCGCTGAAGAGCGCGTAAGTGCGCAGGATGCTGTCGATCATGAAGCGGTGGTTCTTGTAGGAGTTGGTGGCGTGCTTGCGATAGCGCGCCATCAACATATTCAGACCATCGATGAAGTAACCGGCGTGGGTCACCTTCAACTCGATCAACAAGTCTTCCAGGCGAATGGTCGGGTCGAAACCGCCCACCTTCTCCAGCGCTTCGCGGCGGATCATCAGGGTGGGTGCCGGAGGATAGGGCTTGCGCTCCAGGAACATATCATCGAAGTCCAGACGACGGAACGGCACATCCCGGCGCTGGCGCTTCTCGGGGTAGAGATTGCCGTCGGCATCGATCAGTTCGATGTTACCGGCGCAAATGCCGACCTCGGGTTTGCCGTCCATATGCGCGACCTGGGCGGCGATTCGCTCCGGCAGCATGATGTCATCCGAACCGAACGGCACGATCAGGCTGCCCTTTGCCCGGGCAATCGCACCGTTGAGGGTGTTGGTCAGCCCCTGGTTTTCCTGGACCCGGAAGTCGAAACCATGGACGGCCTGCAACGCCTTGATCCGCTCGACACTGTCATCCTTCGAGCCATCGTCGACCACCAACAACTCGATGTTCCGATAGGTCTGGTTGAGGACGCTGAGAATGCTTTCCTCGATGTAAGGAGCGTGGTTGTACGACGCGATAATGACCGTGACGATGGGCTGCGCGTCGTTCATGGCTGTTCCTTGCGGGCCTGTTCCAGGCCGGAGTCGATCAGATTGAGGTATTCGCGACGGAACTCTTCAATGTCATGGTGCTGTTGCAGATAACGGAAAGCCTGCTCGCCCCTGGCCTTGAGCTCGTCATCTGACAGCCCCAGGTAAGTGTCCAGCGCCGCCTGCAGCGTCGGCACATCCTTCGGCGTAATCGCCAGGCCACCGGCGCCTTCGATGAGCGGCAACATGGCCGGCACGTTCGAGGCAATCACCGGCAAATGCCCGCTCATGCCTTCAAGCAGCGCCAGCCCCAGGCCTTCGGCCAGGGAGGGCATGGTCCAGATATCGAAAGCGCGAATGTACTGCAGGGCAATTTCCTTGAACCCCAGCAAATGGGCGCGGCCACTGAGGCCGAGGCGGTCGATTTCCGCCGCCAGGCGCAACTCTTCGCGGCCGGCACCGATGATCGCCAGTTGGGTATTGGGGTATTTGTCCTTGAGCGCGGCAAAGGCCTGCAGCAAATAGATATGACCCTTGACCGGCACCAGTCGCCCCAACGCACCGATCAGCCGCACCGACGGATCGATGCCCAACAGTTCACGGGCCTTTTCACGGCTGTGTTGCAGACCTTCGGCTTGCTCGATGTCGATGGCATTGGTGATGGCATAGGTATTCTGGTCGGTGAAGCCGCAGTCACAGTCCAGCAGATACTGTTTCACCGCAGGCGACACGCCGACAAAGCGCCAGTGACGATCGATCAGGCGCTGGGTCTGGCGGCGTCGGTAAAAACGGTCGTACTCGCCAAATCCGTGGGAAATGCCGATGCACAACGGCACTTTCAACCAGCGGTTGAGCGTCAGCATCATGTTCACTGGCTTGAAGCGGTTGCAGATCACCACATCGAATTTTTCCCGACGGCAGAACTTGTACAACTGCCACATGACCCGCAGGCGCATGCCCTTGAGGGACTTGTCGGAAAACTCGAAGTACACCGAACGGTCGGCCCGGCTCACTGCTTCCCCCGGCCCGGGCTTGCCGCGCAGAAACGCAGCGGTCACCTCATAGCGATCACTGGGCAGGGCCTTGACGATTTGCTCCGCGAGGTCGGCGAAATCATGGGCTTTGACGTTGTAGTCAGGCTGCAGTTGCAGGACCTTTGACCGCTGACTCATAACTCTCCCCGCTGAGAAACATTGCCTGGTGTGTGCTTGATGGACCACAAAAGCTCGTGGCGCCGGACTGCCTTGCGAAAGAATTCGTTCTGGCCATAGGTAGGCGGCAACCGGCCGGCCAACAAGCGTTGGATCAACCGACGCAAGCGACGCTTGAACGGCATCGCCGGCTGCAGGTCGTGCATCATGCCCAATGCCATGGCCTTGTCGCGCTGTTGCTCCAGCGGCAAGGGCAGGCAATAAGGCTGCATCGGTTGGGCCGGATCGAAGGCCGGTGGCAAGGCGATGCCATCACCGGTATCGCCCATTGGCCAGCGGTCGTTGTCGTGCAGGTGGTTGGCATAACCCAATAGTGTGGTCGGTTGCCAGTCCAGGCCTTGCAAGGCTTCGAGGACTGCCGCCTGGGCGCAGACATGATCGGGATGCGGATCGAGGGTCGGGTGCGGCAAAACGATGACCTCGGGACGGGCCCGCAGCAGCAACTCACGCAGATCCGCCAGCAGGTTGTTCCAGGTCGGCGCGCCATCGGCATCGCCGGGCAGCGTGAAAGGATTCAACTGACGGAACAGGCGGGTATCGCTCAGGTCAGCTTCCCGCGATCCCGCCGCCACCGCTGGCGCGGCCTGCATGCTCGCCAGTTGCAGGCAGAAATAACCCAGCTGTACGCAGTGGGCCTCGGGTACACCGGCCCAACGTGGCACGGCGATGCTGTCCCAGGTGCGCAGGCGGCCTTTCATGCGAGCCGCATCGGCCTTGTTCAGGCCCATCTGCCGATAATGTTCGGCTTCGATTTCGCCCGCCGTCAGCGTGACAACCCAGGTTTCGTCGGCCTGGCTGTACAAACCGTAGGCCGCCAGCTCGGCGTCATCGGCGTGGGGCGCGATGACCATGACCCGCTGACGCCGGTAATCCGGATGTTCCAGTGCCCACAGCACAGGCTCACCGAACACGCGACAGAAACGCCCGCGCAAGCGCAGGTCACCACGGGACAGCGCCTGAGCCTGACCACTGAGATTGAGGTAACGCAGGCCGTTCACGCCCCGTTCGAAGGTTTGTCGGTCCGGGTTTTCGCCACCCGCCAACTCGACCACCGGATCGATAAAGCGTCCCAGCCAGGTGCTTTTTACCCGCAGAGCCAGCACCAGCGTCGCGTCGTCGACCAGCATCACACCCTCGTCCAGCCGCAAATGCTCACCGTTCAGGTGCACCTTGGGCTGCGGCGTGTAGGGGGGAAAGCTGTACTGGTAATCGTCTTTCGGTGAGTAGAACAGGTGGTCGGCAAACCAGGCCTCGTGGGCCATCCAGCCCAGAGCCGCCAGCACCAGCGGCAACCACCAGGCCACCAGCACACCCATGACGATCAACAGCACCAGCGCAATCAACAGACCGATACGTTTGTTGCGCCGATGGCGCTTGAGCAGTAGCTGTTTGCGACTCATGGCTTGGCTCATACGGTAAAGACCGGCACGGGGTTGCACCAGCGATCCTTGTATTCACGGTCGGCGCGACCGAAGGAAAAGCGCAACGGTTTATCCTGCGCCCGGGCATGCTCCCAGGCGCTTTGCGTATTGAGGAAACTCAGCACACTGCCAGGGCTGAACTCACGAGTCTCGGGATCGACTCCGCCGTTGATGTACTCGACGCTGATCCACTGCGGGGTTTCGACGCGGTACACCAGTTGAATCGCAATTGGCGCATCGTTGAGAAAAATCACCGAGCCGATCAGCAACTCACGCAGCAATTCGATGACGTCGGCCATGCGCTCGGCACCCGTCGCCGGGAAACCCCAGCGGCGCTGGAACAGGTCGCAGTAAATCGCCGCCAGCTCAGCGCTGGAAAATTCGGACACCGGCCGCACCACGCCACCGGCCTCTTCCAGCAGGCGCAATTCGCGGCGCTGGTTATAGCGGAATTTTTTCGACAGTTCTTCGGGCGTGCGGGCCATGGCCAGCTGTTCGGCTTGCAACTTGATGCCAGCGAAACGGCCTTCGTTCAGCGCCGACAGATAACGCGCGCGATGGCGCAAAGGCGCCTGGGTATCGGCAGCGGCCGGCAGGATGATCTCGGCGTTGCCCAGGTCGAACAGACCTTTCTTGCCGCGACGCTTGAGCACGTCCTTGGACAAGGCCAGGTCGCGGCCCCAGGTCGGGATCGCCGCCTTGACCTCATCGCCCTGCACCCAGGCCAGGTAACGCACCGGAATGTCAGCCAGTTGCGCCAGCCGCTCGACCACAATTGGATGAGTCGCGACGCTGCCGCCATAACGCTGCCAGGTTTCGGCGTAAGTCGAGGCATCGACGACCGCCCAGCCACGCTCGCGCCAGCCTTGAAATCGGTTGAGCATCAGCCCCTCTGTGCCAGTTCGGTAACGTGCGGCAAATGCCAGAAAGCATCGCGCACCGCGCGATCGGAGAAGCGTTCGCGCAAGCGCTCGAGCATCAACTCGGCACACTGCCGGCGTTGCTGATCATCCATGCCGGCCAGATGTTGCAGCCCCTGGGCCAGACGCTCGGCATCGCCCAACGGGAACAGGATGCCCACGCCTTCCACCACCTCTTTCGCTCCGCCGCACGCCGTGGCCAGCAAGGGTACGCCAGCGGCCATGGCCTCCAGCAGCACCATGCCGAACGGTTCGTGATCGGAACTCAGTGCGAACACATCGAAGGCACGGAAGTAGTTACGCGCATCCGGCACCTGACCGAGGAACAGAACCCGGTCACCGATGCCCAGCTCCCGGGCCTGGGCCTTGAGGTTTTCCTCCAGGCGCCCCTTGCCGAGAATCACCAGCTGGCTGTTGGCGGGCAAGCCCGGCAATGCCTCGGCGAAACCCTGCAGCAACGTGGCCTGGTCCTTGTCCGGATGCAGCCGCCCGACGTTGCCGACGATCCAGGCATCCGCCGCCAAACCGAGGGTTTCCCGGGCCTCGCGAGCCGACACTTGGGTCGCCTGCAAGGCGCCCACATCGATACGGTTGTACAAGGTCTGGATCCGCGAAGCCGGCCACTTCGGCAGGCATTGGCGCATGTCGTCGCGCACGGCGTCGGACACACCGAGCAGACCCAAACGCTTGCGGAAAACATGCGCGAACAGTTTGCGGCTGCCACGCTTGTAATCATCAAAAGCGTGATGCACGCCAATGACCGGCAACGACGTGCCGAGCAAGGCGATATAGATCGGCTTGAAGCGATGGGCGATGCAGAAACTGAAGTTGCGCGAGGCGGCGATCTTGCGCAGATCGCCGATGGCACCCAGCTTCAGACCACGAATGGCCTTGGAGCTGTACTCCATGAACAGCACTTCGTCGGAGGCGCAGCCCGCGGCGACTTCGGCATCGGCAACCCCGGTGAGAAACACCGTGGTCACGCGATAACCGGTCCCTGCGAAAAGGCTGGCGTACTGCCGTGCGCAGTCCAGGAACGGCCCGTCATAGCCGTGGCAGAACTGCAGCACATGGCGTTCAGCCGAACGTGTCATAGGCGTTTGCGCCCTCTTTGACCACCAGGATGTCTTCCATGATCAGATACTGTAGATCCGAACCGAAGAACATGTTCAGAGCGTCGGTCGGCGAGCAGATCATCGGCTCGCCACGACGGTTGAGCGAGGTGTTGAGCGACACGCCGTTGCCGGTGAGCACTTCCAGCGCTTTCATCATGTCGTAGTAACGCGGGTTGTATTCGCGCTTGAGCACCTGGGCGCGAGAGGTGCCGTCCTCGTGGACGACTTCCGGCACGCGGGTTTTCCATTCTTCCGCCACTTCGAAGGTGAAGGTCATGAACGGAGCCGGGTGATCGATCTTGATCATCTGCGGCGCCACGGTGTCGAGCATCGACGGGCAGAAAGGCCTCCAGCGCTCGCGGAATTTGATCTGGTGGTTGATGCGGTCGGCCACGCCGGGAATGCTCGGGCAACCGATGATCGAACGACCGCCCAGTGCACGCGGACCGAACTCCATGCGCCCCTGGAACCAGGCGACCGGGTTGCCATCGACCATGATCCTGGCGATCTGCTCCGGCATGTTGTCGAGCTTGCGCCAGGTCGGCTTGTTCTCGTGACGGGCGCATGCGGCAATCACGTCTTCGTTGCTGTACGACGGGCCGAGGTAGACGTGTTCCATCTTCTCGACCGGTACGCCACGGGCGTGGGACACATAGGCCGCCGCGCCGACTGCGGTGCCGGCGTCACCGGATGCTGGCTGTACGAACAGCTCTTTGACGTCGTCGCGGGCGATGATTTTCTGGTTCAGCTTGACGTTCAACGCACAGCCACCGGCATAGGCCAGTTTGCCGGTTTGCTTGAGCACGTCGCCCAGGTAGTAGTCGATCATCTGCAGCGCAATTTTTTCGAACAGCGCTTGAATGCTGGCAGCGTAGTGAATGTAAGGCTCATCAGCGATATCGCCTTCGCGCTTTGGACCCAGCCACTCGATCAGCTTCGGCGAGAAGTAGTAACCCTTGCCCTTCTCTTTGTAGCGACGCAGGCCGATGACGTTGGCGTAGTCGGTGTTGATCACCAGCTCGCCGTTCTCGAACGAAGCCAGGCGCGAGAAATCGTATTTGCTGGCGTCGCCGTACGGCGCCATGCCCATGACCTTGAACTCACCGTCGAGCATATCGAAACCGAGGAACTCGGTGATCGCGCCGTACAGGCCGCCGAGGGAGTCCGGATCGAAGAATTCCTTGATCTTGTGGATCTTGCCGTTTTCGCCATAACCGAAGAAGGTCGTGGCGTACTCGCCCTTGCCGTCGATGCCCAGGATCGCGGTTTTCTCTTTGAAACCGGAGCAGTGATAAGCGCTGGAGGCGTGGGCCAGGTGGTGTTCGACCGGCTCGATCTTGATCTTCTTCGGATCAAAACCCAGTTGTTCCAGGCACCAGACGATCTTGTTGCGATAGCGCTTGTAGCGACGGTTGCCCATCAGGATCGCGTCGAGGGCGCGGTCCGGGGCGTACCAGTAACGCTTGGCGTACTGCCAGCGGGCCTTGCCGAACAGGCTGATCGGTGCGAATGGAATCGCCACCACGTCAACGTCGGACGGTTTGATACCGGCCTGTTCCAGGCAGAATTTCGCCGATTCGTAAGGCATGCGGTTCTTTGCATGTTTATCGCGTACGAAGCGTTCCTCTTCAGCCGCCGCGACCAGCTTGCCGTCGATATACAGGGCTGCGGAAGGATCATGGCTAAGGGCGCCGGACAGGCCAAGAATCGTCAATGCCACAGGGGTCTAGCCTCTTTAGTCTGCATGCAGGCGCAAGCGCCTCAAAAATTAATGTGCCCTCGCAAGGGGCGAGAGACAGCTAAAGGGCGGGATTATAGCGTAAAAGCAGCGGC
The DNA here is from genome assembly GCF_002303925.1 of Pseudomonas sp. ACN8. Lineage (GTDB taxonomy): Bacteria > Pseudomonadota > Gammaproteobacteria > Pseudomonadales > Pseudomonadaceae > Aquipseudomonas. The sequence continues at coordinate 76,438 of NZ_MRCS01000012.1, forward strand.
AAACCTCTAGCCGCAAGCGGCATGCAACTGCGGCCGGGGCCTCGCGTTATTTTTTATCCGCGCGCAGGTCGCCAATAGATGGAAATATTGCCGTCCACGCTTTGCCGGTAAATCGTGTACGGCAAGACAACGGTGTCCAGCGCGCCAGACAGGGCCAGGTCCACCAATACAAGCGGTACAAGGATGCCCGTAGGGTCTGGTGGTGCATTCAATACACAGAAGTCGTAGGCCAGGCCGCTGTAGACCCGGGGAATGGATTGGCAATAGGTCTTTTGCCTGCGCAGCCCCTGCGCGGCTTCGGCTTCATCCTGCAAGACGGTGGCGGCGGTCCCGCAGCCCGTTAGCGACACTGATAAAACACCCGCTGAAACTGCCATTTTGATCGTCAAAGCCTGCCCTCCGAGAACGTCAGGCAAACTAGCATCGGGGTGATTCTAGCTACAGTTCATGACTTCCCAAGATCGCGTAGGACGGTTCACAAGAACCTGTCTGCTTTTCTGAGCGGCCTTGCGGGCCTCTTCGCGAGCAGGCTCGCTCCCACATTTGGACCAAAGTGCTCACAAGTTTTGTGTTCACCACCAATCCCTGTGGGAGCGAGCTTGCTCGCGATAGCGGTTTAAGCAGCGCTGGAGATGTCTTTGGGCAACCGCTGATCAATGACCTGATAAAGGGCACTACCTTCAGGCCAATTGCGCATGAACCGTGCGCGATCCCTGGCATACGCTGGGGCGAAGCTGCCGAGAGAGCCGTGCTGGCACATCGAATCGAGGTCGATCAACGCCCAGCGATCCTGCTGCCAGAACAGGTTATGCCCCTTGAAGTCGCCATGACTGATGCGCAGGCGAATCAACTCGGCGAACAGGTGATCCAGTGCCAGCAGCTCGGTTTCCGGTGCGTCGCCGTTTTCAACATACGGTGCAAAACGCTCGATGATGTCCGGACCCGACAGGTACTCGGTGATCAGGTAGGCCCGGCTTCGCAGCCACAGGAAACGCTTTTCCAGCAACGCCAGCGGCTTGGGCGTGGCAATCCCGAGGAATGCCAGCCGGTTGCCTTCGCGCCAGGAATGCCAGGCCCGGCTCGGACGCCAGAAACGCTTGAGCCAGTGGGCAAAACCCTTGATGTTGTAGCGCTTGATCACCAGCGTGCGGCCATCCACCTCGACCTTGCCGACGCTCGCAGCACCGCCAGTCTTGTATAGATGCCCCTGATCGAGCAGGGCATCGGCCTGCTCCAGCACAGGCACCATCGACGGCACTTCCTCGCGGCGAATCGCCCGCAATTCGAAGGCCCCGCGCTGGACACTGAACAGCGTGCACTCGCGGCCGACCTTGATCAGGAAATCCTTGAGGCGCCAGCTGCGGACCTTGTCGATCTGCTTCTGCAACGCTTCCATGGGCAAGGCGTGTTCGCCGTTGCTGAGCAGGTAGTACACCAGCAACTCTTCAATGAAGGGCTCAATAGACTTCGGCAACTGGGCGAAGAACACCCCGAGGTTTTCCAGGACCTTCTGCCGGGACAGCGGCTGCCCCGGCGTTTCGGAGCAAATCCCGGCGCCGTCGATCAAGTACAGACGACCACGCTGACGCAGCAGGTTGTCCAGGTGCAGGTCCTCCTGCCACAGACCTTTGCGGTGCATCTGGCCGATCGCCCCTAACGCCTCGGCCAGCACTGCCCCTTGCCCATCGGACAGTACCGGTTGCTGCTCAACCTGCTTCCAGGTATCACCCAGGCTTTCGGCGCCCTCCAAAAACTCGAACAACAGCCAACCGCCCTCGCCTTCTTTCAGGCCATCGGCCAACAGCTGCGGCGTGGTCAATCCTTGAGCGGCAAGCAAACGCACGCCATCGAGCTCACGCTGGAAGTGCCGCGCAGCCTTGCTGCCGACCAGCAACTTGGCCAACACCGGCCGGCCGCGCCAGACGCCGGCACCGACATAACGCTGCCCCGGCAACACCCGCAAAAGGCTCAGCAGTTGCAGCTCGGCAGGGCCGGCGGCGTCGGCCAGCGAAACGCTCAGCGGCAAGGCCGGGCTGCGGCCGGCGGACTTCAATTCGGATAAACGCATCAGCGCGGCCCCTTCTGGCTGCGCCGCGTGGTCAAACGCTGCAGCCAGCTGTCGATCAGCGAGCTGTCCTGCGGTTGGTCCAGATAGGCGGCCAGCAATTGCCGCAGCTGCGACTCGCCCCACTCGGGCGCGCGGCGCGTCAGCGGTTCCAGATCCTTGACTCGGTCACGCTGCCCGTACAGCAGCGGCCGGGTCTTTTCCAGGTCGATCAATTGAGCCTGATAGCCGTTGCCGGTGGCGCGCATGAAAATGTGCTTGGGATAAAAGCACCCATGCACCTGGCGTGCAGCGTGCAGCTGCCGGGCCAGTTCGCCACTGGCCTTGAGGATTTCCGTGTGCTGCTCAGGGCTCAATTGAGCCCAGCGCTGCAGCAGCGAATCGAGGTCGTCCCAACCGTCCAGGGCACGGGTCATCAGGATCGCGCGGACTTCGCCATCGACCTTGCGCTCGCCGTAGAACACCGCTTCGAGCGCCGGAATACCCATCTTCCGGTAACGGGAGATGTTGCGAAACTCGCGAGCGAAACTCGGCTCGCCGAACGGGGCACGCAAGGTGCGGGTCAGGTAGTTGCTTTGACGCTTGAGGTAGAAACCATGACCTTCCAGATCCAGCCGAAACACGCTGCTCCAGCCGCCGCGACCGGTGTTGGGTTCGTCCACCGCATCGAGCTGTTTGGCCCAGAGCGCCTCGAACGTGCCGAGGCCATGGCGCTCAAGCAGCGCTCGGTCTTCAGCGGCCAGAAAATCAGTCATTCGCGTCCCTCGAAAAATCTAACCACGTGCCGGATGCGTTTTTTGTCCGCGGCGTTGAGCCGGGTCCGGTTGCGGTATTGCAGGTAAAAGCGCAGGCGCTGGGTAGCCGACAATTGATACTTGGCGACCTTGTCCAGGCACGCCAGATCTTTGGTAATACGGTACTTGAGCCAGAAACCGCGCCAGAAATCGCCGTTGGGGCAATCGATCAGAAACACTCGAGCCTCATCGTCGATCAGCAGGTTGCGCCACTTCAAATCATTATGGGTGAAGTGGTGGTCGTGCATGGTCCGGGTGTATTGGGCCAGCTGGCGACTGACGGTATCGACCCAGGCGCGATCCGACAGCTTCGGGTCGCGGCGCTCGGCCAGTGCCGACAAGTCTTCGGTGCGCGGCAGTTCCCGGGTAATCATCGCGCCGCGAGCGTAGGCCGCACCGCGCCGCTCCAGCCCCCAGGCCACCACTTGCGCAGTGGGGATGCCCCACTTGGCGAACCGCTTGAGGTTCTGCCATTCCATCTTCACCCGAGGCTTGCCCAGGTAACGCCGCAAGCCTTTACCAGCGCCCACATACCGCTTTACGTAATAGTTGACGCCCTTGCGCTCGACACGGATGACCTCCGAGAGCACGTCACTGGTCAAACGCTCGCCTTGCAGCGCAAACACAGCCTCGAGGCTGCCAAAGTCATCGGCCAGCTCGCTGTAGGCCGGATCCAGTTTCCAACCCGACATCAGAGCGCATCCCCGTATCGCTGTTTACGCTCGTAGAGCTTGTTGGCCTTGCCGTCGAGCCAGCTCAGCAACCCGGCTTCTTCGCTCAGTATCAGGCGTAGCGGCTGCTGGAAATAGCCTTTGAGGAAACGCAACTTGTCGCGACGGGTCAGGCCGATGTCCAGCGCGGAAAAGTACAGCGCGGCCAGGTCCTTGTTGCGCCAGCGCGAGGTGATCGCCGGACGGGTCTGGGCGCGGTGCAGGTCAATCACCGAGAGTTTGAAGTCGTCGGCAGTCACCGGCTTGTCGGTGTGCAGCAGGAAATGGCAGATGTAGCAGTCGCGGTGGTTGACCCCGGCACGGTGCATCATGCCGGTCATGCGTGCGACTTCGGCGATCAGCGCGCGCTTGAGTTTTGGCTCGGGCGGCTGCTTGACCCAGTTGATACTGAAGTCTTCCAGGCTGACCGTCGGCGCCAGCTCTTCTGTAACGATGAAGGAGTGCTGGTCGGCCGGGTTGCTGCCCTTTTCGCCATACGCGACGGCGGTCATGGTCGGCACGCCGACTTCCTGGAGGCGTTGAATGGCCTTCCACTCCTGGCCGGCCCCCAGTACAGGAAGCTTGGCAGTGAGCAGGTTCTTGAAGATTTCGGCCCAGCCAATGCCACGGTGGATTTTCACGAAGAACCCGTTGCCGTCGACTTCCGTGCGTAATGTCCGGCGCGCTTCCAGCTCGCGGTACACCTCGCCCTTGAGTCCCTCGACTTCGGCGAACGGGTCGCGTCCAGCCCAGAGGCTCTTGAACGGTTCAGCCAGCATCAACTTCATTTAAGCGTGCTCCGCCAGAATCACATCGGCCGCGTGCTGCGGCATGCTGTAGAGGTCGGCCGTTTCGGCGAAGGCCAGACCATTGCGGCTCCAGGCCGCCCTTGCTTGAGCGTCGTTCAACATGCCGGTCAGGTACTGCGTCAGTTGTGCCTGATCGAACGGTTCGTCCAGCACCAGACCCGCATCGGCCTCGGCGATGTAATGGGCATAACCGCACACCGCACTCACCAGCACCGGCAGGCCGGCCACCAGGGCTTCGAGCAAAACCGTCCCGGTATTTTCGTTGTACGCCGGGTGGATCAACAGATCGGCACCCAACAGGAAACGCGGGATATCGCTGCGGCCCTTGAGGAAGGTGACGTTATCACCCAGCCCCAATGTCGCACTCTGCATCTGGAATAACTTGGGGTCATCCTGGCCAATTACAAACAGCCGGGTGCGCTTCTTGAGATCAGCGGGCAATGCCGCCAACGCCTTGAGGCTGCGATCGACGCCCTTGGTCTTGAACCCGGAGCCGATCTGCACCAGCAGCAGTTCGTCGTCCTTGAGATTGAATTCAGCGCGGAACCCGGCGCGAATGTCATCGGCATCCACCGGCCGGCGACGATCCTGGGCGATGCCCGGCGGCAGCAGGTGAAAGCGCTCCAGCGGCGTGTCGTAATGCTTGATGAACAGCGGCTGCTGGACCTCGGAAATCATCAGTACTTCGGTCTTCGCCTCTTTGGCGAACACCGCCCGCTCGTATTCGGCGAAGTGGCGATAGCGGCCCCAACGGCGATACAGCGAGTTACGCAGGTTCTGCGCCTTGTCTTCGAAACAGCCGTCAGCGGCGTAGTAGACGTCCAGGCCCGGCATCTTGTTGAAACCGATCAGGCGATCCACCGGGCGCTTGGCCAGGTCCGCCTCCATCCATTCGCTGAGTTTTTCGTTGCGCCGATGGTTGAAGAACGCCTTGACCGGCGCCACCAGCACTTCGAAACCCGGCGGTACGTCGCCTTCCCAGATCAGCGTGTAGACGCGAATCTGATGGCCGCGCTTCTGACACTCCAGGGCGATTCGCATGAAATCGCGCTGCAAGCCGCCAAACGGAAAATACTTGTACAAGACAAATGCCAATTGCATCAGCGCAGCTCCTCAGCCATTAACAACGTGCTCAGTCGGCTGGCGACACGCTCGGGATTCAGACGCGTGAAGCACAACGGCCACTCGCGTTTGAGGTCAAATTGACGGGCATCTTCAGCCGTCGGTTGATAAGTGCATTTCTTTTGCAGGCACGGCGCACAAGGGAAGTCGCTGGCCAAGTGAATCTGCACTTTGCCATAGGCGCCGGTCAGGCCCGGATTGGTCGGGCCGAACAGCGACAGCGTCGGTACATCCAGCGCGGCGGCCAGATGGCCGAGGCCGGTGTCCACCGCCACGCAGGCTTGTGCACCCGCCAACACCTTGCCGACACCGGCCAGGTTCAGCTTGGGCAACACTTCGGCGTGTTTGAAACCGGCAGCGATGCGCTCGGCCCGGGCTTTCTCCTGCGCATTGCCCCACGGCAGCTTCACCCCGACGCCCAGGTAGCCGACTCGCTCGGTCAGTTCGCGCCAGTACGCTTCGGGCCAGTGCTTGGTGTCCCAGGTGGTGCCATGCAGAAACACCACGTACGGATTCTTGCGCGGCAATTCCACCAGGCGCTCGATATTCAGGCCGTAGTCACCCAGGCCTTTGGGCAAGTCATAGCCCAACGCGATGGCGAACAACTGACGCACTCGCTCCACCGCATGCTGCCCGCGGGCAACGGCCAGGCGTCGATCGTAAAAGCGCGCAGCGATGGGCTCACGCGCCGAGCTTTTATCAAGGCCGGCCACCGGGGCCTTGACGTAACGGGTCAGCCAGGCGCTTTTCAGCAAGCCCTGGGCATCGATCACCAAGTCATAATTCGTGGCGCGAACACTTTGCTTGAAGCGCTTCCACTCACCGCTCTTGATGGTCTGCCAGATGTTTTTGCGCCAGCGACGGATCGCCACCGGAATCACCTTGCCCACCGCCGGATGCCAGGTCGGGATCTCGGCAAAGCCTTCTTCCACCACCCAGTCGAATTTGATGCCGGGAATCGCCCGCGCCGCGTCGGTCAACGCCGGCAACGCGTGAATGACATCGCCCAACGAAGAAGTCTTGATCAACAGAACCCGCAAGTTATTTGACCTCGACCACAGTGCCTTGCAACCGCTGCAAGGCTTCGTTCACAGCCTGCGGCATGAGCTGGCGCAGGCAATTGTAATGGCCGAAACGGCAGGTGCGGTCGAAGCATGGGCTGCATTCGATACCCAGGCGAACGACTTCGACGTGCTCGGCCAGCGGTGGCGTGAACCCCGGCGATGTCGAACCGTAGACGGCGACCAGCGGGCGGTTCAGCGCGGCGGCGACGTGCATCAGGCCGGAGTCGTTGGACACTACCGCATCGGCGCAGGACATCAGGTCGATGGCTTCGGCCAGCGAGGTGCCGCCGCTGAGGTTCACTGACTCCTCACGCAGGCCGGGAATCAGCCGCGCGCGGATGTCTTCGCCCACGGCGTGATCGTTTTTCGAACCGAACAGCCAGACTTGCCAGCCCTCGCGGATCTTCGCTTCGGCCACCTTGGCGTAATGCTCGGACGGCCAGCGTTTGGACTCGCCGAACTCGGCGCCGGGGCACAGGGCCAACACCGGGCGGTCGAGGGTCAGGCCGAATTTGGCCAACGCTGCTTCGCGGGTAACCGGGTCGATCTGCAGCGTCGGGCGCGGATAGGGTTTTGGCAATTCAGCGCCCGGCTCGAACGCCAGGGCCATGAAGCGCTCGATCATCAACGGGTAACGATCCTTGTCCAGCGTGCGCACATCATTGAGCAGGCCATAGCGCAATTCGCCACGCCAGCCGGTGCGTTTCGGGATGCCGGCAAAGAACGGCACCAGCGCCGACTTCAGGGAGTTGGGCAACAGGATCGCCTGGTCGTACTGGCCGGCCAGGGATTTGCCGATGCGTCGACGCGTTGCCAGCTCCAGGACACCGTGACCGAGCGGAAAGCTCAAGGCCTGACGAACTTCGGGCATGCGCTCAAGAATCGGCCGGCTCCACTCGGGGGCCAGCACGTCGATTTCGCATTGCGGGTGGCGTTGTTTCAGACACTGGAAAAGTGTCTGCGCCATCACCATGTCACCGACCCAACTGGGCCCAACGATCAGAATTTTCATGTGGTTTCCATAAACGAACCGGGGAGGCCTACGCCTCCCCGCCTCGAAAATCTCTGCAGGAGCACGGTGGCTTGCGATGGGTCATCACCTTCAACATTGCTGTCGACTGTCACTCCGCTATCGCGAGCAAGCTCGCTCCCACATTGGGTATTGGTGTACCTCGATCCGCATGACACTGCAGATCTACTGTGGGAGCGAGCTTGCTCGCGATGGTCGTTAACGATAACGCGGCAAGTCTGGCACCCCGCTGCGCTCTCAAGTTCATCGCGAGCAAGCTCGCTCCTACAGGGGATATTGGCGTATCAAATATCCCGTTTCAGCTTAGCCCCAGCTCACGCCAGATCCGCATGACCTGCCGCCGTTCGTCCGCGAACTGGTCGCCCGGAATCACCCCCGGGCCCTTCTGCAAGGCCTGCCGGTGGGCGGCGGAACGGTACGCTTTATACGCTTCACGCAACAGGCTGGCATCTTCGACGGGCATCAGCCCTTCATGCTCAAGCTCTTCCAGAATGCGGATGTTGTCCGTCCAGCGCAGCAATGGCGGGTGTGTTTCGGACCACGCCAGGGCCGCGTATTGCACCATAAATTCAATATCGACGATACCTCCGGCGTCCTGCTTGATATCGAACGGCGCCGTGGCTTCGAAGGCATTTGCCCCGGTGCCGGCCGCGGTGCTCTTGCTGCCCAGGTTATCGCGCATCTTGGCGCGCATCTCGCTGACCTCCTGGCGCAGGGTTGGCAGGTCACGCGTCTTGCCCAATATCGCAGCACGGACTTTCTCGAAGGCCTGGCCGACATCCTGACTGCCCACCAACACCCGCGCCCGCACCAGCGCCTGGTGCTCCCAGGTCCAGGCTTCGTTCTCCTGATAACGGGCAAACGCCCCCAGGGAACTCACCAGCAAGCCCGACGCGCCGGAAGGCCGCAGGCGCATGTCCACTTCATACAGCTGCCCGGAGTTGGTCTGCGCCGTCAGCAAGTGAATGATCCGCTGCCCCAGCCGGGTGAAAAATTGCGCGCCGTCGATGGGTTTGACGCCATCGGTTTCAGCCTGCGGATCGCCGTCGTGGATGAACACCAGGTCCAGGTCCGAACCATGCCCGAGTTCCAGGCCGCCGACTTTTCCATAACCGACAATGATGAAGCCGGGATCGCACAAGGTGCCATCGGTGCGCAGCGGTGTGCCGTACTTGGCCACCGTTTGCCTCCAGGCCAGCGCCAGCACTTGTTCCAGGATCGCCTCGGCGAGCCAGGTCAGGTAATCGCTGACTTTCATCAGCGGCAGGCTGCCGGCGATTTCCGAGGCGGCTACCCGCAAGCGGTGCGCCAGCTTGAAATGGCGCAGGGCTTCCATTTGCTGCTCGAGGTCGTCCTCGGGAATCCGTGTCAGACGCTCGCGCAATTCGGCGGCCAGTTCTGGCGCCAGTGGCGGCTTGAACAGTCGGCCTTCATTGAGCAATTCGTCGAGCAGCAGCGGAAAACGGGTAATTTGCTCGGCGATCCACGGGCTCGCCGCGCACAGCGTCAGCAATCGCCGCAACGCACTGGGGTTCTCGGTCAACAGCACCAGGTACGCCGAACGACGGGCCACGGCTTCGACCAGTGGCAGCACTCGTTCCAATACCAGGTCCGGATTGTCATGCTCCACGGCCTGTGCCAGCAATCGCGGAATAAAAGCATCGAGACGTTCGCGCCCCAGACGCTGCATCGCCCTCAATTGTGGACTGCCGCGCAAACCGGCCAGGGCTCTCAAGGCCTCTGGGGCATCCTTGAAACCGCCCTCTTCCAGCTGGCGGCAGGCGGCCTCATCGTCCTGGGCCTCTTCCCACAGCGGCAACCACTCACCGCCGACCACCACTTCGCTTTCGGCGCCCAGCTCTTCATCGGGATCGGCGATCACCTGCCCGAAGTGCCAGGCAATACGGCCGCGCCAATACATCAGCTGTTCGTGGAACGCCGTCCAGTTGGCGAAACCCAGCATAAAGGCAATGCGCGCCTGATCCTGCTCGCCATCGGGCAACATTTGCGTCTGGCGATCGGCAATCGCCTGAATCGCGTGTTCGGTGTAACGCAGGAATTCGTAACCTTCACGCATTTCGCTGATCACGGCCGGCGGCAGATAACCCTGACCTTCCAGCGTGCTCAGCACCTTTAATAGTGGGCGCTGCTGCAAGCTCAGATCACGGCCGCCATGGATCAGCTGGAATGCCTGGGCAATGAACTCGACTTCACGAATACCGCCGGAGCCGAGCTTGATGTTATCGGCCATGCCCTTGCGCCGCACTTCCTGCTGGATCAGCTGCTTCATGGTGCGCAGCGCTTCGATGGCGGAAAAATCCAGGTAACGCCGGTAAACGAACGGGCGCAGCATCTCTTGCAGCTGCGCGCCGGCTACCTGATCGCCGGCCACCACCCGCGACTTGATCATCGCGTAGCGTTCCCAGTCGCGACCCTGGTCCTGGTAATACTGCTCCAGCGCGTTGAAGCTCAGCACCAGTGCGCCCGCCGAACCGTAAGGACGCAAGCGCATGTCGACGCGGAATACAAAGCCGTCGACGGTCATCGGGTCCAGGGCCTTGATCAGCCGCTGGCCCAGACGAATGAAGAACTCCTGATTATCCAGCGGGCGTTTGACGCCGACGGTTTCACCACCCTCGGGATAGGCGAAAATCAGGTCGATGTCCGACGACAGGTTCAGCTCCACGGCGCCGAGCTTGCCCATGCCGAGAACGACCATCTGCTGCGGCTCGCCGCTGCGCCGCCCGGTCGGCACGCCGAACTGCTGGCAATGGCGCAGGTACAACCATTGATAGGCCTGATCGATGCTGGCATCGGCCATGTCCGAAAGGTCGCGGCAGGTCTGGATCAAATCGGCCTGGCGGGTCAGGTCGCGCCAGATGATCCGCACCTGATGGCGGGCTCGCTGGCGACGCAAGGCGCGGCCAAGCTGATCGTCGGTCTCGGCCACGCTCACGGCGGCCGCGATCTGCCCGCATAACTCACCGGGGGCGAAGCGGCGGTCCAGTTCGCCGGACTGCACCAGCCCCAGCAACATCAAAGGGTCACGAACACACTGTTCAATCACGAAATCGCTGGCGGCGGTGACGCGGGCAAATTGCGCCCAGCGCTCCGGCGTCCAGGCAGACAGACCGTGGTCATCGTCCAAGGCAGCGACGGCAGCCCGGAACGACTGCTCGGCGCGGGTGACAAACGGCAGGAGAATGGCGGGCAGTTCAGCAAGCGAAGGGAGGCTCATGGTCTATCCTTGATCGGCGTACAACGGACTGCATGTAGTGGTTTTCGAAAACCCACTACCTGAGGGAGTGTCGAACAAAAGTTAGAAATAGCTGAAATTTCTTTAATTTTGGCAGCCAGCATCAAGCTTTTACCTTTTGTAGTTGGAAAAAGACCAACCTTAACGATTATTCTCACAACGCAGCCGGGGGCCACAAGCCGCTCTTCTGTAGTTTTACTACTCGTATATACATTAGCCGGGCTGAAATGCCGGAAGATTTGTAGTAAAACTACACGCCGCCGGAACAACCTGTCGGCAATCCAAGAATTCATAACGTCTGCCCACAAGGCCAGTCGCTAACTCAGGCAACCGATTCTGGTAGCCTTTCCGCCCTGGAGCAAGCCATGCAAGACCTCGATCCCGTCGAAACCCAGGAATGGCTGGACGCCCTGGAATCGGTTCTCGACAAAGAAGGCGAAGACCGTGCTCACTATCTGATGACCCGTATGGGTGAACTGGCGACCCGCAGCGGTTCGCAGTTGCCTTACGCCATCACCACGCCTTACCGCAACACCATCCCGGTAACCCACGAAGCACGCATGCCTGGCGACCTGTTCATGGAACGCCGCATTCGCTCGCTGGTACGCTGGAACGCGATGGCCATGGTAATGCGTACGAACCTGAAGGATTCCGACCTCGGCGGTCACATCTCCAGCTTCGCTTCCAGTGCGACCCTGTATGACATCGGCTTCAACTACTTCTTCCAGGCCCCGACCGAAGAACACGGCGGCGACCTGATCTACTTCCAGGGCCACACCTCGCCAGGCGTTTACGCCCGCGCATTCATGGAAGGCCGCATCACCGAAGACCAGATGAACAACTTCCGCCAGGAAGTCGACGGTCAGGGCCTGTCGTCCTACCCGCACCCTTGGCTGATGCCTGACTTCTGGCAGTTCCCGACCGTATCCATGGGTCTGGGCCCGATCCAGGCGATCTACCAGGCACGCTTCATGAAGTACCTGGAACACCGCGGCTTCATCCAGCCAGGCAAACAGAAAGTCTGGTGCTTCCTGGGCGACGGCGAGTGCGACGAGCCGGAATCCCTGGGCGCTATCTCCCTGGCCGGCCGCGAAAAGCTGGACAACCTGATCTTCGTCATCAACTGCAACCTGCAGCGCCTCGACGGCCCGGTTCGCGGCAACGGCAAGATCATCCAGGAACTCGAAGGCGTGTTCCGCGGTGCTCAGTGGAACGTGACCAAAGTCATCTGGGGCCGTTTCTGGGACCCACTGCTGGCCAAGGACGTCGACGGCATCCTGCAACGCCGCATGGATGAAGTCATCGACGGCGAGTACCAGAACTACAAAGCCAAAGACGGCGCGTTCGTGCGTGAACACTTCTTCAACACGCCAGAACTCAAGGCGATGGTCGAAGACCTGTCCGACGACGAGATCTGGAAGCTCAACCGTGGTGGCCACGACCCGTACAAGGTCTACGCGGCGTACCACGAAGCGGTCAACCACAAGGAACAACCGACCGTCATCCTGGCCAAGACCATCAAGGGTTATGGCACCGGTGCCGGCGAAGCGAAGAACACTGCGCACAACACCAAGAAGGTCGATGTCGAAAGCCTGAAGTTGTTCCGCGACCGCTTCGACATCCCGGTCAAGGACGACGAGCTGGAAAACCTGCCATTCTTCAAACCGGAAGCAGGCAGCGCCGAAGCCCGTTACCTGAGCGAACGTCGTACCGCACTGGGCGGCTTCGTACCTCAGCGTCGCGCCAAGAGCTTCAACATCCCGACTCCGCCACTGGACACCCTCAAGGCGATCCTGGACGGCTCGGGCGACCGCGAAATCTCCACCACCATGGCCTTCGTGCGGATCCTCGCGCAACTGGTCAAGGACAAGGAAATCGGTCCGCGCATCGTGCCGATCATCCCGGACGAAGCCCGTACCTTCGGTATGGAAGGCATGTTCCGCCAACTGGGCATCTACTCCTCCGTCGGCCAGCTCTACGAGCCAGTCGATAAAGACCAGGTGATGTTCTACAAGGAAGACCAGAAGGGCCAGATCCTCGAAGAAGGCATCAACGAAGCGGGCGCCATGAGCTCCTTCATCGCTGCCGGTACTTCGTACTCCAGCCACAACCAGCCGATGCTGCCGTTCTACATCTTCTACTCGATGTTCGGCTTCCAGCGTATCGGCGACCTGGCCTGGGCCGCTGGCGACAGCCGCACCCGTGGCTTCCTGATCGGCGGCACCGCCGGCCGTACCACCCTGAACGGTGAAGGCCTGCAACACGAAGACGGTCACAGCCACCTGCTGGCCGCGACCATCCCGAACTGCCGCACCTACGATCCAACCTACGGCTACGAGCTGGCGGTGATCATTCAGGACGGCATGAAGAAGATGACCGAAGAGCAACAGGACGTCTTCTACTACATCACCGTGATGAACGAGTCGTACCAGCAGCCAGCCATGCCGGCCGGTGCCGAAGAAGGCATCAAGAAAGGCATGTACCTGCTCGAAGAAGACAACCGCGAAGCGGCGCACCACGTTCAGCTGATGGGCTCCGGCACCATCCTGCGTGAAGTCCGTGAAGCAGCGAAGATCCTGCGCGAAGAGTTCAACGTCGGCGCCGACGTGTGGAGCGTTACCAGCTTCAACGAACTGCGTCGCGACGGCCTGGCCGTTGAGCGCACCAACCGTCTGCACCCGGGCCAGAAGCCTAAGCTGAGCTACGTCGAAGAGTGCCTGAACGGCCGTAAAGGTCCGGTCATCGCCTCAACCGACTACATGAAACTGTTCGCCGAGCAGATCCGTCAGTGGGTACCGTCCAAGGAATTCAAAGTCCTGGGCACCGACGGTTTCGGCCGTAGCGACAGCCGCAAGAAACTGCGTCATTTCTTCGAAGTCGACCGTCATTTCGTGGTGTTGGCAGCCCTGGAAGCACTGGCTGACCGTGGCGACATCGAACCTAAAGTGGTGGCCGAGGCCATCGCCAAGTTCGGTATCAACCCGGAAAAACGCAACCCACTGGACTGCTGAGGAGAGATTTTGTGAGCGAACTCATTCGCGTACCTGACATCGGCAGCGGTGAAGGTGAAGTAATTGAACTGTTTGTGAAGGTCGGCGACCGTATCGAAGCCGACCAGAGCATCCTGACGCTGGAATCGGACAAGGCGAGCATGGAAGTGCCTGCGCCGAAGGCCGGTATCATCAAGAGCCTGAAAGTGAAGCTGGGCGATCGCCTGAAAGAAGGCGACGAACTGCTGGAGCTGGAAGTCGAAGGTGCCGCGCAAGCGGCCCCTGCGGCAGCCGCACCGGCTGCCAAGGCTGAGGCCAAACCGGCTGCGGCACCTGTTGCCGCGCCTGCCGCTGCCCCTGCCGCCGCTTCGGTTCAGCAAGTGCACGTGCCGGACATCGGTTCGTCGGGCAAGGCCCAGATCATCGAGATCCAGGTCAAGGTCGGCGACACCGTCGCGGCTGATCAATCGCTGATCACCCTGGAGTCCGACAAGGCGAGCATGGAAATCCCGTCGCCTGCCGCTGGCGTGGTCAAGGCCATCAGCGTCAAGCTCAACGACGAAGTCGGCACCGGCGACCTGATCCTGGACCTGGAAGTGGCGGGTGCTGCTGCACCGGCTGCTGCTCCGGCCCAGGCTGCCGCGCCAGCTGCCGCCGCTGCGCCTGCCCCTGCCGCTGCGGCACCGGCTGCTCCAGTGGCCGACAGCGTTCAGGACATCCACGTTCCGGACATCGGTTCTTCAGGCAAGGCCAAGATCATCGAAGTCCTGGTCAAGGCCGGCGACACCGTTGTGGCCGACCAGTCGCTGATCACCCTGGAATCCGACAAGGCGAGCATGGAAATCCCCTCGCCAGCCGCTGGCGTGGTGGAAAGCGTTTCCATCAAGCTCGATGACGAAGTCGGTACCGGCGACCTGATCCTCAAGCTGAAAGTCAAAGGCGCCGCTCCGGCCGCTGCACCGGCGCCTGCCGCTGCTGCTCCGAGCGCACCGGCTCCAGCTGCTGCTCCTACCGCCGCCGCTGCACCTGCTGCTGCGCCGGTCGCCGCGCCAGCCAAGCCTGGTGCAAAAGTTCACGCCGGCCCTGCCGTGCGTCAACTGGCCCGTGAATTCGGCGTCGAGCTGAACGCCGTTGGCGCCAGCGGTCCGCACGGTCGCATCCTGAAGGAAGACGTGCAGGTTTACGTCAAGGCCATGATGCAGAAGGCCAAGGAAGCACCGGCCGCTGCTGCCGGCGCAAACGGTGGCGCGGGCATCCCGCCGATTCCGGTCGTGGACTTCAGCCGCTTCGGTGAAATCGAAGAAGTGCCGATGACCCGCCTGATGCAGGTCGGCGCCGCCAACCTGCACCGCAGCTGGCTGAACGTGCCGCACGTGACGCAATTCGACTCGGCGGATATCACCGAACTCGAAGCGTTCCGTGTTGCCCAGAAAGCCGTTGCAGAGAAGGCCGGCGTCAAGCTGACCGTGCTGCCATTGCTGCTCAAGACCTGCGCACACCTGCTCAAGGAACTGCCGGACTTCAACAGCTCGCTGGCGCCAAGCGGCAAAGCGATCATCCGCAAGAAATACGTGAACATCGGCTTCGCCGTCGACACCCCGGATGGCCTGCTGGTGCCGGTCATCAAGAACGTCGACCAGAAGAGCCTGCTGCAACTGGCCGCCGAGGCTGCTTCCCTGGCTGAAAAAGCCCGGACCAAGAAGCTCTCGTCGGACGAGATGCAAGGCGCCTGCTTCACCATTTCCAGCCTCGGTCACATTGGCGGCACCGGCTTCACGCCGATCGTCAACGCGCCGGAAGTGGCGATCCTCGGTGTTTCCAAGGCAACCATCCAGCCAGTCTGGGACGGTAAAGCCTTCCAGCCGAAACTGATGCTGCCACTGTCGCTGTCCTACGATCACCGTGTGATCAACGGCGCCGCTGCTGCACGCTTCACCAAGCGTCTGAGCGATCTGCTGGGCGACATCCGCACCATGCTCCTGTAACACCGACCGGCCCTCCTTCACCGGAGGGCCAGTTGCGTTCCACGTTTCCGAGCGCCACGCTCGTACCTCAACCCCGCCAATTTGGCGGGGCTTTTTTTGCCTGATGTTTTACTTAAAACGTCTTCCTACATTTGTGGCTGATATCGCCCACAACTCGAATCCATTTCTGCCAGATATTTTTTCGGGCCAAATAACTAGCCTTGGCTGCAAGTCTACTTATTACATCCGAAACAACCATCTAACCAATTCACAAGCAGCCGAATGGATTCAAACATGCTTAAACCAACTGTCGGCCCGATTATTGGCCACATCACAACTAATCACGCGCGTATTTTCTTGCGCGGCGAACACAATAAAAACACGTTGGTATTTGCCGGCATCCGTTATAGACGACAAGGCGAAGACCAATGGTCAACAGGCAACTTTGCGAAACTCGAACCCGAGCGCGACATGTGCGAAGTCTTTGCACTAAACAACCTGTCCGCCGACTCCGACTATGAGTATCAGGCGGGGTGGTTCAGCCCGATAAGTCCGGTGCACACCATCGACACGCTGAATGAACTGCCGCTGCAATGGCCACGGCAGGTTTATCACCTGCGGACCCGTTCCAGCCAGGCCGGCCTGCCAAAGGCCTACATTGTCGGTTCCTGCCGATACTTGCGCATAACCGCAGGTATCGCATCGGCCCCTCACCTGGGCGACAGAATCTTCGCTTCAATTTCACGTCTGGTGGAGCAAGCCAGTCCTCCCGTCAGTGCGCTGGTGATGACGGGCGACCAAATCTATGTCGATGATTTGAACATCATTGCCCCGGATCGGGAACTCAAGGAAATCCTGCATAAATATCGTGTGGCGTTTTCGCAGATAAATATCGCCAGATTAATGTCCAGCCTGTCCACTTACATGATCCTTGACGACCATGAAATAGAAGACAATTGGCCCGCCAACAAGAGCAAGTCCGATGACTACTTATATGCAAACGCGATCAGGGCCTATGAGTTGTATCAGGCCAGCCATAGTCCAGCTCATGCACTCACCGATGATGGACTTGTAAATAAACGACTGGACAAATACTGGTATCAATTTAATGAAGGCGATATCGAATGGTTTGTGACCGACAGTCGAACTCGACGCAATCTGTCGGCCACTGACCGACGCATTCTCGATACAGCCCAGGAACAGGCTTTGTGCGACTGGCTGATCGACAGCCCGGCGCGGGTCAAATTCGTGGTCACCAGTGTCATGTTCTACCCTGACCAAAAACGCTCGGATGATGACGCCTGGCAGGCCTTCCCCGAACAACGGCTGCGGTTGCTGGAGACCATTCGCACACACCGCATCACGAACGTCGTGTTCATTTCCGGTGATGTTCACGGTTCGCTGACCAGCCGGTTGACCCACAGCGAGGACCCGGACTTCGAAGTCCACACCATCGTCTCGTCACCGCTGTGCAACAGCAGAATGTTGCCCTATGCCACGGCTTCCACGTTCGCCCTCGATCAACCCTTGGTCCGCACCGCCTCCGGCGACTATCGGCATGAGCTGACCAGCAACGTGATCAGCCAGGATAACTTTGCCCACCTGGTCGTCGATGCCGGGCAGCTCCAGGTGAATTATCACGACCGGGAGGGCAAGCTTTTGCAGTCCATTGGCATCCCGATTCGCTGACCCGGAAACAGATCGCAGTCATTTGCAATACTTGCAAAACTGCGATTTTTCGGCGAATAGCGATACTTTTTACCACCGACTGAAGAAAACCCGTCGTCTGCCGACATATTCTTATAGCACTTGGCCTTCATCTCTCTTGTCAGTCGGTGTCGCAATGATGCAACCTTGCCGCAGGCAACAGTAAAGAGGGCGAGAGCCCGGCGCGTTCAGCATATTCGAAGCGAGTTTCCCTCCATGAAAAGCCAACCCGATGCCGCCAGCCGTATGGTGGCCGAGGTAGTGACGCAGTTGCCTGTGCCCTCGCGGCTCGGCATGCTGCGTTTCGAACGGCTTAATGAACCCAGCTGGGCGCTGCTGTTTCTCGACCCCAATTGCGAACGCCAGTTCGGCCTGCCCGCCGTTGAGCTGTGTGCGCTGGTGGGTTCGCCCTACGCCAGCCTGATGGAGCCGCAAGCGCGCTATCAACTGCACGACGCGATCCAGCAACAGCTGACTGAAAGCACGCACTACCTGATCCGCTACACCCTGCACACCGCCTCTGGCTCCCTAAGCCTGCTGGAGCTGGGCGAAGCCTACAAACAACACAATCGACATCTGTTGCGCGGCTACCTGCTGGTCATCGACGGCCTGTTCGAAGATGACCCGCTGCAACCGGCCCTGGATCTGGAAACCCAGAACTCGCGCCTGCAGATTGCCCTGGAACTCAATCAGCGCGCCCAGCAGGAGCAACTGCTGCATCTGGACCGGGTGCGTGCCCAGCAGGACCTGATCCTGCTGCTCACCCGTCAACGCTACAGCAGCAACAACTCCTTGCGCGAAGCCGCCGAGCTGATCACCCGCAGCGCCTGCGACATCTACGAAATCGACAGCGCCAGCCTGTGGCACCTCGAAGGCTCGATGCTGGTGCCGATCTCGGCCTATCACCGCACGAATCAGCAATACCTGCTGCCGCAACCGATCGACGTCAGCGTTTTCCCCGATTACCTCGACGCCCTGCACACCGGCCGCGCCATCGACGCCCATAACGCCATGCGCGACCCGCGCACCCGGGAGATGGCCGAAAGCCTGCGCCCGCGCGACGTCAACGCAATGCTCGACGCCAGTATCCGCGTCGATGGCCAGGTGGTCGGCGTTTTGTGCCTGGAGCAAACCGGGGCGACCCGCGCCTGGCAGTCGGATGAAATCGCCTTCGCCGGAGAACTGGCGGACCAGTTTGCCCAGGTCATCAGCAACCACAACCGGCGAACCGCCACCAGCGCCCTGCACCTGTTCCAGCGCGCGGTCGAACAAAGTGCGAACGCCTTTTTGCTGGTCAACTGCGATGGCGTGGTGGAATACGTCAACCCGAGCTTCACCGCAATCACCCAATATTCCACCGAAGAAGTGCACGGCCAGCGTCTGTCAGAACTGCCAGCCCTGGAGAACCTCAGCGAACTGCTGTTCGACGCGCCTTCAGCACTTGCCAAGAGCAACAGTTGGCAGGGCGAATTCAAAAGCCGCCGCAAAAACCTCGAACCCTACTGGGGCCAGTTGTCGATCTCCAAGGTTTACGGCGACAACCGCGAGCTGACGCACTACATCGGCATCTACGAAGACATCACCCAGACCAAGCTCGCACAGCAGCGTATCGAGCGCCTGGCCTACACCGACAACCTGACCAACCTCGGCAACCGCCCGGCGTTCATCCGCAACCTCGATGAACGCTTCGCCCGGGACAGCGACGCGCCGATCAGCCTGTTGCTGGTGGACATCGACAACTTCAAGCGGATCAACGACAGCCTCGGCCACCAGACCGGCGACAAACTGCTGATCAGCCTGGCCCGGCGCCTGCGCAACAGCCTGATCCCTAGCGGCAGCCTGGCGCGATTCGCCAGTAACGAATTCGCCGTATTGCTGGACGACAGCGACCTCACGGAGGGCCAGCAAGTGGCCAACCAGTTGCTGGCGACCCTCGACAAACCGATGTTCGTCGACAACCAGTTGATCAGCGTCACCGGCTCCGTGGGCCTGGCCTGCGCACCGCTGCACGGGCGCGACCCGCAAACCCTGATGCGCAACGCCGGGTTGGCGCTGCACAAGGCCAAGGCCAACGGCAAACACCAGGTGCAAGTGTTCACCGAAGCGCTGAACGCCGAGGCCAGCTACAAACTGTTCGTCGAAAACAACCTGCGCCGCGCCCTGACCCAGAACGAACTCGACGTGTTCTATCAGCCAAAACTGTGCCTGCGCAGTGGTCGCCTATTGGGCATGGAAGCACTGCTGCGCTGGGACCATCCGGAAAAGGGCATGATCCGCCCGGACCAGTTCATCAGCGTCGCCGAAGAAACCGGGCTGATCATTCCGATCGGCAAATGGATCGCCCGCCAGGCCTGCCGCATGAGCAAAGCCCTGACCGCCGCCGGCCTGGGCAACCTGCAAGTGGCGATCAACCTGTCGCCCAAGCAGTTCTCCGACCCGGACCTGGTCGCCTCCATTGCCAACATCCTCAAGGAAGAAGTCCTGCCGGCTCATTTGCTGGAGCTGGAGCTGACCGAAGGCCTGTTGCTGGAAGCCACCGAAGACACCCACTTGCAGCTCGACCAGCTCAAACGCCTGGGCCTGACCCTGGCCATGGACGACTTCGGCACCGGTTACTCGTCGCTCAGTTACTTGAAAAAATTCCCCATCGACATCATCAAGATCGATCGAAGCTTTATCCACGAAATCCCGGACAACCAGGACGACATGGAAATCACCTCCGCGGTGATCGCCATGGCCCACAACCTGAAGCTCAAGGTCGTGGCCGAAGGCATCGAAACCGCCGACCAGTTGTCGTTCCTGCGCCGTCACCGCTGCGACGTCGGCCAGGGCTACCTGTTCGACCGTCCGATCCCGGGCAACGAGCTGATCGACAAGCTCAAACGCTACCCGCGCGGCCCAATCGCCTGACAAACACAGAATCTGCGGCGGACACAGATTCTGTGGCAGGCAAAGAACCTGTGGGAGCGAGCTTGCTCGCGATAGCGGTGGATCAGTCGACATTGATACTGAAAGTTATGCCCTCATCGCGAGCAAGCTCGCTCCCACAAGGTAGTGCGTATCGGGCAGGTATTGGGCACACTGACAGCCTGTTTATTTACAACCCAACCTGACTGAGAGGACTGATCATGGTTCTGCGCTCGGAAATTCTGGTGAACAAAAACGTGCTCCCGACTAAAGAACAAGCTCTGCCCGGCCGCGAAACCGCGATGACCCTGCCTGAAAAGCACTTCGTGTTTAAAGACACCCCCTTGCTCGGCCCGTTCTTCGAAGACGTCGACTTCGCGATCTTCGGCCTCGGCTGCTTCTGGGGTGCGGAACGCCGCTTCTGGCAGCGTGAAGGCGTGGTCAGCACCGTGGTCGGTTACGCCGGCGGTTTCACGCCGAACCCGACCTACGAAGAAGTCTGCTCGGGCCTGACCGGCCACACCGAAGTGGTGCTGGTGGTGTACGACAAGGCCAAGGTCAGATACGAAGAACTGCTGGCGATGTTCTGGGAATTGCACAACCCGACGCAAGGCATGCGCCAGGGCAATGACATCGGCACCCAGTACCGTTCGGTGATCTACGCCACCAGCCCGGAACAACTGGACGCGGCGCTCAAGAGCAAGGAAACCTACCAGGTCGAGCTGTCCAAGGCCGGTCTCGGTGAAATCAGCACCGAAATCGACCAGGCCCCGACCGTCTACTTTGCCGAGGCGTATCACCAGCAATACCTGGCGAAAAACCCGGAAGGCTATTGCGGCATTGGTGGTACCGGCGTGACCTGCCCGATTTAATCGGTCAACAAACCTGTAGGAGCGAGCTTGCTCGCGATGGTCGTTAACGATAGCGCGTACTTTCTGATTTAACGCGTTGCCTTTGCGTCCATCGCGAGCAAGCTCGCTCCTACAGGTACAGTGTCAACTCTCGGCAATCAACCAATCCATCTGCCACCCACCCTGGGTCTGCCCCAGCTTCCGGGACAACCACGGCAGCAGCTCACGCAACTCTTCCTCAAGCCCCCACGGCGGATTGGCAATCGCCAGCCCGGAGCCGTTCAGGCTGTTGGGCGTATCCAGCGGATGCACCAGCAACTCCACCCGCAACAACTTCGGCGCACCGGTACCGGCCAGGTCCTGATAGAAGCGGCGCAGCGCGCGCTGATCCTTCACCGGGTACCAGATCGCCGCCACGGTCTGGCGCATCCGGCCGATCGCTTCTTTCAACGACGCGGCACAGCGCTGCATCTCGTCGAGCTGCTCGAACGGCGGATCGATCAACATCACCGCACGCTTCTCAGGCACCGGCAGCAAGGCCCGCGGCACATGCCAGCCCTCGCCCAAGTGCACCTTGACCCGGCGATCACCGGCCATGTTGTCCTTGAGCAGCACGCCATCTTCCGGGTGTTTCTCGTTGAGCAACACACGGTCCTGCGGGCGAGTCAGACGCCGCGCCAACTCCGGCGACCCCGGGTAATAGCGCAACTGGCCATCCGGGTTCATCTCGTGCAGCACTTGCATGTAATCAGCGGTCAGGATCGGCAGATCCGGCTGATCCCACAAACGCGCAATGCCTTCCAGGTACTCACCGGTACGGCTGGCCTGATCACCCTGAAGGTCATACAGACCGATGCCGGCGTGGGTGTCGAGATAGGCAAACGGCTGCTCCTTGCGCGACATCAGGGCGATGAGGCGGGTCAAGGTCAGGTGTTTGAACACATCGGCGTGATTGCCGGCATGGAAGGCGTGACGATAATTCATGGCTGCTCCTGCGAAGGCCGGGAAGTTTACCTTTTACCGGCCGGCAAGTCAGGGGTTGGCGGCTGAGCGGACACTTCGAGCATTCATAGCGGCAACAAGCATGCACCATCACTCGACAAATTCAGAAACGCCTCACAACAGGAAGATTCCCGAACCTGCAAACCGGCGTGATAGCGTTCTTTGTCGAAAAAAGCAAAGGACGCACCAATGACCATTCGCTACGCAAAGATTGCAATGACCCTGGCGCTCGCCGCATTCGCCTTCATGACCGTGTTCAACAACATCACCGACTACGGTTCCAACTTCAACTTCGTCCGGCACGTGCTGAGCATGGACACCACCTTCCCTGACAACGCCGCCCGGTATCGCGCAATTGATCTGCCTTGGGTGTGGCATGGGGCCTACTGGCTGATCATCCTTGGCGAAGCCATTACCTGTGGACTGCTTGGCTACGGCGCACTACAGCTCTGGCGCTCACGGTCAGCCGGTGGGCATGAATTCAGGCAGGCCAGGAAGTGGGCCGTAGCGGGTTTGACGACAGGGTTTTTCGTGTGGTTTTTCGGCTTCATGGTTGTTGGCGGCGAGTGGTTTCTGATGTGGCAATCCGACATCTGGAATGGTCAGGACGCAGCCTTCAGGTTCTACATGGCAATACTGGGTGTGCTGATCTTTCTGAATCAGCCCGATGCCGATCTTGACTGATCCCCAATAAAAAACGGCCCGCATCCATCGGATGCGGGCCGTCTTCTTCAATCAGGAAGCTAAAAGCCTCGCTGGAGGCCTTATTTGTTCAGCATGCCCGCAGACGGTGCGCCCAATTTGCTGACGATATAGATCGCCAGGCTGGCGAAGATGAAGCCCGAGATCGTTTGATCTTGTGGTGACGCCTACGCCGCCGCTGTAGGCCGCCCCCGCAACCGCCGCCCAACCACATCCAGCACATCACAGCCATCGCGTAACGTAATTGCACAGAGCAAGGCGAAATCGCTGAGGATGAACGACTCGCACTCGATCGAACCGCGCATGGACAGGTTCTCAAGCACTTGGGTTACTGCGCGGATTCTGTAGTTGGCGGCGTCGGTGAGGATGTCGAGTGGCGCGTGGGTGTCGACGAACAGGGTGGGCATGTCGGTGCAGTTGCTGGTCAATGCCATGAAGCGGTTGTCGGGATGGGGGATTGGTTTTTTGTAAGGTGGGTCAGGGTGAATTGTTTTCATTAGTAGCTCCCAAAGATGAATCGGAGCTGCCATCAGCCTTCCTACAGGCCAGGGTGGCAGCTAAGCGCGGGGTAGGAATATCGAGACCTTTGGGAAAACCCGACCACGCCGAAGCGTGCCCGCGCATAGCTGCCGCAACTGATCTTACGGGCGCATGTAAACGACCGCAAACCAAGTATTGACGCTAAGTGCTTCCCATCGGCCTTGAGAGGTTCCTACACCCCACCACTGAATTGTCAGTGACCGCAAAAGACTATCGACGGAACTCGCATCGCACCACTTCATGAAAACCGCTACGTTTTGAAGGAAACGTCCGAGGACCCTGCCCGGAAAATTCGCAGATGATGACGGGCATCACGGATATTGGAGAAGCAAAAAAAACGGCCCGCAGCATAAAGCTGCGAGCCGTTCTTTTATCAGCGATGGGTAGAGTTCAACCCACCTCTCATCACTTGTTCAAACGGTAATCAGCCTCAGCAGCCGCAAAACGCTGGAACATGCCGGCAGTCGGCGTGCCCATTTTGCTGACGAAGTAGATCGCCAGGCTGGCGAAGATGAAACCAGGGATGATTTCGTACAGGCCCAGCAGTTCGAAGTGTTTCCAGACGATCACGGTGATCGCGCCGACCAGGATACCGGCCAGTGCGCCGTTGCGGGTCATGTCTTTCCAGATCACGGAGATCAGCACGACCGGACCGAATGCGGCACCGAAGCCGGCCCAGGCGTAGCTCACCAGACCCAGTACACGGTTTTCCGGGTTGGCCGCCAGAGCGATGGCAACCAGGGCCACCAACAGCACCATGGCACGGCCGACCCAGACCAGTTCGACCTGGGAAGCGGATTTACGCAGGAAGGTCTTGTAGAAGTCTTCGGTCAGGGCGCTCGAGCACACCAGCAACTGGCAGCTCAGGGTGCTCATGACGGCAGCCAGGATGGCCGACAGCAGGATACCCGCGATCCAGGGGTTGAAGAGGATCTTGGCCAGTTCGATGAACACACGCTCGTGGTTCTCGGAGACTGCGCCAGCCATGTCCGGGTGCGCCGAGAAGTAGGCGATACCGAAGAAGCCGACGGCCACGGTGCCGCCCAGGCACAGGATCATCCAGGTCATGGAGATACGACGGGCCTTGGCGATCGACTTAACCGAATCGGCAGCCATGAAACGCGCCAGGATGTGCGGCTGGCCGAAGTAGCCCAGACCCCAGCCCATCAGCGAGATGATGCCGATGAAAGTGGTGCCCTTGAGCATGTCGAAGTTGCTTGGATCTTGCGCTTCGATGGCCAGGAAAGTGGTGTCGACGCCGCCGGTGGCCAGCAGCACGATAACCGGCGTCAGGATCAACGCGAAGATCATCAGGGTGGCTTGTACGGTATCGGTCCAGCTCACGGCCAGGAATCCGCCGATAAAGGTGTAGGCAATCGTCGCCGCGGCACCGGCCCACAGCGCCGTCTCGTAGGACATGCCGAAGGTGCTTTCGAACAGACGGGCGCCGGCCACGATGCCGGAAGCGCAGTAGATGGTGAAGAACACCAGGATCACGACCGCGGAGATGATCCGCAGCAGGCCGCTTTTGTCTTCGAAACGGCTGGCGAAGTAGTCCGGCAGGGTCAGTGCATCACCGTTGTGCTCGGTCTGCACACGCAGACGGCCGGCGACGAACAGCCAATTCAGGTAGGCGCCGATGATCAGGCCGATGGCGATCCAGCTTTCGGACAGACCGGACATGTAGATCGCGCCGGGCAAGCCCATCAACAACCAGCCGCTCATGTCGGAGGCACCGGCGGACAGTGCGGTCACGACGCTGCCCAGGCTACGGCCGCCCAGAATGTAGTCGGAAAGGTTGTTGGTGGAGCGATAGGCCATCAAGCCGATCAGCACCATTGCTGCGATGTAGATCACGAACGTGATCAGGGTTGGATTGCTTACGCTCATTAAGTTACGCCCTGGCTTTGTTTTTATGTAGCGGCGGCTGGTGAACCGCTCGCAAACGCATACGTTTGACAGACGATCCGGGTTCCCGCGCATTTATGACTGATGTTTCCCCAGGAAAGCCATCAGCCGGAGTACCCGGATTTTGTCCGGGTTGCACCTTGGGCACGAATGCTATTCAACAAAGCAAATAAGGTGCAACCAGTTTCTCGAGAATAAGTTGCACCCAGTCGGAAATAAATTTCAAACCCGGTTTTTTGCTCCTTTTCGGAGCAAGAACGAGAGCCAACTACCCTAAAAAGCACCAAGCAGAGGCAGCACTCGCGTACCGGAATTTATTTCCTGACGAGCTGCGTAATATTCCGACAAAAAAAGGGTTGCACCCGGTTGCACCTCAACAGTCGCACGGCTAATCTTGCCGCCAGCTGATGCCACGCAGTCGTGGCAAACATGAGGATAAAAACATGGCTACCACCACCCTTGGGGTCAAACTTGACGACCCGACCCGCGAACGCCTCAAGGCCGCCGCGACCTCGATTGATCGCACGCCGCACTGGCTGATCAAGCAGGCAATCTTCAATTACCTGGAAAAACTCGAGGGTGGTGCAACCCTGTCCGAGCTGAACGGTTCGACCAAGGATTCCGACGACAGCGTCGACGCGCCTCTGGATCACGCCCATCAGTGCTTCCTCGAATTCGCCGAAAGCATCCTGCCGCAATCGGTACTGCGCGCCTCGATCACCGCCGCCTACCGTCGCCCCGAGCCAGAAGTCGTGCCGATGCTGATCGAGCAGGCACGCCTGCCGGCACCAATGGCCGAAGCCACCAACAAGCTCGCTGCCTCGATTGCTGAAAAACTGCGCAACCAGAAGAGCGCCGGCGGCCGTGCCGGCATCGTCCAGGGCCTGCTGCAGGAATTCTCCCTGTCGTCCCAGGAAGGCGTGGCGCTGATGTGTCTGGCCGAAGCGCTGCTGCGCATCCCGGACAAAGGCACCCGCGACGCCCTGATCCGCGACAAGATCAGCACCGGCAACTGGCAGCCGCACCTGGGCAACAGCCCGTCGCTGTTCGTCAACGCCGCCACCTGGGGTTTGCTGCTGACCGGCAAACTGGTGTCGACCCACAACGAAGCCGGCCTGACTTCGTCCCTGAGCCGCATCATCGGCAAGAGCGGCGAGCCGATGATCCGCAAGGGCGTCGACATGGCCATGCGCCTGATGGGCGAACAGTTCGTGACCGGCGAAACCATCGCCGAAGCCCTGGCCAACGCCAGCAAGTTCGAAGCCAAGGGCTTCCGCTATTCCTACGACATGCTGGGTGAAGCCGCGCTCACCGAGCACGACGCCCAGAAGTATCTGGCCTCGTACGAACAAGCCATCCACTCGATCGGCAAAGCCTCCCACGGTCGCGGGATTTATGAAGGCCCGGGCATCTCGATCAAGCTGTCCGCCCTGCACCCGCGTTACAGCCGCGCCCAGTACGAGCGCGTGATGGACGAGCTGTACCCGCGCCTGCTGTCGCTGACCCTGCTGGCCAAGCAATACGACATCGGCCTGAACATCGACGCCGAAGAAGCCGACCGCCTCGAGCTGTCGCTGGATCTGCTCGAGCGCCTGTGCTTCGAGCCGCAACTGACTGGCTGGAACGGTATCGGCTTCGTGATCCAGGCTTACCAGAAGCGTTGCCCGTACGTGATCGACTACGTGATCGACCTGGCTCGCCGCAGCCGTCATCGCCTGATGATCCGCCTGGTGAAAGGCGCGTACTGGGACAGCGAGATCAAGCGCGCCCAGGTCGAAGGCCTGGAAGGCTACCCGGTCTACACCCGCAAGGTGTACACCGACGTTTCCTACATCGCTTGCGCCCGCAAGCTGCTGTCGGTGCCGGAAGTCATCTATCCGCAGTTCGCCACGCACAACGCCCACACCCTGTCGGCCATTTATCACATCGCCGGTCAGAATTATTACCCGGGCCAGTACGAGTTCCAGTGCCTGCACGGCATGGGTGAACCACTGTACGAACAGGTTGTAGGCAAAGTTTCCGAAGGCAAGCTGAACCGTCCGTGCCGCGTGTACGCTCCGGTCGGCACCCACGAAACCCTGCTGGCTTACCTGGTGCGT
Source organism: Pseudomonas sp. ACN8 (assembly GCF_002303925.1). Lineage (GTDB taxonomy): Bacteria > Pseudomonadota > Gammaproteobacteria > Pseudomonadales > Pseudomonadaceae > Aquipseudomonas. Next base: position 103,958 of record NZ_MRCS01000012.1, read on the forward strand.
CGCCTGCTGGAAAACGGCGCGAACACCTCGTTCGTCAACCGCATCGCCGACCAGTCGATTTCGATCCAGGAACTGGTGGCCGATCCGGTAGCCAGCATCGAGCAGATGGCGACTGTGGAAGGTGGTTTCGGCCTGCCGCACCCACGCATTCCACTGCCGCGCGACCTCTATGGCTCCGAGCGCGCCAACTCCAGCGGCATCGACATGGCCAACGAACATCGTTTGGCGTCGCTGTCCTGCGCGCTTCTCGCTACTGCACATAACCACTGGAAAGCGGCGCCGATGCTCGGTTGCGCCTCCAGCACCGAAACTCCAGCCCCTGTGCTGAACCCGTCCGATCTGCGTGACGTGGTCGGTCATGTGCAGGAAGCGACCGTCGAAGACGTCGACAACGCGATCCAGTGCGCCCTCAACGCTGCACCGATCTGGCAGGCCACTCCGCCCGCCGAGCGCGCCGCGATCCTGGAACGCGCCGCCGACCTGATGGAAGCCGAGATCCAGCCACTGATGGGCCTGCTGGCCCGCGAAGCCGGCAAGACCTTCGCCAATGCCATCGCCGAAGTGCGTGAAGCCGTGGACTTCCTGCGTTATTACGCGGTACAGGCACGCAACGACTTCACCAACGACGCTCACCGTCCATTGGGTCCGGTTGTATGCATCAGCCCGTGGAACTTCCCGCTGGCGATCTTCAGTGGTCAAGTGGCTGCTGCGTTGGCCGCCGGTAACCCGGTTTTGGCCAAACCTGCCGAACAGACTCCGCTGGTCGCTGCTCAGGCCGTGCGCCTGATGCTCGAAGCCGGCATCCCGGAAGGCGTGCTGCAACTGCTGCCGGGCCGTGGCGAAACCGTTGGGGCCGGTCTGGTCGGCGATGATCGCGTTAAAGGCGTGATGTTCACCGGTTCCACCGAAGTCGCGCGCTTGCTGCAACGCAACATTGCCGGTCGCCTGGACAGCCAGGGCCGTCCGATCCCGCTGATCGCCGAAACCGGTGGCCAGAACGCAATGATCGTCGACTCTTCGGCACTGACCGAACAAGTCGTGATCGACGTGGTGTCCTCGGCCTTCGACAGTGCCGGTCAGCGTTGCTCGGCTCTGCGTGTACTGTGCTTGCAGGAAGATTCCGCAGACCGCGTCATCGAAATGCTCAAGGGCGCGATGGCTGAAAGCCGTCTGGGCAACCCTGAGCGTCTGTCCGTGGACATCGGCCCAGTGATCGACGCCGAAGCCAAGGCTGGCATCGAGAAGCACATCCAGGCCATGCGTGACAAAGGTCGCAGCGTGTACCAGGTGGCCATCGCCGATGCTGAAGAAGTCAAACGCGGCACCTTCGTGATGCCAACGCTGATCGAACTGGAAAGTTTCGACGAGTTGCAGCGAGAAATCTTCGGCCCGGTGCTGCACGTTGTTCGCTACAAGCGCAAGGACATCGATCAACTGATCGGCCAGATCAACGCTTCCGGCTACGGCCTGACCCTGGGCGTGCACACCCGCATCGACGAGACCATCGCCAAGGTGATCGACAACGTCAATGCCGGTAACGTCTACGTCAACCGCAACATCGTTGGCGCAGTAGTAGGCGTGCAGCCATTCGGCGGCGAAGGCCTGTCGGGTACCGGCCCGAAAGCCGGCGGCCCGCTGTACCTGTACCGCCTGCTGTCGACCCGCCCTGCGGATGCGATCGAACAGTCCTTCGCTCGTGGCGATGCTGCCGCGGCACCGGACGTTCGTCTGCGCGACGCCATGAGCAAGCCGCTGACCGCCCTGAAAGCCTGGGCCGACAGCCACAAGTTCGCCGACCTGAGCACCCTGTGCGTGCAGTTCGCCGCGCAATCGCAAAGCGGCATCACCCGTCTCCTGGCCGGCCCGACCGGCGAGCGCAACAGCTATGCGATCCTGCCGCGTGAACACGTGCTGTGCCTGGCGGAAGTCGAAGGCGATCTGCTGACTCAATTGGCAGCGGTATTGGCTGTCGGTGGTTCGGCGGTATGGCCGGAAGCTGACATGACCAAGGCCTTGTTCGCACGCCTGCCGAAGGACATTCAGGCACGCATCAAGCTGGTTTCCGACTGGAACAAGGACGAAGTGGTGTTTGATGCGGTTGTGCATCACGGTCACTCCGACCAGTTGCGTGCGGTGTGCCAGCAGGTTGCCAAGCGCGCCGGCGCCATCGTCGGTGTGCAGGGCCTGTCGCAAGGCGAAACCAACATTGCGCTGGAACGCCTGGTGATCGAGCGTGCGCTGAGCGTCAACACGGCTGCAGCGGGTGGTAATGCCAGTTTGATGACCATCGGTTAAAACCGATAAACCGGGCAGCCGCAATGGCTGCCTGACAATCAAATCCCTGTAGGAGTGAGCCTGCTCGCGATAGCGGTCTGTCGGTCACATCTGTTTCGGATGTGCCGCCGTCATCGCGAGCAGGCTCACTCCTACAGTTGTTTTGTGGTGCCTGCTAGGTCACTTCTCTACCCAACTATCACGCTCATCAATCATGCTATTCAGCATAAATTCACAAGCCTAGACTCGGCCCATTCCAACAAAAGGTAGGCCGCCATGTCCGAGACGTTGCTCAGTTCCCGCAATCTGGCTTTCGAGCTGTATGAAGTCCTTGATGCCGAGGGCCTGACCCAGCGTGAGCGTTTTGCCGAGCACAATCGCGAAACCTTCGATGCGGCCATCGGTACCGCCCGCAGCATCGCCGAGAAATTCTTCGCTCCGCACAACCGCAAGGGCGACGAGAACGAACCGCGCTACGAGAACGGTCAGGCGATTCTGATTCCGGAAGTGAAACCGGCGGTGGATGCCTTCCTCGAAGCCGGCTTCCTCAACGCCGCGCGCAGTTTCGACGCTGGCGGCATGCAGCTTCCTACGCTGCTGTCCCAGGCCTGCTTCGCGCACTTTCAATCGGCCAACGCGGCTTCGACGTCATACCCGTTCCTGACCATGGGCGCGGCGAACCTGATCGAAAGCTTCGGCACCGAAGAGCAGAAGCGCCGCTTCCTGCAACCGATGATCGACGGCCGTTTCTTCGGCACCATGGCCCTGACCGAACCCCACGCGGGCTCGTCGCTGTCGGATATTCGTACCCGCGCAGAACCTGCGTCCGACGGCACTTATCGCCTCAAGGGCAACAAGATCTTCATCTCCGGCGGCGATCACCCGTTGTCGGAAAACATCGTACACATGGTGCTGGCCAAGCTGCCGGACGCGCCGGCCGGGGTGAAGGGCATTTCGCTGTTCATCGTGCCCAAGTTCCTGGTCAACGACGATGGCAGCCTCGGCCAGCGCAACGATGTGTTGCTGGCCGGGCTGTTCCACAAGATGGGCTGGCGTGGCACCACCTCTACAGCACTTAATTTCGGCGATAACGGCGAGTGCGTCGGCTATCTGGTGGGCAAGCCGCACCAGGGCTTGAGCTACATGTTCCAGATGATGAACGAGGCGCGGATCGGCGTCGGCATGGGGGCGGTGATGCTCGGTTACGCCGGCTATCTGTATTCGTTGGACTACGCCCGCGAGCGTCCACAGGGTCGCGTACCGGACAGCAAGGACCCGAACACCGCGCCGGTGGCGATCATTCAGCACGCCGACGTCAAACGCATGCTCCTGACACAAAAGGCCTACGTCGAAGGCTCATTCGACCTTGGCCTGTACGCGGCGCGGCTGTTCGATGACACCACCACCCTTGCGACCGAAGCCGAACGCAAACAGGCCCATGAACTGCTGGACTTGCTGACGCCGATCGTCAAATCCTGGCCGTCGGAGTTCTGCCTGAAGGCCAACGAACTGGCGATCCAGATCCTCGGCGGCCACGGCTACACCCGCGAATACCCGGTAGAGCAGTACTACCGCGACAACCGCCTGAACCCGATCCACGAAGGCACCCACGGTATCCAATCGCTGGACCTGCTGGGCCGCAAACTGGCGCAGAACGGCGGTGCGGGACTCAAGCAACTGATCCGCCTGATCGCCGACACTGGCGAACGAGCACAGGCGTTTGATTCGCTGACGCCGCTGCGCGAGCCGCTGGAGAAACTGGTGGCGCGCCTGCAAACCGTGACCATCGGCCTGCTGACCGATCTGGCCCAGGGCAAGGTCAACAGCAGCCTGGCGAACTCGGCGTTGTACCTGAAGGTATTTGGTCACACGGTGATTGGCTGGCGCTGGCTGGAACAGGCGATCCGTGCCGAGGAAGGGTTGGCCAAGGGTAATGCGGCGGATGTGAGCTTCTATAAAGGCAAGCTGCAGGCGGCACGCTACTTCCTGACCTGGGAAGTACCGGGGTGCCACCATGAACTGGCGATTCTTGAGGCTCGGGATGATGTTTGCCTGGGGATGCAGGATGAGTGGTTCTGATCCAGTTTTTGTGGATTAGCTGAAATCCATTCGCGAGCAGGCTCGCTCCCACATTTGAATGCGTACACGCACTACTGTGGGAGCGAGCCTGCTCGCGAAGGCGTCCGCACTGACGCCACATCACTTCAGCTTGAACCCACCCATCTGCCGCGCCAGATCATCCGCCAACCGCTGCAACGTCTGACAATCATCCCGACAGGCCTTGACCTCCCCGGCCGTCGCCCGCGCCAGGTCGGAAATCCCCTGCACGTTGCGGTTGATTTCCTCGGTCACCGCCGACTGCTCTTCCGTCGCCGTCGCCACCTGATGGTTCATGTCGCTGATGCGCTCAACTTGCCCGGTAATCGCGGTCAATGAAGCGCCGGTACGCTGGCTGGACTCGACACCCGTGCCGGTCGCGGCTTGCCCGGAATGCATCGACGACACCGCATTCTCCGCCCCCTGCTTGAGGCTGCCGATCATCTGCTGGATTTCATCGGTGGAGGCTTGAGTGCGTCGCGCCAGGGTCCGCACTTCATCAGCGACCACGGCAAACCCACGCCCCATATCCCCAGCCCGCGCCGCTTCGATAGCGGCGTTGAGCGCCAGCAGGTTGGTCTGCTCGGAAATCCCGCGAATCACTGCCAACACCTGATCGATCGAAGCCACCTGATGCGCCAATTCACCCACAGCGCTGGCGGCGACACCGATTTCGTCGGACATGCTTTCAATGTGCCGAATCGATCCACCCACCACTTCCCGTGCCTGCATCGCCTCATCCCGAGCCGTTTGCGAGGCGACCGCCGCGTTGCCGGCGTTCTGGGCGATCTCCTGAACGGTCAGGCCCATTTCATGGACTGCAGTGGCGACCATGTCGGTCATTTCCTGTTGGCGACCGGAGCGTTCGGCGGTGTTATCCACAACCCGTGCGACCTGGCCGACAGCAGTGCGCAGTCGTTCGCTGGTGGTCAGCACTTCACCGATCATGTCGCGCTGGCTGTCGAGAAAGCGATTGAACCCCCGGGCCAGATCACCCAGCTCATCGGCGCGGCTGGAATCTAACCGGTGGGTCAAATCTCCACCGCCGCTACCGATTGCTACCAATGCCGCTGTTACCTGACGAATCGGCCGTACCAGCCCACGGGCCAGCAATACCACCAGCAGCAGACACACCAGGGCCACTGCCAGGCCAATGCCACTGCTCATCCACATGGCGCGGCGGGCTTCGGCGTAGATCTGCGACTGTGGCACTTCGGCCACCAGGGTCCAGCCGAGATCGCGCAATGGCAGGCTCAAGGCGAGGAAATCTTCGCCATCGCGGGTAAAGCTGCTGTTTGTGGCAGTTTTTTGACCAATGACGGCTTGCGCCGCTGACTCGCCAATCTGCTCAGCCAGCGTGCGCTTGCCGCTGAATTGCGCCTCGGGGTGAACCTGGATCAAACCGTCGGAACGCACGAGATAGACCTTGCCGCGCTCCCCAAAGCTGAAATTGTGGATCAGCTCAGACAGCTCTTTCATGCTCAGCCCAAGCCCGGCAACGCCTACGACTTTGCCGGCCTGCTCGACCTTGAAGTCGATGAACAGCGCCAATTCTCCGGTGGCCGTGTCGTTGTCGATATTGAGGGTGCGCGGCTGGTTGCTATCGAGGAACGCGTAGAACCAGGCGTCTTTCGGGTTGGATCGACTGAGGGTCCGGTCCAGGCCTTTTTCGGTGAAGTAATGGTTGGACGCCGTGCCGACGATAATCGCGGTAAAGGCCTTGTGCTCGGCGCGGATGCCTTCGAGATAGGTAGTAAAGGTGCCGGTCCGGGCACTGTCTTCACCCCCGGCCAGCCAGTCGCGCACCATGCTGTTGCTGGCGATGTCCTTGGCGGCGGTGAGGGGTTGAACGAGGATGCGCTCGATATCGTTGCGCATCGCTTCGATGCTCGACGGCAAGGCTTGCTCGACCAGATAGCTCTGGGCGAGGCGGTTGACCACCAGGGTATAAATGCCAACCACGATCAGGATACTGACGAGCAGAGCGGTGCCCATGCTCAGGATCAACTGCCATTGAATACTGCGTCGCCAGAACTGCATGGAGCACCCCCAAAGAATAAGAGGCTGAAACACTGCAACAGCCGTGCCGATTGTATACAAACCAACCGACAATCTATTCTTTGGTTGTGCGCAAAGCCGATCAGGCCTGATTGATCGTCTTGGAAATCACTTCAACCGTGGCGCTGACTTGCTCTTGGTAACGGTCGAGTTCGAGCTTGTGCTGTTTCTGCATTTCAATCTGCTGGGAGCACAGATTCATCGCCGCCAGCACCAGCAGTCGGTCACCGATCAGCGTCGGGTACTTGCGCTTGGTTTCGGCCAGGGCTGCCTTCAACATCAACGCGGCGTCCAGCAGGGTCTGCTCTTCCCCGGCCGGTGCCTTGATCGAATAGTCCTCCCCCAGGATCGAGACGACTTTTACCCCTGCGGCGTTGTAACTCATGCGCTGACAGGGCCTGCGCTGACGCGCTCAACCAGGGCCTGGATGCGAGCCGCCGTGGCGCCTTGCTTCTCTTCGTGTTCCATCAGGCTCAGTTGCAGGCTTTCGTTTTCATCTTTGGCCTGGGCCAGTTCCGCGGTCAGGTTCTGGTTCTGTTGTACCAGGTCGCTGACCAGTTGTTCCAATTGGCTTAGGGATGCTTCCAACATTTTGATTTTCCGGGCGTTTTCAAAGGGCGCGTACGATAAAGAAAAGTCACCCTGGATGCCAGGGTTATACAGGCGCAAAGCCTTGATTTTGCTGACGGGCAACCTTCCTCGCGAGTTTTAAAGACTGTGATTGGCCCATCTGGTTCCTGCACTTCGTCGCCACAAGGCGCAACCGGTGGAAACAAGCCGCGCTCAAGACCTCAGTCCGGCGCTCTGCGATGACACAAAACCTTTTTGACAGCATCACATTTCAACAGGTTAGAATCGCTGGCACGCAGACTGCACGGTCAGTTTTCGCCCGCCTTTCAGCTTTCTGGAGTACTGCCTTTGAATGCGACGACCATCAACAGCCTGTTCTTGATCGGTGCGTTGCTGGTAGGTGCGAGCATTCTGGTGAGCTCACTTTCGTCCCGTCTCGGCATCCCGATTCTGGTGATCATCCTGGCCGTCGGCATGGCGGCCGGTGTCGATGGCGCCGGCATTCTTTTTGATAACTACCCCACGGCTTATCTGGTCGGCAACCTCGCACTGGCGGTGATCCTGCTCGACGGCGGCTTGCGCACCCGAGTGTCGAGTTTCCGCGTGGCGTTATGGCCGGCGCTCTCTCTGGCCACGGTCGGCGTGCTGATTACCACCGGGCTGACCGGCATGGCGGCCGCATGGTTGTTCAACCTGAACTTGATCCAGGGCCTGCTGATCGGCGCCATCGTCGGCTCCACCGACGCCGCCGCGGTGTTCTCGCTATTGGGTGGCAAGGGCCTGAACGAACGGGTAACCGCCAGTCTTGAAATCGAATCCGGCAGCAACGACCCGATGGCGGTGTTCCTCACCGTCACCCTGATCGACATGCTCGCCAGCGGCCAGACCGGCCTGCACTGGAGCCTGCTGACCCACCTGCTGCGCGAATTCGGCATCGGTGGCGTCATTGGCCTGGGCGGTGGCTGGCTCATGCTGCAACTGGTCAATCGCATCAACCTGGCAACCGGCCTGTATCCGATCCTGGTGATTGCCGGCGGCCTGGTGGTGTTTGCCCTGACCAACGCCCTGCACGGCAGCGGCTTCCTGGCGGTGTACATCTGCGGCCTGGTGATCGGCAACCGGCCGGTGCGCAGCCGCCACGGCATCCTGCACATGCTCGACGGCATGGCCTGGCTGGCGCAGATCGGCATGTTCCTGGTGCTGGGGCTGCTGGTGACGCCTCACGATCTGTTGCCTATCGCCTTGCCGGCACTGGCCTTGGCGCTGTGGATGATTCTGTTTGCCCGGCCACTGTCGGTGCTGGTTGGCCTGCTGCCGTTCAAGGCCTTCCATGGTCGCGAGAAGGCGTTCATCTCCTGGGTCGGCCTGCGCGGCGCGGTCCCGATCATTCTCGCGGTGTTCCCGCTGATGGCCGGCCTGCCCAATGCCCAGCTGTACTTCAACCTCGCGTTTTTTATCGTGCTGGTGTCGCTGCTGGTTCAGGGCACGAGCCTGCCGTGGGTCGCCAAACTGCTGAAGGTGACGGTGCCCCCGGAGCCTGCTCCCATCTCCCGCTCAGCCCTGGAAGTGCACGTCACCAGCGAGTGGGAGCTGTTCGTCTATCGCCTCGGCGCGGAAAAATGGTGCATCGGTTCGCCCCTGCGCGAGCTGAAAATGCCCGAAGGCACCCGTATCGCCGCCCTGTTTCGCGGCCAGCAACTGCTCCATCCGTCGGGTAGTACGGTGCTGGAAGTCGATGATTTGCTGTGTGTCATCGGCCATGAACACAACCTGCCGGCCCTCGGAAAACTCTTCAGCCAGGCGCCACAACGGGGCCTCGATCTGCGCTTCTTCGGCGACTTCGTACTCGAAGGAGACGCCCAACTGGCCGCGGTTGCGGCCTTGTACGGCCTGAAGGTCGAAGGCATCGATCCGGACATGTCCCTGGGCCACTTCATTGCCCAGAAGGTTGGCGGCGCGCCGGTGGTGGGTGACCAGGTGGAATGGAACAACACCATTTGGACCGTGGCCGTCATGGACGGGAACAAGATCGGTAAAGTGGGCGTCAGATTCCCCGAAGGAAGTCGCCCGGGTCCCGGACTCTTCCTCTAAACTGCTTCCACTATCACTTGCTTGACCGGTCTTTATGCCTAATCTGCGCTCCATCTTCGCCATCGCCCTGCTGGGTTTGAGTCTCTCTGTCAGTACTTTGCAAGCGGCCGAACCGCCCTCCAGCGAAGCCGTGCAAGCGAGTCTGGACAAGATCGCCGACCGCAAACTGCCGGAAGCCGATCAGAAGGCCCTGCAATCGGTCCTGCAAGGCACGCTGAGCCAGCTCAACAACAAGCGTGACTACGAGCAGAAGCTGGTCGCGCTCAAGCAGCAATTGAGCAGTGCGCCCAAACAGACCATCGAGAACCAGCGTGAACTGACCCGCCTCAAGGCCAGTACCGTGGTGCCGGTGGCGCAGCGTTTCGCCAAGGAGCCGATCCAGCAGCTTGAACAATTGCTCACCGAGCGTTCCACCCAGCAAAGCGACCTGCAAAAAGCCCTGGCCGATGCCAACAGCCTGATCATCACCGCCCAGACCCGCCCCGAGCGCGCCCAGGCAGAGATATCCAGCAGCCAGACGCGCATTCAGCAGATCAACAACACCCTCAAGGTCGGCAAGGACGCCGGCAAGACCCTGAGCGCCGAGCAGCGCGACCAGCTCAATGCCGAGTTGGCAGCGCTGAACGCCCTGATCCCGCTGCGGCGCCAGGAACTGGCCGGCAATACCCAGCTGCAAGACCTCGGCAACAGCCAGCATGACCTGTTGTCGGAGCGATCCGACCGCCTGGATCAGGAAATCCAGGAACTGCAAACCCTGATCAACCAGAAGCGCCTGGCGCTGTCCCAGGAAACGGTCACCCAGCAATCCATCGAAGCGCAGAAGGCCGGCGGCAGCAGCCTTTTGGCCACCGAAAGCGCGGCCAACCTGAAGCTCTCGGACTACCTGCTCAAAAGTACCGACCGCCTGAACGAAGTCACCCAGCAGAACCTGCAGACCAAGCAACAACTGGACAGCCTGACCCAGAGCGATGCGGCACTGGACGAGCAAATCAATGTGCTCAAAGGCAGCCTGCTGCTCTCGAAGATTCTCTACAAACAGAAACAGGCGTTGCCGCGCCTGCGGCTCGACCGCAACCTGGCCGACCAGATCGCCGACATTCGCCTGTATCAGTTCGAAGTCAGCCAGCAACGGGAATTGCTGAGCAATCCGACCACCTACGTCGAAAACCTGCTGTCGACCCAACCTCCCGAGCAAGTCACGGCGCAGCTGCGCAAAAGCCTGATGGAACTGGCCACCACCCGCGCCGACCTGCTGGAGCGACTGAACCGCGAACTGAGCGCGGTGCTCAATGAATCCATCACCCTGCAACTGAACCAGAAGCAACTGCTCAGCACGGCGCAAAGCCTGCGGGCGACCCTCGATGAGCAGATGTTCTGGATTCCCAGCAACAAGCCGCTGGACCTGGAGTGGGTTCACAGTGTGCCGGATCGCCTGCAGCGGCAACTCGATTCGCTGCCGGTCCTTTCAAGCCTGAGCGAACTGACCGACGGCCTGACCCAGCGCCCGCTGCTGTTCCTGCCGCTGGCCCTGCTGATCGGTGCGCTGCTGTGGCGGCGCAAGAATCTGTACGCGCGACTGATCAAGGTTCACCAGGACATCGGTCACTTCAAGCGCGACAGCCAGTGGCACACGCCACAGGCGATTCTGATCAATATTCTGCTGGCGATGCCGGTTTCCCTGGGCCTCGCCTTGTGCGGGCTGGCCCTGCAAATCGACGCCCGTGGGCAGAACGCCAATATGGGCGCGGCGCTGCTGCAAATGGCCGGGGCCTGGCTGGTGTTCTACACCGCCTACCGGATCCTCGCGCCAGGTGGCGTGGCAGAGCTGCATTTCCGCTGGGAAAAGCCCCAGGTGGAGTTCCTGCGCAGATGGATCCGCCGCCTCGGCATCGTGGTCATGGCACTGGTGACTGTCGTCGCCGTTGCCGAACTGCAACCGGCGGCACTGGCCGATGACGTGCTCGGCATGCCGGTGGTACTGATCTGCTACGCCTTGATGACCCTGCTGCTCAGCCGCCTGCTCATCAGCAGCCCGACCCACGAAAACGCTTCGCTGTTCCGCAAACTGGTGGGAATCCTGTTCACCGCCCTGCCCGTCGCGCTGTTCGTGGCGGTGTGCTTCGGCTACTACTACACCGCGCTGAAGCTCAGCGACCGCTTGATCAACACCCTGTACCTGCTGATGTTCTGGTTGGTGATCGAAGCCACCTTCGTGCGCGGCCTCAGTGTGGCGGCCCGGCGCCTGGCCTACCAGCGCGCCCTGGCCAAGCGGCTGGCCGCCAAAGAGGCCGGCGATGGCGAGGCGGTGATCGAAGAACCGACGATGGACATCGAGAAGGTCAACGAACAGTCCCTGCGCCTGATCCGCCTGGCACTGCTGGGCGGCTTCATGGCGGCACTGTATTGGGTCTGGGCCGACCTGATCACGGTGTTCTCGTATCTGGACAACGTCACCCTCTACGAATACACCAGCGGTACCGGCGCCAACATGAGCATGGTGCCGATCAGCATCGGCGACATGCTTGGCGCGCTGATCATCATCGGCATCACCTTCGCCCTGGCGCGCAACCTGCCGGGCTTGCTCGAAGTGTTCGTGCTATCCAAGCTCAACCTGGCCCAGGGCAGCGCCTACGCCACCACCACGTTGCTGTCCTACGTGATCGCCGGTGTCGGTTTCGTCTCGACGCTGTCGACCCTCGGTGTGAGTTGGGACAAGTTGCAATGGCTGGTGGCGGCGCTGTCGGTCGGCCTCGGTTTCGGCATGCAGGAGATCTTCGCCAACTTCATTTCCGGCATCATGATCCTGTTCGAACGTCCGGTGCGGATCGGTGACACCATCACCATCGGCAACCTGTCGGGCACGGTGAGCAAGATCCGCATCCGTGCCACGACCATCACCGACTTCGACCGCAAGGACATCATCGTCCCGAACAAGACGTTCATTACCGGGCAACTGATCAACTGGTCGCTGACCGACACCATCACCCGGGTGACCCTCAAGCTCGGCGTCGACTACGGTTCGGACCTGGACCTGGTGAAAGAGCTGTTGCTCAAGGCCGCGCGCGACAACCCGCGCGTGCTGAAAGACCCGGAACCCCACGTGTACTTCCTGAATTTCGGCGAAAGCACCCTCGACCACGAGCTGCGCATGCACGTGCGTGATCTCGGCGACCGCAACCCCGTGCTCGACGAAGTCAACCGTTTCATCAACCGCGAGTTCAAGAAGCAGCACATCAATATCTCGTTCCGGCAGATGGAGGTCTACCTCAAGAACCTGCACGGCCAGGAATACAAGATGGTGCCGATCGAACCGGAAGCGAAAACCATCGTGCCGATCGTCGACGGCAAGCCGGCGCAAGAACCGCCGGCCGCCAAACTCGACTAACCGGCCATTCCCCAGCAGAATGCTCGGACATTCTGCTGGAGCCGGCCTTTGAAAGCCCTCGACGAACTCACTTTCGATAATCGCTTCGACCGCCTGGGCGATGCGTTTTCCGCCCATGTGCTGCCCGAGCCGATCGATAATCCGCGCCTGGTCGTGGCCAGCCCCGCCGCCATGGCGCTGTTGGACCTGGACCCGGCCGTGGCCGAAACCCCGGAGTTCGCCGAACTGTTCAGCGGCCACAAGCTCTGGGCCGACGCGATTCCAAGGGCGATGGTCTATTCCGGACATCAGTTCGGTTCCTACAACCCGCAACTGGGTGACGGACGCGGCCTGTTGCTTGGCGAGGTGTACAACGAGGCTGGCGAACACTGGGACCTGCACCTCAAGGGCGCCGGCCAGACGCCGTTTTCACGCATGGGCGATGGCCGCGCGGTACTACGCTCGTCGATCCGCGAATTCCTCGCTTCCGAAGCCCTGAATGCCCTGAACATCCCGACTACCCGCGCCCTGTGCGTGATCGGCTCCGACACCCCGGTGTGGCGTGAAAAGCAGGAGCGCGCGGCCATGATCCTGCGCCTGGCGCCGAGCCATGTGCGCTTCGGGCACTTCGAATATTTCTACTACACCAAGCGCCCCGAGCAGCAAAAAGAGCTGGGTGATCACGTGTTGGCCATGCACTTCCCGCAGTGCCTGGAGCAACCGGAGCCGTATCTGGCGATGTTCCGTGAAGTGGTTGAGCGCAATGCCGAACTGATTGCCAAATGGCAGGCCTATGGCTTCTGCCACGGGGTGATGAACACCGACAACATGTCGATCCTCGGGATTACCTTCGATTTCGGTCCGTTCGCCTTCCTCGACGACTTCGACGCCAACTTCATCTGCAACCACTCCGACGACCAGGGCCGTTACTCCTTCAGCAACCAGGTGCCGATTGGCCAGTGGAACCTCAGCGCCCTGGCCCAGGCCCTGACGCCGTTCATCAGCGTCGAGGCCCTGCGCGAAACTCTCGGTCTGTACCTGCCGCTGTTCCAGGCCCATTACCTGGACCTGATGCGCCGCCGCCTCGGCCTGACCACCGCAGAGGATGACGACCAAAAACTGCTGGAGAACCTGCTGCAACTGATGCAAAACAGCGGCGTCGACTACAGCCTGTTTTTCCGTCGCCTGGGTGATGACGCACCACAACAGGCCATCACCCGCTTGCGTGATGACTTCGTCGACCTCAAGGGCTTCGATGCCTGGGGCGAGCTCTACGTCGCCCGGGTCGCCCGTGAAGGCACGCTTGATCAAGAGCAGCGCCGCCAGCGGATGCACGCGGTCAACCCGCTGTACATCCTGCGCAACTACCTGGCGCAAAAGGCCATTGATGCGGCAGAGAGCGGCGACTACTCGGAAGTCCGCCGACTGCACGCAGTGCTGAGCAACCCGTTCGAGGAACAACCGGGGATGGAAAGCTACGCGGAGAGGCCGCCGGAATGGGGCAAGCATCTGGAGATCAGTTGTTCGTCGTGAGGCGAGTCAGATAAAGACGTCTACTGGCACATTGAATCGCTCGGCCAACCAGCGGATCTGCCGCAGGTTGAGCTGGCGCTTGCCACTCAGGATCTCCGAAACGACCGACTGAGGGCCGACGCCAGGCAGGTCGCTTTGAGTCAATCCATGTTCGCGCATCATGTAACCAAGCACTTCGGCACCTGTGGCTTCGGGCATTGGGTGATGCTTGTGGTCCCATTCCTCAATCCAGTCACCGATGATATCCACCAGACTCATCAGGGGATGCGACTCGTCAACTCCGGTCATCTCGAGCAACTCGTCGAGTGCCTGCACCAGCATGTCATAGTCGTCTTCGTTTTTGGGTTTGCGTAGCAATGGCGATACGAACTCCCAGTGCTCCGCCGCGTTTTTGATCAGAACGCTCATGTTCTTCCCTCCTTCCATTTACCGCGGTCATATTCGCGGTGATCCAGCACATGCTTTATGTAGATTTTTTGATGCTGATACCGAACATAGGCGATCAGCCGTAATTTGTTACCGCCAATATCGAAAACGTGAAACTCACCGACCTTGTCGATCGCGGGAAATGAAGATTTCATCGCCGCAAAATCATTTGGCTTGATGCGCTTTACCATTCGATACCACTGGTCCAGTGCGCTGGCCGCCTGCGGCCACTTTTCCTTGGCGTCCCAGATTCGTTTTTCGGAAAACACTCGCATGCAACATCCTTATCGCATTCTGCTATGGATGAGTTAAACACATGGATTTTTTATCGCAAGTTGCGATACATCCGGGCAGACCAACGGTCTCAATCGGATCCTTCCCTCAGCCTAGTTTTATTGCCTGTCGCTGCACGATTGAAAATATAAGCAAACGTCTCCAACTAGGTGTTATCAGCTTCCCATTGGATATCGCTCATGACCGACCCACTCCTCATCCCCTGTCCCCACTGCAACGGCCTCAACCGAATTCCCGCCGAACGCCTCAACGACCACCCGAAATGCGGGCGCTGCAAGGCCGAAGTCCTGCTGAACAAACCCTTTGAATTGAAGCAAGGCGACTACACCAGCCAGATCAAGGGCGATCTGCCGCTGCTGGTGGATGTGTGGGCAGACTGGTGCGGGCCGTGCAAGTCGTTTGCACCGGTGTTCGAGCAGGCAGCCGGGCAACTGGCGGGCAAGTGCCGGCTGGCCAAGCTGGACAGCGAAGCGAACCAGCAGTTGTCGGCGCAGCTGGGGATTCGCTCGATTCCGAGCCTGATCCTGTTCAAGAACGGCCGGGAAGTCGCCCGGCAGAGCGGGGCTTTCCCGTTACCGCAACTGATGAGCTGGTTGCGTAGCCAGGAGATCTGAAACAACACAGACCCTGTGGGAGCGAGCCTGCTCGCGAAGGCGGACTGACATTCAATAAAGATGTCGCCTGATACACCGCTTTCGCGAGCAGGCTCGCTCCCACAGTATTTCTATGTAGCCAGCCAGGATCAGGCGTTTTCCAGCAGGTTGTGCAGCTCAACGAATTGCTGCGTCAGCTTGTGCCGTGGATCGAGATGGATCAGCGGCGTATTGGCCTGGTGGGATTCGCGCATGCGTACCGAGCTGGCCAGGTACACCGGCAACACCGGCAGGCCTTCGGCGATCAGTTCATCGAGGATTTGCTGAGGCAGGCTGGCGCGGGCCTGGAACTGGTTGACGACGATGCCTTCGACTTCCAGGCCTTCGTTATGGTCATCCTTCAATTCTTCGATTTCCGCCATCAGGCCGTACAGGGCCTGGCGTGAAAAACTGTCGCAATCGAAGGGGATCAACACACGATCAGCGGCAATCAGCGCAGAGACCGCATAAAAGTTCAACGCCGGCGGAGTATCAAGGTAAATCCGGTCGTAGTCTTCGCTCAGCTCTTCCAGCAACTTACGCAGTTTGTTGATCTTGTGCTTGGCTTCAAGCTTTGGCTGCAAGTCTGCCAGCTCGGCGGTGGCGGTAATGACGTGGAGGTTATCGAACGGGGTTTCGTAGATGTCGACCTGATTCTTTTTGGAGAACGGCCCGGAAGACAGCGTCTGCTTGAAGAAATCGGCGATGCCCATCGGAATGTCGCTGCCTGTGAGCCCCGTCAGGTACTGAGTGGAGTTGGCCTGGGCATCGAGATCCACCAACAAGGTGCGAAAACCCTCGCTGGCACTGACCGCCGCCAGATTGCAGGCAATGCTGGATTTGCCAACGCCACCTTTCTGATTGAACACCACGCGCCGCATGTCAAAACCTCCGTGTATCAAAGAATGACCGAGTGTAGTGGTCCACGGTATGGCTACGCTACCTCACTAGTGCAAGGACTACACAGTCAGTTGCTTTCTCTTGCACGAAAGGCCCTGAATGGCCCGGCGGCTCGACGCAAGAACCGACAAACGGGGTAAAAATTTTGTGAATAATTACCAATCATTCAATTTTTTCAAGCCGGTCACTCCATCTTGCTGAGCAAAATGTAACCAGCATTTGCTACACGTTCCCGGCACCGGGATAATGCGCGCCACTCGGCGCCAAACGCCACGCAGGGTAAGTCCCGGCTCTCGGCCACTCCCCGCGTCAAGTAAGCCCGTGAGGGTGGGATGAATGTCTGTGATCAACTTCAACATCGCCCAATGGCGCGCCTGGGCCCCGGGGCTTGATAGCGTGAATGACTGGCAGGCCTGGTGCCGACAACCGGTCGTGCTGCCGGACAGCGATGCCGCTCCCGACGTTTCCTTTCTGCCGGCCATGCAGCGTCGGCGGCTCAGCCGTCTGGCGCGCATGGCATTCAGTGTCGGCTGGCCATTGGCCGAAGGTCGGCAGGATCTGCCATTGGTCTTTGTTTCCCGTCACGGCGAAACGCCCCGCACGGTCGAGATTCTCAGCGACCTGGCCACCGATCAGCCGCTGTCGCCAACCCGGTTCAGCTTGTCGGTACATAACGCAATCATTGGCTTGTGGTCGATCATGCGGGGTGAAACCAGCGAAATGACCGCCCTGGCCGCCGCAGGCGATGGCCTGGAACATGGCATGCTCGAAGCTGCCGCGCTGCTGGCTGAAGGCGCCGGCGCGGTACTGCTGGTGGTCACCGAAGAGCGGCCGCCCGAGGCTTACTCGACCTGGATCGACGACGTGCCGTTCCCGTATGCCGTCGGCCTGCTGATCACACCCGGCACCGACTGGCAGTTGTCCCTGAACAGCTCCTCGGATGCGTTGTCCAAATCCCGCTGGCCCCACGCGCTTAATCTGTTGTGTGCGCTGCTCGGCCAGCAAACCACCTGCCAACATGCCTGGAAAAATCGTGTATGGACCTGGCAACGCAACCCGTGACCGAGAAAAACCGCGACGCCTACTACTGGCGCTTGCTGGCCACCGCCGCGAGCTTTGCCCTGTTCGGGTTGGGCGGCCTGTGCCTGCGCCTGGTGATTTTCCCTGTGCTGAACGGCCTGCCGGGCGATGCCCGAACCCATCGGCTGCGGGCTCGGCAAACGGTCAGCCGCTGTTTCTGGATTTTTGTGCGTTTCATGGCCCGTACCGGGGTGCTGACCTACAGCATTGAAGGTGCGGAAAAGCTCGGTCGTCCCGGGCAAATGATCATTGCCAATCACCCTTCGCTGATCGACGTGGTCTTTCTGATCGGCCTGGTGCGTCACGCCAACTGCGTGGTCAAGCAAAGCCTCTGGGAAAACCCCTTCACCCGCGGTCCCCTGCGCTGCACCGAATACATCAGCAACGACGGCAGCATGGACATGCTCGACGCCGCTGCCGACGCGTTGAAAGACGGCCAGACCCTGATCATTTTCCCGGAAGGTACGCGCACCCAACCCGGCCAGCCGCCGGCCTTTCATCGGGGCGGCGCGGCAATCGCCCTGCGTGGTGCGAAAATCCTCACCCCGGTCATTATCAAGGTCAGCCCGACCACATTGACCAAGGCCGAGCCCTGGTATCGCATCCCCAAGCGGCGCGTGCACTTCAGTTTTCGGGTCGGGGCCGATATAGACCCACAGACCTTCGCCACGCAGGGGCCGGCTCCGCAGGCCTCGCGCAAGCTCAACGATTATCTACATTCTTACTTTATTAAGGAGCTCGCCGAAGATGAGCGATCTGCACCGTGATATCAAAATGCTTATCATCGACGCCCTTGGCCTCGAAGACATCAGTGCCGAAGACATCGGCAACGAGCAGACCCTGTTCGGCGAAGGCCTGGGCCTGGACTCGGTGGACGCCCTGGAACTGGGCCTGGCCATCCAGAAAAAGTACGGCATCAAGATCGACGCCGATGCCAAGGACACACGTAATCACTTCAGTAACGTGGCGAGCCTTGCGGCCTTCGTCACTGCAAAACAGGCAGCTTGAGACCGGACCATGCAAACTCGTGACGACATCTTCAACACCCTGCGCGATGCCCTGGTCGAACTCTTCGAACTGGACCCCGAGCGTGTGAGCCTGGAATCCAACCTGTATCAGGACCTGGAAATCGACAGCATCGATGCGGTCGACCTGATCGATCACATCAAACGTCAGACCGGCAAGAAAATCGCCGCCGAAGAATTCAAATCGGTGCGTACCGTCAGTGACGTGGTCGAGGCGGTCTACCGTCTGGTTCAACCGGCCGCATGAATCGACTGATTGGCCTCGGCCTGCTGCTGGCAGGCCTTTTGTATCCCTTTGCGGTGTATTTCGGCATGGAGCATTTCGCCCCGTGGCAGTTCGGGCTGCTGCTGGGCGGACTGTGGCTGGCCCGGGCGCTGACCGGCAAACGACGGCCTGGCAGTCTGTGGATGGCCACGGTGGCCATTGTGTTCTGTCTGTTGCTGGCACTGTTCGACAGCCCGGCGCTGTTGCGCTGGTATCCGGTGTTGATCAGCAGCTTCATGCTGGCGCTGTTCGGATCGAGCCTGACATTCGGCCCACCGATAGTCGAACGCCTGGCCCGGGTACGCGAGCCGCAATTGCCGGCCGAGGGCATTCGCTACACCCGCCAGGTGACCATCGCCTGGAGTGTTTTTTTTCTATGCAACGGTTTGTGTGCCGCCGCCCTGACCCTCTGGGCGCCGCTGAGCTGGTGGACGCTGTACACCGGCCTGATTTCCTACGGATTGATAGGCCTGATGTTTGCCATTGAATGGCTCATACGACAAAGGGTACGAGGCCGCCCATGAATTGGATAAAACTTGAGCATCTGCTGCTCAAGGCTCAGCCTGAGCGGGCCGTAACGACCGCCCCGGCACTGGATCACGCCCGACTGTGCGAGCAGGCGCTGCGCCTGGCCGCCGGCCTGCAAGCCCGGGGAGTGCGGCAGATGGCCGTGCACCTTGAGGATGCCGCCGACCTGGCGATTGCCCTGTTCGGCGCCTGGCGTGCCGGGGTCAGTGTGCTGCTGCCGTCCGACCTGCAACCCCAGACCCGCCAACGCTGGTCAGGTGAAGTCGATCTGTGGCTGAGCGATCAGCCCGATGATGCACACCTGAGCGAGTTTCGTCATCCGCCACTGAGTGCCGCCGCACTGGACCTGGATAACTGCCGACTCAGCCTGTGCACATCCGGCTCCAGTGGCGAGCCCAAGCGCATCGAAAAAAACCTGCGCCAACTGGCCAATGAAGTCGAAGCCCTGGAACAGCTGTGGGGCGCAGACCTGGGCCCGGCGTGCATCATTGGCAGCGTCGCCACCCAGCACATCTACGGCCTGTTGTTTCGGGTGCTGTGGCCGCTGTGCGCCGGGCGCCCGTTCGTACGTCGGCAACTGGCTTTTCCGGAAGACCTGCAACGCGCCAGCCGCGAACACCCGGCCTTCGCCTGGGTGGCCAGCCCGGCGTTGCTCAAGCGCATGGGCGACAACCTCGACTGGCCTGCCTTGAGCGCGGTACGCCGGGTGTTTTCCTCCGGCGGCGCACTGCCGGTCGAGGCCGCACAGAGCCTGCATGGGCGTCTGGGGCAATGGCCAACGGAAATCTTTGGCAGTTCGGAAACCGGCGGCATCGCCTGGCGTCAGGACGCGGAACTCTGGCAGCCCTTTGCCGATGTCACGCTGACCCAGGACAGTGACGGTGCACTGCTGATCGCTTCGCCGTATTTACCCAATGGCCATGTCGAACACACTGCCGATGCTGTGCGCTTCGCCGTCGATGGTCGCTTCGAGTTGCTTGGGCGACTGGACCGTATCGTCAAGCTGGAAGAAAAACGCATCTCGCTGCCGATGCTGGAACAGGCGCTGGCAGCCCATGAATGGGTCATCGAAGCGCGGCTCGGCGTCGTACAAGAAAACCGCGCCTCCCTGGGGGCGTTGTTGGTGCTGAGCGAGGCCGGTTTGCATGTGCTGCGCAATCAGGGTCGACGCAGCCTCACCGAGCAATTGCGCCAGCACCTGAGCCAACACTGCGAAGCGCTGGCCCTGCCAAGACGCTGGCGCCTGCTGCGACAACTGCCGCTGAACGCTCAGGGCAAACTGCCCCAGGCCGACGTCGACGCCCTGCTGTTGGCGGCGCGCCCCAAAGCGCCCGAGGTGCTGGAGCAAGTCGAAAGCCATGGCGAGTGGAGCCTGCAATTGGCCGTGCCACCGGACCTGGCCTATTTCAGCGGTCATTTCCCCAAGGCGCCGGTGTTGCCTGGCGTGGTGCAGGTGGACTGGGCACTGAGCCTGGGTCGGCAACTGATGAACCTGCCGGAAAAATTCGCCGGCATGGAAGTCTTGAAATTCCAGCAACTGGTGCGCCCGGGGGATGAAATCCAGCTGCACCTGCGCTTCGACTCGGCGCGCGGCAAATTGTATTTCGCCTATCGCAATGAAACCGCCACCTGCTCCAGCGGGCGGATCTTGCTGGAGGCGGCGCATGTATAAGCTGGGTGAGTGCTGCGCACTCAATCGCGAGCAGGTCGAATCGTCGCACCGTCGCTCCCACACTGGATTTGTGAACGCCGCGAACCCCATGTGGGAGCGAGCCTGCTCGCGATGCAGACACCTCGGTCCCACAGAGGTGAACCAACATGCATAGCCCCTGCGCCATCGTCCCGGTGTACAACCACGAAACAGCCATTACCACGGTGGTCGATGCGCTGATCGCCAGCCATCTGCCGTGCATCCTGGTGGACGATGCCAGCAGCCCGCGCTGCGCCCGGGTGCTGGATCGCCTGGCCCAGCGTGACATGGTTTACCTGATCCGCCTGGCCGAAAACCAGGGCAAGGGTGGCGCGGTCATGACCGGCTTGCGCGAAGCTTCGCGCCTGGGTTTCAGCCATGCCTTGCAGGTGGATGCCGATGGCCAGCACGATTTGCAGGACGTCCAACGCTTCATCGAACAATCTCGCCGCCACCCTCGGGCGGTGATTTGCGGCTATCCGCAATATGACGCCAGCGTGCCGAAAGGCCGTTTGTATGCGCGCTACCTGACTCATGTCATGGTCTGGATCAACACCCTGTCGCTGCAGATTCGCGACTCCATGTGCGGTTTCCGCGTCTACCCATTGGCGCCGGTCCTGGCGCTGATCGAGTCAGCGAAAATCGGCAAGCGCATGGACTTCGACTCGGACATCCTGGTGCGCCTGGCCTGGCGCAATCAGCCGATGTTGTGGCTGCAAACCAAGGTCCACTATCCATTGGATGGCGTTTCGCATTTTCGGATGCTCCACGACAACGTGCTGATTTCCAGCATGCACACGCGGCTGTTCTTCGGCATGTTGCTGCGCTCGCCCATGATCCTCTGGCGACGGTGGCGAGCATGAGCGCAGACAAGCAACACTGGGCCGACCGCCAGGAGCGGGGCAGTTTCTGGCTGATGAAGCTCACCGCGTTCGGCGCCAAAGTGCTGGGCCGTCGAGTACTGAGCCCGGTGCTGTATGGCATCGTTCTGTACTTTTTCCTGTTCGGCCGCAGCGCTCGACACAGTGCCTGGCAATACCAGCAACGCCTGGCCGACTGGAGCGGTCGCAGTAAATTGCGCCCGAGCCATTGGCGGGTATTCGGCCAGTTCATGGCTTTCGCCGATTCCATGCTCGATAAACTCGACGTCTGGAACGGCAAGTTGAGCATCGAACAAATCGAAATCATCGACCCGGCGCTGCTGCGTGACCAGTTGCGCGGTGCCCGCGGGCAGATGCTGGTGGGCGCGCACCTGGGCAATCTGGAAGTCTGCCGCGCACTCGCGGAGATCGGCGAGAAAGTCACGATGAACGTGCTGGTGCACACCAAGCACGCCGAACAGTTCAACCGTTTGCTAGGCGAAGCCGGGGCGACCAATTTGCGCCTGATCCAGGTCAGCGAGCTCGACCCCGGGATCATGCTGCAACTGAGTGAACGCCTGGAACGCGGCGAGTGGCTGGCGATCGCCGGCGACCGCGTGCCGTTGCATGGCGGACGCTGCGCGACCGTGGACTTCCTCGGTCATCCGGCCAGATTCCCCCAAGGCCCGTGGCTGCTGGCCGGCCTGCTGAAATGCCCGGTCAACCTGCTGCTGTGCCTGAAAAAGCCCAACGGCGACTATCGACTGACCATTGAACCCTTCGCTGACGCAATCACCTGGAAGCGCAGCGACCGCGAACAGGTCATTCATCAGTGGGCCTCCCGCTACGCCGAACGCTTGGGTCACTATTGCCTCGAAGCGCCCCAACAATGGTTCAACTTTTACCCTTTCTGGAAGACCGATGACGACGCCAATGCTTGAGCCGGTAACCTTCGGCGAACGCCCTTTGCTCATTGAATACGTACTGGCACTGGCCAACCGCAAGGTGCCGACGCAGCTGCAAAGCGATCCCGCCTACCGCGAGCGCATCGCCAAGGGTGCGCGTTTTCTCGACTCGCTGCTGGACAAGGAAGGCGTGATCTACGGCGTGACCACCGGTTACGGCGATTCCTGCGTGGTCGCGGTGCCGCTGCATCACGTCGAGGCGCTGCCCCGTCATCTGTTCACTTTCCACGGCTGCGGCCTGGGCAAACTGCTCGACGCCCAGGCCACCCGCGCGGTATTGGCCGCGCGTTTGCAGTCGTTGTGCCACGGGGTTTCCGGGGTGCGTGTGGAGTTGCTGGAGCGCCTGCAGGCGTTTCTTGAACACGACATCCTGCCGCTGATTCCGGAAGAAGGTTCCGTGGGCGCCAGTGGTGACCTGACGCCGCTTTCGTACGTGGCCGCCACGCTGTCCGGCGAACGCGAGGTGATGTTCCGCGGCGAGCGCCGGCAGGCTGCCGATGTGCACCGCGAACTCGGCTGGCAGCCGCTGGTGCTGCGTCCGAAAGAAGCCCTGGCATTGATGAACGGCACCGCAGTGATGACTGGTCTGGCCTGCCTGGCCTACGCCCGCGCCGATTATCTGCTGCATCTGGCCACGCGCATCACCGCGCTGAACGTGGTCGCCCTGCAAGGCAACCCGGAGCACTTCGACGAGCGCCTGTTCGCCGCCAAGCCACACCCGGGGCAGATGCAGGTCGCCGCCTGGTTGCGCCAGGATCTGGCCATCGACGCGCCGACCGCTCCCCTGCATCGCCTGCAAGATCGCTATTCCCTGCGCTGCGCACCCCATGTGCTGGGCGTACTGGCCGACAGCCTGAACTGGCTGCGTTCGTTCATCGAGATCGAGCTCAACAGCGCCAACGACAACCCGATCATCGACGCCGAAGCCGAGCGCGTGCTACACGGTGGGCACTTCTACGGCGGCCACATCGCCTTCGCCATGGACAGCCTGAAAAACCTCGTGGCCAACGTCGCCGACCTGCTGGATCGGCAACTCGCGCTGCTGGTGGACGAGCGCTACAACCATGGCTTGCCGAGCAACCTGTCCGGCGCCACGGCCGACCGCGCCATGCTCAACCACGGCTTCAAGGCGGTGCAGATCGGCACCAGCGCCTGGACTGCCGAAGCCCTGAAGAACACCATGCCGGCCAGCGTCTTCTCACGCTCCACCGAATGCCACAACCAGGACAAAGTGAGCATGGGCACCATCGCCGCCCGGGATGCGATCCGCGTGCTGGAACTCACCGAACAGGTGGCGGCCGCTACGCTGCTGGCGGCCAATCAGGGCGTCTGGCTGCGCGGCCAGGCCGAAGATGCACGACCATTGCCACCCGCTTTGGCCGCCATGCATCAAGCTCTGGCCAAGGACTTCCCGCCGGTCATCGAAGACCGCGCGCTGGAAGGCGAATTGCGCCTGTGCCTGCATCGCATCGCCGAACAACACTGGAGGCTGCATGCGTAGCAAGGGATTTCTCTACACCGACACGGAAATCGTCGTACCGTTCTTTGACGTCGACAGCATGCACGTGGTCTGGCACGGCCATTACGTCAAATACCTGGAGGTGGCCCGCTGTGCGCTGCTGGACAAGATCGGCCACAACTACACGGCGATGAACGAATCAGGTTATGCGTGGCCGGTGATCGACCTGCAATTGCGCTACGTGCGCGGTGCGGTGTTCGGTCAGACACTCAACGTGCGCGCCAACCTGGTGGAGTGGGAGAACCGTTTGAAGATCAATTACCTGATCAGCGACCTGCAAACCGGTGAGCGCTTGACCCGCGCTGTCTCCGTGCAGGTCGCGGTCGACATGAGCAATCGCGAGATGCAACTGGCTTCGCCGAAGGTCTTCACCGATGCGGTAGAGAAGGCCCTGCCATGAGGTTCTGCGTCCCCCGCTCCCCTGTAGGAGCGAGCTTGCCCGCGATGGTCGTTAACGATGACACTGGGAACCTGACACCCCGCGGTGCTCTCAGGTTTTTCGCGAGCAAGCTCGCTCCTACAGTGTTCTGCGTGTTACTGGGCATTCCTGGACTGGCCCAAGCCTTTGACCTGCAACAACTCAGCGATCAACTGGCCCGGCCCGAGGTGATCCACGGCCATTTTATCCAGGAAAAACACCTGCGCGCCCTGCCCCAGCCGCTGACCAGCAAGGGCACCTTCGTGCTGGCAAAAAACCACGGCCTGTTATGGCTGCTGAAAACACCTTTGCAACAGGACTATCGCATCACAGCCAAAGGCATTGCCCGGCGTGACGGCATTGTGTGGCAAATGCTGCCGGGCAAAAGCGCCGGTGCCGAGCAGAACCGTTTGTTCCTCGCCGTGCTGCAAGGCGACAGCAGTGGCCTGCAACGGGATTTCGAGTTGTCCCTGAGCGGCGACGCGCAGAACTGGAAGCTCACGCTGCTGCCGCGCTCGATGCTGCTCAAGCAGGTGTTCAACCAGATCAACATTACCGGCGCAGAACTGGTGCACAGCATCGAACTGCTCGAGACCCAGGGCGACAGTACGTTGTTGCGCATGCAGGACAGCACCAGCGCCCAGCCGTTGAGCGACGCGGAGCAGCATGACTTTGCCGAGTGAACGGTGGTTGCCCCGGCTGTTTCTGATCCTGCTGCTGGCAGTACTGGCGCTCGCCGGTTGGCAATGGCGTGGCGCCGCGCCGCTATCGGCCAACCTGATGGACCTGGTGCCCGGCACGGCGCCCGATGCCTTGGAACAGCGCGCAGAACAACGCATGCAAGAGCCGCTGAACCGCGAAATGCTGGTGCTGGTCGGCCACAGCGATCGCCAGCGGGCCGTCGCCATGGCGCAGACACTCGGCGAGCAATGGCAGGCCAGCGGCTTGTTCGAAAAGGTCCAGTGGACCCTGCAAGCCGACTTGCCGGCACTGCGCACGCAGTTGCTGCAAGGTCGCCTGGCGATGCTCCAGGCGGCGGATCGACAACTATTGATCGAGCACCCCGACACCTTTATCCAGCAACGGGTGCAGGCGTTGTTCGACCCGTTCAACGGTTACAGCCTGGTGCCGAGCCAGGACGACTGGCTGGGCCTGACCGGGCGCATCCAGAACAGCCAGCCGCAACGCGGTTCGGTGCAACTGGACATCGGCAGCGGCGCCCTGGTCGCCGATGCCGACGGCAAGAGCTGGGTGCTGTTGCGCGCGCGCACCACCGGCAACGCCTTCGACATGAACCTGCCGCTGCAAGTGGCCGACCTGCTCGAACACAGCCGCGAAGAAGCCGCCCGACACGACGTGCAACTACTCGCCGCCAGCGGCCTGTTGTACGCAGCCAGCGGGCAACAGCAGGCCGCCCGGGAGATGACCTGGGTCGGTGGCGGTGCCACCGTGGGGATTTTGTTGCTGCTGCTGTTGGCCTTCCGGCGCTGGCGCGTCTTGCTGGCGTTCGTGCCGGTGCTGGTGGGCATGCTCTTCGGCGCGGTGGCCTGCGTGGCGTTATTCGGCCATATGCACGTGATGACCCTGGTGCTGGGTTCGAGCCTGATCGGTGTTGCGGTCGATTACCCGCTGCATTACCTGTCCAAAAGCTGGAGCCTGAAACCCTGGCACAGCTGGCCTGCCCTGCGCCTGACCCTGCCCGGTTTGACCCTGAGCCTGATCACCAGCGGCATCGGTTACCTGGCCTTGGCCTGGACACCCTTCCCGGCGCTGACCCAGATTGCCGCGTTCTCTGCCGCCGGTTTGCTCGGTGCCTATTTGTCCGCCGTGTGTCTGCTGCCGGCATTGCTCAAGGGCGTAGACCTTCGCCCGGCGCAATGGCCATTGCGCGTTTGCGAGCTATTGCTGGGCTGTCGTGAAGCACTGCTCAAACAGTTGAAAACGCCAGTCTTGTTGGCGTTGCTGATCGTCTTTTGCCTGGGCGGCCTGTTGCAGCTGGGCAGCAAAAACGACATCCGTCAGTGGATCAGCGCACCGCAACAATTGACCGACGAAGCCCAGGCCATTGCCCGGATCACGGGCTATCAACCCACCAGCCAGTTCTTTCTGATACGCGCCGCCAATCAGCAGCAACTGCTCGAACGTCAGACCGCTCTGAGAGAACGGCTGGATCAATTGATTGGCCTGGACAAGCTCCAGGGTTATCTGTCGCTCAATCAACTGGTCAGCCCGCCGAACGAACAGCTACAGGTGCGCGAAGCGTTGAGCAAACTGCCTTCGTTCTGGCGGCCGTTGCTCGACATCGGCGTACCGGCCGAGGCGCTGCAGGCCGAGCTGACGAAGCTGCAGGCACTGCCGACCGTGGACATTGACGCTGCGCTCAGCGGCCCGTTGGCAGAACCCTACCGGCCCCTATGGCTGGGGCCGACCGATGACGGCGTGGCGGCGATGGTCAGCCTGCAAGGCATCAACAACCCGGCCCTGCTGCGGCTCCAGGGTGAGGATTTACCCGGCGTGACACTGGTGGATCGACTGGGTGAATTGAACAATGTCTTCGCGGCCACCCAAATCAGTGCCGCAGAACTGAAACTCGCCTCCTGCGTGTTGATCGTGCTGGTGCTGATCCTTCCATTCGGCCTCGGCGGCGCGTTGCGTATCGTGTCCCTGCCCCTGCTGGCGGCGTTATGCAGCCTGGCCAGCCTCGGCTGGCTGGGGCAGCCGCTGACCCTGTTCAGCCTGTTCGGCCTGCTGCTGGTGACGGCGATCAGTGTCGATTACGCGATCCTGATGCGCGAACAGGTCGGCGGCGCGGCCGTGAGCCTGCTGGGTACTTTGCTGGCGGCGTTGACCACCTGGCTGTCGTTCGGCCTGCTGGCGGTGTCGAGTACTCCGGCGGTGAGCAGCTTCGGACTGTCGGTGAGCCTGGGCCTGATCTTCAGCTTCCTGCTCGCGCCGTGGGCCGGTCGCCAGGTGCATGAGCCCACGGCCGTGGAGCGGGCAACATGATGGTCGTTCTGTTCTGGGCGATGGCGCTGGTGTTGTTCGCCGTGGCGACTCGTGTTGGCCGGCATTTCGGCCTGATTCCCATCGTCAGCCAGTTGTTGCTGGCGACCCTCGGCTTGCCGCTGTTGATGTATTTCTGGATCGAGCCCCAATGGCAGTTAAGCGGTGCGCTGCTGGTGTCACCGGGCTGGCTGAAGAACCTCTACAGCCTGAGCTTTGCCCTGTTGCTGGGCTACATCCTCAGCGATGTGATCGACCTGCAACTGGATCGCCAAAGCCTGAAAATCGCCCTGCCCAGCTTTTGCATTCCGTTTGCCTGCGGCCTGGCCACGGCGGTCTGGTTGTTACCGCCGCAACCGTGGATCAGCTCGCTGGCCGTCGGCCTGTTGTTCGCCATCACCGCGATCCCGGTGTTGTACCTGTACCTGCGGCACATTGATTACCCACCCGCCGCCACCCGGCGACTGGTGCAGACCGCGATCCTCATCGACCTCGCCTGCTGGACGCTGTTCGGCATCGCCCAGGGCAGCCTGCACTTGAGCAGCCTGTTGCTGCCGCTGGCCGGCGCGTGCCTGCCGGTGCTGCTGCGGTTGCTCGGTTTGCGCCAGACATGGCTCTACAGCCTGAGCTTTTTCGCCCTGCTGGTCGTCGCCGAACACTTCAAGCTCAATGCGCTGATTTTCGGCATTGGTTATGTGTTGATCATGGCCGCTCTGAAAGCCCCACTGGTCCTGCCGCTACCGGCCGTGTGGATGGGTCGCTTGCAGACATACATCGCCATCCCGTTGATCCTCACGTTCGGCATCGTGCAGATCAACGTGCACAGCGCGATAGACAGCCTCGGCTGGGTGCAACTGCTCGCCTTGCTGCTGTTGCCGATGCTGAGCAAACTGCTGGGTAACTGGCTCGGCCTCGGCTGGGCCGGGGCCTCGTTCCAGGGCGCCAGCCGCTGGCGGGAAAGCGTGCTGCTGAACATCCGCGGCTTGAGCGAGATCGTTTTTCTCAACCTGCTGCTGCAACAGCAACTCATCAGCCCGCCGCTGTACTTTGCCCTGATGCTCATGGGTCTGATCGCCACACTGCTGCCAGCCCTGACCGGCATGCACCGAATCCCCCTGAAAGCCGCTGTCCCTGCAAGGAGCTCCCATGCCAACCGCTGAAATGGAATGTCGCCAGGTCGTGGTCATCGGCGCCGGTCCATCCGGTGCCATCGCCGCCGCGCTGCTCAAGCGCAAGGGACACGATGTGCTGGTGATCGAGCGCCAGCATTTCCCACGGTTTTCCATCGGTGAAAGCCTGTTGGCCCATTGCCTGGACTTCGTCGAGGAAGCGGGCATGCTCGACGCCGTCAACGTGGCCGGATTCCAGGTGAAAACCGGTGCCGCGTTTGCCTGGGGCGAGCGCTACAGCGCGTTTGATTTCGGCGAGACGTTCAGCGACGGCAAATCGACGACCTTTCAGGTCCAGCGCGCCGATTTCGACAAACTGCTGGCCGATCAGGCCGCGCTGCAGGGCGTGGAGATCCGCTATGGCGAAACCATCGTCAGCGTCGACATTGACCCGGTAAAACCGCAACTCGGCGTGCGCCGCGAAGACGGTAGCGAGTACCGTATCGAGGCCGGTTTCCTGCTCGATGCCAGTGGTTACGGCCGTGTGCTGCCGCGCTTGCTCGACCTCGAGGCGCCGTCGAACTTCCCGGTGCGTCAGGCCGTGTTCACTCACGTCGAAGACCGTATCGACCTCCCGACCTTCGACCGCAGCAAGATCCTCGTGACCACTCATCCGACCCAGCGTGACGTGTGGTTCTGGACCATCCCGTTCAGCAACGGGCGTTGCTCGGTCGGCGTGGTCGCCGCCGAGGAACGTTTCGCCGGCCGCAGCGACAATCTGGATGAGTGCCTGCGCAGCTTTATCGCCGAGACGCCAAGCCTGGCCAGCGTGTTGCTAAATGCGCAGTGGGACACCGAGGCCCGAACCATTGGCGGTTACTCGGCCAACGTCAAAACCCTGCATGGCCCTGGCTTCGCGCTGCTGGGCAATGCCGCGGAATTCCTCGACCCGGTGTTTTCCTCCGGCGTGACCATCGCCATGCGTTCGGCAAGCATGGCCGCCGGGGTCTTGCACCGTCAGTTGCAAGGCGAAGCCGTCGACTGGCAAACCGAGTTCGCCGAACCGCTCAAGCGCGGCGTCGACACCTTCCGTTGCTATGTCGAAGGCTGGTACGCCGGGACCTTCCAGGACGTGATTTTCCATGAGGGCAGCTCAAAGGAAATCCGCGGGATGATCAGCTCCATACTTGCCGGATATGCCTGGGATCAAAGCAACCCGTTCGTCAGTGAAGCCAGGCGCCGGTTGAAGGTGATATCGGAGTTCTGTGCGAAGGATGCGTCATGAACTACTTGAGCGACCACTACGTCGAAGAAACCCGTTTCGGGTTGTGGTTCCTGCGCAGCCAGATCTGGCAACATTATGTGCTGCGGCTGGCGATCGACGATTTGCGCAACCTGTTCAGCGAAGCGCTGCCTGTCAGCCCGGTGCTGCTGGATGCCGGTTGCGGCCAGGGCAAGTCATTCCCGCTGCTGCGCCAGGCCTTTGCGCCCGGTCGCCTGATTGGCGTCGATGCTGACCCCCAGAGCCTGGACCAAAGCCGCGCAGAAGCGGCCCGCCAGGGCATGGAAGTGGAGTTGATCGGCGGCGACTGCGCCAGCCTGAACCTGCCGGATGCCAGTATCGACCTGCTGTTCTGTCACCAGACCTTCCATCATCTGGTGGAGCAGGAACAGGCACTGGCCGAGTTCTACCGTGTACTCAAACCCGGCGGTTATCTGCTGTTCGCCGAATCCACCGAGGCTTACATTGATACCTGGGTGATCCGCTGGTTGTTCCGCCACCCGATGCACGTGCAGAAAAGCGCTGCGCAGTACCTGCAAATGATTCACCGGCAGGGTTTCGAATTTACCGCGCAAAACGTGTCTTATCCGTACCTGTGGTGGAGTCGCGCCAAGGATTTCGGCCTGCTCGAACACTTGGGTGTGTGCAAGCCAAAACCCTTTGGCCAGCGGGAAGAAACCCTGGTCAATGTGGTGGCGCGCAAACCTTTTGAAGGATCCGTGTGATGTTCATTACCCGTCACTTGAACTGCACAACCTGTAGGAGCGAGCCTGCTCGCGATAGCGGTGGGTCAGTCAAAATGGATGTCGACTATAAAGCCGCCATCGCGAGCAGGCTCGCTCCTACAGGGGTTATCGGTGCTATGCGATTTGTGTTGGTCGCTGCAACCCTGCTGCTGAGCGCCTGCGCCGGCCGGGCACCGCTGCCCGAGCAAAATCCGGATCTGCCATTGCCGCTGCAACTGCACATCCAGCTCTTACAGCCCGACGACCGCCAGGACTGGGTGCTGGTGATCCAGCGTGAAGAGGTGGGTATTCGCTGGTCGATGATGGACCTGTTGGGCATTCCCCAGGCCCGCCAGAAATTGATCGATAAAACCTGGGAGGCCGATGGTCTCCTGCCGCCCAATCCACAAGCCCGGGAGCTGTTCGCGGCGCTGCTGTTTGCGCTGACGCCGCAAGATGAACTGGCGGCCAACTATCCCGGCGCCTGGCAGCACGGCAGACAACGCTCCCTGCCAGAGCGCTGGGATATCCGCTACGCACAACCGCAGAATTTTGAATTGAAGCTTCCAAATGGTCCAGCCTATCAAGTCACCCCCTTGAGCGGTGAATCGCCATGACGGTTTACCTCAACGCTCTCGGCCTGGTCTGTGCGCTGGGCCGCGACAAGCAGGAAGTTGCCTGCAACCTGTTTGCCGGCGACTGCGGCGGCATGCGCGAACAAGCCGGTTGGGTGCAGCAACGCACGCTGCCGGTCGGTGCGGTCCAGGGCAAACTGGCAACCCTTCCTGCCGACATGTCGCGCCATCACAGTCGCAACAATCAGTTGTTGCTGGAGGCCACGCTGCAAGTCCGCCCGGACATCGACAGCGCGATCCAGACCTACGGCCGCGACCGCATCGGTGTCGTGCTGGGCACCAGCACCTCGGGTATCGACGAGGCCAGCCAGAGCCTGGCGCATTACCTGCGTGAAAAGCAGTTCCCTGCCGAGTACGACTATCAGCAACAGGAACTCGGAGCACCGGCGAACTTCCTCGCCGAGTGGCTGCACTTGAGCGGGCCGGCCTACGTCATTTCCACGGCCTGCACTTCCAGCGCCCGAGCCATGATGAGCGCCCAGCGCCTGTTGGACCTGGGCATTTGCGACGCGGTGCTGTGTGGCGGTGTCGACACCTTGTGCAAGCTGACCCTCAACGGTTTCTCGGCGCTGGAAGCGGTCTCGGAACAACGCTGCAATCCGTTTTCGGTGAACCGCAATGGCATCAACATTGGCGAAGCGGCGGTGCTGTTCCTGATGACCAGGCGTGCTAGCGACAGCCAAGCGATTGCCTTGCTCGGCAGCGGCGCCAGTTCCGATGCGCATCACATCTCCGCCCCGGAGCCGACCGGTCGAGGCGCCCTGCAAGCGATGCGCAAAGCCTTGGGCCGCGCCAACCTGCAGCCGGAGCAAATCGCTTATCTGAACCTGCACGGCACCGCCACCCAGCACAACGACGCCATGGAGAGCCAGGCCGTGGCGACGCTGTTCCCGGCCGGCGTGCCCTGTTCGTCGAGCAAACCCATGACCGGCCACACCCTCGGTGCCGCCGGGGCGCTGGAGGCGGCGTTCTGCTGGTTGAGCCTGAGCCCGGACAATCGCGAGCATGCCCTGCCACCGCACGTCTGGGACGGACAGCCCGATCCCGGACTGCCACCGCTGCACTGGGTGACCCCGGCCACTCGCCTGACGTCCATTGCACCCCGC
Source organism: Pseudomonas sp. ACN8 (assembly GCF_002303925.1). Taxonomy (GTDB): domain Bacteria; phylum Pseudomonadota; class Gammaproteobacteria; order Pseudomonadales; family Pseudomonadaceae; genus Aquipseudomonas. Next base: position 136,407 of record NZ_MRCS01000012.1, read on the forward strand.
TACCTGATGAGCAATTCCTTTGCCTTCGGTGGCAACAACGTCAGCCTGATTATCGGAGACGCCCCATGATTGACTGGCCGCTCGCCGAATTGCTGCCCCACGCCGGCGACATGATCCTTATCGACCGGATCCTGGCGTTCGATGAAGAGCAGATTCACACGCGCCTGACCGTCAAGCCCGATGGCCTGTTCAATCTCCCCGACGGCAGTCTGCCAGCCTGGGTCGGCATCGAACTGATGGCCCAGAGCGTGGCCGCCTTCGCCGGTTGCCATGCGCGCCAGCGCGGTGATGCGGTGGAATTGGGCTTCCTGCTCGGCAGCCGCAAATTCGAATGCAACGTCGATCGTTTTCCGGCCGGTACCGAGTTGACCATCCACGGGGTTCGCTCCCTGGAAGACGATAACGGCATGGGCGTGTTCGAATGCCACATCAACGCCCCCGGCATTCACGTCACCGCTCGTCTGAACGTGTTCCGCCCACCCCAGGCCGCTCAATATCTCCATGAACCCGAAGGAGTCCAGTGATGACTGAGTCCGTACTGGTCACCGGTTCCAGCCGTGGCATCGGCCGCGCGATCGCCTTGCGCCTGGCCCAGGCCGGGCACGACATCGTGTTGCATTGCCGCAGCGGCCTGGCCGACGCCGAAGCCGTCAAGGCCGAAGTCGAGGCCTTGGGCCGTCGTGCGCGCATCCTGCAGTTCGATGTGTCCGACCGCGCCCGCTGCAAGGAAATTCTCGAAGCCGACGTGGAGACCCACGGCGCCTACTACGGCGTGGTGCTCAATGCCGGCCTGACCCGCGACGGTGCTTTTCCGGCGCTGAGCGAGGAGGATTGGGATGTGGTGATGCGCACCAACCTCGACGGTTTCTACAACGTGCTGCACCCGGTGATGATGCCGATGATCCGTCGTCGCGCCGCCGGGCGGATTGTCTGCATCACCTCGGTGTCGGGGCTGATCGGCAACCGTGGCCAGGTCAACTACAGCGCCTCCAAGGCCGGGTTGATCGGTGCGGCCAAGGCATTGGCGATCGAGCTGGGCAAGCGCAAAATCACCGTTAACTGTGTTGCACCCGGCCTGATCGACACAGCCATGCTCGACGAAAACGTGCCGGTGGAAGAACTGATGAAAATGATCCCCGCACAACGCATGGGCACCCCTGAAGAGGTGGCCGGCGCGGTGAATTTCCTGATGTCGGCGGAAGCCTCGTACATCACCCGGCAGGTTCTGGCCGTCAACGGAGGCCTGTGCTGATGAAGCGCGTCGTCGTCACCGGCATGGCCGGCATCACCTCACTGGGCAGCGACTGGGAGACCATCGCCGGCAACTTCGCGGCCAACCGCAGCGGCATCCGCCGGATGGACGAGTGGGATCGTTTTACCGAGCTCAACACGCGCCTGGCGGGCCCCATCGATGACTTCAAGGTGCCGAGCCACTGGACCCGCAAGCAACTGCGCAGCATGGGCCGGGTATCACGGCTGGCCGTCGGCGCGTCGGAACTGGCACTGGCCGACGCCGGCCTGTTGGGCGACGAGTCGATCAAGGACGGGCGCATGGGCGTTGCCTGCGGTTCCTCCACCGGCAGCACCGACGAGATCAAGGCATTCGGCAACATGCTGCTCAACTCGGTGGCCGAAGGCCTGAACGCCAACTCCTACGTGCGCATGATGCCGCACACCACCGCGGCCAATATCAGCATCTTCTTCGGCCTCACCGGTCGCCTGATTCCCACCTCCAGCGCCTGCACCAGCGGCAGCCAGGGCATCGGCTATGCCTACGAGGCGATCAAGTTCGGGCGACTGCCGCTGATGCTCGCCGGCGGTGCCGAAGAGCTGTGCCCGACCGAAGCCATGGTCTTTGACGCGCTCTACGCCACCAGCCTGAAAAACGACACCCCACAACGCAGCCCACGCCCTTACGACAGTGCACGCGACGGCCTGGTGATCGGCGAAGGCGGCGGCATGCTGGTGCTCGAAGAACTGGAACACGCCCTGGCCCGTGGCGCGCGCATCCATGCCGAGATCGTCGGATTCGGCAGCAACGCCGACGGCCAGCACACCACCCGCCCCGAACAAATCACCATGCGCCGGGCCATGGAACTGGCCCTGGAAGACGCCGGGCTGAAACCTTCGGACATCGGCTACGTCAACGGTCACGGCACCGCCACCGAACAGGGCGACATCGCCGAAACCCTGGCCACCAGCAGCCTGTTCGGCGAACACATGCCGATCAGCTCGCAGAAAAGCTTCCTCGGCCACACCCTAGGCGCTTGCGGTGCGCTGGAGTCCTGGTTCAGCATCGAAATGATGAACCGCGACCTGTACGCCCACACCTTCAACCTCGACGAAGTCGATCCGCACTGCGGCAAGCTCGACTACCTGCGCGGCGAGTTTCGGCAGATGAGCAACCAGTACGTGATGAACAATAATTTTGCGTTTGGCGGGGTGAATACTTCGCTGATTTTCAAGCGCTGGCCGTAACCTAAAATATTTCCCTTGTGGGAGCGAGCTTGCTCGCGATGGACGTCAACGATAACGCGCGGTGCCTGAATGACCGCGTTGTCTGGACGTTTTTCGCGAGCAGGCTCGCTCCCACAAGGGTTCTCGCCTCCCCGGACGATCACAGTGGATCGAGGTTATCCAACACCCGATTCACCGCCAGCTCCCCCAACATGATCGATTGCTGAATCCCCAGTAGTGTGTGGCTCTGCGCTCCGTTCAGATTCCTCGCGAAATCGCTCGCCATGACATTGGCTGATGCCAGTGACACGCAGGCGTATTCCAACAGGGTGTGGTTGTCGATTTCAGGGGCGATGAAGAAGATATTGCTGGCTTGGTGTGGAGTGTCCGGATCGGTATCCGGTGGGTTTAGCGTATTGGTCATGATTCAGCGTCCTGAAAGTGGCGGCCACACCGAATCGCTACTGATCAAACGGGTGGCAGCTGTACGCAGGTTAGTAGACCGGACGAAGCGAAACCGGCGCGCCCGAAGACGCCCTGCGCACAGCTACCATCAAGGGCAGGTATGGGCATACCTGCCTATCAGGAGCGCAAATGCGCTTTACTTCGATACGGGCTACTAAACCCGATCACTGACAATCAGTGACACGAATCAAGTTAGCGATGACCCTCAAAGCGCACAAGCCGGCGGATTCTGGAGTAGTTGTAGGCATCGCCGCAAGGCGCTGTAGCCTGTTCTGGATAGTTCAGAAGTGTCCCACGGGCAGCAGCGAAAACTCTGACCTGTAGGAGCGAGCCTGCTCGCGATGGTCGCCAACGATGGCGCGTGCTTCCTGGGTGAACGTGGCGTTTTTTAGTCCATCGCGAGCAGGCTCGCTCCTACAGGGAATATTGTGGTCATACCGTCACTGCTTCAGCGGTTCAACTCTGCGCGTCAGCAGTTCAACAAACGCCTTGGCCATCGCCGACTTCTGGTCCTTACGCTGCACCAACCACACCGCCGACACCGCCGCCGGATCGAGCAAAGGTCGATAGACCACGCCGTCAATACGCATCCGCTGATAAGACGCCGGCAGCACCGACACGCCCAGCCCCGCCGCCACCAGCCCGATGATGGTCATCGCCTCGCCAGCCTCTTGTGCAAAATGCGGACTGAAGCCGGAGTCCCGCGCCAGGCTGAGCAGCTGCGCATACAGGCCACTGCCGTAGCTGCGCGGAAAAAACACAAAGGGCTCAAGCGCCAGGGCCGACAGGAACAAGCCCTCCTCGCTGCCCTCTACCAACGGATGCTTGGAGCTGAGCACCGCGACCAGCGGCTCGCGCATCAACTCGACCACGCTGAGGCAGTCCGGCAGCCCGAGCGGGCGCATGATGCCGACTTCAATCGACTCGTCCACCAGCGCATCGGCCACTTGGGTGCTGCTCATTTCCCGCAGGTTCAGGTGCACTGCCGGGAAGCGCTGGCGGAAAGAGAAAATCGCCTGGGGAATGGTCGAGTTGAAGGGGGCCGACGAGGTGAAGCCGATTTTCAGCTCACCCAACTCGCCCAATTGCGCTCGTCGCGCGACATCCGCCGCTTTGTCGACCTGCGCCAGCACCAGCCGCGCCTCTCCCAGAAACAGCCGACCGGCCTCGCTCAGCTCGACCCGACGATTAGTACGTTCGAACAGCCGTGCGCCGACTTCCTGTTCCAGCGCCTGAATTTGCTGGCTCAGCGGCGGCTGGGAGATGCCCAGCACCTGTGCGGCGCGGCCGAAGTGCAGTTCTTCGGCGACGGCGATGAAGTAGCGCAGATGACGCAATTCCATGGAAACCCCATTAGGTCGTTAAAGCTATCAAACAGGTCGAACAATATATTGGATTGAATCATTAGCCAGCTATATGCTTTTTTCATTGCCTGACCGGCTGCGCCCTCCGAGGTCCAACGTGAAAACTGCTGTCGCCCCTCTCGCCCATGAAGTGCCTCCCGCAGCACCGGACGCTATCGCCACTGAACTGGCGGAGATCTACATCGAAAAAGGCACGCCGGCGTTCATGCGCACGGTGCTGGCGTTGTTCTGCGGCGGCTTCGCGACGTTCGCCCTGCTCTACTGCGTGCAGCCGATGATGCCGCTGCTGTCCGACGAGTATTCCATCAACGCGGCGCAGAGCAGCCTGATCCTGTCTATCGCCACCGGCATGCTTGCCATCGGCCTGCTGATCACTGGCCCGATTTCTGACCGTATCGGGCGTAAACCGGTAATGGTGGCCGCGCTGTTCGCCGCGGCGCTGTGCACCATGGCCAGTGCGATGATGCCGAGCTGGCACGGTGTGCTGCTGATGCGGGCGCTGATTGGATTGTCGTTGAGCGGTCTGGCTGCGGTTGCGATGACTTACCTGAGCGAAGAGATCCACCCACAGCACATCGGCCTCGCCATGGGCTTGTACATCGGTGGCAACGCGATTGGCGGGATGAGCGGACGCTTGATCACCGGGGTATTGATCGACTTCGTCAGCTGGCACACGGCGATGCTGGTGATCGGTGGCCTGGCGCTGATTGCCGCAGCGGTGTTCTGGAAAATCCTCCCCGAATCACGCAACTTCCGCCCCCGCTCGCTGCACCCGCGCAGCCTGCTCGACGGTTTCACCATGCATTTTCGCGACGCCGGCCTGCCGCTGCTGTTTCTGGAAGCCTTTGTGTTGATGGGCGCGTTCGTCACGCTGTTCAACTACATCGGCTATCGCCTGCTGGCCGCGCCGTACCACATGGAACAGGCCTTCGTCGGGTTGCTGTCGGTGGTGTACCTGTCGGGCATCTACAGCTCAGCGAAAATCGGCTCGCTGGCCGACAGACTCGGCCGCCGCAAAGTGCTCTGGAGCACCATCGCGCTGATGCTCGGCGGCCTGGCCTTGACGATGTTTACGCCATTGCCGCTGGTGATCATCGGCATGCTGATCTTTACCTTCGGCTTCTTTGGCGCCCACTCGGTGGCCAGCAGCTGGATCGGCCGCCGCGCCACCAGGGCCAAGGGGCAGGCATCGTCGCTGTACCTGTTCAGCTACTACGCCGGGGGGAGCATCGCCGGTACGGCGGGCGGCGTGTTCTGGCACCTGGGCGGCTGGAACGGGATCGGGTTGTTCATTGGCACGCTGTTGGTGATTGCACTGTTTGTGGCGTTAAAGCTGGCGAAGCTGCCGCCACTGGGTGATGTGAAGGCCTGAAGACAAAAACCTGTGGGAGCACAATCAAAAACTCCTACAAAAACGCCCGGCATAAGCCGGGCGTTTTTTTATTGGGCAGCCATCACTCGTGATACTGCGCCGACAATTCATGCACGGCGCGCAGGAAGGCGCCCGCATGTTCCGGGTCGACTTCCGGCGTGATGCCGTGACCCAGGTTGAACACGTGACCACTGCCTTTGCCATAGCTGGCGAGAATGCGGCCGACTTCTGCGCGGATGGCTTCCGGTTTTGCGTACAGCACGGTCGGGTCCATGTTGCCTTGCAGCGCGACCTTGTCACCGACACGGGCGCGGGCACTGCCGATGTCGCAGGTCCAGTCCAGGCCCAGTGCGTCGGCACCAGCATCGGCGATGCTTTCCAGCCACAGGCCGCCGTTCTTGGTGAACAGGATCACCGGCACCTTGCGACCTTCATGCTCGCGGATCAAACCGCTGACGATTTTCTTCATGTAGGCCAGGGAGAACTCCTGGTACGCCGCAGCGGAGAGGCTGCCGCCCCAGCTGTCGAAGATCTGCACCGCTTGCGCGCCGGCCATGATCTGGCCGTTGAGGTAGCTGGTAACGGTCTGCGCGAGCTTGTCCAGCAGCAGGTGCAAGGCTTGCGGGTTGTCGTAGAGCATGGTTTTGGTCTTGCGGTAGTCTTTCGACGAGCCGCCTTCGACCATGTAGGTCGCCAGGGTCCATGGGCTGCCAGCAAAGCCGATCAACGGCACACGGCCATTCAGCTCGCGGCGGATGGTGCTGACCGCGTCCATCACGTAGCCCAGGTCTTTCTGCGGATCAGGAATCGGCAGGGCTTCGATGTCGGCCAGGGTGCTGACGACTTTCCTGAAGCGCGGACCTTCACCGGTTTCGAAGTACAGGCCTTGGCCCATGGCATCGGGGATGGTCAGAATGTCGGAAAAGAGGATCGCCGCATCCAGCTGTGGATAGCGGTCGAGAGGCTGCATCGTGACTTCGCAAGCGAACGCCGGGTTCATGCACAGGCTCATGAAATCGCCGGCCTTGGCACGGCTGGCGCGGTATTCAGGCAGGTAGCGACCGGCCTGACGCATCATCCACACTGGGGTGACGTCTACGGGTTGCTTGAGCAGGGCGCGCAGGAAACGGTCGTTCTTCAGGGCAGTCATGTCGGCATCCGGAAAAAAAGTGAGGGCATTTTCTCAGAGCCGGAGGCAAAAGGCACGGTTGCAGGTCAGCCTTTTGTCTATCGGGTCAATTTGTCGCAATAAATACGCAGATTTCAGCAACACCCGGAAACCAATGTGGGAGCTGGCCTGCCAGCGATGCAGACACCTCGGTGTGTCAGTTTGACCGAGGTGATGCTATCGCTGGCAGGCCAGCTCCCACAGGTATTGCATTGCAGTCAGCCGGACGGGTTTAGACGCCCAGATAATCCAGGATCCCTTCGGCGGCATTACGGCCTTCGAAGATCGCCGTCACCACCAGGTCGG
>NZ_MRCS01000013.1 GCF_002303925.1 Pseudomonas sp. ACN8
GCGTCAGCCCAGTCAACACTGATGGTGACTGACACTCCGCTTTCGCGAGCAGGCTCGCTCCTACAGGGGATTTACTGTGTTCTTTAGATCCGGTTACAACACCGAAGCCGTCTGCGGCAGTTTCGGTTGGCGGTACAGGTCCAGCAGCACCTGATCGAGCACCGACGAGGCGCCGAACGGGGCCTTGTCGTTGAGGATCGCCACCACCGCCCAGGTGTTGCCGTTGACGTCGCGACTGAAACCGGCAATCGCCCGCACGGTGTTCAGGGTGCCGGTCTTGACGTGGGCTTCACCGCGCATGGCAGTGGTCTTCAGGCGTTTGCGCATGGTGCCGTCGGTGCCGGCAATCGGCATCGAGCTGATGTATTCGGCGGAATACGGGCTGTGCCAGGCCGCTTCGAGCATCGAAGCCATTTCCCGGGCGCTGACACGCTCGGCACGGGACAGGCCGGAGCCATTCTCCATCACCAGATGCGGCGCGGTGATGCCCTTTTTCGCCAGCCACTGACGCACCACACGCTGGGCAGCCTTGGCGTCGTCACCATCGGCATCGGTGCGGAAACGTTGGCCGAGGCTCAGGAACAACTGCTGGGCCATGGTGTTGTTACTGTACTTGTTGATGTCGCGGATGATTTCCGCCAGGTCCGGCGAGAACGCCCGGGCCAGGACCTTGGCGTCTTTCGGTGTAGGCGCCAGCACATCCTTGCCCTGAATGCTGCCACCCAGTTCCTTCCAGATCGCGCGGACGGCACCGGCGGTGTAGGTCGCGTGATCGAGCAGCGACAGGTAAGTCTGCGAGCTGCAGCCTTCACCCAGCTGACCGCCGACCGTCACGGTCATGCTGCCGTCGGCCTGTGCCACCGGGTTGTAGCGCACGCCACCGGTGCATTGCCTGGAATTGAGGGCCTTGACCTGGTTGTCGATGCGGATGCTCGCAATTGGCGGCTCCACCGAGACCAGTACCTTGCCCGAGTCATTACGTGCGACGAAGCGCAGCGCCTTGAGGTTGACCAGCAGCGAGTCGGGTTTGACCAGGAACGGCTTGTTCTCGTCGTTGCCGTCGTCATTGAACTCCGGCAGTTGCGGTTGCACGAAGAAGGTTTTATCCAGCACCAGGTCGCCGGTGACCTGGGTCACGCCGTTGGCACGCAGGTCGCGCATCAGCAGCCAGAGTTTTTCCATGTTCAGCTTCGGATCGCCGCCGCCCTTGAGGTAGAGGTTGCCGTTGAGGATGCCGCCGCTCAAGGTGCCGTCGGTGTAGAACTCGGTTTTCCACTGGTGGTTCGGGCCGAGCATTTCCAGCGCCGCGTAGGTGGTGACCAGTTTCATGGTCGACGCCGGGTTGACCGACACGTCGGCGTTGAACACCGTCGGGGTGCCGGGACCGGTGAGCGGGATCATCACCAGCGACAGGGCGTTGTCCTGCAACTTGCTGGCTTTCAGGGCTTTTTCAACGTTGGGCGACAACGCGGTATTGATGGGAGCGGCGCAAACGGGAAGGGCCAGGGGGAGAAGAAAACCGGCCAACAGCAATGGACGCAAAGATTTGATCATCTGAAATAAAACCCTACAGCCGAGGGGAAATAAGGTGAGGGCATGGAGATAAATTCCCTCAATGGTCATGAAAGTGTCGGCATTATGCCCCAAGGTGCCACCGCTTGGGCCGTGCGTGGGCATTCAGATCGGCTATTTTTTTACCGACGGTAGGCGTGGTGGCCCAGAGAGTCAGGCAATCGGCGGCTTAAACTGCTAAAGTGCCGCCCGTTATTACTTAAGAGGATTGTTCCAATGGCGACTAACCGTTCCCAGCGTCTGCGCAAAAAACTGTGCGTCGATGAATTTCAAGAGCTGGGTTTCGAACTGAACCTGGATTTCAAAGAAGATTTGGCTGATGAGGCCATTGATGCTTTCCTCGACGCGTTCCTCAAAGAAGCCATGGAAGCCAACGGTCTGGGTTATGTTGGCGGCGACGACTACGGTCTGGTTTGCCTGCAGAAGCGTGGCTCGGTCAGCGCTGAACAGCGCGCTGCCGTTGAAGCCTGGCTCAAAGGCCGCACCGAGCTGACCAGCGTTGAAGTCAGCCCGCTGCTGGACGTCTGGTACCCGGAAAAGCCGATCAATCCGGTAGCTTGATGTTCTAAAAAAAACGGCGACCCGAGGGTCGCCGTTTTTTTTCTTTTTTTGTAGGAGCGAGCTTGCTCGCGATGAACCTGAGAGCACCGCGGGGTGTCATGTTCCCAGCGTTATCGTTAACGACCATCGCGAGCAGGCTCGCTCCCATAGTTCAGAATCACCAGGGTCGCCACCCCCGCAACAATCCCCCAGAACGCCGAACCGATGGAAAACAGCGTCAGCCCCGACGCCGTGACCATGAAGGTGATCAGCGCCGCCTCACGTTCTTTCACTTCGCTCATGGCGATGCTCAAACCGTTGATGATCGAGCCGAACAGCGCCAGCGCCGCAATCGACAGCACCAGTTCCTTGGGCAGCGCGGCAAACAATGCCGCGAGCGTCGCGCCGAACACGCCGGCAATCCCATAGAAAATCCCGCACCAGACCGCCGCGGTGTAACGCTTGTTGCGATCCTCATGGGCGTGCGGTCCGGTACAGATCGCTGCGCTGATCGCCGCCAGGTTGATCCCGTGCGAGCCGAACGGCGCCAGCAGCAAACTGGCGATGCCGGTAGTGGTGATCAGCGGCGAGGCGGGCACCGTGTAGCCATCGGCGCGCAATACGGCGATGCCGGGCATGTTTTGTGAGGTCATGGCGACGACAAACAGCGGGATGCCGATGCTGATGGTCGCGGCCAGGGAGAAGTGTGGCGTGGTCCAGACCGGCGTGGCCACTTCCAGGTGGAAACCGCTGAAGTCCAGCAGCCCCATGAAGCCTGACAATGTCGTGCCGATCAGCAATGCCGCCAGCACCGCATAGCGCGGCGACAGGCGCTTGACCAACAGATAAGTGACGAACATCCCCAGTACCAGGGCGGTGCGGTGTTGCGCCGCGACGAAAATCTCGCTGCCGATCTTGAACAGGATCCCCGCCAACAGGGCGGCGGCCAGGGATGCCGGGATTTTTTTCACCAGCCGCTCGAAGCTGCCGGTCAGCCCGCAAATCGTCACCAGCACCGCGCAGGTAATATAGGCACCAATGGCTTCTCCGTAGCTCACGCCGCCCAGGCTGGTGATCAGCAGCGCGGCGCCGGGGGTCGACCAGGCAATGGTGATCGGCGTGCGATAGCGCAGGGACAGGCCGATGGAGCACACCGCCATGCCGATCGAGATGGCCCAGATCCACGAAGAAATCTGCCCGCTGCTCAGGCCCGCGGCTTGCCCGGCCTGGAACATCAGCACCAGGGAGCTGGTGTAGCCGGTCATCATGGCGATGAACCCGGCGACGATGGCCGAGGGCGAGGTGTCGGCCAGCGGGCGGATTTGCGTGTGGGTGGCGTCGTTCATGACGATGGCGTTCCTTTTACAGATGAAGATGTCCGCAGCAACACTCAACCCAGTGGTTACAAAGGCGGATTCTGCGAACAAGCCTAAACTCAAAAGTAATCAGGCGTTGCAATACAGCCGAGGCAACATTCAGCCGTACAGTCGTGTTGCCACCTTCCATTGTGTACAATTGCAGTGTTTTTTACGCGATACTTGCCAGCGACCCACTGTGCCGTATTACAGTCGCGGTCAATTCGCCGCAGTTCTTCCGACTCGAGTGCCCATGAACGAACAGTTGCAACCCCTAAAGAAACAACCGCGCGCAGGCAAAGCCGGCCGCAGCGGTACCCAGGACGATATTGTCTACGCGCATATCTTCGAGGCCATCCTCGAGCAGCGTCTGGCGCCCGGCACCAAGTTGAGCGAAGAAGCGCTGGGGGAAATTTTCGGGGTCAGCCGCACCATCATTCGCCGCGCCTTGTCGCGCCTGGCCCATGAAGGCGTGGTGTTGCTGCGTCCGAATCGCGGCGCCGTGGTCGCAAGCCCAAGCGTCGAAGAGGCCCGTCAGGTGTTCATGGCCCGTCGTCTGGTGGAGCGTGCGATCACCGAACTGGCCGTTCAACACGCAACCGCCGAGCAGATTGCCGAATTGCGCCAGATGGTCAACGACGAACGTGACAGCTTCTCCCGTGGCGATCGTGGTGCCGGTATCCGCCTGTCGGGTGAATTCCACCTGAAACTGGCCGAAGCTGCGAAAAACGCCCCGCTGATCAGCTTCCAGCGCAGCCTGGTGTCCCAGACGTCGCTGATCATCGCCCAGTACGAAAGCGGCAACCGTTCCCATTGCTCCTACGACGAGCACACCCAGTTGATCGACGCCATCGAGAAGCGCGACTGCGAGCTGGCGGTGAACCTGATGATGCATCACATGGATCACATCGACAGCAAGCTCAATCTCGACGAAGAAAGTGCTTCGGATGATCTGCATGCGGTGTTCTCGCATTTGCTGCAGACCAAGAAGCCTGGGCGCTCGCCGGCGAAAATCTAACACCGCCCCCTGTAGGAGCGAGCCTGCTCGCGATGGTCGTTAACGATTACGCGTAAAGCCTGGCACCCCCGTGGCGCCCTCAGGTTCATCGCGAGCAGGCTCGCTCCTACAAAGGGCATAAAAAATCCCCCGGATCTGACGATTGCGGGGGATTTTTTTATGCCTGAGGAAATTTAGCGCTGATGCACCAGATTCCCCGCCGCATAGGTCTGCTGCACCGTCCGGTCATCCCCCAGGGTCATCAACACAAACAACGTCTCGGCAATGTTGTTGGCCTGCTTCAGGCGATAGCCCAGCAGCGGCGTGGCGTTGTAGTCCAGCACCAGGAAGTCGGCGTCCGTGCCCGGTTGCAGGGTGCCGATCTTGTCCTCAAGGCGCAGTGCGCGGGCGCCGCCGAGGGTGGCCAGGTACAGCGACTTGAACGGGCTCAGGCGCGCACCTTGCAGCTGCATGACCTTGTAGGCTTCGTTGAGGGTTTGCAGCAGTGAGAAACTGGTGCCGCCGCCCACATCGGTACCGATGCCGACATTCAGGTTGTGCTTCTCGGCCATCGGCAGGTTGAACAGGCCGCTGCCGAGGAAGAAGTTCGAGGTCGGGCAGAACGAGATGGCCGAACCGGTTTGCGCCAGTCGCGCGCACTCGTCATCGCACAGGTGCACACCGTGGGCGAACACTGAGCGCTCGCCGAGCAACTGGTAGTGGTCGTAGACGTCCAGGTAACCCTTGCGCTCCGGGAACAGCGCCTTGACCCACTCGATTTCCTTGAGGTTTTCGCTGATGTGGGTCTGCATGTACAGATCCGGGTATTCCGTCAGCAATTGGCCGGCCAGAGTCAGCTGTTCCGGGGTGCTGGTCGGTGCGAAGCGTGGAGTGACCGCGTAGTGCAGGCGACCCTTGCCGTGCCAGCGCTCGATCAATGCCTTGCTTTCGACGTAGCTGGATTCGGCGGTGTCGGTCAGGTAGTCCGGGGCGTTGCGGTCCATCATCACCTTGCCGGCGATCATCCGCAGGTCGAGCTGCTCGGCCGCTTCGAAGAACGAGTTCACCGATTGTGGGTGCACACTGCCGAATACCAGCGCCGTGGTGGTGCCGTTGCGCAGCAGTTCCTTGATGAAAATGTCCGCGACCTGGTCGGCGTGGGCCTTGTCGGCGAACTGGCTTTCACACGGGAAGGTGTAGGTGTTGAGCCAGTCCAGCAATTGCTCGCCATAGGCGCCGACCATGCCGGTTTGCGGCAAATGGATGTGGGTGTCGATGAAGCCGGGGGTGATCAGTGCATCCTGATAGTGGGTGATCTCGATGTCGGCCGGCAGGGTCGGCAGCAGTTCGCTGGCGTGGCCCAGGGCACTGATCTGGCCGTTTTCCACAACCAGCAAGCCGTCTTCGAAATACTCGTAGGAGGCTTCGATGCCCACGACGGCTGGGTCGGCGATGCTGTGCAGGATGGCGGCGCGGTAGGCTTTGCGAGTCAGAGGCATGAGGATTCTCAATGGGAGGCTTGGCTGCGGCGTGACGCAGGCAGCAGTTTGGCAATCGATCCGGCGCTGGCGGTGTGCTGACCGAAGTTCGCGTTATAGGTGGCGATGATTTCGCCGGCGATGGAGATGGCGATTTCCACAGGCAACTTGCCTTTGACTTCGCCGATGCCCATCGGGCAGCGCATGCGTTGCACGACGCTGTTGTCGAAACCGCGGTCGCGCAGGCGATGTTCGAACTTCACCCGTTTGGTCTTCGAACCGATCAGGCCGAAGTAAGCAAAGTCGTTGCGCTTGAGGATCGCAGCGGTCAGTTCGAGGTCGAGTTGATGGTTGTGAGTCATCACGATGCAGTAGCTGCCGGCCGGCAGATCATCGATTTCATCCACCGGTTCTTCGCTGACGATCTTGCGCACGCCATGGGGGATCTGCTCGGGGAATTCATCTTCCCGCGAATCGATCCAGCGCACCCGGCAAGGCAGGCTGGCCAGCAGCGGCACCAGGGCGCGGCCGACGTGGCCGGCACCGAACACGGCGATCTGCGCCTGAATCTGGCCCATCGGTTCGAATAGCAAAACGGTTGCACCACCGCAGCATTGGCCAAGGCTGGCACCGAGGCTGAAACGCTCCAGATGGGTGTCCTGCTTGCCGCTGGCGAGCATCTCGCGGGCGATCTTCATGGCCTTGTATTCCAGGTGCCCGCCACCGATGGTGTCGAAGCTCTGGTTCGCGCTGATGACCATCTTCGAGCCAGCGTTGCGCGGCGTCGAGCCGAGCTCTTCGATGATGGTCACCAGCACGCAGGGCTCACCGCGGTTTTGCAGGTCGGCGAGGGCGTCGATCCAGTTGTACATAAACACCTCAACATCTCTGTTGTCTGTTCCGGCCTCTTCGCGAGCAGGGCTCACTCCTACATTTGAAATGCATTCCCCTGTAGGAGTGAGCCTGCTCGCGATAGGCGCACCTCGGTTTTAGAGCGAAGCCAACTCGGTCTCAGCCTCGACAGCTTTCGCCGCCTTCAGCTGACGCATCTGCTCACAGCCCCACAACACTCGCTCCGGGGTCGCCGGGGCGTCGATTTTCGGTTGATGTTTGTAGTCGCCCAGGCTCGCCACGGCGTCCTTGATCGCACACCACGAGGCGATGCCGAGCATGAACGGCGGCTCGCCCACGGCCTTGGAATGGAACACCGTGTCTTCCGGGTTCTTGCGGTTCTCCACCAGCTTGACCCGCAGGTCCAGCGGCATGTCCGCCACGGCCGGGATCTTGTAGCTGGCCGGGCCGTTGGTCATCAGCTTGCCCTTGTTGTTCCACACCAGTTCTTCCATGGTCAGCCAGCCCATGCCCTGGATGAAACCGCCCTCGACCTGACCGATGTCGATGGCCGGGTTCAACGAGGCGCCGACGTCGTGGAGGATGTCGGTGCGCAGCATCTTGTATTCGCCGGTCAGGGTGTCGACCAGCACTTCGCAGCACGCCGCGCCAAAGGCGAAGTAGTAGAACGGACGGCCGCGCGCCTGGCTGCGGTCGTAATAAATTTTCGGGGTCTTGTAGAAGCCTGTGCTCGACAGCGACACCTGGGCGAAGTACGCCTGCTGGATCAGCGCTTCGAAGGTCAGGATGTGATCGCGGATTCGCACGTGGCCGTTGTGGAATTCCACGTCTTCTTCGCTGACCTTGTACTGGCGAGCCGCGAATTCCACCAGGCGTTGCTTGATGGTTTCGGCGGCGTTCTGCGCGGCCTTGCCGTTCAGGTCGGCACCGCTGGAAGCGGCGGTTGGCGAGGTGTTCGGTACTTTGTCGGTGTTGGTCGCGGTGATCTGCACGCGGTCCATTTCCACCTGGAACACTTCGGCCACGACCTGCGCGACTTTGGTGTTCAGGCCCTGGCCCATTTCGGTGCCACCGTGGTTCAAGTGGATGCTGCCGTCGGTGTAGACGTGCACCAGCGCGCCGGCCTGGTTGAGGAAGCTGGCGGTGAAGGATATACCGAATTTCACCGGGGTCAGCGCCAGGCCTTTTTTCAGGATCGGGCTGTTGGCGTTGTAGCGACGGATCGCTTCGCGACGCTCGGCGTACTGGCTGCTTTCTTCCAGTTCCGCTGTCATCTCTTCGAGCATGTTGTGCTCGACGGTCTGGTAGTAGTGGGTGACGTTGCGCTCGGTCTTGCCGTAGTAGTTGGCCTTGCGCACGGCCAGCGGATCAAGGGCCAGATGGCGAGAGATGGCGTCCATCACTTCTTCGATGGCGACCATGCCTTGCGGGCCGCCGAAACCACGGTAGGCGGTGTTCGACGCGGTGTTGGTCTTGCAGCGGTGACCGTTGATGGTCGCATCGCCCAGGTAGTACGAGTTGTCCGAGTGGAACATCGCGCGGTCGACGATCGACGCCGACAGGTCAGGGGAGCACCCGCAGTTGCCAGCCAGTTCCAGATTGATGCCGTGCAGGCGGCCGGTGCTGTCGAAGCCCACGTCGTACTCGACGTAGAACGGGTGACGCTTGCCGGTCATCAGCATGTCTTCGACCCGTGGCAGGCGCATCTTGGTCGGCTGGCCGGTGAGGTGCGCGATCACTGCGCACAGGCACGCCGGGCTGGCTGCCTGGGTTTCCTTGCCGCCAAAACCGCCGCCCATGCGACGCATGTCGACGACGATCTTGTTCATCGACACGTCTAGCACTTCGGCCACCAGCTTCTGCACTTCGGTGGGGTTCTGCGTGGAACAGTAGACGATCATGCCGCCGTCTTCGGTCGGCATCACCGAAGAGATCTGGGTTTCCAGGTAGAAGTGTTCCTGGCCGCCGATGTGCAGCGTGCCCTGGATGCGATGTTCGGCGGTGGCCAGCGCCGTGGCCGAATCGCCGCGCTGATGGGTGTGGCTGTCGAGGACGAAGTGGCGCTTGCGCAGGGCTTCGACCACGTCCAGCACAGGTTCCAGGTCTTCGTATTCGATGATCGCGGCCATGGCCGCCTTGCGCGCGGTTTCCAGGTCTTTCGCCGCCACGGCGATCACCGGTTGACCGACGAACTGCACGGTATCGATGGCCAGCAGCGGATCGCCCGGCAGCAACGGACCGATGTCTTTCAGGCCCGGCACGTCTTCGTGGGTGATGGCGATACGCACGCCTTCGAAGGCGTAGCAGGGCGAGGTGTCGATGCTGATGATCCGCGCATGGGCACGGTCGGACATGCGCGCATAAACGTGCAACTGGTTCGGAAACTCCAGGCGATCGTCGATGTATTGCGCTTCACCGGCCACATGCTTGGCGGCGCTGTCGTGCTTGACGCTGCGGCCGACACCGGTGGTCAGGTCCTTGGCAAACAGTTCAGCCAATTCGGCTTGGGTCTTCTCTACGGCGTGATGATTAGACATAAGCGGTCACCCGAGTCTCGATGTGCGGTGTTTGCAGTTCGATGAAGTATTTGCGCAGCAGGTTCTGCGCGCTGAGCAGGCGATATTCCTTGCTGGCGCGGAAGTCCGAGAGCGGCGTGAAATCTTCGCCCAGGGCGGCGCAGGCGCGTTCAACGGTAGCGTTGTTGAACGGCGCACCGAGCAGCGCGGCTTCGCAGGCGGCGGCGCGTTTCGGGATAGCCGCCATGCCACCAAAGGCGACGCGGGCTTCGGCCACCACACCGTTTTCCAGGCGAATGTTGAAGGCCGCGCACACCGCCGAAATGTCGTCGTCCAGACGTTTGGAGATCTTGTAGGCACGGAACAGTTTTTCGGCGCTGGCACGCGGCACGATGATCTTCTCGATGAACTCGCTTTCCTGACGCGCCGTGACGCGGTAATCGATGAAGTAATCTTCCAGCGCCAGGGTGCGGCGGGTTTCGCCTTTGCACAGCACGATCTGCGCGCCGAGGGCGATCAGCAGGGGCGGCGAGTCACCAATCGGCGAGGCGTTGCCGATGTTGCCGCCAAGGGTGCCCTGGTTGCGGATCTGCAAGGAGGCGAAGCGGTGCAGCAATTCACCGAAGTCCGGGTACTCGGCGTTCAAGGCTTCGTAGCAATCGGACAGGGCCGTGGCGGCGCCGATTTCCAGACGGTCGTCAAAACGGTCGATGCGCTTCATTTCGGCGACGTTGCCGACGTAGATCATCACCGGCAGGGTGCGGTGGAACTGCGTGACTTCCAGTGCCAGGTCGGTACCGCCAGCCAGCAGGCGGGCCTGTGGATAAGCGTCGTAGAGATCGGCCAGGTCGGCCACGGTCAGCGGCACCAGGCAGCGTTTGTCGCCGCTGTTGAGTTCGCCGATATCGGTCGGGGCAATGGCTTTGAGGCGCGCGATGGTGTCGGCTTCGCGAGCGTCGAACTGGTCCGGCTGCTTGGCGCAGCAGGATTGCTCGGCGGCTTCCAGGATCGGCCGGTAGCCGGTGCAACGGCAGAGGTTGCCGGCCAGTGCTTCGTGGGCCTTGGCATGATCCGGTGCATCACTGTTCTTTTGCAGGGCAAACAGCGACATCACGAAGCCGGGGGTGCAGAAACCGCATTGTGAGCCGTGGCACTCGACCATGGCTTTCTGCACGCTGTGCAGTTCACCCTTGTGCTTGAGGTCTTCAACGCTGATCAGTTGTTTGCCGTGCAGGGACGACACGAAGGTCAGGCACGAGTTGAGGCTGCGATAGCGAATGTGTTCGCGGCCGTCGTCATCGGTCTGCAATTCGCCGACCACCACGGTGCAGGCGCCACAGTCACCGCTGGCGCAGCCTTCTTTGGTGCCGGGTTTGCCCACATGGTCGCGCAGATAATTGAGCACGGTCAGGTTCGGGTCCAGGGCGTGCTCGCTACGGAGTTCCTGGTTTAGTAAAAACTGGATCACGGAAGGCCTCGCAGACTCATTATTGTTGTTAACCGATAGGAACTGAATTTAGCAGGTCTGACTTTTCGGTCAATGATTTTCTGACTTAAAGGTCAGGAAATTGCAATTTGTCGATTAACCACCTGTTCCTTAATTATCGTCGTTGCTTCGATAGCCTGCCTTTTTGCTTGAATTTGCTCGAATCGTGCCAAAAACCTCCGGGCGGGCACTCCGCCATGGTGCAGCAATTGCGCTACACTGCGCCGCTTGTACAGATCAAAGAGTTTGAAGGACAACCATGACGTTCAAGGCGCCGGACAGCCTCGCCGAGCAAATCGCTCACCACCTCGCCGAACGCATCATTCGCGGTGAAATGAAGCCCGGGGAGCGCATCCAGGAACAGAAGGTCACGCTGGCCCTCAATGTCAGTCGTGGTTCGGTCCGCGAGGCCTTGCTGATCCTCGAGCGTCGGCACTTGATCGCTATTCTGCCGCGACGGGGAGCCCACGTTACCGAGCTCACGCCGCATAAGGTCCAGAGCCTGTGCACGCTGATGAGTGAACTCTATATTCTGCTCGGTAACTCCGTGGCCAGCGGCTGGAAAACCCAGGCCGACATGGCGCCGTTCGTGCAGATCCAGCAACGCCTGACGGCCAGCTTTGAGCGTCAGGACATCCGCACGTTCGTCGACGACAGCTTCAATGTGATGCGCGCCGCGTACCCGTTTGCCAACAACCCGTACTTGCAGGAAACAGTCGAGAATCTGCAGCCGGCCATGAGCCGTGCGTATTTCCTCGCGCTGGACCTGCGCAAAGCGTCGATGAGCGAATTCCTCGAGCTGTTCGAGCGCTTGCTCGCTGCCGTGCTGGCCCGTGATTTTGCACAGATTCGCGTGGTGCTGACGGCTTACGCCCAGCGCAGTTGCGATCTGGTGATCTCCGCCCTGACGGACGCCTGATCTTGCGGCTCAAGTGCATCAAGCTGGCGGGGTTCAAGTCCTTCGTCGATCCGACCACGGTGAACTTCCCCAGTAACATGGCGGCGGTGGTCGGGCCCAATGGCTGCGGCAAGTCGAACATCATCGACGCCGTGCGCTGGGTGATGGGCGAGAGTTCGGCGAAGAACCTGCGCGGCGAATCGATGACCGACGTCATCTTCAACGGCTCGACCAGCCGCAAGCCAGTGAGCCAGGCGAGCATCGAACTGGTGTTCGATAACTCCGACGGCACCTTGCTCGGGGAATACGCCGCCTACGCGGAAATCTCCATTCGCCGCAAAGTGACCCGCGACAGCCAGACCACCTATTACCTCAACGGCACTAAATGCCGGCGCCGCGACATCACCGACATCTTCCTCGGCACCGGTCTTGGCCCGCGCAGCTACTCGATCATCGAGCAGGGGATGATTTCCAAGCTGATCGAGTCCAAGCCCGAGGACCTGCGCAACTTCATCGAAGAAGCCGCGGGCATCTCCAAGTACAAGGAGCGCCGGCGCGAGACGGAAAACCGCATCCGCCGCACCCACGAAAACCTTGAGCGCCTGACCGACCTGCGCGAAGAGCTTGAGCGTCAGCTCGAACGCTTGCACCGCCAGGCCGAGGCCGCCAAAAAGTATCAGGAATTCAAGGGCGAGGAGCGTCAGCTCAAGGCCCAGCTGTCGGCCCTGCGCTGGCAGGCGCTGAACGATCAGGTCGGCCAGCGTGAAGCGATCATCGGTAACCAGGAAGTTTCTTTCGAAGCCCTGGTGGCCGAACAGCGCAACGCCGACGCAAGCATCGAGCGTCTGCGTGACGGACATCATGATCTTTCGGAACGCTTTAACCTGGTGCAGGGGCGCTTCTACTCGGTCGGTGGCGACATTGCCCGGGTCGAGCAGAGCATCCAGCACGGTCAGCAGCGTTTGCGCCAGTTGCAGGATGACCTGAAAGAAGCCGAGCGCGCACGCCTGGAAACCGAATCGCATTTGGGGCACGACCGCACGCTGCTGCTGACCCTGGGCGAAGAGCTGAACATGCTCACCCCGGAGCAGGAAGTCACCAGCGCCGCCGCCGAAGAGGCCGCTGCCGCGCTGGAAGAATCCGAAACCACCATGCACGGCTGGCAAGAGCAGTGGGATACATTCAACCTCACCGCCGCCGAGCCGCGTCGTCAGGCCGAAGTGCAGCAGTCGCGGATCCAGCAGCTGGAAACCAGCCTGGAGCGCCTGGCCGATCGCCAGAAGCGTCTTGGCGAAGAGCGCGCCTTGCTCTCGGCGGACCCGGAAGACGCGGCGATCATGGAACTCAGCGAGCAGCTCGCCGAATCCGAAGCAACGCTCGAGGATTTGCAGACCAGCGAAGAAGCGCAGGTCGAAAAGCTCGAGCAGTTGCGTCAGGAACTGCAGCAGGCGCTGACCGCGCAGCAGCAGGCCCAGGGCGATTTGCAGCGCCTCAACGGTCGGCTGGCTTCGCTCGAAGCCTTGCAGCAAGCGGCGCTCGATCCGGGTACCGGCACCGCCGAATGGCTGCGCGAACAGAATCTTGCGAATCGCCCGCGCCTGGCCGAAGGCCTGAAGGTTGAGGCCGGTTGGGAGCTGGCCGTGGAAACCGTGCTCGGCGCCGACCTGCAAGCGGTGCTGGTGGACGATTTCAACGATTTCGATCTGTCGGGTTTTGCCCAGGGCGACTTGCGTTTGCTCAGCCCGTCCAGCGATGGCGTACGGGTGCCGGGCAGCCTGCTGGACAAGGTCGAGGCGCAGCTCGATCTGTCGCCGTGGCTGGGGCAGGTCAAGCCGGTGGACAGTCTCGAACAGGCCTTGGCCCTGCGGGCTCAATTGGCTGCCGGACAGAGCCTGATCAGCCGTGACGGTTATTGGGTCGGCCGGCATTTTCTGCGGGTGCGTCGGGCCAGTGAAGCGGAAAGCGGCGTACTGGCCCGCGGCCAGGAAATCCAGCAACTGGGCCTGGAGCGCGAAGAGCGTGAAGCCGCTGTCGAAACCCTGGAAACCCGACTGCAGAATCTCAGGGCGCAGCAGCGTCAGCAGGAAAACGGTCGCGAACATCTGCGTCGCCTACTGCAGGATGAGGCGCGTCAACAAGGTGAATTGAAGGCTCAATTGTCCGCCGGCAAAGCCAAGGCCGAACAATTGACCCTGCGCCGTACCCGTCTCGACGAAGAGCTTATCGAGCTCGATGAGCAGCGAGCGTTGGAGCACGAAAACATCGGCGAAGCGCGCCTGCAATTGCAGGAAGCCCTCGACAGCATGGCGCTGGACACCGAGCAGCGTGAGTTGCTGCTGGCCCAGCGCGACAGCCTGCGCGAACGTCTGGACCGGGTGCGTCAGGAAGCGCGGCAACACAAGGATCACGCCCATCAGTTGGCGGTGCGTCTGGGCTCGCTCAAGGCGCAGCATGATTCGACACGCCAGGCGCTGGAGCGTCTGGAGATGCAGTCCGAGCGCCTGACCGAAAAGCGCGAGCAATTGAGCCTCAATCTGGAGGAGGGCGAAGCACCGCTGGAAGAGCTGCGCCTGAAACTCGAGGAGTTGCTCGACAAGCGCATGACCGTCGACGAAGAGCTCAAGACCGCGCAGATCGCCCTCGAAGACGCCGACCGCGAACTGCGCGACGCCGAGAAGCGCCGCAGCCAGGCCGAACAGCAATCCCAGTTAATTCGCAGCCAGCTCGAAACCCAGCGCATGGAATGGCAAGCCCTGACCGTGCGCCGCAAGACCTTGCAGGACCAATTGCTGGAAGACGGCTACGATCTCCACGGCGTACTCGCGACCTTGACGGCCGAGGCCAGCGAGAAGGATGCCGAGGAAGAGCTCGAGCGCATCGCCGCCAGGATCCAGCGCCTGGGCGCGATCAACCTGGCGGCCATCGATGAGTACCAGCAACAATCGGAGCGTAAGCGTTATCTGGATGCCCAGAACGACGATCTGGTGGAAGCCCTTGAAACCCTTGAGAACGTGATTCGCAAGATCGACAAGGAAACCCGCAACCGTTTCAAGGATACCTTTGATCAGATCAATGGCGGTTTACAGGCGCTTTTCCCAAAAGTTTTCGGTGGTGGCCGCGCATATTTGGAACTGACGGGCGAAGATTTACTCGATACAGGGGTAACAATCATGGCGCAGCCGCCAGGAAAGAAGAACAGCACCATCCATTTGCTCTCCGGCGGCGAAAAAGCCCTGACCGCATTGGCCCTGGTTTTTGCGATCTTCAAATTGAACCCGGCGCCGTTCTGCATGCTCGATGAGGTTGACGCGCCACTGGATGACGCTAACGTTGGACGCTACGCGCGATTGGTAAAAGAGATGTCACAGACAGTGCAGTTCATCTATATCACCCACAACAAGATCGCCATGGAAATGGCTGAACAACTGATGGGTGTGACGATGCACGAACCCGGTTGTTCACGTCTGGTGGCGGTGGATGTCGAGGAGGCGATGGCGATGGTGGATGCCTGAGTCGTGGTTGTAGGAGGAATGTTTGCGGTCTGTAGGACTCTTTTCCTGCCTTCGACTTGCTGGCCAATCGACATATTCGCGCTAGCCAAGGTGGTAGACGGTGTAAAGTTGCCTTTGGTCGTGCTAGTTTAATGTCAATTTTTCGTATACGTGGGCAAAACGCCTGTCAGAACATAGAGTTGGCGCCACGTTTTAAAGCGGTTTGCAGGTTGTAAACCCCTTATTTTTCAGCATTTTTTATAGAGGCACGGGATTACATGGAAATCGGTCTGCGCGAGTGGCTGATCGTCATCGGCATTATTGTCATTGCCGGTATTCTTTTCGATGGCTGGCGCCGTATGCGCGGCGGCAAGGGAAAACTGAAGTTCCGTCTTGATCGAAGTCTGTCCAACCTGCCGGACGAGGACAGCAGCGCCGAACTGCTGGGCCCGCCGCGTGTGCTGGACGGACATAAAGAGCCGCAGCTGGACGAGCAGGACCTGCCTTCGGTCAGCATGCCGGCCCGCGAGCCTCGCGAGTCGGGTTCCAAGCGCGGCAAGCGTGGCCACAGCGAGCCTTCCCAGGGCGACATGAACCTCAGCCTGGACCTGGACGGCGGCCCGAGCTTCAGCAGCCGCGACGACGATTTCCCGGATGACAGCAAGTCCGCGCCAGCAGTCAACGACAAGGATCAGCCGCAAGCGGAAGAAGTGCTGGTGATCAGCGTGATCTGCCGCGACGCTGCCGGCTTCAAGGGCCCGGCGCTGTTGCAGAACATTCTGGAGAGCGGTTTGCGTTTCGGCGAGATGGACATTTTCCATCGCCACGAAAGCATGGCCGGCAACGGTGAAGTGCTGTTCTCCATGGCCAACGCCGTCAAGCCTGGCGTATTCGACCTGGACGACATCGACCACTTCAGCACTCCGGCGGTGAGCTTCTTCCTGGGGCTGCCAGGCCCTCGCCATCCGAAGCAAGCCTTCGACGTGATGGTGGCAGCGGCACGTAAATTGTCCCAGGAGCTCAACGGTGAGCTGAAGGACGACCAGCGCAGCGTACTGACCGCCCAGACGATCGAGCACTACCGTCAGCGCATCGTCGAGTTCGAGCGCCGCGCCCTGACCCAGAAACGTTGATTGAAATGGTTATTCCCGCGCGGTGCGCGGGATAATCGGCAAAACAGATTGAGCAGCCTCGGCTGCTCTTTTGCTTTATGAGAGAACACCCATGACCGCCGCCAAGAACCGTATTTTAGAGCTGCGCGCTGAGCTGGATCAGCACAACTATCGTTACCACGTGCTCGACGAGCCGAGCATTCCGGACGCCGAGTACGACCGCTTGTTCAACGAGCTCAAGGCGCTGGAAGCAGCCAACCCCGAACTGATCACCAGCGACTCGCCAACCCAGCGAGTGGGCAGCGCGGCGCTGTCGGCGTTTACCCAAGTGCGTCACGAAGTGCCGATGCTCAGCCTCGGCAACGCCTTCGAAGAAACCGACATGCGCGAGTTCGACCGCCGGGTGACCGAAGGCCTGGACCTGCCGGCCGGTGATCTGTTCGGTGGCGGCGCGACAGTCGAGTACAGCTGTGAGCCCAAGCTCGATGGCCTGGCCGTCAGCCTGCTGTATCAGGACGGCATCCTGGTGCGCGGCGCCACCCGTGGCGATGGCACCACCGGCGAAGATATCAGCGTCAACGTGCGCACCGTACGCAACATCCCGCTCAAGCTGCACGGTACCGGCTGGCCGGCGACCCTGGAAGTGCGCGGCGAAGTGTTCATGTCCAAGGCCGGTTTCGAGCGGCTCAACGCCACGCAACTGGAGGTCGGCGGCAAGACCTTCGCCAACCCGCGCAACGCAGCGGCAGGCAGTTTGCGCCAGCTGGATTCGAAGATCACCGCCAATCGCCCGTTGGAGTTCTGCTGCTACGGCATCGGCCAGGTGTCGGCGGACATTGCCGATACGCACATCGGCAATTTGCAGCAGCTCCAGGCCTGGGGCATGCCGATCAGTCATGAGCTGAAACTGGCGCACGGCATCGCCGAGTGCCTGGATTACTACCGCGACATCGGTGAGCGTCGCAGTGCGCTGCCGTATGAAATCGACGGCGTCGTATTCAAGGTCAACAGCATTGCCTCCCAGCGCGAACTGGGCTTTCGCGCCCGTGAGCCGCGTTGGGCCATCGCCCACAAATTCCCGGCGATGGAAGAACTCACCGAGCTGCTCGATGTGGAATTCCAGGTCGGCCGCACCGGGGCGGTGACGCCGGTGGCGCGTCTGAAACCGGTCAAGGTCGCCGGTGTCACGGTGGCCAACGCCACACTGCATAACATGGACGAGGTCGCGCGCCTGGGCCTGATGATCGGCGACACGGTGATCATCCGCCGCGCCGGTGACGTGATTCCGCAGGTGGTGCAAGTGGTCATGGAGCGCCGTCCGGAAAACGCCCGGCCGGTGCAGATTCCGGAACAGTGTCCGGTGTGCGGTTCCCATGTCGAGCGCACGCAGCTGATCAAGCGTAGCAAGGGCCGCGAGACGGTCAGCGAAGGCGCGGTGTATCGCTGCGTCGGTCGTCTGGCCTGTGGCGCGCAACTCAAGCAGGCGATCATTCACTTCGTGTCCCGTCGTGCCATGGACATCGAAGGCTTGGGTGAGAAGAGCGTCGAGCAACTGGTCGACGAAGGCCTGGTGAGCTCGCCGGCCGATCTGTACGCCCTGACCTTCGAGCAGATCGTCGATCTGGAAGGCTTTGCCGAACTGTCGAGCAAGAACCTGCTCGGCGCCATCGAAGACAGCAAGAGGCCGGGCCTGGCGCGGTTCATCTACGCCCTGGGGATTCCCGATGTCGGCGAGGAGACAGCCAAGGTCCTGGCTCGCTCCCTGGGTTCGCTGGAGCGGGTGCAACAGGCTTTGCCCCAGGTGCTGACGTACTTGCCGGATGTCGGCCTGGAAGTCGCGCACGAGATCCACAGCTTCTTCGAGGATGCGCATAACCAGCAGGTGATCGCTGATTTGCTCAGGCATGGTATGCAGATTCAGGATCAGGGCGAGTTGGGTGCCGAGTTTTCGGCGAGCACCACCCTGGGTGGTTTCCTCGACAAGCTGCATATCCCCTTGGTCGGGCCGGGCGGGGCGCAGAAACTGGCGGACAAATTCGGCTCGCTGCAGGCGGTGATCGGCGCGGACTGGCTGGACATGCGCCAGGCGCTGCCGGAGAAGCAGGCCAATTCGGTGCGCGAGTTCTTTGCGGTCGAAGACAATCGCCAATTGGCCGAGGCGGCGGAGAAGCAACTGGCCGATTTCGGCATGCACTGGCAGAGCGAGAAGAAGGTCGTCGAAGGCTTGCCCCTGGCCGGGCAGACCTGGGTGTTGACCGGCTCGCTGGAGTTGATGAGTCGCGATATCGCCAAGGACAAACTCGAAAGCCTCGGCGCCAAGGTCGCCGGCTCGGTGTCGGCCAAGACCCATTGCGTGGTGGCCGGGCCGGGGGCTGGTTCGAAGTTGACCAAGGCCAATGAATTGGGGTTGAAAGTGCTGGATGAAGAGGCGTTTGTTGAAACATTGCGCGGGTACGGCAAGGTAGATTGAGCAGCAATTCAACCTGTAGGAGCGAGCCTGCTCGCGATGGTGGATCAGGCGCATTGATGTCGACTGACACTCCATCGCGAGCAGGCTCGCTCCTACAGGTGTTGCGTTCGACCTGGGAACGATCCTGTCTGGTAAATGATCTAGTCTCTGCAAGCCTCAGGGAGAGATCGCCATGTACCGCTTCTTCGAGCAGCTCAGCTCGCGCATTGCCGCACCGTTCATGGGTGAAAGTTCGCGCAACAGCAAGGTCTGGCCCTGCCGTTGCGGGCAGTCGTTGTTCTTTCGCAACAGCCAGTGCCTGGCCTGCTCGGCGGCGTTGGGCTATCAGCCGGAGCAGAGTCGCTTGTCTGCGCTGCAACCGGGTGTGCAGGCGGGCACCTGGCTGCTCGATGTCGATCCCGGGGCTGGCCTGTTTCGACGCTGCGCCAACCTCGACTCCCCGGCGGCCTGTAATTGGTTGCTGCCTGCCAATGACCATGACGTCTTGTGCCTTGCCTGCAGCCTCAACCGCACCATTCCCGACCTGTCGATAACCGACAACCACGAGCGCTGGCGCAAGGTGGAAACCGCCAAGCGGCGTCTGGTCGCGCAACTGCTCAGCCTGGGGTTGCAGGTGATTCCCAAGACCGTCGATGAAGACACGGGCCTTGCCTTCGACTTCATCGGCGTGGACCTCGAAGGCAAACCGCCCACCACCGGGCACGCCAATGGTCTGGTCACCCTCGATATCAAGGAAGCCGACGATGCCCACCGCGAGCAGGTGCGGGTGCAAATGCACGAACCCTATCGCACCTTGCTCGGGCATTTTCGTCACGAAGTCGGGCATTACTACTGGGATCGATTGATCGCCAATAGCCAGTGGCTTGAACCGTTTCGCGCAGTGTTCGGCGATGAGCGCGCCAGCTATGCCGAAGCCCTCGAGCGGCATTATCAGCAGGGCGCACCGCTCGACTGGCAGCAGCACTACGTCAGCGCCTACGCCACCATGCACCCGTGGGAAGACTGGGCCGAAACCTGGGCGCATTACCTGCACATGATGGATGCGGTGGACACCGCGCTGGGCTTTGGCATGAGTGCCCGGGAAATGGACTTCGACTATCAGCCGTTTCCGTTGGATACCCTCTACGATCCACAGCATCCCGGCGGCGCGGCGTTCCTGTCGTTCGTCAATGCGTGGATCGAACTGGCGGGCATGCTCAATGAGCTGTCACGCAGCATGGGGCAGCCGGATTTCTATCCGTTCGTCCTGCCGCCAGCCGTCATTGCCAAGCTGCACTTTATTCACCTGGTGATTCAGCAGGAGGGCGGCAGGGCGGACGAAGTGCTAGAGGCGCAATAGCAAGTGCTTGAAGCCCCTCATATTTTTATTCCGAAACCAACGGTTGTAACTTCGTCTCAGATAGGTACAATGGCGCGGCTCGCCGACAGGTGAGCGTCGTTATGGTGACCCCATCGGTCCCCCCGCAACGATTACCCGTGAACCTGGTCAGATCCGGAAGGAAGCAGCCACAGCGGGAACATTGTGTGCCGGGGTGTGGCTGGTGGGGTTACCACCTTAACGCCACGCGAGTGTTCTCTCGCGTTATCTCTCTGAAATCAGGCTTTCGCTAGCTGCCAGGATCTTCTCCGGGGCGTTTTTTTGTCGTTTCCGATTTATCCACGGCCGCAGGCTCGCTACCGATATACAGCCGAACAATCTCATCGATCTCCCCGGACATCTTCATCCGCCCCAATGTGCGCAGGACGCTCTGCACCGGGAGCTTCGGGTCGTTGCGAACGTAGCAACCGATCTGGTTTTCCTGCAGCACTGCCACGCCTTGCAGTTGCTGCTCCGGCAGAAGGCGGTGATTGAACCAGTCCAGGCTCCATTGATTGCTGACGGCATAGTGATTGCGGCCGGCCAGGAGCTTTTCCAGCACTTGTTCCTGATTGCGTGCGTCGTCGCGCTGCAGTTGGCCGGTGTCGAACAGCGGCTGCAGGGTCGGGTAGTTGTAGCCCAGCACGGTGCCAATGGACTGTTGCGGCAAGTCGGCGGGTTTGACCGCGCCGGGCGGCGCATGCAAGGTGATCAACACATCCGGTTGAGTGAAGAGCGGGATGCTCCAGAGGTAATCATCAGGCTGATCGGGCAGCCACGATTGCGTGACATAACAGCGGACATCGACCTCACCTTGCTCCATGGCACTTTGTATGCGCCGGCGGGGTAATACATGGAATTCGGCCGGTACGCCGACCTGGGTCGCGAGGCTGAGCATCATGTCATACAGGATGCCCTGGGTTGGTTTGCCCCGTTCAAGCTGCACCATGGGCATGCTCCAGCTGTCGGGTATCACGAAGCGCAGCGGTGCTTGCGCAGCCACGCCGTCCAGGCTGATCAACAGCAATGCCCCCAAGGCCAGCCGCATAAACACTCCGTTAATAGCCTCCGATGTGCAGCTTAGCCACAATACACGAGCGCACCGGATGCAATTTGTCCCTTGCTCCGCTAGCATTAGCCGCTTCTGCTTCCTTCGCTGCGACGGTTTTCGATGAGTTATCAGGTTCTTGCACGTAAATGGCGTCCGCGCTCGTTCCGCGAAATGGTCGGCCAGACCCATGTGCTCAAGGCTCTGATCAATGCCTTGGACAGCCAGCGGCTGCACCACGCCTACCTCTTTACCGGTACCCGTGGGGTCGGCAAGACCACCATCGCGCGGATCATTGCCAAATGCCTTAACTGCGAGACAGGTATCACTTCGACCCCCTGTGGCGAGTGTTCGGTGTGTCGCGAAATCGACGAAGGCCGCTTTGTCGACCTGATCGAGATCGACGCCGCGAGCCGCACCAAGGTCGAAGATACCCGCGAATTGCTAGACAACGTGCAGTACGCCCCGAGCCGCGGGCGCTTCAAGGTCTACCTGATCGACGAAGTGCACATGCTCTCCAGTCATTCCTTCAACGCACTGCTCAAAACCCTTGAAGAGCCGCCACCCTACGTCAAGTTCATCCTGGCGACCACCGACCCGCAGAAACTTCCTGCAACGATTCTGTCGCGGTGCCTGCAGTTCTCCCTGAAGAACATGACGCCGGAACGCGTCGTCGAGCACCTGACCCACGTACTGGGTGTCGAGAACGTGCCGTTCGAAGACGATGCGCTGTGGCTGCTGGGCCGCGCCGCCGACGGGTCGATGCGTGATGCCATGAGCCTGACCGACCAGGCGATTGCCTTCGGTGAAGGCAAGGTCATGGCCGCCGACGTGCGGGCGATGCTTGGGACCCTCGATCACGGGCAGGTCTACGACGTGCTGCATGCGCTGATCGAAGGCGATGCCAAGGCGTTGCTCGAAGCCGTCCGCCACTTGGCCGAACAAGGCCCGGACTGGAACGGCGTGCTCTCGGAAATTCTCAATGTGCTGCACCGCGTTGCCATCGCCCAGGCCTTGCCGGAAGGTGTCGACAACGGTCACGGCGACCGTGATCGCGTGCTGGCACTGGCCCAGGCCTTGCCGGCCGAAGACGTGCAGTTCTACTACCAGATGGGCCTGATCGGCCGCCGCGACCTGCCGCTGGCGCCGGATCCCCGGGGCGGTTTTGAAATGGTGTTGCTGCGGATGCTGGCGTTCCGGCCCGCAGACACCGCGGATGCCCCGAGGCAACCGCTAAAGCCAGTGGGGATCAGCCAGGCCACAGTTGATTCCGCAAACTCAGTGGCTGCCGCGCCGGTGGTTGTGCCGGTAGTCGCTGCGGCCGTTGCACCGGTAGCGGCTGCGCCAGTGACGGCTCCAGCGCCTGCACCGGAACCGGTTGCGCCGGTCGTTGTGCCAGAACCTGTGCCAGAACCTGCGCCTGTGGTTGAAGCGGTCGTGGTCGAAGAAGTTGTCGACCTGCCGTGGAATGACCCGGTCGAGCCGGCGCCCGTCCAGCAACCGGCGGTGGAATCGGTGCTGGAAACCGCCAGCGAACAACCCGAATTACCGCCGATGCCGTTGCCGACGCCGGACAGCGTGGTGCCGGACGCGCCTGAATGGGCTGCCGCGCCGATCCCGGAACCCTCGGTGGCCGCTGTCGATGCCGCGACGCCGGGGATGGACCTGGATGACGAGCCGCCGCTGGACGAGGATTACATCGAGCCGGACATGGATTCGGCCTACAGTTACCTCGACGAACTGGCCAGCGAGCATACCGCCGACCCGGCTCCGGAGCCCGAGCCGGAGCCCGCGGCAATGCCGGCCACCGGATTGGCCCTGCAATGGCTGGAGCTGTTCCCGAAATTGCCGATCTCCGGCATGACCGGCAGCATCGCCGCCAACTGCACGCTGATCGCGGTGGATGGCGACAATTGGCTGATGCACCTGGACCCGGCCCACAGTGCCTTGTTCAACGCCACGCAACAGCGCCGACTCAACGATGCGCTGAACCAGTATCACCAGCGCACGCTGACCCTGAGCATCGAGCTGATCAAGCCCGAGCAGGAAACCCCGGCACAAGCGGCTTCGCGCCGCCGCGCCAACCGTCAGCGCGAGGCGGAGGAATCGATCCACGGTGATCCGTTCATCCAGCAAATGATGCAGCAGTTCGGTGCGGTGGTCCGTAACGATACTATTGAACCTGTCGACGCCCTGGTCGTTCAGGGCTAATAACTGAAGGCGTCCGGCCGCATGGGCCGGGCGCTGTTTTAATCCAAGTACTTTTGAGGTGATTACCATGATGAAAGGTGGCATGGCCGGCCTGATGAAGCAGGCGCAGCAGATGCAGGAAAAAATGGCCAAGATGCAGGAAGAACTGGCCAACGCCGAAGTCACCGGTAAGGCCGGTGGCGATATGGTCACCGTGGTGATGACCGGTCGTCATGACGTCAAGAGCGTGACCATCGACCCAAGCCTGGTCGAAGGCATGAGCGAAGACGACAAGGAAATGCTGGAAGCGGTCATCGCATCCGCGGTCAACGATGCCGTGCGCAAGATCGAAGCCAACAGCCAGGACAAGATGGGCAGCATGACTGCCGGCATGCAACTGCCGCCGGGCATGAAACTGCCATTCTGATTCGCCTTCAGGCGGCAGATGAGTTACAAAAAGTGCCAGGCATAGCGCCTGGCATTTTTGTTTCTGGCCATGGGAAATGTGGTGTCTGGAATGCCGCCATCGCGAGCAAGCTCGCTCCCACAGGGGATCGCATTCCAAATGTGGGAGCCTGCTCGCGAAGAACTCACCCTGGTCCAACTGAAAACACATCGAACGCCCTACCGCCACAAAGGTCTGCTCCCTATATCACCGAACCTCAACGATCACAGGAGACGCTGCCATGTCCGACCCCATGACCCTCAATCAACGCATTGTCCTGGCTTCTCGCCCGGTGGGTGCGCCAACGCCGGAAAACTTCCGCATGGAGCGGGTGGCGCTGCCGGACCTGGCCGAGGGTCAGGTGCTGCTCAAGACCGTTTTCCTGTCGCTGGATCCCTACATGCGCGGACGCATGAGTGACGCACCTTCCTACGCCGCGCCGGTGGAAATCGGCGAAGTCATGACCGGGGGCGCTGTCAGCCGGGTCGAGCGTTCGCTCAATCCGAAGTTTCAGGAAGGTGATCTGGTGGTCGGTGCCACCGGTTGGCAAAGCCACAGCATCAATGACGGTCGCAGCATCATTCCGATTCCCGCGCTGCCAAGCCCTTCGATGGCCCTTGGGGTGCTGGGTATGCCGGGCATGACCGCGTACATGGGCCTGATGGACATCGGCCAGCCCAAGGCCGGCGAAACCCTGGTGGTCGCGGCGGCGTCCGGGGCGGTGGGGTCGGTGGTCGGGCAGGTGGCGAAGATCAAGGGCCTGCGGGTGGTTGGTGTGGCGGGTGGTGCGAAAAAGTGCCGCTATGTGGTCGACGAGTTGGGTTTCGACGCCTGCATCGATCACAGGAGCCTGGATTTTGCTGAGGAACTGGCGCAAGCCTGTCCCAAGGGCATCGACATTTATTATGAAAATGTCGGTGGCAAGGTATTCGACGCCGTGGTGCCGTTGCTCAATCCCAAGGCGCGGATTCCACTCTGCGGCCTGATTGCCTCCTATAACGCCCATGAGGCGCCGAGCGGCCCGGATCGCCTGCCACTGTTGCAGCGCACCCTGTTGACAAAGCGGGTGCGCATCCAGGGCTTCATCGTGTTCGATGACTATGGTGATCGCCAGCCGGAATTCCTCAGTGCCATGGCACCCTGGGTACGTGATGGCAAGGTGAAGTTCCGCGAAGACGTGGTCGATGGCCTGGAACAGGCGCCCGATGCGTTCATCGGCATGCTGGAAGGGCGCAACTTCGGCAAGCTGGTGGTTCGGGTTTCCCGGGACTGAGTAATTCACGCTGCAATTTGACGCTCAACCGAGGCGCGGGTATAAACCGCGTCTCGTTGTTTTGTCGGACTTTTCCACCATGAGCTTCAGCCCTTTGATTCGCCAACTGATCGACGCCCTGCGAATTTTGCCCGGCGTGGGTCAGAAAACCGCCCAGCGCATGGCGTTGCAGTTGCTCGAGCGTGACCGCAGCGGCGGCTCGCGACTGGCGCTGGCCCTGAGCCAGGCCATGGAAGGGGTCGGTCACTGCCGTTTGTGCCGTACGTTGACGGAAGATGATCTGTGCCCGCAATGCGCCGATACCCGTCGCGACGACACCTTGCTTTGCGTGGTGGAAGGCCCGATGGACGTCTATGCGGTGGAGCAGACCGGTTTTCGCGGGCGCTATTTCGTGCTCAAGGGGCACCTGTCGCCGCTCGACGGCCTGGGGCCGGAAGCCATCGGCATTCCGCAGTTGATGGCGCGGATCGAAGAGGCCGGCACGTTTGCCGAAGTCATCCTGGCCACCAACCCGACCGTGGAAGGTGAAGCCACGGCGCACTACATCGCCCAATTGCTCAGCAGCAAAGGCCTGATCGCCTCGCGCATCGCCCACGGCGTACCGCTGGGTGGCGAGTTGGAACTGGTGGATGGCGGGACGCTGGCGCATTCGTTTGCCGGGCGTAAGCCGATCACCCTGTAATTCGTGTTGTTCGGGCTGGCGCCATCGCGAGCAGGCTCGCTCCCACATTGGTTTTGTGTACGCCGCAATACCCTGTGGGAGCGAGCCTGCTCGCGATAAGGGCACCTCCGTCTACCTGACTTACACAATCTTGTTGAAAACCAAGCAAGCGCTCGGTTAACTTCACTGACCCCTTCAGTGGAGCTCGCCGATGTCTGCCTTTCAGGAATACTTCGACCCCAGCCACCAATTGGTCCGCGACAGCGTCAGACGTTTCGTCGAGCGCGAGATCCTTCCTGATATCGAGCAGTGGGAAGAAGCCGAAAGCTTTCCTCGCGAACTCTATCTCAAGGCCGGCGCGGCAGGAATTCTCGGCATCGGCTACCCGGAAACTTACGGAGGCAGCCATGAAGGGGATCTGTTCGCCAAGGTTGCCGCCAGTGAAGAGTTGATGCGCTGCGGTTCAGGTGGGTTGGTTGCCGGCCTGGGGTCGCTGGATATCGGCTTGCCGCCCATCCTCAAGTGGGCCCGACCCGAAGTGCGGGATCGTGTGTTGCCCCAGGTGCTGTCAGGAGAGAAGATCAGCGCCCTGGCCATCACCGAGCCCGGGGGCGGTTCCGACGTCGCCAATCTGCAAACCCGTGCCGTGCGCGAAGGTGATTTCTACCGGGTCAGTGGCAGCAAGACCTTTATCACCAGCGGCGTGCGCGCGGATTTCTATACCGTTGCGGTGCGAACGGGCGAACCAGGTTTCGGTGGCATCAGCCTGCTGCTGATCGAGAAGGGCACGCCTGGTTTCACTGTAGGGCGACAGCTGAAGAAAATGGGCTGGTGGGCGTCAGACACCGCTGAACTGTTCTTTGATGATTGCCAAGTACCTGTAGGAAACCTGATCGGCACACAGAACATGGGTTTTGCCTGCATCATGGGCAACTTCCAGAGCGAACGCCTGGCCCTGGCGTTGATGGCCAACATGACCGCCCAGCTGGCGCTGGAGGAGAGCCTGAAATGGGCGCGCCAGCGCGAAGCCTTTGGCAAACCGATCGGCAAGTTTCAGGTGATCAAGCATCGCCTCGCCGAGATGGCGACCGCGCTGGAAGTGTCCCGGGAGTTCACTTACCGGCAGGCCGCGAAAATGGCGGCGGGGCAGAGCGTGATCAAGGAAATTTCCATGGCCAAGAATTTTGCGACGGATACGGCAGACCGGATCGTCACCGATGCGGTGCAGATACTCGGTGGGCTGGGTTACATGCGCGAGAGCCTGGTGGAGCGGTTGTATCGCGATAACCGGATCCTGTCGATTGGCGGTGGAACGCGGGAAGTGATGAACGAGATCATCAGCAAGCAGATGGGGCTTTGAAGATATCTGGTGAGGCTACTGACGTCATCGCGAGCAGGCTCGCTCCTACAGTGGATTGCATTCTTCCTGACAGAACGCGGTCGAATGTGGGAGCGAGCCTGCTCGCGATGGCGGTCTGACAGGCGCCACTTACTTATCGGAAAGGGCAAACTGCGTCAGGCAGAACGTAGGAATGCCCATGTCTTCCAGACGCTGCGAGCCACCCAGCTCCGGCAGATCGATGATCGCCGCCGCTTCATGCACCCGCGCGCCCATGCGGCGGATCAGGTTGGCCGCAGCAATCAGGGTGCCGCCGGTGGCGATCAGGTCATCGAACATCACCACCGAATCCCCTTCGCACAGGCTGTCGGCGTGCACTTCCAGGAAGGCTTCGCCGTATTCGGTCGCATAGCCCTCGGCCAGCACGTCAGCCGGCAGCTTGCCTTGCTTGCGGAACAGCACCAGCGGCTTGTTCAGCTGATAGGCCAGCACCGAGCCGATCAGAAAACCACGGGCGTCCATCGCGCCGATGTGGGTGAAGTCTGCCTCGACATAACGGTGGGCGAAACTGTCCATCACCAGGCGCAGGGCCGTGGGCGACTGGAACAGCGGGGTGATGTCGCGAAAGATCACACCCGGTTTCGGGAAGTCGATGACAGGGCGGATGAGGGATTTGATGTCGAAGGAGTCGAAGACCATCGTCGTGGTGTCCTGGCAGGGCTGCAAACGACGCAGTATAACGGCGGCTGAACCCTTTCGCTCAGCCGCAACGGTTTGTTTCAACCTTCCAGTGAGCCACCGGCCAGGGCGCACAGCTGGATCGGGTCGATAATCCGGATTTCCTTGCCTTCCGCCGCAATCAGTTCGTTTTGCTGGAAGCGGGTAAAGACCCGGGACACGGTTTCTACCGCCAGGCCCAGGTAGTTGCCGATTTCGTTGCGCGACATGCTCAGGCGGAACTGATTGGCGGAAAAACCCCGGGCGCGGAAACGTGCCGAGAGGTTGACCAGGAAGGTGGCGATGCGTTCGTCGGCGGTCTTTTTCGACAACAGCAGCATCATCTGCTGGTCGTCACGGATTTCGCGGCTCATCACGCGCATCAGCTGACGGCGCAACTGCGGCAATTGCAGGGCCAGTTCGTCGAGGCGTTCGAAAGGAATTTCACACACCGAAGTGGTTTCCAGGGCTTGTGCCGACACCGGGTGCTTTTCGGTGTCCATGCCCGACAGGCCGACCAGTTCGCTGGGCAGGTGGAAGCCGGTGAGCTGTTCTTCACCGGTATCGCTCAGGCTGAAGGTCTTGAGGGCGCCGGAACGCACTGCGTAGACAGAATCGAAGGTATCGCCCTGGCGGAACAAAAACTCGCCTTTTTTCAGCGGCCGGCCGCGTTTGACGATGTCGTCCAGCGCATCCATGTCTTCCAGATTCAGCGAAAGTGGCAGGCAAAGAGGGGCCAGGCTGCAATCCTTGCAATGGGCTTGATTATGAGCGCGCAGTTTTACTGGCTCGGACATTTCTTCAATCCTTGTGGGAATTCACACATAAGACGTAAGGGTAACTCACCATAGGAGATCGAGGCCAGTCTGAGTCGCTTGCTTGCAGAATTAGATTACTCGTGAAAAACGCTGGCGACTGTGTTGTTCCAGGTACGCGTCGAACACCATGCACACCGAGCGCGCCAACAACCGCCCGGCGGGCAGGATGGTGATCCTGTCGCAATCGAGTTCGATCAGCCCGTCTTTGGTCATGTCTTGCAACTGGGGCCAGAGATCGCCGAAGTAGCCCTGGAAATCGATGTTGAAGGCTTGTTCGATATCGCAAAACTCCAGGCTGAAATTGCAGATCAATTGCTGGATGACCGCGCGCCGCAGCCGGTCATCGGCATTGCACAGCAGGCCGCGGCTGGTGGCCGGTTGCATTGATGCAAGGACGTTCTGATACTCGTTCAGGTCGCTGCTGTTCTGGCAGTACAGGTCGCCGATCTGGCTGATTGCCGACACGCCGAGGCCGATCAGGTCGCAATGACCATGGGTGGTGTAGCCCTGGAAATTGCGTTGCAGGGTCGACTCTTCCTGGGCAATCGCCAGCTCGTCGTCGGGCAGGGCGAAGTGGTCCATGCCGATGTAGCGGTAGCCGGCGCTGATCAGCTGCTCGATGGTGCGCTGCAGCATTTCCAGTTTCTGCGCGGGTGTCGGCAGTTCATGGCTGTTGATGCGCCGCTGGGGCATGAATCGTTCCGGCAAGTGGGCGTAGTTGAACACCGATAACCTGTCCGGTTGCAGGTTGATGATCTCTTCCACGGTGCGGGCGAAATTCTCCGGCGTCTGTCTCGGCAGGCCGTAGATCAGGTCGATATTGATCGAGCGAAACTGCAAGGTGCGGGCGGCATCGATCACCGCGCGGGTTTCTTCCAGGCTTTGCAGGCGATTGACTGCGCGTTGCACCGCCGGGTCGAGGTCTTGCAGGCCGATGCTGACCCGATTGAAACCCAGTTCGCGCAGCAGGCCCATGGTCGACCAGTCGGCCTCGCGCGGGTCGATCTCGATGCCGTAGTCACCGGAGTCGTCGTCCAGCAAATTGAAGTGTTTGCGCAAATGCGCCATCAATTGGCGCAGTTCGTCGTGGCTGAGAAAGGTCGGTGTGCCGCCACCGAAGTGCAGTTGCTCGACTTTCTGCGTGGGGTCGAGGTGGCAGGCGATCAACTGGATTTCCTGTTCCAGGCGCTGCAAATACGGCTGCGCCCGGCCGCGATCCTTGGTGATGACCTTGTTGCAGGCGCAGTAATAGCAAATGTTCGCGCAGAACGGTACGTGCACGTACAGCGACAATGGACGCTGGGCCTTGCGGCTGTCGCGCAGGGCATGAAACAGGTCGAAGGTGCCGACCTGGCTGTTGAATTGCACGGCGGTCGGATACGAGGTGTAGCGTGGTCCCGCCAGGTCATAACGGCGGATCAGATCGGTGTCCCAACGAATGGCGTCGAGCATCATGCGGACATTCCCCCGGATAGGCTGGCAATGTCAGCCACTTTATGCGAAGGCGGGGTGGGGCATCTTGATTTGCATCAAGGTCAGAATCTTTGTTGTTTGCGAGGGCTCCATCGCGAGCAAGCTCGCTCCCACATTTGGAATGCGTTCCCCTGTGGGAGCGAGCCTGCTCGCGATGGGCGCGCCGCCGATTTAATGTCCCATGAGCCAATGCTGATGCGGACCCGGCAAGGTCCAGATGCCGAACAGCATCACCAGCAATCCGCCTGCCATGCGCACGCTGCGTTTGCGCAACAGTGCGGTGATGCGCTCGGCGGCAAGGCCTGTCGCCAGCAGCACCGGCCAGGTGCCGAGCCCGAACGCGAGCATCAACAACGCGCTATCCAGTGCGTTGCCCTGGCTGGCCGACCATAGCAAGGTGCTGTAGACCAGGCCGCACGGCAGCCAACCCCAGAGCGCGCCCAACAACAACGCACGGGGAACGTTCGACACCGGCAGCAACCGGTTGGCGACTGGCTGGATGTGCCGCCACAAGCCGCGACCGAGGCTTTCGATACGGGTCAGGCCGCTCCACCAGCCGGCCAGGTACAGGCCCATGGCAATCAGCAGCAACCCGGCGAGGATGCGCAGGAACATCGCCGCCGGGCTGCTGGCCACGGCCCATCCGGCCAGGCCGATCAGCAGTCCGGCGCAGGCATAGCTCAGAATTCGGCCCAGGTTGTAGGCCAGCAGCAGGCGAAAGCGGCGGCTGCGTTGTTCCTTGGGAATCGCCAGGGTCAGCGCGCCCATCAAGCCGCCGCACATGCCCAGGCAGTGGCCGCCGCCGAGCAAGCCGAGGATCACCGCAGACACCAGCAGGGGCGCCAATTCAAGCATGAGGTGGGGCCTTGTCTTGCGGTTTGGCCGGTTGGCCGCTGGCCTCATCGACGGCAGCGGTGTGGTTCGGGTCCTGGTCGTCGAACAGGATGCTGTGGGCCGGGCCGTCGAGATCGTCGTACTGACCGCTGTCCACCGCCCAGAAGAAGATATAGACGGCAATGGCCACAATCAGCAGCGCAGCGGGAATCATCACGTAAAGAGCTGGCATCTGGACTCCATGCCCGCACGGCTCAGGCCGGCAGCGGGCGGGTTTCTGGCATGGTGCAGGGGGCGGGCGCGCTCGGCATGCGAGTCAGGCGCAGCGCGTTCAACACCACGGTCAACGAACTGATCGACATGCCCACCGCCGCCCAGACCGGAGTGATCCAGCCGAGGGCGGCGAAGGGCAACATGAGGCCATTGTACAACCCGGCCCACAGAAGGTTCTCGATAATGACCCGGCGGGTGCGCCGCGCCAGGCTGAAGGCTTGCACCAGGGCGTCGAGGCGGTTGGACAGCAACACGGCGTCGGCACTGGTTTTCGCAAGGTCGGTGGCCGAGCCCATGGCGACGCTGATATCCGCAGCCGCCAGCACTGGCACGTCATTGACCCCGTCCCCGAGCATCAACACCTTGCGACCTTCCTTGTGCAGTTGTTGCAGGACCTGCAGTTTATCGTCCGGACGCAAACCGCCACGGGCTTCGTCGATACCGAGTTCCGCCGCCACGCTGGCGACCATCGGCGAGCTGTCGCCGGACAACAACAGCGTGCGCCAGCCACGCGCCTTGCACGCGGCCAACAATGCGGGCGCATCGGCCCGCAAGCGATCATCGAGGACGAGCCAGGCCAGCGGTCCCTGGCTGTCGCCAAGCAGCAGCCATTGGCCGGCTTCTTCGGGCATCGACGGCACCACGGCGCCGCTGAGTTCGCAGACGAAACACGGTTGGCCAATGCGCAGGCGTCGCCCTTCAACCAGACCCTCCAGGCCAAGGCCCGGTGTGCTGTGGACTTCTTCGGCAGCCATCGGCGCGCGTCCGAAAGCACGGGCGATCGGGTGTTCGGAGCGGTTTTCCAGGGCGGCGGCGAGGCTCAGGCATTGGTCGCTGTCGAGCGCGCCGAGGGGGCGGATCGAGCGCAGCGCCAGGCGCCCTTCGGTGAGGGTGCCGGTCTTGTCGAAAATCACCGTGTCGATCTGGTTCAGTCCTTCCAGGACATGGCCGCGGGTCAGCAACAGACCGAGTTTGTGCAGTGTGCCGGTGGCAGCGGTGAGGGCGGTCGGCGTCGCCAGCGACAAGGCGCACGGGCAGGTCGCGACGAGCATCGCCAGCACGATCCAGAAGGCCCGCGATGAGTCCAGTTCCCACCACAGCAGGCCAATGGCCGCAGCAGCAATCAACGACAACAGCAGGAACCATTGCGCGGCGCGGTCGGCGATTTCCGCCAGTCGCGGTTTTTCGGCCTGGGCACGATCGAGCAGGCGAACGATGGCCGAGAGGCGAGTGTCCTGGCCCAGGGCCTGGACCTCGACGGTCAGTGCGCCTTCGACGTTCATTGTGCCGGCGGTGACCGCATCGCCCAGGGTGCGGGGTTGCGGCAGGTATTCGCCGGTCAGCAGCGACTCGTCGACACTCGACTGGCCGTCGAGGATCTTGCCGTCAGCCGGGAGAATGGCGCCCGGATGAACCAGCACCTGATCGCCAACACGCAGTTCACTGAGCAGAATGCGTTCGCTCTGGCCGTCGGCGGTCAATCGCAGGCACGAGGCGGGCAACAGATTCACCAGCTGCGCGGTGGCGGCGGCGGTGCGCTCGCGGGCGCGTCGCTCCAGATAACGCCCGGCCAGCAGGAACAGGGCAAACATGCCGACGGCATCGAAATACAGTTCGCCGACCCCGGTGATGGACGTCCAGATCCCGGCGATGTAGGCGCTGCCGATGGCCAGCGACACCGAAACGTCCATGGTCAGATGGCGGGTGCGCAGATCGCGCATGGCACCTTTGAAGAACGGCGCGCAGCTGTAGAACACGATCGGGGTGGTGAGGAACAGCGCGACCCAGCGCAGGATGGTGTGCAGTTCGGGGCTGAGGTCGATGTTGAATTCAGGCCAGGTGGCCATGGTTGCCATCATTGCCTGGAACCACAGCAACCCGGCCACGCCGAGCTGGCGCAGGGCCAAGCGGTTTTCGCTGGCCAGTTGTTCACTGGCCCGGTCGGCCTGATACGGGTGTGCGGCGTAACCGATGTGGCGCAGTTCGCTGAGGATCTGGCTCAGCGGTAATTGCGCGTCGGACCAGCGTACATGCAGGCGATGGTTGGACAGGTTCAGGCGCGCTTCAGCCACGGCCGGCAAGGTACGCAGGTGTTTTTCGATCAGCCAGCCGCAGGCGGCGCAGCTGATGCCTTCCATCAACAGTGTGGTTTCGGCGAGTTCGCCGTCGTGGCGAACGAAGGGTTGCTGCACATCGGCACGGTCGTACAGCGCCAGTTCATCCACCAGTTGCACCGGCAGCGCCTCGGGGTTGACCGAGGCTTCACTGCGGTGCTGGTAATAGCTTTCCAGACCGCCGGCCACAATGGCTTCGGCCACGGCCTGGCAACCCGGGCAGCAGAATTCGCGGGTTTGCCCGAGGACCGCGGCGGTGAAGCGGCTGCCGGCCGGGACGGGGAGCGCGCAGTGGTAGCAGGGGAGTTGGGTGGTCATGAAGTGGAGTCTACATCGTCCGGGAGGGCCTCATCGCGAGCAGGCTCGCTCCCACAGTTGATCGGTGTCGTGCACAGGATGCGGGTGCACAGGCGATCAAATGTGGGAGCGAGCTTGCTCGCGATGCGCGAAGCGCGGCTTTATTTCTTCAGATCTTCGGCACCTTGCAGCGGCTCGTCGCCCAGCAGCAGGTCCTTGTCATGGCTGACCATTTCCTCTTCGAACATGCGCCAGATGTGCTCGTCCTGAGTGCCAAGCAATTCGACAAAACGCCGGCCTTCGATCTTGTCGCTCAACTGGCCGATGTAGCGGCCCTGTTCGGTTTCGCTGCGGGTCAGGGTGATCTTGCGATCCTTTTCCGGCTGGGTCGGCGAGATCAGGTTCAGCTCCAGGGTCCCGGGCTGGCTGTCGCCGCTCAGGCGCAGGTCAACCTCGCCGGTCATGCCGTCGAGATGAACACTGGCACGCATTTTCAGGGTCTGGGCCAGAAGCTCACGGTCAAGGGAGCGGTTGATGCCTTTGCCGGCCTCGTAGTAGTTGTCGTTGACCAGGTTGTCCGGGTTGTTCACCGCGATGGTCACCATGGACAAGGTCAAGGCCACCGAGCAGGCCAGGATCCCGATGATGATCCACGGCCAGAGGTGCTTGTACCAGGGACTTGCGGCAGTTGCTGCGGGCATGTTCAGTTCTCTCAACGATTCTGTGGGCCGATGAACCGGCTCTTGGCTTCAATGTGGACGCTGTCGTCATCGGCGTCCTTGAGGATGAATTTCACCTCGTTGGTGCTCGACGGCAGTTTTTCCGGTGCGACGGACAGCTCGACAGGCTGGCTGACGATGTCGCCGGCCGCGACCTTGATCTCGCGTCGACCCTGCAATTTGAGATCCGGCAGGCCGGAGGCGTCGAGCAGGTAGGTATGGTCGCGCTGGTCCTTGTTCATGATTTTCAGGCTGTAGACGTTTTCGATTCGGCCTTCGGCGTTCTCGCGGTACAGCACGCGGTCCTTGCTGACATCGAAGCCCACCAGCGCACGCATGAAGAATGCCGTCACCAGCAGACTGATCATTGCCAGCAGCACAATGGCATAGCCAATCAGGCGCGGACGCAGTTTATGGGTTTTCTGCCCGGACAGGTTGTGCTCGGTGGTGTAGCTGATCAGCCCGCGTGGATACTCCATTTTGTCCATGATGGCGTCGCAGGCATCGATGCACGCGGCGCAACCGATGCACTCGATTTGCAGGCCGTCGCGGATGTCGATACCGGTCGGGCAGACCTGGACGCACATGGTGCAGTCGATGCAGTCACCCAGGCCCTGAGCCTTGTAGTCGATGCCTTTTTTACGCGGGCCACGGCCTTCGCCACGGCGCGGGTCGTAGGAAACGATCAGGGTATCCTTGTCGAACATCACGCTCTGGAAGCGTGCGTACGGGCACATGTAGATGCACACCTGTTCGCGCAACCAGCCGGCGTTGCCGTAAGTGGCGAGGGTGAAGAAACCGACCCAGAAGTACGACCAGCCATCCGCCTGGCCGGTGAAGAAGTCGAACACCAGTTCGCGGATCGGCGAGAAGTAGCCGACGAAGGTCATGCCGGTGACGAAACCGATCAACAGCCACAGGGTGTGCTTGCTGAGTTTGCGCACGAACTTGTTGGCGCTCATTGGCGCTTTGTCGAGCTTGATGCGTTGGTTGCGGTCACCTTCGGTGACTTTTTCGCACCACATGAAGATCCAGGTCCAGACGCTTTGCGGGCAGGTATAGCCGCACCAGACCCGTCCGGCGTACACGGTGATGAAGAACAGGCCGAACGCGGCGATGATCAACATGCCGGACAGCAGAATGAAGTCCTGGGGCCAGAAGGTGGCGCCGAAAATGAAGAACTTGCGCTCCGGCAGGTTCCACCACACAGCCTGATGACCGCCCCAGTTCAGCCACACCGTGCCGAAATACAGCAGGAACAACAGGGCTCCGCCGGTCATCCGCAGGTTGCGAAACAGGCCGGTGAAGGCGCGGGTGTAGATTTTTTCCCTGGCGGCGTAGAGGTCGACGCTGTTGTTCGCGTTCCTGGTGGGTGGAGTGACGTCGTGTACCGGAATCTGGTTGCTCATCATTGCATCCCACGGCAGTGGAAAAATGCCTCGGTCAGTACGTGCCAACCGCGGTCAAAAAGGGGTGTTGCAGTGGCGCAATGATACGCCTGTCGCTCTAGCCAGCGGGTGCGACCTTTGGTCACGTTTGGCAAAATCATTTGATAGTGTAATGACTTGAATCAATTGACTTGGGAATTATGGACGGTTTTGCGCATGTCGCCCGTCATTCGACCCATGGGTTAATCAGTTGTACGCCGCTGGACTGAAAGTCTGCGACATTGCGTGTTACGACGGTCAATCCATGAACCAGCGCCGTAGCTGCAATCAACGCGTCACTTTCATTGGCGCGGTCTGGGACATGCAGCCCTGCACAGCGTATAGCTACGGCCGTATCGACCGGCAGGATGCGGGAATCGAATGCCGGCATAACATGATGCTTCAACCAAGTGCGCAGTACCTTCCCTTGGGTGGCATCCCGGCGCTCTATTCTCAGGACGCCAGTCTCCAGCTCCTTCAAGGTGATAGCCGAAATGAACAGGCGTGGCGCGATCACACTTTTGGCCCATGCAACGACGTTCGCGTCGGCATGCGGTTTGCGCAGTTCAGAAATCACGTTGGTGTCGAGTAGATACATCAGGTCAGATCCACAGGGCGATGGTTGATCACAGCGCGCTCGGTTTCGAATTCAATGTCTGCCGCGTCCGGCATCACCAGCAATTCAACGATATCAGCGTTGGTGCCAGTCAGTTTTTGGTAGTCCTCAATGCTTAGCAGTACATGGGCCGGTTTGCCTCGATCAGTGATGAAAACGGGCCCCTGACGAGTGGCTTTTTTGGCACCACTTGTGTCCTGGTTGAATTCGCGGCTGGATATTGTGGTGATGGCCATCACGGTTGGCCCTCCTGAAGCAGCTTTGTAGAAACGTTACTACTATGCGTGGCGATCGAC
This sequence comes from Pseudomonas sp. ACN8, assembly GCF_002303925.1. GTDB lineage: Bacteria > Pseudomonadota > Gammaproteobacteria > Pseudomonadales > Pseudomonadaceae > Aquipseudomonas. The sequence continues at coordinate 36,665 of NZ_MRCS01000013.1, forward strand.
AACCTCGAGGCAGGTGCCGGGCATTACCGTCGGTCGAAACCATTGGACACTGCCGAACAAACAAAACGGCCCCGCCAATTCACATTGGCGGGGCCGTTTTTTGTTGCTTCAAGCGTTTGCCTTACTCGGCGTCCGCTGCCTTCTCACCGTGAGACAGGCTGTAGACATAAGCGGCCAGCAGGTGAACCTTGTCGTTACCCTGCATTGCCTCTTGCGCAGGCATCTGGCCCTGACGGCCGTAACGGATGGTCTGCTGCAACTGAGCGAAGCTCGAACCGTAGATGAACGCTGCCGGGTGAGTCAGGTCAGGTGCGCCCATCGCTGGCGTGCCTTTGCCTTCCGGGCCGTGGCACGCCACGCAGTTGGTAGCGAACAGTTTCTGTCCGGCAACCGGGTCGGCCTTGGTGCCTTCCGGCAGCTTGCGGCCATCAAGGTTGGTCAGGACAAACGCGGCCACGTCGGCCACGCCTTGCTCGCCGATCACTTCAGCCCACGCAGGCATTACCGCATGACGGCCGCCCATGATGGTGGTCTTGATGGTTTGCGGCTCGCCGCCCCAGCGCCAGTCGGCGTCGGTCAGGTTCGGGAAGCCATAGGCGCCTTTGGCGTCGGAACCGTGGCAAACCGAGCAGTTGGAGGCGAACAGGCGGCCACCCATCTTCAGGGCTTGCGGGTCCTTGGCCACTTCTTCGATTGGCATGGCCGCGAACTTGGCGAAGATCGGACCGAACTTGGCGTCCGACCTGGCCATTTCCTTTTCCCACTCGTGAACGCCGGTCCAGCCGGTCTGACCGTTGGCGAACGCGGTCTGCTTCTCGTTATCGAGGTAGTTGTAACCCGGCAGCAGGCCTTTCCAGTTGCCCAGGCCCGGGTACAGTACCAGGTAGCCGAGGGCGAAGATGATGGTGCCCACGAACAGCATGAACCACCATTTCGGCAGCGGGTTGTCGTACTCCTCGATCCCGTCGAAGGAGTGACCAACCGTCTCGTCGGTTTGCTCGGCGCGCTGGCCCTTGCGGGTGGACAGCAGCAGCCAGGTCAGGGCGAAGATGGTGCCGAGACTGAGGACTGTGACGTACAGACTCCAGAATGTAGTCATTCTTTGTTACTCCTAGAAGCTTGCTCGACGTGCTTGATGGCTTCGGGATCATCCGCGAAAGGCAGCAAGGTCGCGTCTTCAAACTCCGACTTGCGCTTGGGACTGAACACCCACAGTGCCAGTCCGATGAAGGCCACCATCACGACAACGGTGCCCAGGCCACGAATCATCCCGATATCCATCCAATTCACCGTTTGCTTTTGATGATGGTGCCCAGGCCTTGCAGATAGGCCACCAGCGCGTCCATTTCGGTTTTGCCCTTCACAGCATCCCTGGCGCCGGCGATGTCTTCGTCGGTGTAAGGGACGCCGAGCGTGCGCAAGACTTCCATTTTCTTGGCGGTGTCTTTGCCGTCGAGCTTGTTTTCCACGAGGAACGGGTAGGCCGGCATTTTCGACTCGGGCACTACGTTGCGCGGGTTGTACAGGTGCGCACGCTGCCAGTCATCGGAGTAACGGCCGCCGACGCGGGCCAGGTCCGGACCGGTACGCTTGGAACCCCACAGGAACGGGTGGTCCCAGACGCTTTCACCGGCGACCGAGTAGTGGCCGTAGCGTTCGGTTTCGGCACGGAACGGACGGATCATCTGCGAGTGGCAGCCGACACAACCGTTGGCGATATAAACGTCCCGGCCTTCCAGTTCAAGGGCGGTGCGGGGCTTCATGCCCTCGACCGGCTTGTTGGTGACGTCCTGGAAAAACAGCGGAACGATCTGGGTCAAGCCGCCGATGCTGACGGCGATGACCATGAAGAAGGCCAGCAGGCCAATATTCTTCTCGACTGCTTCATGCTTCATCAGTGAGCTCCAACTACGGCAATCTGTTCGGCGGCTTTGGCTTCAGCCGGGTTCGAGGCGCGTACGGTACGGAATACGTTGTAGGCCATGAACAGCATGCCGGTGGCGAAGAACGCACCGCCCAGGGCGCGGACGATGAAGCCCGGGTGGCTGGCTTGCAGCGCTTCGACGAACGAGTAGGTGAGGGTGCCGTCATCGTTGATTGCACGCCACATCAAACCCTGGGTGATGCCGTTGACCCACATCGAAGCGATGTAGAGCACGGTACCGATGGTCGCGAGCCAGAAGTGGGTGTTGATCAGGCCGGTGCTGTGCATCTGCGCACGACCGAACAGTTTCGGGATCATGTGGTAGATGGCGCCGATCGAGATCATTGCAACCCAGCCCAGAGCGCCGGCATGTACGTGGCCGATGGTCCAGTCGGTGTAGTGCGACAACGAGTTGACGGTCTTGATCGCCATCATCGGACCTTCGAAGGTCGACATGCCGTAGAACGCCAGGGAGACCACCAGGAAGCGCAGGATCGGGTCGGTGCGCAGCTTATGCCAGGCGCCCGACAGGGTCATCATGCCGTTGATCATGCCGCCCCAGCTTGGCGCCAGCAGGATGATCGACATCGCCATGCCCAGCGACTGAGCCCAGTCCGGCAAGGCGGTGTAGTGCAGGTGGTGTGGACCCGCCCAGATGTACAGGGTGATCAGCGCCCAGAAGTGCACGATCGACAGGCGATAGGAGTAGATCGGGCGTTCGGCCTGTTTCGGCACGAAGTAGTACATCATGCCCAGGAAGCCGGTAGTCAGGAAGAAGCCCACGGCGTTGTGGCCGTACCACCACTGGATCATCGCGTCCGTCGCGCCCGAGTAGGCCGAGTAGGACTTGAACAGGCTGACCGGCAGCGACATGTGGTTGACGATGTGCAGCATCGCGGTCACGACGATGAATGCGCCGTAGAACCAGTTACCCACATAGATATGCTTGGTCTTGCGCTTGACGATGGTGCCGAAGAACACCAGACCGTAGGTGACCCAGACAATGGCCAGCAGAATAGCCAGGGGCCATTCCAGTTCCGCGTATTCCTTGGTGGTGGTGAAACCCATCGGCAAGGTAATGATCGCGCCGACGATCACCGCTTGCCATCCCCAGAAGGTGAAGGCAGCGAGGCTGTCGGAAATCAGTCGCGTTTGGCAGGTTCGCTGCACGACGTAATAAGAAGTGGCAAACAGTGCACATCCACCGAAGGCGAAAATCACCAGGTTGGTGTGCAGCGGGCGCAGGCGTCCAAAGCTCGTCCATGCCAGACCGAAGTTCAACTCCGGCCAGACCAGTTGCGAGGCAATGAAGACACCGAGCCCCATGCCAAGGATCCCCCAGACCACCGTCATGATGGCGAACTGGCGGACTACCTTATAGTTATAAGCAGTCGGACTGATTGCTGTGCTCATTCTAAGGTTCCACGGTTTGGGTGTTTTATTAGGATTAAAAATCGGCCGCAAGTATGGAGAAAGCAAGGGGTCATTGCAACGCGCCATGACCTGGGTCAATGCTTTCAAAAGCTGATTCTGCGGCCTTTCCATGCGCCGCGTAAGGACAAAATTGCCCGCGGGCAAAACATCCCGGCGGACTGATCAGGCGAGGGGGTCAGGTCGGATGTAACGGGGTGTGTTCAAACGCAACGTTTGGCTGACCGAAGGCAATTGGTGCGACAGCCGGTATCTACCAGCCTTTGCGGCCTGTCATCGGGCAGATTCGTCGAACACATCGTTCAGGGTCGACCTGGAACCGGCACCGGCCAGTCCGCATCGGGGGAAGCTTAGACCCGAATCCCGGGATCCGAAAGAAAGAGTCACAGAGGGTGCGACAATGCGTCGCAAAGGGGCAGGGAACTGCCGCATCCGGGAGAATGCGGCAGCAGAGCGGTCGGGATTTATTTACGGTTGTCTTCAGCCTGCAGGCGCTCGGTATTCAAACTGTGGGACAGGCTGTACACATACGCGGCCAGCAATTGCACCTTGTCATTGCCCAGCAGTTCGTTCTGCGCCGGCATATGGCCCTGGCGGCCATGCCGAATCGTCTGTTCAAGCTGCGTCAGGTTCGTCCCGTAAATGAAGCCGGCAGGGTGTGTCAGGTTCGGCGCGCCCATGGCTTCCGTGCCCTGACCGTTTGCCCCATGGCAGGCGACGCAGGTGGTGCTGAAGGCTTGCTGTCCGGCTTGCAGGTCAGCTTTGTTATCGGCGGGCAACGGCAGGCCGGCCAGATCATGGCGCACATAGGCGGCGACGTTTTTCACACCTTCCTCCCCCAGGACTTCACCCCAGGCCGGCATCATCGCCATCCGGCCACCCATGACGGTGGTCTTGATGGTTTCTGCATTGCCGCCCCAGCGCCAGTCGCTGTCGGCCAGGTTGGGGAAGCCGTAGGCGCCCTTGGCGTCCGAGCCGTGGCACACCGAGCAGTTGGAGGCAAACAGGCGGCCGCCCATTTTCAGTGCTTGCGGGTCCTTGGCCACTTCCTCTACGGGCATCGCCGCGAATTTGGCGAAGATCGGCCCAAACTTCGTGTCAGCCCTGGCCATTTCCTTTTCCCATTCGTGCACCCCGGTCCAGCCGTTTTGGTAGCCGGGGAGGATGCCTTTCCAATTGCCCAGGCCCGGATAGAGGATCAGATAACCGACGGCGAATACCAGGGTGCCAACGAACAGCATGAACCACCATTGCGGCAGCGGGTTGTCGTATTCCTCGATGCCGTCGAAGCTGTGGCCCATGGTCTGGTCGACGCTGCCCTTGGTTTCGCCCTTGCGGGTGCTGAGCAGCAGCCAGGTCAGGCCGATCAGGCTGCCGATGGTCAGCACGCAGATCCACGTACTCCAGAAGGTGGTCATGGCCGGGTACTCCTTGTTGCTGATTCTTCAGTGATGTCGGGTTGTGGCTCGTCGGCGAACGGCAGCAGGCGCGCTTCGGCGAATTCCGGGCCACGCTTGGCGTTGAATACCCACAGGGTCAGGCCGACGAAGGCCACGAACACCACGACGGTGCCCAGGCCGCGGATCATTCCAGTGCTCAATTCAAACATTGCTCACCTCTTGCTCTTGATGGCAGTGCCGAGCACTTGCAGGTAGGCGACCAATGCATCCATTTCGCTCTTGCCCTTGAGCGAAGCGACGGCACCGGTGATGTCCTCGTCGGTGTACGGCACGCCCAGGGTGCGCATGGCCTTGATCTTGGTCTCGGTATGACTGCTGTCGACCGGGTTGGCCACCAGCCACGGGTAGGCCGGCATCTTCGACTCCGGCACGACGTTGCGCGGGTTGTACAAGTGCGCGCGGTGCCAGTCATCCGAGTAACGCGCGCCGACCCGGGCCAGGTCCGGCCCGGTGCGTTTGGAACCCCACAGGAACGGGTGATCCCACACGCTTTCGCCGGCCACCGAGTAGTGCCCGTAACGTTCGGTCTCGGCGCGGAACGGACGGATCATCTGCGAGTGGCAGCCGACGCAGCCTTCGCGGATGTAGATGTCTCGACCTTCCAGTTGCAGCGCGGTGTAGGGCTTCATGCCTTCCACCGGCTTGTTGGTCACGTCCTGGAAGAACAACGGGACGATCTGGGTCAGGCCACCGATGCTCACGGCCAGGATCATCAGCAGCAGCAACAGGCCGACGTTTTTCTCGATAGTTTCGTGTTTCATGGCGGACTCCTCAGGCCATCTGCGCGGCAGCGGCGACTTCGGCAGGCTGCGAGGCCCGCACGGTGCGCCAGGTGTTGTAGGCCATCAGGAACATGCCGCTGAGGAAGATCGCGCCACCCACCAGCCGCACGACGAAGCCAGGGTGGCTGGCCACCAGGGTTTCGACGAAGGAGTAGGTCAGCGTGCCGTCCTCGTTCACCGCACGCCACATCAGGCCCTGGGCGATGCCGTTGACCCACATCGAGGCGATGTACAGAACGGTGCCGATGGTGGCGAGCCAGAAGTGCGCGTTGATCAGGCCGATGCTGTGCATCTGCTCGCGGCCGAAGACTTTCGGGATCATGTGGTACAGCGCGCCGATGGAAATCATCGCCACCCAACCCAAGGCGCCTGCGTGTACGTGGCCGATGGTCCAGTCGGTGTAGTGGGAGAGGGCGTTGACCGTCTTGATCGCCATCATCGGCCCTTCGAAGGTCGACATGCCGTAGAACGCCAGCGACACCACGAGGAAACGCAGGATCGGGTCGCTGCGCAACTTATGCCAGGCGCCCGACAGGGTCATCATGCCGTTGATCATGCCGCCCCAGCTCGGTGCCAGCAGGACCAGCGACATCACCATGCCCAGCGATTGCGCCCAGTCCGGCAGCGCGGTGTAGTGCAGGTGGTGGGGACCTGCCCAGATGTACAGGGTGATCAGCGCCCAGAAGTGCACGATCGACAGGCGATAGGAGTAAACCGGGCGCTCGGCCTGTTTCGGCACGAAGTAGTACATCATCCCGAGGAAGCCGGCGGTGAGGAAAAAGCCTACGGCGTTGTGCCCGTACCACCATTGCACCATCGCGTCGGTGGCGCCGGAGTACAGCGAGTAGGACTTGGTGAAGCTGACCGGCAATTCCATGTTGTTGACGATGTGCAGGATCGCCACGGTGACGATGAACGCGCCGAAGAACCAGTTACCGACATAAATGTGTTTGGTCTTGCGCTGCATGATCGTGCCGAAGAACACGATGGCGTAGGCGACCCAGACGATGGTGATCAGGAGGTCGATCGGCCATTCCAGCTCGGCGTATTCCTTGGAGCTGGTGTAGCCCAGCGGCAGGCTGATGGCCGCCAGAAGGATCACAAGCTGCCAGCCCCAGAAGCAGAACGCGGCGATCTTGGGCGCAAACAATTGGGTCTGGCAGGTGCGTTGCACCGAATAGAAGGAACTGGCGAACAGCGCGCAGCCACCGAAGGCGAAGATCACCGCGTTGGTGTGCAGCGGGCGCAAACGGCCGAAGCTGGTCCACGGCAAATTGAAGTTGAGTTCGGGCCAGACCAACTGGGCAGCGAGAAAAACCCCGAGCCCCATGCCGACGATGCCCCACACCACCGTCATAATGGCAAATTGGCGGACCACCTTGTAGTTGTAGGCGGTACTGATAGAAGTGTTCATGGTTCCCCATCCACGGTTCAGCGGAAGTGAGCGCGCAGCGCAAGGCAGTGCACCCTTCGGCCGGAGTTATAGGCAGACTAAAAGCGAGGCAAGCATGGACAAAGGGCACAAGGCCGGTATTGACGGGGATCAATGGGCGCAGTGCGTGCGGGATCATGGATGGTTGTGGAATGCCGCCGCTGGCAAGGCTGCGGCGACGCTGATTCTTGCCCATGGCGCCGGCGCACCGATGGACAGCGACTGGATGAGCGACATGGCTGCACGCCTCGCCGCGCAAGGCGTCAACGTGTTGCGCTTCGAGTTTCCCTACATGGCGCAGCGGCGCCTCGATGGCGGCAAACGCCCGCCGAATCCGGCACCGAAACTGCTGGAATGCTGGCGCGAGGTGTATGCCCAGGTGCGACGCCATGTCACTGGGCCACTGGCCATCGGCGGCAAGTCCATGGGCGGTCGCATGGCCAGTCTGCTGGCCGATGAGTTGGGCGCGGATGCCCTGGTGTGCCTGGGTTATCCGTTCTATGCGGTGGGTAAACCGCAGAAGCCGCGGGTTGAGCATCTGGCGGGGCTGAAGACTCGGACCTTGATCGTGCAAGGTGAACGCGATGCGTTGGGCAACCGGGAGGCGGTCGAGGGGTATGCGCTATCGCCGGGTATCGAGGTGTTTTGGCTGGTGGCGGGGGATCATGACTTGAAGCCGTTGAAGGCTTCGGGGTTTAGCCATGAGCAGCATTTGGCGGCTGCGGCGGGGAAGGTGGTTTCATTCCTTCAGTGAGGTTTTGTGCAGGCGGTGATGGCCCCATCGCGAGCAGGCTCGCTCCTACATTGGATCAACTGTAGGAGCGAGCCTGCTCGCGATGAGGGACTACCAGACAACATCACTTTCACTGGCTCAATCAGCGGTTAAACCGTTCCACCAACGAATATTGCGTGTTGGCGGTCTTGGTCAGCTCTTCACTCAGCAACGCGGAGTTCTGCGCCTGTTCCGAAGTCTGGTCCGCCAGGTCCGAAATGTTACTGATGTTGCGGCTGATTTCTTCGGCCACGGCACTTTGCTCTTCGGTCGCGGCGGCGATCTGGGTGGTCATGTCGGTGATGTTGGCCACCGCTTCGCTGATCCCCACCAGTGCCTGGTCCGCTTCCAGTACCCGCGCCACGCCTTCTTCGGCCTGACGATGCCCGGCTTCCATGGTTTGCACGGCGGTACTGGCGGTTTGCTGGAGCTTGGCGATCAACGCATGAATCTGCCCGGTGGACTCGCTGGTACGTTGCGCCAGCTGACGGACTTCGTCGGCCACCACCGCAAAACCACGACCCATCTCGCCGGCACGGGCCGCTTCGATGGCGGCGTTCAGCGCCAGCAAGTTGGTCTGGTCGGCGATGCCTTTGATCACGTCGACCACGCCACCGATTTCGTTGCTGTCCTTGGCCAGTTGGGTCACGGTCACGCCGGTTTCACCAACGACTACTGAAAGGCGCTGGATGGCTTCGCGGGTTTCCCCGGCGATGTCACGACCACGACCGGTCAGGCGATTGGCTTCCTGGGTGGCGTCGGCGGTGCGCTGCACATGGCTGGCGACTTCCTGGGTGGTCGCGGCCATCTGATTGACCGCGGTGGCCACTTGCTCGGTCTCGACCCGTTGACGTTCCAGGCCGCTGGAGCTGTTGTGCGCCAGGGCATCGGATTGCCTGGCCTGATCGGTCAGGTGTTCGGCCGTGTCCTGCAGGCGCGTCAGGCAGGTTTTCAGGCGTGCTTCCTGACTGAGGATGGACATTTCCAGGCGCGCCTGGGCGCCGCGACTGTCGGTGTACATCTGGGCAATCAACGGATCGGAGGTGGTATGCTCGGCCAGGCGCAGCAAACGCTTGAGGCCGCGTTGCTGCCACTGGAGGCCCATCAGGCCCAGCGGTACCGAAAGGCCGGCCGCCAGGGCAAAGCCCCAGTGGGAGTTCAGTGATGCGCCGATCATGAAGCTCAATTGGCTGACCAGAATGAACGGCAGCCAGTCCTGCAGGATCGGCACCCATTTATCCGAAGAAGGGATGGCCGACTTGCCCTGGTTGATGCGTTGGTAGAGCGCTTCGGCACGGCGGATCTGTTCGGCAGTGGGTTTGACCCGCACCGACTCGTAACCGGTGACCTGCTTGCCTTCGAAGACCGGGGTCACATAGGCGTTCACCCAGTAATGATCACCGCTCTTGCAGCGATTCTTGACAATGCCCATCCATGGCAAGCCTTGTTTCAGCGTGGCCCACATGTGTGCGAACACCGCGGCCGGGACGTCGGGGTGACGGACCAGATTGTGCGGTGCACGGATCAACTCCTCTCGGGAAAACCCGCTGATTTCGACGAATGCGTCGTTGCAGTAGGTGATCATGCCCTTGGCATCGGTGGTGGAAATCAACCGTTGCTGAGCCGGGAAGGTCCGCTCGCGTTGTGTAATTGGCTGGTTGTTACGCATGGCTTTTTTAATCCGCAAGGCTTTCAAGTGCTGTATCGGCAAGACCTGCGGATTGTTGAGATTATTTTTTGATAATCAGTGATGCGTCGCAAAATGACCCTTGCGTCAGCCGGCAAGCATCGGATAGGTGAACAGGCCGAAGTGCAGCAGGTTCAGGCCAAAATGAGTAGCGATGGCTGCTGTCAGTCCTCCAAAACGGTAGGCCAGGCCATAGCCGACCCCGGCCAGGCTGGCCAGCAGGACCCATTGCCAGCCAGCACCGGCATGCGCCAGGCCAAAGATCAGCGAAGCCAGGAGCAGCGCAAAGTTTTCACCATGACGCAGATTTTTCAGCCAGCGACTCAGGCCACCCTGGATATAACCGCGAAACAGCGCCTCCTCGACCAGTGTCACCAGCAGCAGATTGTTCAGTAGCCAAAACCAGGCGGCATCCGGCCATTTCGGTGCCCAAGCGACGACACCCAGCAATAGCGCACCACCCAAGGCCAGCACGGCACTCAGGGGCAGCGCCAGTGCGGTGGCAAACAGGATCGATCGAAACGAGCGCCGACCGACAAGCCATGGGCAGACCAGTAACAGCCAAAATCCGATCAGGGGTTTGTCAAGGTTTGCGTACATGGTAAATGGCACTGCGTCGTCGGTGAAACGCTGCGTGGCGATGATTGGGCCGTTGTAGAAATCGGGCCACCAATGCGTCGCCAGGGTCAGAGCTAGAATGATGAATAGGCCATGGCCTACGTATCGACCGAACTGAAGCGTTTGCTGGCTAGCGGCAAAACCGGAAACCAACAGCAAAACAATAGGAATCGCCGCCGGCCAACTCATACTGCTGAAGTCCAGTGCCAAGTAGTAGCCGATGGAGAGGAGGGCCAGAAAAGTCCTTGGCAGAGCAAACATTGAAAGTCCTTGTGTCGAAATTCTGTGGATTCCCCCAGCCCCCAGTGGTAGCGAGTGTCGGGCCAACATCAAGCAGAGCGAGATTATAGGGGGGTGGTCACAAACAAAAACACCGCCCGAAGGCGGCGTTTGTATCAGCGCATGCCTAGGAGGCAATCAACTGCCGCAACACGTAATGCAAAATCCCTCCGGACTTGAAGTACTCCACCTCATTGAGCGTATCGATGCGGCACAACACCTCGATCTTCTCGCTGCTACCGTTTTCGCGAGTGATGACCAGCGTCAGGTTCATCCGTGGCGTCAGCTCGACGCCGGTCAAGCCGAGGATGTCCAGGTTTTCACTGCCATTGAGGTTCAGGGTCTTGCGGTTCTGATCCAGCTTGAACTGCAACGGCAGCACGCCCATGCCCACAAGGTTGGAGCGGTGAATCCGTTCGAAGCTTTCGGCGACGACCGCTTTCACCCCCAGCAGGTTGGTGCCCTTGGCGGCCCAGTCGCGACTCGAGCCGGTGCCGTATTCCTGGCCGGCGATCACCACCAGCGGCGTGCCTGAAGCCTGATAGCGCATGGCGGCATCGTAGATCGACATTTTCTCGCCGGTGGGAATGTAGCGAGTGTTGCCGCCTTCTTCGCCGCCGAGCATTTCGTTGCGTATGCGGATGTTGGCGAAGGTGCCGCGCATCATCACTTCATGGTTGCCACGCCGCGAGCCATAGGAGTTGAAGTCTCGCGGTTCCACGCCTTTGTCGCGCAGGTATTGCCCTGCCGGGCTGTCGACCTTGATGTTGCCGGCCGGGGAGATGTGGTCGGTGGTCACCGAGTCGCCGAGCAGTGCGAGGATTCTGGCGCCGTTGACATCCTTGACCACGGGCGGTGGGCCACCGATGTCGTCGAAGAACGGCGGATGCTGGATGTAGGTCGAGTCGTCCTGCCAGACATAGGTCGCCGCCTGCGGGACCTTGATCGCCTGCCATTGCGCGTCACCGGCAAACACTTCGGCGTATTCCTTGTGGAACATGGCGGTGTTGACCTGATTCACGGCGTCGGCAATTTCCTTGCTGCTGGGCCAGATGTCCCGCAGGTAAACCGGGTTGCCATCCTTGTCCTCGCCCAACGGCTCGCGGCTGATGTCGGTGCGCACCGTGCCGGCCAGCGCGTAGGCGACCACCAGTGGCGGGGAGGCCAGCCAGTTGGTTTTCACCAGCGGATGCACCCGGCCTTCGAAGTTGCGATTACCCGAGAGCACGGAGGCCACGGTGAGGTCCGCTTGCTGGATGGCTTTCTCGATGGGTTCCGACAGTGGTCCCGAGTTGCCGATGCAAGTGGTGCAGCCATAGCCGACCAGGGCAAACCCCAGTTCATCGAGGTAATGGGTCAGGCCGGCCGCCTTGTAGTAGTCGGTGACCACTTTCGAGCCGGGGGCCAGCGAGCTCTTCACCCAGGGTTTGCGTTTCAAGCCTTTTTCCACAGCCTTCTTCGCCACCAGCCCGGCGGCCATCATCACGCTGGGGTTGGAGGTGTTGGTGCAGGAGGTGATCGCGGCGATGACCACGGCGCCGTTTTTCAGGCGATAGGTCTGGCCTTCGTAATCGTAATCCGCTTCACCGGCCATATCGGCATTGCCGACGGCAACACCACCACCGCCTTCGCTTTCCAGGCGGCCTTCTTCCTTGCTGGTGGGCTTGAATTGCAGGTCGGTGAAGTCGCTGAACGCTTGCGCAACATTCGGCAGCGACACCCGGTCCTGTGGGCGTTTTGGTCCGGCGAGGCTGGCTTCGACGCTGCCCATGTCCAGCGCCAGGCTGTCGGTGAACAGCGGTTCCTGGCCGGGCAGGCGCCACAGGCCCTGGGCCTTGCTGTACGCCTCCACCAGTTGCACCGTTTCCAGGGGGCGGCCGGACAGGCGCAGGTACTCCAGTGTGATGTCGTCCACCGGGAAGAAACCGCAGGTGGCGCCGTATTCCGGGGCCATGTTGGCGATGGTCGCGCGGTCGGCCAGGGGCAGGTCGGCGAGGCCATCGCCATAGAACTCGACGAATTTGCCCACCACGCCTTTCTTGCGCAGCATCTGGGTCACGGTCAGCACCAGGTCGGTGGCGGTGATGCCTTCCTTGAGCTTGCCGGTGAGTTTGAAGCCGATGACTTCCGGAATCAGCATCGACACCGGTTGCCCGAGCATCGCCGCTTCCGCCTCGATACCGCCGACGCCCCAGCCGAGCACACCGAGGCCGTTGATCATGGTGGTGTGGGAATCGGTGCCCACGAGGGTGTCGGGGAAGGCGTAGGTGCGGCCGTCCTCGTCCTTGGTCCAGACCGTTCGGCCGAGGTATTCAAGATTGACCTGGTGGCAGATCCCGGTGCCCGGCGGCACCACGCTGAAATTATCGAAGGCACTCTGGCCCCAGCGCAGGAACGCATAGCGCTCGCCATTGCGCTGCATTTCAATGTCGACGTTCTGCTCGAAGGCGCTGCTACTGGCGAACTTGTCGACCATCACCGAGTGGTCGATTACCAGGTCCACCGGTGACAGCGGATTGATCCGTTGCGGATTGCCGCCGGCCTTGGCCATCGCCGCGCGCATGGCGGCCAGGTCGACCACCGCCGGTACGCCGGTGAAATCCTGCATCAGCACCCGCGCCGGGCGGTACTGGATTTCGCGGTCGGAGCGACGCTCCTTGAGCCACGCGGCGAGCGCCTTGAGGTCGGTGCCGGTGACGGTTTTTTCGTCCTCCCAGCGCAGCAGGTTTTCCAGCAGGACTTTCAACGACATCGGCAACCTGTCCAGATCGCCCAGGCTTTTGGCGGCATCGGGCAGGCTGAAGTAGTGGTAGGTCTTGTTGCCGACTTGCAAGGTCTTGAGCGTTTTCAGGCTATCGAGGGACGGCATTGCGATCACTCCTTTGAGTCCGCACGGCTACGGACTGAGGGGACGGGCAGAACATTAAACCTAGCCCTGTTTTCAGTAGCTGGCTAATAACTGGACTCTATGGACAAGCTCCAGGTTCCGATCTCGGCTATCATGCGCCGGTTTTCGTGACAGGCTTTGCTTCAACGCAAGCGGTCTCTCTTTGTGGGAGCGAGCCTGCTCGCGATGGACGTTAACGATAACGCGTGTTTCCTGAGTAAACGCGCCGCCCTTGAGTCCATCGCGAGCAAGCTCGCTCCTACAGGGTCTAGGAGTAAGAATGAACACCCTATTCATGCATTGCCGGCCGGGCTTCGAAGGCGAAGTCTGTTCCGAGATTTCCGACCTCGCCGCGCGCTTGAACGTAGCCGGTTATGCCAAGGCCAAGGCCGCCACGGCTTGCGCCGAATTCGTCTGCACCGAAGAAGACGGCGCCGAGCGCCTGATGCGCGGGCAGCGTTTCGCCGAGCTGATCTTCCCGCGCCAGTGGGCCCGGGGAATCTTCATCGATCTGCCGGAAACCGACCGCATCAGCGTGATCCTGGCGCATATGGCGGACTTTCCGCTGTGCGGCAGCCTGTGGCTGGAAATGGTCGACACCAATGACGGCAAGGAACTGTCGAACTTCTGCAAGAAATTCGAAGTGCACCTGCGCAAGGCGCTGATGGCGGCCGGCAAGCTGGTGGAAGATGCCCACAAGCCGCGTTTGTTGCTGACCTTCAAGAGCGGCCGCGAAGTGTTCATGGGGCTGGCGGAGTCGAACAACTCGGCGATGTGGCCGATGGGCATTCCCCGTTTGAAGTTCCCCCGCGAGGCGCCGAGCCGTTCGACCCTCAAGCTGGAAGAGGCCTGGCACCACTTCATCCCGCGCGACCAGTGGGACGAGCGGCTGCATGGTGACATGACCGGCGTCGACCTCGGGGCCGCCCCCGGTGGCTGGACCTGGCAACTGGTCAACCGCGGCATGCTGGTGACCGCCATCGACAACGGCCCGATGGCCGAAAGCCTGATGGATACCGGTCTTGTGCAGCATTTGATGGCTGACGGTTTCACCTTCAAGCCCAAGCAACCGGTGGACTGGATGGTCTGCGACATCGTCGAGAAGCCGGCACGCAACGCCGCGATGCTGGAAGAGTGGATCGGCGACGGCCATTGCCGCGAGGCGGTGGTCAACCTCAAGCTGCCGATGAAACAGCGCTACGCCGAAGTGAAGCGCTTGCTCGAGCGCATTGCCGATGGCTTCAAGGCCCGGGGCATCAAGGTCGAGATCGGCTGCAAGCAGCTGTACCACGACCGAGAGGAAGTGACCTGCCATTTACGTCGGATTGATGTGAAGAAGCCGAAATCCCGCTGAAACACCGCAACCCTCTGTAGGAGCGAGCCTGCTCGCGATGAGGCCATTACATTCAACATCTTTGTTGATTGACCCACCGCCATCGCGAGCAGGCTCGCTCCCACAGGTGCCACAGATGACGTTACACCCGGCAATGCGCGACAATGCCGGCCAGTTTCAGGAGTGAATCATGAGTGAAATGCTTGATACACCGGTAGACGGCACCCTCGACGCCACCGGCCTCAACTGCCCCGAGCCGGTGATGATGCTGCACCAGCACATCCGTGACCTGGTGCCCGGCGGCCTGCTCAAGGTGATCGCCACCGATCCGTCGACCCGTCGCGACATTCCCAAGTTTTGCGTGTTTCTCGACCATGAACTGGTGGCGCAGCACGAAGAGGAAGGCACCTACCTCTACTGGATTCGCAAGAAGTCCGTTTAAGTTCGCATCATGACGCAACTGTAGGAGCGAGCTTGCTCGCGAAAAAAACGAAAGCGCCGTTGGGCATCTGGTTTTACGCGTTACCGTTCACGACCTTCGCGAGCAAGCTCGCTCCTACAATTTTCGCAAGTCAACCCGCCGAGCGGCTGATACGAATCCGTTTGCGCGCACTGCGCGTCAGGCGAAACGACAGCATCAGTGCCGCGCAGCTCAAGCCCACGATCAAGCCCTGCCACAGCCCGCTCGGGCCACTCGGTGCACCGAACCAGTCGGTCAGGCCGAGGGCGTAACCCACCGGCAAACCGATACCCCAGTACGCGAACAACGTCAGGAACATTGTCACCCGGGTGTCCTGATAGCCGCGCAGTGCACCGGCGGCGGTCACCTGGATCGCGTCGGAAAACTGGAACAGCGCCGAATACACAATCAGCATCGCCGCCACTCGGATCACGGTCGGGTCGGCGGTGTAGATCGCGGCGATGTGTTCGCGCATCAACAGCATCATGCTCGCCGAAAGACACGCGTAGGCCAGTGCGGTGCCCATGCCAACCCCGGCCGCGAAGCGTGCCTCGCGCGGTTCCTGGCGTCCGAGGGCCTGGCCGACCCGAACCGTCACGGCCATGCCGAGGGAGTAGGGGATCATGAACACCAGTGAGCTGAAGTTCAGTGCGATCTGGTGTCCGGCCACGACAGTGGCGCCGAGGCTGCCGATCAGCAGGGCGATCACGGCGAAGATGCTCGATTCGGCGAATACCGCGATGCCGATGGGCAGGCCGATGCCCAGCAGGCGTTTGATCACCGACCACTGCGGCCAGTCGAAACGGCTGAACAATTGGCTCGATTTATAAGCCGGTGCCCAGCGTTCCCATCCGGCGATGCCCAAGGTCATCACCCACATCACGATGGCAGTGGCCCAGCCGCAGCCGACGCCACCCATGGCCGGGACGCCAAAGTGGCCATAAATGAAGATGTAGTTCAGTGGAATGTTCAGGGCCAGGCCGCACAGGCCAAGCACCATGGCCGGGCGGGTGCGGCCCAGACCGTCACTGAAACAGCGCAATACGCAATAAAAAGCTGTGGCGGGAAGGCCGCTGGCAATACCGTTCAGGTATTGCATGCACGGGCCGATCAGCTGCGGGTCAACCTTCATGATGTGCAGAATGGGTTCGGCGTTCAACAATGCAGTCGTTGCCAAGAGCCCGACCAGCAATGCCAGCCACAACGCCTGTCGAACCAGTGGACCGATTTCACTGTGAGTGCCGGCCCCGAAACGCTGGGCGACTTTGGGGGTAGTGGCCAGCAGGGTGCCGGTCATCAGCAAAAAGACCGGCACCCAGATCGAGTTGCCCAAGGCAACCGCCGCGAGGTCGCGAGGACTGAATCGGCCGGCCATCACCGCATCGACGAAACCCATCGCCGTAGTAGCGAGCTGCGCGATCATGATCGGTAGCGCCAGGCCAAGCAGCGTCTTGAGCTCCAGGCGAATCCGGGCCGGGCGGGAAAGGGGGAGGGCAGTAGGGTGGTCGGTTACGGAGTTCAAGGGCGAAACGTCCAAAAATTTGCGAAGCACAGGCGCGCATTCTACGCGTTGACGCGCCAGTCAGGAAAAGACCCGTGTTGTGGATTTGTAATCAAAGTTTGAGTGCGAAACGATTCCTTGTGGCGAGGGGGCCTGTCGGAGCGCCGAACCGACAAGCCCCCTCGCCACAAAGGACGCGCAATGCTTGCTGGCTCACAACGGCCATCTACGCCTAAACTGCCGATCCGCCAAAGGAGCCTGCCATGCTGATTGTTGCCGACGAAAATATCCCCCTGCTCGATGCCTTCTTCGGAGGTTTTGGTGAAATCCGCCGGGTGCCGGGTCGCGCCATCGACCGTGCCACGGTCGAGCAGGCCGATGTGCTGTTGGTGCGTTCGGTGACCAACGTCAATCGCGCGCTGCTTGAGGGCAGCAAGGTGCGCTTTGTCGGTACGTGCACCATCGGCACCGATCATCTGGACCTGAATTATTTTCAGCAGGCCGGTATCACCTGGTCCAGCGCCCCGGGCTGCAATGCCCGAGGCGTGGTCGACTATGTGCTCGGCAGCCTGCTGACCCTGGCCGAAATCGAGGGTGTCGACCTGACCCGGCGCACCTACGGTGTGGTCGGTGCCGGCGAAGTGGGCGGACGGCTGGTCAAGGTCCTGCAAGGCCTGGGCTGGAAGGTGCTGGTGTGCGATCCGCCTCGGCAAGCTGCGGAAGGGGGGGATTACGTCAGCCTCGAGCAGATCATCGATGAATGCGATGTCATCAGCCTGCACACGCCATTGACGAAACAGGGTCAGCAATCGACCTGGCACTTGTTCGATGAAAAACGTCTGAACCAGCTCAGGTCCGGCACCTGGCTGATCAATGCCAGTCGCGGGCCGGTGGTCAACAACGCGGCCCTGCGCGACGTGCTGCTGGAGCGCGAAGACCTGCAAGCGGTGCTCGATGTCTGGGAAGGCGAGCCTGAAGTCGACGTGGCGCTGGCCGAACTCTGCGTGCTGGCAACGCCACACATTGCCGGTTACAGCCTCGACGGCAAGCAGCGGGGTACCGCGCAGATTTATCAGGCGTATTGCGATTTCCTCGGGCAACCGGCCCGCGTCAGCCTGGGCGATTTGCTGCCGGCACCGTGGCTGTCGCACGTGACCCTCAATGCGCAAAGCGATCCGGCCTGGGCGTTGGCGATGCTGTGCCGTGGCGTGTATGACCCGCGACGTGACGATGCCGATTTCCGTCGCAGCCTTGTCGGCAGTGTCAGCGAGCAGCGAGCGGCATTCGATGTGCTGCGCAAGCAATACCCGTCGCGCCGCGAGATCGATGGATTGCAGGTGCGGATCGAGGGGGATGCGCCGCAGTTGCAGAGGATTGTGGCGGCGCTGGGGGCGACGGCAATCTGATAGACCGTGGCGGCCCTATCGCGAGCAGGCTCGCTCCCACAGGAGCCGGATTGGATAAGCAGGCATAAAAAACCCGGCCAACAATGGGCCGGGTCAAGAAGACGGTGGCTATATCACCTTTGTTCGGCAGGTTTGACCAATCGCTTTTCCAGTTCGCTGCAAGCTTTCTGGATCATCTTTTCAGTGATCGGTACTTCGCGACCCTGCTCGTCAATAATCGAGCAACCCAGAGACTGGTCTGGTTGCGTGCGGATCACTTGAATTTTGTCATCGCTGCTGTGTTGCAAGGACATGGCCTGTCTCCTCATCAGGTTGTTAGCTTACTGTAGAACCGCCAGGTGACCGGGCTATGACAACTCCCTGCGATCTTTCCGGGGGGACAGAACCAGTCCAGCAGAAATGCCTTCGCCTGGCTACCCGAACTTTAGACCAATAGTGTCTAGCCTCTAGTGTTGGTGGACATAATTAACCCGACTCATTGTGATTTGCAGCGAGCCACCCCATTGAGCGGTATAGGCTGACCCTAATGACCGCCTTGTCCAGGATGATTACGATGCTCTCTGCCCGCCACCGCCGTGCCATTCGCCTGGCCAGTCGCTTCATCGCGCCGTATCGCTGGCAGGCCTTTGGCGCCTTGCTGGCGTTGATCGTCACCGCCGGTATTACCTTGTCCATGGGGCAAGGCATCCGCCTGCTGGTGGACGACGGGTTCATGACCCAGTCACCGCATCTGCTCAACCAGTCCATCGGTCTGTTCATGTTACTGGTGGCGGGATTGGCCATCGGAACCTTTGCGAGGTTTTACCTGGTGTCGTGGATCGGCGAGCGCTGCGTCGCCGACATCCGCCGCAACGTGTTCAATCATCTGATTTATCTGCACCCGGGGTTTTACGAAGACAATCGCAGCTCGGAAATCCAGTCCCGCCTGACCGCCGACACCACACTGCTGCAATCGGTCATCGGCTCTTCGCTATCGTTGTTCCTGCGCAATCTGCTGATGGTGGTCGGCGGGATCGTCCTTTTGTTCATTACCAACCCCAAGCTCACGAGCATCGTGGTGGTTGCCTTGCCTCTGGTGATCGCGCCGATCCTGATCTTCGGTCGCCGGGTGCGTAACCTCTCACGCTTGAGTCAGGACCGGATTGCCGACATCGGCAGCTATGTGTCGGAAACCCTGGGGCAGATCAAGACCGTGCAGGCCTACAACCATCAGTCCCAGGACGAGCGCCGGTTTGCCGTGGCGGTGGAAGAGGCGTTCAACACCGCATGCAGGCGCATCTTCCAGCGGGCCTGGCTGATTACCCTGGTGATCGTGCTGGTCCTGGGGGCGGTCGGGGTGATGCTCTGGGTTGGAGGCATGGATGTCATCGCCGGGCGAATTTCCGCCGGCGCACTGGCGGCGTTCGTGTTCTACAGCCTGATCGTCGGCAGCGCGTTCGGCACGTTGAGTGAGGTGATTGGCGAGTTGCAGCGGGCAGCCGGCGCCGCCGAGCGGATTGCCGAGTTGCTGCGTTCGGAAAACATCATCCTGCCGCCGGTGGCGGGCGCGGTAAAACTGCCGGAGCGGGTCGATGGCCAACTGCAACTGCACAATGTGCGTTTTTCCTACCCGTCGCGCCCGGAAAGTTATGCCGTCGACGGGTTGAGCCTGACCGTCAATGCCGGTGAGACGCTGGCGCTGGTCGGGCCATCGGGGGCCGGCAAATCCACGGTGTATGACTTGCTGCTGCGTTTTTACGACCCCGCCGAGGGTCGCATCCTGCTCGATGGCGTGCCGTTGACTCAACTCGATCCGCTGGACCTGCGCCGCTGTTTCGCCCTGGTGTCGCAAACCCCGGCGCTGTTTTTCGGCAGCATTGAAGAAAACATTCGCTACGGCAATCCGCAGGCGACCTTGGCCGAGGTGCAGGAAGCGGCAAAAATCGCTTACGCCCATGACTTTATCGAAGCCATGCCCAATGGTTACCAGACTCATCTGGGTGACGGCGGTCTCGGCTTGTCCGGCGGCCAGCGTCAACGCCTGGCCATTGCCCGCGCGCTGCTGGTGGACGCCCCGATCCTGCTCCTCGACGAAGCCACCAGCGCCCTCGACGCCCAGAGCGAGCACCTGATCCAGCAGGCGCTGCCGAGCCTGATGAAAAACCGCACCACCCTGGTGATCGCCCATCGCCTGGCCACGGTGAAAAACGCCGATCGCATCGCAGTGATGGATCAGGGGAAGCTGGTAGCGGTGGGCACGCATCAGGAGCTGATTGCCAGCAACGCGTTGTATGCGCGGCTGGCGGCTTTGCAGTTCAGTGACGGCAAGGTTGCCACCGAACTGTAGGCGCTGCCGCAGGCTGCGATCTCTTGATCTTTGCGCCTTCAAAGCCCCTGAAAAAAAATGCCCGCATCGTTTGATGCGGGCATTTTTTAGAGCACCGGCGTTACCGGTCATTGATCATCAAAATACCGCTCATGCCAGTCCACGATCGGCTGCGGTAAGTTGAGCTTCTCACCGTAGATCACCGAATACGACAGCACGTTTTGCACGTACTGGCGGGTTTCGTCGAACGGAATGCTTTCTACCCACACGTCGAAACTCAGGTGGTCGGCACCGCGCAGCCATTGGCGCACGCGGCCGGGGCCGGCGTTGTAGGCGGCGGAGGCGAGGACGCGGTTGCCGTTGAACTGGCTGTGTACCTGGCTCAGGTAAGCGGCACCGAGCTGGATGTTCTTGTCCGGGTCGAACAGTTGCTGTGGCGAGCTGTAGGGGATGCTGAACTTGCGTGCGGTTTCCTTGGCGGTGGCGGGCATCAGTTGCATCAGGCCCGAGGCGCCGACCCCGGAGCGGGCATCTTCCATGAAGGCGCTTTCCTGGCGAGTGATGGCGAACGCCCAGCTCGGATGCAGGCCGCGATTCTTCGCTTCACGCACCAGCGTGTTGCGGTGGGCCATCGGGAAACGGATATCCAGATCGTCCCAATACTGCGCCTGGCTGATGGTGCGAATAGCCGGGAAGTACCATTTCAGGTCGTACGCCAATTTGGCCTGGGCAACCATCTCGTCGCGGCTGAAGTGGCGGCTGACGTGGTACCACTCGCGGCGACCGTCGACGATTTGCCCGCGAGCGTGGAACTCCAGGGCGCGACGTATGCCGGGGGTGTTGCGCACTTTATTGATCAGCGCCTGGCTCATCACCAGCGGCTTGTTGTTCAGCGAATAGGGTGATTGCGAGCGATCCGCCGCAAGGAATCCATAGAAGTCGCGCTCACGAGCCACGCTTCGATAAAGGGTCTGGGCTTCCGGATTCTGCGGTTGCGCCAGCTCCAGGGTGCGGGCCTGCCAATAACGCCAGCGGTTGGTGGTGGCCAGGTCCTGGGGCAGGCGACGGGTCAACTGATAGGCATCGTCCCAGCGCGCCAGGCGCAGGAGCAGGCGCAAGCGCCATTCCGAAACCGTGTTGTCGCGCAGCTCCGGGTCGTATTTGGTCATGACGTCCAGGGCTCGACCGTCGAAACGTTTGGCAAGGGTCAGCCCGATTTCCCGGGCGATCGCCACTTTTTCATCCCGGGAGAAATGCATGCTGCTGGCATAGCCGTCGAGCAGGTTCATGGCCCTGTCCGGGTCCTGGCGGGCCAGGCGGCGAAGGCCGAGGCTGACCACGTCGGACATGGCTTCATCGGCCGGGGTGAAGCGTGACGGCTGGTTGAGCAGTTCCGGCTTCTGCGCCACGTCCACCAGCAAGCGACCGCGAGGGGCGAGGGTGGACATGCCGTTGACCAGGCTGTTGGCCAGTGGGTAGTTGCGCGCCTGGGCGGCGAGTTTGGCGCGTTCCCAACGCTTTTGCTCGGTCAACTGGCCATCGGCGGCCCACATGCCGAACAGGGCATCGCAGGCTTCGGGCTGGGATTTACCGGTCAGCCAGAGCTTTTCGGTGTTGGCATAACCTTCGGCCTTGAGGTTGTGGCTGATCTGGTACTGCGCATTCAGGCAGTCCAGTTCGGTGAAGTTCATTTTCGGGTCGTAGTACTTGACGAAGGTCGCCCAGTCGCCACGGTCCGCCAGCCAGCGCAACCAGCGCAGCTTCATCCAGTTGGCCTGGGGCAGGTCGCCGTGTTCGGCAAGGAACTTCTCGATTTCGGCGTTGCTCGCGGTTTTCAGGCGCGCGGTCAGCTCGTCGTACGCCAGGTACGGTTCCAGCGGATAATCGGCGAGGGCCTGGCTGTAACGGAAATACGGGCCACTATCGCCCTTGGCCAGTGCACGCTTGGCTTCATCGTAATACTGGCGTTGGGTGGACAGGTCCACCGCCTGAGCGGATTGGACGGCAGCGGCAGACAGTAAAAAAGCAGATAAAAGATTGAAAAGGCGACTGCGCATGAGACATCCGGGCAGAGAAAATCATGACAAGCGCGGGCCTGGCCCGCGCTGAATTGCCTGTAGCTTAGCCTTTTGCCAGCAGCCGGTGAAAGCTTTGCGGGTCTTCCCGCATCAGTTCGCAACATTTGTCATGCAGAGTGCTACGAGAGTGAAATTGCCGGCCTTCTGAAGCCTCAAGTCAGGTAGAATGCGCGCCCGGTTTTTGGAGAAGCTCATGACCCTGCTCAAATTCAGCGATGTGTCCCTTGCTTTCGGCGCTATGCCGTTGTTGGACAAGGTGTCCTGGCAGATCGCCCGTGGTGAGCGGGTGTGCATCATCGGCCGCAACGGCACTGGCAAGTCCAGCATGATGAAGCTCGTCAAGGGCGACCAGAAGCCCGATGACGGCTCCGTTTGGCGCGCGCCCGGGCTCAAGATCGGCGAATTGCCGCAAGAATTGCCGGTGGCCGACGAGCGGACAGTGTTCGACGTGGTGGCCGAAGGCCTGGACGGCGTCGGCGCCTTGCTCGCCGAATATCACCACCTGAGCCAGAACATCGTCACCGACGCCGATCTGGACAAGCTGATGCACGTCCAGCACGACCTCGAAGCCCGCGATGGCTGGCGCTTGCAGACCCTGGTCGACAGCACCCTGAGCCGCCTGCAGCTGCCGGCCGACAAGACCCTCGCCGAGTTGTCCGGCGGCTGGCGTCGTCGCGTCCTGCTGGCCCAGGCCCTGGTGTCCGAGCCGGACTTGCTGCTGCTCGACGAACCGACCAACCACCTGGACATCGGTGCCATCGCCTGGCTTGAAGAAGCGCTGAAGGATTTCCAGGGCGCCGTGCTGTTCATCACGCACGACCGTTCTTTCCTGCAGAACCTGGCCACCCGCATCCTCGAACTGGATCGCGGTGGCCTGATCGACTGGAACGGCGACTACGCCAGTTTCCTCGTGCACAAGGAAGCTGAGCTCGCTGCCGAAGCCACTGCCAACGCGCTGTTCGACAAACGTCTGGCCCAGGAAGAAGTGTGGATTCGCCAGGGCATCAAGGCCCGTCGTACCCGTAACGAAGGTCGTGTCCGTGCACTGAAAGCCTTGCGTGTCGAGCGCAGTGAGCGTCGTGAGCGTACCGGCAAGGCCAACATTCAGCTGGATACCGCCGACAAGTCCGGCAAGCAGGTCATGGTGCTCGAGAACGTGAGCTTCGCTCACCCGGGCGGGCCGTTCCTGATCAAGGACTTCTCCATGGTGCTGCAGCGCGGCGACCGTATCGGTCTGCTCGGCGCCAACGGTACCGGCAAGACCACGTTGCTGAAGCTGATGCTCAGCGGCTTGCAGCCGACCAGCGGCAAAGTGGAAGAGGGCACCCGAATCGATGTTGCCTACTTCGACCAGTTGCGCCATCAGCTGGACCTGGAAAAAACCGTGATCGACAACGTGGCCGAAGGTCGCGACTTCATCGATATCGACGGCCAGAGCCGCCACGTGCTGAGCTACCTCGGCGACTTCCTGTTCAGCCCGCAGCGTGCCCGCACGCCGGTCAAGGCGCTGTCCGGTGGTGAACGTGCCCGTCTGTTGCTGGCCAAGCTATTCAGCAAGCCGGCGAACCTGCTGGTACTCGACGAACCGACCAACGACCTCGACGTTGAAACCCTCGAGTTGCTCGAAGAGGTCTTGCTGACCTTCAACGGCACCGTACTGATGGTCAGCCACGACCGGGCATTCCTCGACAACGTGGTGACCAGCACCCTGGTCTTCGAAGGTGAAGGCAAGGTTCGCGAGTATGTCGGTGGCTATCAGGACTGGCTGCGTCAGGGCGGCTCGCCGCGCCTGCTGGGCGTGACCGAGAGCAAGTCCGGCAAGGCCGACTTGAACTCCGCAGTGGTGAAGGCCGAGCCTGCGCCGGTTGCGGCAGCCGTCGAAGCGCCAGTGGCGAAGAAAAAGCTCAGCTACAAATTGCAGCGCGAGCTGGAAGCGTTGCCGGGGCAGATCGAAGCCATGGAGCAGCAGATTGCCGCCGTTGAAGCGCAAATGGCGGATGCGGGCTTCTATCAGCGTCCTGCTGCCGAAACGGCTGCGGTGATTGCTCAGCTGGAGCAGTTGCAGGCTGAGCTCGATATTATGGTCGAGCGTTGGGCCGAGCTGGATGCCTGATTGATCCGGTAACAAAAAAGCCCGGCGTTCAGTGATGAGCGCCGGGCTTTTCATATGAAATTGGATCGAAACGATCCCCTGTAGGAGCGAGCCTGCTCGCGATGGTCGTCAACGATGACACGGGGAACCTGACACCCCGTGGCGCTCTCGGGTTCATCGCGAGCAGGCTCGCTCCTACAGGGAGGTGTTGTCAGGATTTGTTTTGCAGGCGCACCGCCAGCACATCGCAAGGCGCGCCATGCAACACGTCATTGGCGGTGGAGCCCAGCAGCAGTGCCAGGCCGTGCCGGCCATGGCTGCCCACCACGATCAGGTCGCAGGTTTGCTCCTTGGCCAGGTGGTGGATTTCCTGGCGTGGCTGGCCGTAGGTCAGGTGGCTGTATTCCCTGGAGAGCTCCGGGTATTTCAGAATCAAGCGGTCAAGGCGCTCCTTGGCCTGATCGAACTGCTGCTGTTGCAGTTGTGACAGGTCCATTGGCACGTCACCACCGAAGGCCATCGCCATCGGCTCGACAATGTGCACCAGCGACAATTTCGCACCGTTGCTCACCGACAGTTCGCGAGCGCGGTGAATCACAGGGTCGCACTCTTCGGTCAGATCTACAGCGACCAGAATATGGTTGTAGGGCATGAGGTGCTCCTCCTGAGGGATGCAATATTGGTAAGTATGGCTGGTTTCAAGCGCATTGGTTCCAAAGTGACACAATGGGCTCATTCAAATTCGGGAGTACAGATATGACGGTCTGGATAGTGGTGTCAATCCTGCTGGTGGTGCTGAGCCCGCTGGCATGGTTGCGGCCGTCGCGAGTTCAGAGCGGGCGCATAGCCTTGCGGATGGAGGCCCGGCGCATCGGGCTGGCCATGCAATTGGCCCCTCAGGAGTGGCCGCACTGGCTCAGCCAGGAGCCGCCGAGCCCTTGCGCCCAGTACCATCGTCCGCGGCGTGGCACTCAGCCCGCGTGCTGGAGTTACTGGCAAAAATCCCCGGGTGTCTGGGTCAATCAGTGGCAGGAAATCTGTGAGGATCGGACGCTGCTCGATCATTTTGAAAAATTGCCGGGCAATGTCTTCAAGGTCGAGGCCGACAAACAAATAATCGCCTTGTATTGGGGCGAGAAGGGCGAGGCCGAAGTGTTGCAGCGGATCGATGCCACTCTCAAAGCCCTCGCCTGAACCCCACCCCCCCTGTAGGAGCGAGCCTGCTCGCGATGAACCTGAGAGCACCACGGGGTGCCAGGCTTCCCGCGTCATCGTTGATGTCCATCGCGAGCGAGCTCGCGCCTGCAGGCGTTTTTCGCAGGCAATAAAAAGCCCGACAAAATCATCGGGCGGGTTGGCCAGGCAGGCCGGTAAATCGGTGTTGGCTGATCTTACGCTGGGCATTCGCCAAAAGCGTTCACAATTTTCCCCTTGGTTCCGCCAGCGTAGCTTGTTAAACACGGGCTGCAGCGAATTAGGGCGATTTTTCTAACAATTGATTCTATGAATGACCTTGCATGTTTCGGCGTGTTTAAGGTCTTCGCAGTACGGATATGACCGGAAAGTCGCGTTTCAACCCGTGTTTCGGGCGATTGACAATTGTCGGAAATTCCGTGAAGGTGACGTACCCAAATCAAACGGGCGTATGAATTGAGCGTTTGTATTTCAGACCGCTCCTACAGAATCCCGACTATCGCGTTGGCGGGTGTGCCGGGGGAATGGGCGTAGCATTGACGATCGACGTCCCTGCCAAGCCATTCGCCTGCGTCCGACGTGTACTGTTCAGCTTCCATATCGTGGAGATCAGTTGATGATTTACGAAGGTAAAGCCATCACGGTTAAGGCTCTTGAAAGTGGCATCGTCGAACTGAAGTTCGACCTCAAGGGTGAGTCCGTCAACAAGTTCAACCGTCTAACCCTGAACGAACTGCGTCAGGCCGTAGACACCATCAAGGCAGATGCTTCGATCAAGGGCGTGATCGTCAGCAGTGGCAAGGACGTGTTCATCGTCGGCGCCGACATCACCGAATTTGTCGACAACTTCAAGCTGCCGGATGCAGAACTTGTTGCTGGCAACCTCGAAGCCAACAAGATTTTCAGCGATTTCGAAGACCTCAACGTCCCGACTGTTGTTGCCATCAACGGCATCGCGTTGGGCGGCGGTCTGGAAATGTGCCTGGCGGCGGACTACCGCGTCATGTCCACCAAGGCCAAGATCGGTCTGCCGGAAGTCAAGCTGGGCATCTACCCGGGCTTCGGCGGTACCGTGCGCCTGCCGCGCCTGATCGGTGCCGACAACGCCATCGAGTGGATTGCCGCCGGCAAGGAAAACCGTCCTGAAGACGCGCTGAAAGTCGGCGCCGTCGACGCAGTGGTTGCTCCTGAACAGCTGCAGGACGCCGCGCTGGAACTGATCAAGCGCGCCATCTCCGGCGAGTTCGACTACAAGGCCAAGCGCCAGCCGAAGCTGGAAAAGCTCAAGCTGAACGCTATCGAACAAATGATGGCTTTCGAAACCGCCAAGGGTTTCGTGGCCGGCCAGGCTGGCCCGAACTACCCGGCGCCGGTTGAAGCGATCAAGACCATCCAGAAAGCCGCGAACTTCGGTCGCGACAAGGCGCTGGAAATCGAAGCGGCCGGTTTCGTCAAACTGGCCAAGACCTCTGCCGCGCAGAGCCTGATCGGCTTGTTCCTGAACGATCAGGAACTGAAGAAAAAGGCCAAGGCCTACGATGAAATCGCCAAGGACGTGAAGCAGGCCGCTGTACTCGGCGCCGGCATCATGGGTGGTGGTATCGCCTATCAGTCGGCTTCCAAAGGTACGCCGATCCTGATGAAGGACATCAACGAGCACGGTATCGAGCAGGGTCTGGCCGAAGCCGCCAAACTGCTGGTCGGCCGCGTTGATAAAGGTCGCATGACTGCCGCGAAAATGGCTGAAGTGCTCAACGGCATTCGTCCAACCCTGTCCTACGGTGATTTCGGTCACGTGGACCTGGTGGTCGAAGCGGTCGTCGAGAACCCGAAGGTCAAGCAAGCCGTTCTGGCCGAAGTCGAAGACAAGGTCAAGGAGGACACCATCCTGGCGTCCAACACCTCGACCATTTCCATCACCTTGCTGGCCAAGGCCCTCAAGCGTCCGGAAAATTTCGTCGGCATGCACTTCTTCAACCCGGTGCACATGATGCCGCTGGTGGAAGTGATCCGTGGCGAGAAGTCCAGCGAGCTGGCGGTTGCCACCACCGTTGCCTACGCCAAGAAAATGGGCAAGAACCCGATCGTCGTCAATGACTGCCCGGGCTTCCTGGTCAACCGCGTCCTGTTCCCGTACTTCGGCGGCTTCGCCAAGCTGGTCAGCGCTGGTGTGGACTTCGTCCGTATCGACAAGATCATGGAAAAATTCGGCTGGCCGATGGGCCCGGCCTACCTGATGGACGTGGTTGGCATCGACACCGGTCACCACGGTCGTGACGTAATGGCTGAAGGCTTCCCGGACCGCATGAAGGACGACCGTCGCTCGGCCGTCGACGTGCTCTACGAAGCCAAGCGCCTGGGCCAGAAGAACGGCAAGGGCTTCTACGCCTACGAGACCGACAAGCGCGGCAAGCAGAAGAAGGTTGCCGATCCTTCGGTACTGGAAGTGCTCAAACCGATCGTTTACGAGCAGCGCGAAGTCACCGACGAAGACATCATCAACTGGATGATGATCCCGCTGTGCCTGGAAACCGTGCGTTGCCTGGAAGACGGCATCGTCGAAACCGCCGCCGAAGCCGACATGGGTCTGGTCTACGGTATTGGTTTCCCTCCATTCCGTGGCGGTGCGCTGCGTTACATCGACTCGCTCGGTGTGGCAGAGTTCGTTGCCCTGGCTGACCAGTACGCTGATTTGGGCGCGCTGTACCACCCGACCGCGAAGCTGCGCGAAATGGCCAAGAACGGCCAGAGCTTCTTCGGTTAAGCGCCCCCAACTAGAGTGAGAGTGAACTTATGAGCTTGAATCCTAGAGACGTCGTGATTGTCGACTTCGGTCGTACTCCGATGGGCCGCTCCAAGGGCGGCATGCACCGCAACACCCGCGCCGAAGACATGTCGGCGCACCTGATCAGCAAACTGCTGGAACGAAACGTCAAGGTCGACCCGAACGAAGTCGAAGATGTGATCTGGGGCTGTGTGAACCAGACCCTGGAGCAGGGCTGGAACATCGCGCGCATGGCGTCGCTGATGACCCAGATCCCGCACACCTCGGCCGGCCAGACCGTCAGCCGCCTGTGTGGCTCGTCCATGAGCGCTCTGCACACTGCCGCGCAAGCGATCATGACCGGCAACGGTGACGTTTTCGTGGTTGGTGGCGTCGAGCATATGGGGCACGTGAGCATGATGCACGGTGTCGATCCGAACCCGCACATGTCGCTGTACGCGGCGAAAGCCTCGGGCATGATGGGCCTGACCGCGGAAATGCTGGGCAAGATGCACGGCATCACTCGCGAGCAACAGGACGCTTTCGGCGTGCGCTCCCACCAACTCGCCCACAAGGCGACCGTGGAAGGCAAGTTCAAGGACGAAATCATCCCGATGCAGGGCTACGACGAGAACGGTTTCCTGAAAACCTTCGACTACGACGAAACCATTCGTCCGGAAACCACCCTGGAAAGCCTGGCGGCTCTGAAGCCGGCGTTCAATCCAAAGGGCGGCACCGTGACAGCCGGTACCTCGTCGCAGATCACCGATGGTGCCTCGTGCATGATCGTGATGTCGGCGCAGCGCGCACAGGACCTGGGCATCCAGCCTCTGGCGGTGATTCGCTCGATGGCGGTGGCAGGTGTGGATCCGGCAATCATGGGCTATGGTCCAGTACCGGCCACACAAAAAGCATTGAAGCGCGCGGGTCTGGGTATCTCCGACATCGACTTCTTCGAGCTCAACGAAGCTTTCGCCGCACAGGCCCTGCCAGTGCTGAAAGATCTGAAAGTGCTCGACAAGATGAACGAGAAGGTTAACCTGCACGGCGGCGCGATCGCCCTGGGTCACCCGTTCGGTTGCTCCGGTGCGCGTATCTCCGGCACTTTGCTCAATGTGATGAAGCAGAATGGCGGTACCTTCGGGGTAGCCACCATGTGCATTGGTCTCGGCCAAGGCATCTCCACCGTCTTCGAACGCGTTTAAGCGTCTCGTTGATGGAAGCCGGGGCCAAGTGCCCCGGTTTTTGTTTTTCCGGATTTATTTTGTTTTTATTTTGAAAAAATTCAGTGAGGGCCAAAACATGCCGATACAACCTGGGCTCTACGAACATTACAAAGGTCCGCAATACCGCGTATTCGCTGTTGCGCGGCATTCGGAAACCGAAGAAGAAGTGGTCTTCTATCAAGCCCTGTATGGCGATTACGGCTTTTGGGTGCGTCCCTTGAGCATGTTCCTGGAGTCCGTCGAGGTTGACGGTGAACAGGTGCCACGCTTTGCTTTGGTGCAGGCCGAAGAAAGCCTTTTCAACAAGCCATAAGCTGAGTGCGCGCAGATTCCTGCGCTTGACCTCACCTTGTTGCCACTATATATAGCGGTGCCGCGTCAGGCGCCAACCGCCTTTCACTTCTCGAATTCAGGAATTTTCTGATCCATGGGCAAATCGCTGGTCATTGTGGAATCCCCGGCTAAGGCCAAGACCATCAACAAGTATTTGGGCAACGAATACGTGGTGAAGTCGAGTATCGGCCATATCCGAGACCTGCCCACCAGCGGTTCGGCTAGCGCCAGCAAAGAGCCAGCCGCCAAGCGCGGCAAGGCTGCCGCGGGCGAAGGTCCGGTGCTCTCGCCGAAAGAAAAAGCGCGCAAGCAGCTGGTCGCGCGCATGGGTGTCGATCCGGACCATGGCTGGAAAGCCAAGTACGAGATCCTCCCGGGCAAGGAAAAAGTCATCGAAGAGCTGCGCCGGCTCGCCAAGGATGCTGACACCATCTATCTCGCAACCGACTTGGACCGCGAGGGGGAAGCCATTGCCTGGCACCTGCGCGAAGCCATCGGTGGTGACGACACCCGCTACAAGCGCGTGGTGTTCAACGAAATTACCAAGAAGGCGATCCAGGAAGCCTTCTCGAAACCAGGCGAGCTGGATATCGACCGCGTCAACGCCCAGCAGGCGCGTCGCTTCCTCGACCGCGTCGTGGGTTACATGGTTTCGCCGCTGCTGTGGGCCAAGATCGCTCGCGGTCTGTCCGCCGGTCGCGTGCAGTCGGTTGCCGTGAAGCTGGTGGTCGAGCGTGAACGTGAAATCCGCGCGTTCATCCCGGAAGAGTACTGGGAAGTGCATGCTGACCTCGGCACCGCCAAAGGCGCGACCGTGCGTTTCGACGTGGCTCGCGAAAAAGGCGAAGCCTTCAAGCCGCTCAACGAAACCCAGGCCATGGCTGCGCTGGAGAAGCTCAAGGCTTCCAGCTACAGCATCGTCAAGCGCGAAGACAAGCCGACCAGCAGCAAGCCGTCGGCGCCGTTCATCACCTCCACCCTGCAACAGGCCGCGAGTAACCGCCTGGGCTTCGGTGTGAAGAAAACCATGATGATGGCCCAGCGTTTGTACGAAGCCGGCTACATCACTTATATGCGTACCGACTCCACCAACCTCTCGGTGGATGCCGTGGCGATGGCGCGTACCTATATTGAAGGCGAGTTCGGCAAGAAGTACCTGCCGGAAACCCCGAACGTCTACAGCAGCAAGGAAGGCGCACAAGAGGCTCACGAAGCGATTCGTCCGTCCGACGCCAATACCGAGCCAAGCAAGCTGTCGGGCATGGAGCGTGACGCTGAACGCCTCTACGAGCTCATCTGGCGCCAGTTCCTCGCTTGCCAGATGCTGCCGGCGCAATACCTGTCGACCACGGTCACTGTGGGCGCCGGCGACTTCGAGCTGCGCGCCAAGGGCCGCATCCTGAAGTTCGACGGTTACACCCGCGTCATGCCACAAATCGCCAAGCCGGGCGACGATGACGTACTGCCGGACATGGCCCAGGGCGACGCGATGAAGCTGATCAAGCTTGATCCGACCCAGCATTTCACCAAGCCGCCGGCGCGTTACTCGGAAGCCAGCCTGGTAAAAGAAATGGAAAAACGCGGCATCGGTCGTCCTTCGACCTATGCGGCGATCATTTCGACCATCCAGGATCGCGGCTACGTGGCGCTGCACAACCGTCGTTTCTACTCGGAAAAGATGGGTGACATCGTCACCGAGCGTCTGGCCGAGAGCTTCTCCAACCTGATGGACTACGGCTTCACCGCCGGCATGGAAGAGCATCTCGATGACGTGGCCCAGGGCGAACGCGACTGGAAAAACGTGCTCGACGAGTTCTACGGCGACTTCAAGAAGAAACTCGAAGTAGCCGAAAGCCCGGAAAGCGGCATGCGCGCCAATCAGCCGGTCATGACTGACATTCCGTGCACCACTTGCGGGCGGCCGATGCAGATCCGTACCGCGTCAACTGGCGTATTCCTCGGTTGCTCGGGCTACAGCCTGCCGCCGAAAGAGCGTTGCAAGGCTACCGTCAACCTGGTGCCGGGCGACGAAATCGCTGCCGACGACGAGGGTGAATCGGAGTCGCTGGTGTTGCGTGGCAAGCATCGCTGCCCAATCTGCAGCACCGCGATGGATGCCTACCTGCTCGATGAAAAGCGCAAGCTGCACATCTGCGGTAACAACCCGGATTGCGATGGCTACGAAATCGAAGAGGGCACCTATCGCATCAAGGGCTACGAAGGTCCGAGCCTGGAGTGCGACAAGTGTGGCAGCGAGATGCAACTCAAGACCGGCCGTTTCGGCAAGTTCTTCGGGTGCACCAATGCCACCTGCAAGAACACCCGCAAACTGCTGAAGAGCGGTGATGCGGCACCGCCGAAGATGGATCCGGTGAAGATGCCTGAGCTGAAATGCGAAAAGGTCAACGACACCTACATCCTGCGCGACGGTGCATCCGGCCTGTTCCTGGCGGCTAGTCAGTTCCCGAAAAACCGCGAGACCCGTGCTCCGCTGGTGATGGAAATCATTCCGCACAAGGACGAGATCGATCCGAAGTATCACTTCCTCTGCGAAGCGCCGAAGAAGGATCCGGATGGTCTGCCGGCAGTGATCCGTTACAGCCGCAAGACCAAGGAGCAGTACGTGCAGACCGAAGTCGACGGTAAGCCGACTGGCTGGAAAGCATTCTACGACGGCGGCAAGTGGGCGGTCGAAGATAAACGCCCGGCTGCCAAGGCGTAAGATAGCAAGACCCCTGTAGGAGCGAGCTTGCTCGCGAAGGACGTGAGAGCAACGTGGGTATTCTGAAGGCCCGCGTCATCGTTGACGACCATCGTCGGAACGCCGCCCGGAGCAAGCTCGCTCCTACATGACCTGCATGAAGCTATTATTTCGTTGTGGAGGCTGCCGTCATGGCCCACGAACTGTATACCCGCACCAATCAGAAGATTTATTTCGCCGGCTTGTCGCTCGAAGCGCTGGCCCGCACTGAAGAAGGGCGGGCGATGAATTCGCTGGCGCTGATCCAGGCTGGGCGCGAATCCGCGCTGTTTCACCTGTACGGCGCGCTGTTGGGCTTGTGTCACGAGATCGCCGGTTTCTATCGCTTGCCTCAGGCCAATGCGCCTCGTGCGGAGTTGTTGCTGACTCGCGAGGTGCTGGACACCATCGCCATCCCGGAAATGGCTGAGCTGGTCGAACTGGCCAATAATCCGGAAACCTGGCTGGCCAAGCTGTTGGCCGCCCATGCTGCATTGTTTCAGCCGCCGCGCGCGCCCCACAAGCCGAAAGGGGACGTGACCCAGCCCCTGATCCTGGCTGTCAATCTGGATGAAGAGGAAGTGCCGCAAGAACTGAGTCGGGAGGAGCTGGAGAGCTGGCGTCAGAACCTGAAAGCATTGGCGATCCGCTTTCGCGAAGGTCTGAACGAGTGCTGACAGAAACAGTTTCGGGATGGCATCTGGTCAAGATCCCGAGCGAAGCCTGGCCGATGCCTATATAATCCCCGCCTTTCGTGGAGAACAGTCCTTTATGCCAACGTCCTTTCTAGAAATTGTCGAGTTACCAGACGGCCGTATCGAGCTGCGCAGGGCCGAGGACGAGGGTTCTCTGGTTACTTTGGATTTCTCCGAGGACGCCAAGGCATTCCTGCAGGGGCAGCACGTGGAAGTCGCCAAGGCGATGTTGAGCGTGGGTGTTCAGATGGCAGGTCGCCTGGTTGAAGGCGAATTCGACAAGGAAGAGGGGTCGCGGGTTCTTCATTGACCCCCGTCTGTCGCTTTTCTTGATGTCGTTACTCATCGGCTTCTCTGTCCCTGGAGAAGCCTTGCGCGGTGAAGCGCGCGTCTTGCCTGCCGGTTAACCCAGTCGAATATTCAGGCTCTGAGCGTCCCCGGTGCGGGCGGCGCTGATCAGTTGTTGCCGCGATTGGGGGCTCAACGGGTTGATCCAGCTGACCACCGTGTGGCTACGACCCAGGCGCAGAGCTTCGCAGGTCAGTTGCTGGGCGCTCTGGGTGCCCCGCGGTTGCAGCAGCAGAATGCGCTCGCGGTTGAGTCCGGCATCTCGCAACCAGGCTTGAGTCAAGCTGGCGGGCGGCGCGATCAGTGTCAGCCAGCGTGCGTCCTGGTCCTGGCTCAATTCCCTGAGGATCGGTGCCAGGAGGCTCAGGCAGTTCCCGGCTGCACCACGCAGTGACAGCTCGCTGAAAACGTCAGGTTCGGCGCTCCAGGGGGACTCGACTACGTCTTTCAGAATCGGCGCCAATGGCTGTGCCATGAACGCTTCGAACAACGGCAGTTGGGTTTGCTGTGGTGATGTCTGTGGGAACTGCATGGTGCCTCCTTTAGCGGCGAATGACGCCGACACTCAAGCCTTCGATCACCAGTTCCTGGTCTTGAAGGTTCACTTCAATAGGGGCGAACTCGGGGTTCTCGGCGATCAGCCAGACTTTGCTGCCGTCACGCTTGAAGCGCTTGACGGTCACTTCGTCGCCGATTCGCGCCACCACGATCTGGCCGTTGCGGGCTTCGCGGGTGGTGTGGACCGCCAGCAGGTCGCCGTCGAAAATGCCGATATCCTTCATGCTCATCCCGTGGACACGCAGCAGGTAGTCGGCGCGCGGATGGAAGAAGGCAGGGTTGATGTTGCAGGACTCTTCGATGTGTTGCTGCGCAAGAATCGGGGCGCCGGCTGCGACCCGGCCAATGATCGGCAGGGTGGAATCGTCGGCCTTGGCTTCGAAACCGGGGATGCGAATGCCACGGGAGGCGCCAGGCGTCATCTCGATTGCACCCTTGCGGGCCAGTGCCTTGAGGTGTTCTTCCGCCGCATTGGGCGACTTGAAACCCAATTCCTGAGCGATTTCCGCACGGGTGGGTGGATACCCGTTGTCTTCCAGGCAGCGTTTGATGAAGGCCAGAATCTCTGCTTGTCGTGGCGTCAGCTTTAGCATATCGATCGCTCTGTTTTTTTATACAGTGACTGGGATTATATACAGTAAGACGGTCTTGGCAATGCTCCATTTTTCAGTCGCCGCCGGACGGTCGAACAGTCAGTGGATTGAAGCCTGGCTGTTGTGTGGTTAAATGTCTGACCGACCATTCCCGAAACGAACTGCCAGACTTGACAATGCACAGGCTGAAACGTATGTTTCAAACAAGTGTTTGTCAGGCGGAGTAGCCATGGCCCAGTCGGAAACCGTTGAACGCATTCTTGATGCCGCCGAGCAGTTGTTCGCGGAAAAAGGTTTCGCCGAAACCTCGTTGCGTCTGATCACCAGCAAGGCGGGTGTCAACCTGGCGGCGGTGAACTATCACTTCGGTTCGAAGAAAGCGTTGATCCAGGCGGTTTTCTCGCGGTTCCTCGGGCCGTTTTGCATCAGCCTCGATAAAGAGCTGGAGCGGCGTCAGGCCAAGCCTGAAATCAAGCCGACACTCGAAGAGTTGCTGGAAATCCTCGTCGAGCAGGCGCTGGTGGTGCAGCCGCGCAGCGGCAACGACCTGTCTATCTTCATGCGCTTGCTGGGGCTGGCGTTCAGTCAGAGCCAGGGGCACTTGCGTCGTTATCTGGAAGACATGTACGGCAAGGTGTTCCGCCGCTACATGATGTTGGTCAACGAAGCGGCGCCACGTATTCCACCCATCGAACTGTTCTGGCGCGTGCACTTCATGCTGGGTGCGGCGGCGTTCAGCATGTCCGGTATCAAGGCCTTGCGTGCGATTGCCGAAACCGATTTCGGCGTGAACACCTCCATCGAGCAGGTCATGCGCCTGATGGTGCCGTTCCTGGCTGCCGGCATGCGCGCCGAATCCGGCGTTACCGACACGGCCATGGCCACGGCCCAGTTGCGTCCACGTAGC
The DNA here is from genome assembly GCF_002303925.1 of Pseudomonas sp. ACN8. Lineage (GTDB taxonomy): Bacteria > Pseudomonadota > Gammaproteobacteria > Pseudomonadales > Pseudomonadaceae > Aquipseudomonas. The sequence continues at coordinate 72,470 of NZ_MRCS01000013.1, forward strand.
AAATCGACACCGGTTGCCGCCAAGGTTTAACCGCACACGGGTGGGCGCGGCAGCTGACATCCGCTAAGCTAGCCGCCCATGCCGACTCTCGTTCTGAACCCGTTTCCCATTGAAATCGCCGACCTGCCGGGCGCAGCGTCTGGCGGCGAATTCGTGTGGGCCGGGTTTTCTGTTATCAAGGAATTTTTATGACTGCTGGCTTGCAAGGCTCGTTGATGGTGGACGTCGCCGGTACCTGGCTGACGGCTGAAGATCGCCAATTGTTGCGCCAACCCGAAGTGGGTGGCCTGATCATCTTTGCCCGTAACATCGAGCATCCGCGTCAAGTGCGCGAGCTGAGTGCGGCCATTCGCGCCATTCGTCCCGATCTGCTGCTGGCAGTGGATCAAGAGGGCGGCCGCGTGCAGCGCCTGCGCCAGGGTTTCGTGCGCTTGCCCGCCATGCGCGCCATTGCCGACAACCCGAACGCCGAATACCTGGCCGAGCAGTGTGGCTGGATTATGGCGACCGAAGTGTTGGCCGTTGGCCTGGACCTGAGCTTCGCTCCGGTGCTCGACCTCGACTACCAGCGCAGCGCCGTTGTCGGCACCCGTTCGTTCGAAGGTGATCCCGAGCGCGCGGCCTTGCTCGCGGGTGCGTTTATCCGCGGCATGAACAGCGCCGGAATGGCCGCCACCGGCAAGCATTTCCCTGGTCATGGCTGGGCCGAGGCTGACTCCCACGACGCGATTCCCAACGACGAACGCAGTCTCGACGAGATCCGCGTCAATGACCTGGTGCCGTTTGCCAAACTGAGCAAGCAACTGGCCGCGGTCATGCCGGCCCACGTCATTTATCCACAAGTCGATTCCCGGCCCGCTGGCTTCTCCCGCCGCTGGTTGCAGGACATCCTGCGCGGCGAGTTGCAGTTCGATGGCGTGATCTTCAGTGATGACCTGTCCATGGCGGGCGCTCACGTGGTCGGCGATGCCGCCAGCCGTATCGAAGCGGCGCTGACTGCCGGTTGCGACATGGGTCTGGTGTGCAACGATCGCGCTGCCGCCGAACTGGCCCTGAGCGCTGCGCAGCGCCTGAAGGTCAAGCCTTCCGAGCGCATCGCGCGGATGCGCGGCCAGTCGTTTGCCAACGTCGAATACCGTCAAGACCCGCGCTGGCTGGCCGCTGTCGGCGCGCTCAAAGAAGCTCAATTGATTGATTAAGGACTGTTCGTTATGACGGTTTACGCGATTATCGGTGGCACAGGCCTGACTCAACTCGAAGGCCTGAGCATTCGCCAGTCACTGGCAGTGGACACGCCTTATGGCGCACCTTCGGCCGAAGTGCAGATCGGCGAATATGCCGGCAAGGAAGTGCTTTTCCTCGCGCGTCACGGTCATCCGCACCGCTTTCCGCCGCATCAGGTCAACTACCGCGCCAACCTCTGGGCGTTGAAACAGGCCGGTGCCGAAGCCATTCTGGCGGTCAACGCCGTGGGCGGCATCCATGCCGCAATGGGCACCGGGCATTTCTGCGTGCCGCATCAGTTGATCGACTACACCAGCGGTCGTGAGCACACCTACTTTGCCGATGACCTGGAACACGTTACCCATATCGACTTCAGCTACCCCTACAGCGAACCGTTGCGTCAGCAACTGATTGCGGCATTGGCGGCGGAAGGCGTGGGCTATAGCAGCCATGGCGTGTATGCCTGTACTCAAGGGCCGCGCCTTGAGACTGTGGCTGAAATCGCCCGGCTGGAGCGCGATGGCTGCGACATCGTCGGCATGACCGGTATGCCGGAAGCGGCATTGGCCCGTGAACTGGAACTGGACTACGCCTGTCTGGCGCTGGTGGTGAACCCGGCGGCGGGCAAATCGACGGCGGTGATCACCATGGCCGAGATCGAGCAGGCGTTGCATGACGGCATGGGCAAGGTGAAATCGACGCTGGCTCGGGTGCTCAAGGGTTGAGCCCCGCTTGATACCGAGTTGACTTCATCGCGAGCAAGCTCGCTCCCACAGGTTCGGTGGCGTTCGTAGAATTTGCATTCGACGCGGTCAATGTGGGAGCGAGCCTGCTCGCGAAGAGGTCGGTTCAGACGCCGAAAGTCTCAGCGTTTTTCAAGGTTTTCCGGCAGCGGCGCAAACAGTGCCTCGATATCATCGTTCTGCAGCTTCCAGTCCCCGGCCTTGCGCCCATCCAGCACACCTGCCGCGAGGTCGGATTTTTCCTTTTGCAGGTGTTGAATCTTCTCTTCGACCGTGCCGCGCGCAATCAACTTATAGACGAACACCGGTTTCTCCTGGCCGATGCGATACGCCCGGTCGGTCGCCTGGTTTTCCGTCGCCGGGTTCCACCACGGATCGTAATGAATCACCGTGTCCGCTTCGGTCAGGTTCAGGCCAACGCCACCGGCCTTCAGGCTGATCAGAAAAATCTGACGCTTGCCGCTCTGGAATTCCTTCACCGGGGTGCGGCGGTCGCGGGTCTGGCCAGTCAGCAGAGCGTAGGCCACGCCGCGTTTGTTCAGTTCGTCTTCGATCAGCGACAGCATCGAAGTGAACTGCGAGAACAGCAGGATCCGCCGACCTTCCTCGAACAATTCCTCGAGCATTTCCATCAGACTGTCGAGCTTGCCCGATGTGCTGCCACGGCTTGGCAGGGTCGCCTCGTTGACCAGGCGCAAATCGCAGCACACCTGGCGCAGCTTGAGCAGGGCTTCGAGAATGATGATCTGGCTGCGGGCCACGCCTTTGCGAGTGATCTCGTCGCGGACTTTCTTGTCCATGGCCAGGCGCATGGTTTCGTACACGTCGCGCTGGGCTTCGTTGAGTTCGACCCAGTGGATGATCTCGGTTTTCGGCGGCAACTCGGTGGCCACCTGTTCCTTGGTGCGGCGCAGCAGGAAAGGTTTGATCCGGCCGTTGAGGTGCTGGAGCCTGACTTCGCTGGTGCGTTTTTCAATCGGCACGCGGTAATCGCGGTTGAAGCTTTTGACGTCGCCCAGCCAGCCGGGCAAGAGGAAGTGAAACAGCGACCAGAGTTCGCCGAGATGATTTTCCAGCGGCGTGCCGCTCAGGCACAGGCGCTGCCGGGCATTGAGCTCGCGGGCAGCCTGTGCAGCCTTGCTGTTCGGGTTCTTGATGTATTGCGCTTCGTCCAGCACCAGTATGTGCAAGGGCTGCGCCGCCAAGCGTTCGACATCCTTGGGCAGCAGCGCATAGGTGGTCAGGATCAGATCGTAGTCAGCCAGCTTGTCGAAGTGCTTTTTACGGCTGGCACCGTACAGCGCCAGTACCTTGAGCTGCGGTGTAAAGTGCGCCGCTTCGTCGAGCCAGTTGGGGATCAGGCTGGTCGGCATCACCACCATGCACGGCCGATCCAGGCGACCGGCGTTTTTCTCGCTCAGCACGTGCGCCAGTGTCTGCAGGGTTTTACCCAGGCCCATGTCGTCCGCGAGAATTCCACCCACTTCCAGCTGTCGCAGCGACTGCATCCAGCTCAAGCCTTCGAGCTGATACGGACGCAGCGTCGCATTCAGGCCTTCCGGGGCGATGGCCGTGTGGTCCTTGATGTCACGCAGGCGCTGGGCAAAGGTGCGGATCTGTTCGCCACCCTCCCAGAGCAGCGGCATGTCTTCCAGCGGGTTCAGGCGCGTGGCATCGGCCTTGCTCAGGCGTAGCGTGGTGTCGCCGGGTTCCTGCAGGTAGAACTCGCCGAGGGTGGCCAGCACCGGCTTCAAGCGGCCGAAGGGCAGGGCGACCTGCAATGGGCCGTGCTCGGAGTTCGGGCGGTTGGGGATGTTGACCAGGATCAGCTCGTCGTCGCGGCGTCGGGCAAGGCGTTCCGGGTTGAGGATTTCGGTATGGGAGCGCATCAGGTTGAGCAGGATCGGCAATAGGCTCAGGCGTTCGCCGTTGACGATGATCCCCAGTTCCAGATCGAACCAGTCGCGTTCCGGAGCCTGTTCGACCGTGGCGTACCAGTCGTCTACCGCCGTCAGGTCGAAACCGAAGTCCTCGTCGATCTGCAATTCCCAGCCCTGGGTGCGCAACTTCGGCAGTTCATTGAGGGTAAAGGTCAGCCAGGCGCTGTCATTGACCATCTCGAACAACTCGCCGGCGCTTTCCGGCAAGGCCTTGCTTTGCCGGGTGGCGACTTTGAAGCCGAGGATTCGCAGCTGTTCCCGGTAGGACTGTTCCACTTCCGGGTGGCGTTTTATCCGCAGCGTCTGGGTTTCCTGGCGAATCAGGATGTCGGTGTTTTTCTGCCCGCAAACGTACTCATCCAGATAACTGAAGGACAGTGCCGCTCGATGCTGGATGTAGCGTTGCATCCGGCCGTTGCGCGGTTCGAATGCGCTGAATTCGATGCTGGCCAGCCACAGGCGCGGTACCGGTTGAACATTGTCGACCAGCACTTGTGGTGGGGCCTTTGGGCTGCGGTTTTCCAGGACTGCCTGGAGCTTTTCCAGGAGTTCGGCGTCTTTGGCAGCGGCGGGGTAGTCGAGGGTTTCCTGTACTTGCAGGAGCACCGCCGCGCAATGTTTGCAGTTGCTGTGGACCGGACAGGAGCAGGTGGCGTCGACCATCAGCAGCGTGCCTTTGGCTGACTCGCGCAGGCGAATGGTCTGACGATAAACGTTACCACCAGAGCCTTCGCAGGCGGCGACGATGGTTGCGTCGCCGGCCTCGACGATCCTGACGCGATTCTCCAGCGCGTAACGGCGACCACGCTCCAGGCTCTGTTCCTTGAATCGGCTGACCCAGGACGGTGCGAGGGGTTTGCTCAGGGTCGCGGACATAGGGAATCAGTCCGGAATTTCTTCGGGAGCTGCTCGGGGTGCGGGGGCGGTCAGCGAAGTGATCTTGATCAGCAGGCCGAGGTGGCCGTTGTCGAGGAAGTTCAGCTGGCCGTTCTTGGTGTGGCTTTCCTGTTTCAGGCGCTCGCTGGCGGTCACCATGCCATTGGCATCGATCTGGTTGACCCAGAAATCGGCGTCGACGTCGGTAAAACGTCCCAGTTTCATGTCCAGTGTGCCCTCGATCGGGAACTGACCATATTGTTCCTTGCCGTCGCTGATCGCCACTTTGCTGGCCGTTTCGCCGAGGGGCTGTTGCCAGGCCTTGTGCAGCAACACGGTGTAGTCAGCGCTGCTGGTGAGTTTTTCCACCTCGCCATTGAGGCTTGGCGTGCGCAGGCTGTCGGGGCTGACCGGTTGGGCGCCCGCCGCCCAGTCTTCCGGCGCGGCGCGGCTGACTATCGCCGGCACGGCGTTTTGACGGACCAGAATCATTTCGACCTGATACAGGTCATCGGCAAATGCCGTGGGTGCAATCAGCGCTGGCACCAACAGGGTCAGCAAGGTCAGGGAGCGAAACAGGCGCATGCGGCGTCCTTCAAGCAGTTTTCGGAACGAGGCGCTCGAACAGCGCCTCTACAGTATTAAAGCGCTCTTCCGGGCGCTCCATCGGAACCATGAACTTGAACATCGTGGCGCCTTCGAATTTGTAGCGTTTTGGCTGGCTCTGGATCAGTTTGATCAGGGTCAGCGGGTCGACCGGCGTCTGTGCGGCGAACTCGACGCGACCGCCTTGTGGGCCGCCATCGACTTTCTTGATGCCCAGTTGTTCGGCCTGCAATTTCAATGCAGTGATGCGGATCAGGTTCTTGGTCGGCTCCGGCAACAGGCCGAAACGGTCGATCATCTCCACCTGCAAATCCTTGAGGCCGTCCTCGTCGGTGGCCGAGGCAATGCGCTTGTAGAGAATCAGGCGGGCGTGGACATCCGGCAGATAGTCTTCGGGAATCAACGCCGGTACCCGCAAGTTGACTTCCGGGCCGCCGCCGAGCGGTTGATCGAGGTTCGGCTGCTCGCCCTTGCGGATCGACTTCACCGCGCGCTCGAGCATTTCCATGTACAGCGTGAAGCCGACTGCCTGGATCTGCCCGCTCTGGCCGTCGCCGAGCAATTCGCCGGCGCCACGGATTTCCAGGTCGTTGGTGGCGAGCACGAAGCCCGCGCCGAGGTCCTGGGTATTGGCAATCGCTTCCAGGCGCTTTTCCGCGTCCGGGGTGATTTGCTGGCGCGGCGGCGTCAGCAGGTAGGCGTACGCCTGGTGGTGGCTGCGTCCGACCCGGCCGCGCAACTGGTGCAACTGTGCCAGGCCGAACTTGTCGGCACGCTCGATGATGATGGTGTTGGCGCTCGGTACGTCGATACCGGTCTCGATGATGGTCGAGGCGATCAGCACGTTGAAGCGCTTGTGATAGAAATCGCTCATCACCTGTTCGAGATCGCGTTCGCGCATCTGCCCGTGACCGATGCCGATCCGTGCTTCCGGCACCAGTTCGGCGAGGTCGGCGGCGCATTTCTCGATGGTCTTCACGTCGTTGTGCAGGTAATAGACCTGACCGCCACGCAGTAACTCACGCAGCAGGGCCTCTTTGACCGTGCTCTTGTTCTGTTCCATGACGAAGGTGCGTACCGACAGGCGACGGGCCGGCGGCGTGGCGATGATCGACAGGTCGCGCATGCCCGACACCGCCATGTTCAGCGTGCGCGGAATCGGCGTGGCGGTCAGGGTCAGAATGTCGACTTCGCTGCGCAGGGCCTTGAGTTGTTCCTTCTGGCGCACGCCGAAACGGTGTTCCTCGTCGATGATCACCAGCCCGAGGTTTTTGATCTTCACATCGTCCTGCAGCAGCTTGTGCGTGCCGATGACGATGTCGATCTTGCCTTCGGCCAGATCCGCGACCGCCGCATTCACTTCCTTGGCCGACTTGAAACGGCTCATCACTTCCACGGTCACCGGCCAGTCGGCGAAACGGTCGCGGAAGCTGTTGTAGTGCTGCTGGGCGAGCAGGGTGGTCGGCACCAGAATCGCCACTTGGCGACCGCCATGCACGGCGATGAACGCGGCGCGCATCGCCACTTCAGTCTTGCCGAAGCCGACGTCGCCGCACACCAGGCGATCCATCGGCTTGGGCGCAAGCATGTCTTCGCGTACCGCTTCGATGGTGGTTTGCTGGTCCGGGGTTTCTTCGAACGGGAAGCCGGCGCTGAAGGTGGCGTAGTCGGCTTTCGGGTCGGCGAAAGCGTAGCCTTCGCGGGCGGCGCGGCGGGCGTAGATATCGAGCAACTCGGCGGCCACGTCACGTACCTGCTCGGCGGCTTTGCGCTTGGCTTTCTGCCAGGTCTCGGAACCGAGGCGGTGCAGCGGGGCCAAGGCATCGTCGCTGCCGGTGTAGCGGGCGATCAGGTGCAGGTTGGCCACCGGCACATAGAGCTTGGCGCCTTCGGCGTATTCCAGGGCGAGGAATTCAGCGGTCTGGCTGTCGATTTCCAGGGTCGCCAGGCCCAGGTAGCGGCCGACGCCGTGGTCGATGTGCACCACCGGCGCGCCCTCGCGCAGCTCGGTGAGGTTCTTGATGACGGCATCGTTGTTGGCATCGGCGCGTTTTTCGCGGCGACGGCGCTGCATTACGCGCTGGCCGAACAACGGGCTTTCGGCGACGAGGGCCAGGGCCGGGTCGTCGAGCAGCAAGCCTTCATCGAGCGGTGCGATGGTGATCGCCAGGCGTTCCTTGCCGGCGACAAAGTCCGGCCAGCTGTCGACGGTTTTCGGTCGCAGCTTCAGGCGTTCCAGCAGTTCCAGCAGCACTTCGCGGCGGCCTGCGGATTCGGCGGTGAACAGCACGCGACCGGGGAACTGGTCCAGGAAGTCCGCCAGTGCCGCCAGCGGTTGGGTGGCCTTGGCTTCGATCGCCAGGTTGGGCAACTCGCGAGCCGGGAAGCGCTCGCGACCGCCACCGCTTTCTACATCCTGTTGACTGGCCACCACGCGCGGCCAGTTTTTCAGGCGCGCGAAGCAGTCTTCCACCGGCAGGAACAGTTCGGCGGGCGGTAATAAAGGGCGGGACGGGTCGACGCGGCGTTCTTCATAGCGATTGCGCACATCGTTCCAGAAGTTTTCCGCGGCCTGCTCAATGCCCGGCAGGGAAAACACTTGCGTGTCCTGGGGCAGGTAATCGAACAGTGTCGAGGTTTCTTCGAAGAACAGCGGCAGGTAGTACTCGATGCCGGCCGGGGTAATCCCGCTGCTCAAGTCCTGGAAGATCGGGCAGCGGCGGAAGTCGACGTCAAAACGCTCGCGGAACCGCGCCTTGAAGCGAGTGACCGCTTCTTTTTGCAGCGGAAATTCCTTGGCCGGCAACAGCTTGACCGAGTCGACTTTGTCGATCGAACGCTGGTTCTCCGGGTCGAAGGTGCGCAGGGTTTCGATTTCGTCGTCGAACAGATCGATGCGATATGGCAGTTTGCTGCCCATCGGGAACAGATCGATCAGCGAACCGCGAACGGTGAACTCGCCGTGTTCATACACCGTATCAACGTAGCGATAACCCGTGGCTTCAAGCCGGGTGCGCATTTGCTCGACGTCGAGTTTCTGGCCGATATCCAGCACCAGGCTGCTGCCGAGCAGGAATTTGGTCGGCGCGAGGCGGTGCAGGGCGGTCGTGATCGGCACCACCAGCACGCCATGGCTCAGTTCCGGCAGCCGGTACAGGCTGGCGATGCGCTGGGAAATGATGTCCTGGTGCGGCGAAAACAGGTCGTAGGGCAGGGTTTCCCAGTCGGGGAAGTGCAGTACGGGCAAATCCGGGGCGAAGAAACCCAGCTCCTGTTCCAGCCGTTCGGCACTTTGGCTGTCGGCGGTCAGTAGCAGGGTAAAGCGCTTGGCAGCGCTGGCGGCCTCGGCGATGGCCAGGCTCAGGGCGGCACCGGGCAGGTTGCCCCAGTGCTGTTTACCTGCCGCGGCAGGGAGAAGCGGTAGACGCAGAACGGGCACGGAAGGTTGAGCTCCAAGCGTTGCGACAAAGTCGGCAATTGTAGCGGTCAACGATGCCGCCTGTCAGTTGCTGACTGCGCCTAAAGCACGGGTTTGGTGAAATGTAGTGGTAAAGACAAAATTCAACGGTTTTTTGCCAGGAATTACTGAATATGTAGTGGCAAAAACAACGAGTGTTACGGAGGGTTACGGACAACGAGGCGCGGCCTCCAAAAAATTGACTGCGCTGAAAGCCCCGGTTTTATTGGCTTTGCGCGGGGCGTAATTTTTTTGAACGACGAATTGTTACGTAAAGCACGACGGGCGCGCATTGCTACCGCTGTCACTCGGCGGCATAATGTAGCCCCTTTTTTCTGCCCCTACATGTGGAAGGTTCCCGTGACTCAGAAGCCCGACCAGTGTCTTGGTGAATGGATCGACCGTGAAGCACTCGCAGAAGCGATGATTCCGCTTATCGGTCAGCTCTACCGCAATAACAACGTGGTGAGCTCGATCTATGGCCGCAGCCTGATCAATCGTTCAGTCATTGCGATTCTCAAAGCTCACCGCTTTGCTCGTCACCGTCAGTCCGACGAAAGCGAGCTGTCCGTCCACGAAACATTCCCGCTGATCAAGGCGATGAGCGAACTCAAGCTCGGCGCCGCTTCGGTGGACCTGGGCAAGCTGGCGGCCAAATTCAAGGCTGAAGGCAATGGCCGTACCGCCGAGCAGTTCGTCCGTGAAGAACTGGCCGACGTGGTTGGCCAGCAAAACGCATCGGCCCGCAAAGGCACCGACGTTGTCCTCTACGGCTTCGGTCGTATCGGCCGTCTGCTGGCGCGCATCCTGATCGAGAAAACCGGTGGTGGCGACGGCCTGCGCCTGCGCGCCATCGTTGTCCGCAAGGGCGCCGAGAACGACCTGGTCAAGCGTGCCAGCCTGCTGCGCCGCGACTCGGTCCATGGCCCGTTCGATGGCACCATCACCATCGATGAAGCCAACAACACCATCACCGCCAACGGCAACCTGATCCAGGTTATCTACGCCAAGAGCCCGGCCGAAGTCGACTACACCCAGTACGGCATCGAAAACGCTCTGATCGTCGACAACACCGGTGTATGGCGTGACGCTGACGGCCTGGGCCAGCACCTGGCCTGCCCGGGCGCTGCCCGCGTGATCCTCACCGCACCTGGCAAGGGCGCGCTGAAGAACATCGTGCATGGCATCAACCATGGCGAAATCACCCCTGACGACAAGATCATTTCGGCGGCTTCCTGCACCACCAACGCCATCGTGCCGGTGCTCAAGGCAGTCAACGACAAGTACGGCATCGTCAACGGTCACGTCGAAACCGTTCACTCGTTCACCAACGACCAGAACCTGATCGACAACTTCCACAAGGGCAGCCGTCGTGGCCGCGCCGCGCCGCTGAACATGGTCATCACCGAGACCGGTGCCGCCACCGCAGCCGCCAAGGCGCTGCCAGTGCTCAAGGGCAAGCTGACCGGCAACGCGATTCGCGTGCCTACGCCGAACGTGTCGATGGCCATCCTGAACCTGAACCTGGAAAAGGCCACCACTCGCGAAGAGATCAACGAGTACCTGCGCCAGATGGCCATGCACTCGGATCTGCACAAGCAGATCGACTACGTGAGCTCCCAGGAAGTGGTTTCCACCGACTTCGTTGGTTCGCGCCACGCAGGCGTAGTGGACGCTGAAGCGACCATCACCCAGGATAACCGCGTTGTTCTGTACGTTTGGTACGACAACGAGTTCGGTTACAGCTGTCAAGTGGTTCGCGTGATGGAAGACATGGCCGGTGTAAACCCGCCAGCATTCCCGCGCTAAGCCTTTAGCTGCACATGAAGCGCCCCGACTTTGGTCGGGGCGTTTTTGTTTGTGTGTTTCTGTAGGAGCGAGCTTGCTCGCGAAAAAATCACAGGCAGCGCGGTTTTCCAGGTGGCGCGCGTCATCATTCACGTCCTTCGCGGGCGAGCCCGCTCCTACAGAGGTGGCGCATAATGGCGTGCCATGTCGTTGTGTCAGGGGAATCGTCGGGAGATGCAGTATTTGTGGATCAGGTGGCGGGGCATTTTCTTTGTGCTGTTCGGCATATTGGCAGCCTGCGGCAACGGCGACACTCTGGAAACCTTCGGCGGCCCGACCATGGGCAGCACTTATTCGATCAAGTATGTGCGCCATGCCGGCCTTCCGGCGCCGGACGAGGTCCGCGTCCAGGTTGAGCAGATCCTCGCTGACATTGACCGGCAAATGTCGACCTACCGCAGCGACTCGGACATCGAACGCTTCAATGCATTGCCTGCCAACGGTTGTCAGGTTATGCCGGCGTCGATCCTCGAATTGGTCCGCGTGGGCGAGCGACTGTCAGTGCAAAGCGACGGTTCCTACGACCTGACGGTGGAGCCGTTGCTCAATCTCTGGGGATTTGGTCCGCAGGCCCGTGGAGAAAAAGTCCCGACCGCCGAAGCACTCGCCGAAGCCCGCAAGCGCGTCGGCCATGAACACTTGCGCATTGAGGGCGACCGGTTGTGCAAGAACGCCGCCGTCGAGGTCGACTTTAACAGCGTCGCCGCCGGTTATGCGGTGGACGCGATTGCCGCAAGACTCGAGGCGATGGGCATCCACGACTACCTTGCCGAAGCGACGGGCGAGCTCAAGGCGTCCGGCAAGAAGGCTGATGGCTCGCCATGGCGCATTGCGCTGGAAGAGCCGCGGGATGATCGGCAGGTGGCCGAGCGCGTCATTGTTGTCGACGGCTATGGCCTGTCCACCTCCGGCGACTATCGTAATTACTTCGAGCAGGACGGCCAGCGTTTTTCCCACACCTTCGATGCCCGCACCGGTGCGCCAGTCTCACACCGCCTGGCGTCGGTCACGGTGATTCATCCTTCGGCGTTGATGGCCGATGGCTTATCGACGCTGTTGCTGATTCTTGGTCCTGCGCGCGGTTGGGACTACGCAGAAGAACACGATATCGGCGCATTTTTTGTGATTCGTGCCGATACAGGTTTCGTCACACGCAGCAGTCACGCTTTTGAACGCCTCAGTGGCGAAAAAACCGAATGATTTAGGCGATTTGAGCATTGAAAACTGGCGTTGTGGTGCAGGCAAAAGTAGCCTACGACGCGACCAAGGGTTAATGTGCGCGGCGTTGACGCTTCTATAGACTGTGTCCGGGTTCTGCACTGGCCCCAAATTGTTCCTTCATGCCACGCATTGGCGTGATTTAGCCGCAGGTGCCGAGGGTGCCGCGGCCTGTTCTGAGGAGTACGCATGGCTGTCTACAACTACGACGTGGTGGTGTTGGGTTCCGGCCCGGCGGGGGAAGGCGCGGCAATGAACGCCGCCAAGGCAGGGCGCAAGGTGGCGATGGTCGATAGCCGTCGCCAGGTCGGCGGCAACTGCACTCACTTGGGCACCATCCCGTCCAAGGCACTGCGTCACTCGGTGCGGCAGATCATGCAGTTCAACACCAACCCGATGTTCCGGGCCATTGGTGAGCCGCGCTGGTTCTCCTTCCCGGACGTGTTGAAAAGCGCCGAGAAAGTCATCTCCAAGCAAGTCGCTTCGCGTACCGGCTACTACGCCCGTAACCGTGTCGACGTGTTCTTCGGCACCGGCAGCTTCGCCGACGAGCAAACCATCGAAGTGGTCTGCGCCAACGGCGTGGTCGAGAAACTGGTGGCCAAGCACATCATCATCGCCACCGGTTCGCGTCCTTATCGCCCGGCGGACATCGATTTCCACCACCCGCGTATCTACGATAGCGACACCATCCTCAGCCTCGGCCACACCCCGCGTAAACTCATCGTTTACGGCGCCGGCGTGATCGGTTGCGAATACGCCTCGATCTTCAGCGGCCTGGGTGTATTGGTTGAGCTGGTGGACAACCGTGGTCAACTGCTGAGCTTCCTCGACTCGGAAATTTCCCAGGCGTTGAGTTATCACTTCAGCAACAACAACATCACGGTTCGCCACAACGAAGACTACGACCGCGTCGAAGGCGTGGACAACGGCGTGATCCTGCACCTCAAGTCCGGCAAGAAGATCAAGGCCGACGCCTTGCTCTGGTGCAACGGCCGTACCGGCAACACCGATCAGCTGGGTCTGGAAAACATCGGCGTGAAGGTCAACAGTCGTGGCCAGATCGAAGTCGACGAGGCGTACCGAACCTGCGTGCCGAACATCTATGGCGCTGGCGACGTGATCGGTTGGCCGAGCCTGGCCAGTGCCGCCCACGACCAAGGCCGTTCGGCCGCTGGCAGCATCGTCGATAACGGTAGCTGGCGTTTCGTGAATGACGTGCCGACCGGCATCTACACCATTCCGGAGATCAGCTCGATCGGCAAGAACGAGCAGGAGCTGACCCAGGCCAAGGTGCCGTACGAAGTGGGCAAGGCCTTCTTCAAGAGCATGGCGCGGGCGCAGATCGCCGGCGAGCCGCAAGGCATGCTGAAGATCCTGTTCCACCGCGAAACCCTGGAAGTGCTGGGCGTTCACTGCTTCGGTTATCAGGCGTCGGAGATCGTGCACATCGGTCAGGCGATCATGAACCAGCCGGGCGAACTGAACACGCTGAAGTATTTCGTCAACACCACGTTCAACTACCCGACCATGGCCGAAGCCTATCGGGTAGCGGCGTATGATGGCCTCAACCGGCTTTTTTGACGGGCTCCGGCCGGTGGCCTGAGCCGGCCGGGGAGACCGATTTCAGCAATTCTCGAGCGTGGCAGTGGCCAAACCGGGAAAGTCTGTAATCAGGCTGTCAACGCCGAAGTCGGCGAGCCTGCGCATCAGCGCGGGCTCGTTGACGGTCCACACCGACACATGCAGCCCCTGACGCTGCGCCCTTTGCAGGCGTTCCGGCGTGCACAGGGTCCAGTTCAGCGCCAGGATCTCACAGCCATAGCTGGCCGCGACCTTCAGCGGGTCGAGCCAGGCATATTCGGCCACCAGCCCGCGGGATACGTCCGGCACCAGTTCCAGTGCGGCCTTGAGCACTTCACGGGAGCTCGAGGTGATGGTCACCTTGTCCAGCAAGCCATGACGCTGCACCATTTCACGGATCGCCAGCACGGTGGTCGCGGCACGCATCCTCGATGCGCTTTTGACCTCCAGTTGCCAGTGATCGAAGTCGCACTTCTCGAACAGTTCTTCCAGCGTCGGAATCGGGCACGGCTTGATCCAGCCCGGGCCACCCTTGCGTGCGTCATACGTCACAAGCTCGGCCGCCGTGTGTTCGACGACCTTGCCGCGGCGGTCCGTGGTGCGCTTGAGGGTCGGGTCGTGGATGACCATCAACTCGCCGTCCATGGACAGGTGCAGGTCCAGTTCGCAGCGACGCACGCCGTGCTTGAGACATTCCTGAAAGCTGGTCAGGGTGTTTTCCGGTGCTTCGCCCTTGGCGCCGCGATGGCCGTAGATGAGGGTCACGGTTCTTCCTTAAATTAATTGCCTGGTTCGAGTTGTTCGCGGGCCAGGCGTCGTTCCTGGGCCTGCTTTTGCAAGATGTGGCGGGCCAGCAGCTGGCGCTGGGCGTCGGTCAGGTGTTCGAACTCGGTACCGATGTCATAGCCATCGCCCTTGCGGTCGCAATGGGTGACGCGGGCGCGCAGCAGCAGGCCCAGGGCTTGCGGCATCAGCACCAGCTTGACCGACAGGCATGCGCCGATGGCAAGGGATGAGGGATGCTGAAAGTCGATGCCGCCTTCGGAGATGATCACCGGTTGCGGTTCGCCGATCTGCCCGAGTACTGTCAGAGCGACGACCTGGCCCAGCAAATCGATGCGTTTGTTCTGGGATTTGAGGAATGCGGCGGTCGTGCGGTCGCGTTCGCTGATCTGGCGCAACAGGTGTTGCGACTCGAATTCGCTCAGGTGCAGTTCGCTGAGCAAGTTGAAGAGTGGTGAAGCATCCTGCAACACTTCCTGGCCTGTGGCTTCAGAAGCGGACAGGGGCCGAATTTCCAGTGCGATCGTATCCTCGATACGGTAGTATTCGCGGCGATCTTCTTCATCTAATGTCGACATGGCGAACCCATGGTAGCGGCGGTGGTCTGAGTGTAAAGCTGGTTATCGACCCCCGCCACAAGGACGTTCCTTTTCCCTCCGAACAAGCCCCGACATGTTCAGACCTCTCTTCGTATTTATCGGCACGCGTTACACCCGTGCAAAGCGTCGCAATCATTTTGTGTCATTCATTTCCCTGACTTCGATGATCGGGCTCGCCCTTGGCGTGGTCGTGATGATCGTGGTGCTGTCGGTGATGAACGGCTTCGATCATGAGATGCGCACCCGCGTGCTGGGCATGGTGCCCCACGCGACCATCGAGTCCGGCGAGGCGATCAGCGATTGGCAAAGCCTGGCCGCGAAGGTCAAGCAAAACCCGCAGGTGACGGCCGTGGCGCCGTTTACGCAGATGCAGGGCTTGCTGACCAACAACGGCAAGGTCTCGAAAGTGCTGCTCAATGCCATCGACCCGGCGCAAGAGCGCCAGGTGTCGATCATCGATCAGTTCATGACCCAGGGGAAACTCGATGACCTGGTGCCGGGCGAGTTCGGCATCGTCATCGGCGACAAGGCCGCGGCCAAGCTCGGTGCCGTGATCGGAGACAAGCTGACCTTCGTCGCGCCCGAAGTCACCGTGACCCCGGCCGGGATGTTCCCGCGCATGAAGCGCTTTACCGTGGTCGGCATCTTCCATGTCGGCGCCGGTGAGCTCGATGGCTATCTTGGCGTCACCAACCTGCAGGATCTGGCCCGGCTGCACCGCTGGAAACCGGATCAGGTCCAGGGCCTGCGCCTGAAGTTCGACGATTTGTTCCAGGCACCGCGCACCGCGTGGAGCATCGCCCGCGATCTCGGTGAAGACCGCTTCTACGCCCGCGACTGGACCCGCACCCACGGCAACCTGTACCAGGCGATCCGCATGGAAAAAGCCATGATCGGGCTGTTGCTGCTGCTGATTGTCGCGGTCGCCGCGTTCAACATCATTTCCACGCTGGTGATGGTGGTGAACGACAAGAAGGGCGACATCGCGATCCTGCGTACGCTGGGCGCCACGCCGGGCACGATCATGCGCACGTTCATGGTGCAAGGCACCGTCATTGGCGTGGTCGGCACGGCCATTGGCGCCGTGGTCGGGATCTTCGCCGCGTTGAACGTCAGCGCCGCGATCTCGGCCCTCGAAGGCCTGATCGGGCACAAGTTCCTCAACGCCGACGTGTACTTCATCGATTACCTGCCGTCGCAGGTGCAGAGCCAGGACGTGGTGATGGTCTGCTCCGCGGCGTTGGTCCTGAGTTTCCTCGCCACCCTGTATCCAGCCTGGCGTGCCGCGCGCACCCAGCCTGCGGAGGCGCTACGTTATGAGTGAGTCGGGCATGAGTGATAAAGCAATCTTGAGCTGCCGCAGCCTGGGCAAGTCCTACGAGGAAGGCCCGGAATCGGTGGAAGTGTTGGCCGGCCTGCAACTGGAGTTGCACCCGGGAGAGCGTGTGGCGATTGTCGGCAAGTCGGGCTCGGGCAAAAGTACCTTGCTCAATCTGCTGGGCGGCCTCGATACACCCACCCAGGGCAGCGTCTGGCTCGACGGTGAAGAACTGTCGGCGCTGAGCGAGAAGAAACGCGGTCTGCTGCGTAATCGTGCCCTCGGCTTCGTGTACCAGTTCCACCACCTGCTGCCGGAATTCACCGCCCTGGAAAACGTCTGCATGCCGCTGCTGATCGGCAAGACCGCGATCCCTGAAGCGCGCAAGCGTGCCACGGCGTTGCTGGAGCGGGTAGGGCTGGGCCATCGCCTGGAGCACAAGCCGGCCGAATTGTCCGGTGGTGAGCGTCAGCGTGTGGCCATCGCCCGCGCCCTGGTGAACAATCCGGGCCTGGTGATGCTCGACGAGCCGACCGGCAACCTCGATTCCCACACCGCCCAGGGGATCCAGGACTTGATGCTGGAGCTCAGCACCTCGATGCGCACGGCGTTCCTGGTGGTGACCCACGACATGAACCTGGCCCGCCAGATGGATCGCGTCCTGCATTTGCAGGAAGGTTGCCTCACGCCTATCTGATTGGCTGAAACCCGATGTCTGAAAAGGCGTCGGGTCTTTTATTTTCATACGGTGCCCCAGCGAATGTTCAGACCGTTATCGATCTTTATCGGCACGCGCTATACCCGCGCCAAGCGCCGCAATCGCTTTGTTTCCTTCATCTCGATGACGTCGATGATCGGCCTCGCCCTCGGCGTGCTGGCGATGATCGTGGTGTTGTCGGTGATGAACGGCTTCCAGCGCGAAATGAGCTCGCGCATCCTCGGCATGGTGCCCCACGCCACCATCGTCGGCGTCAATCCGCTTGATGACTGGAAGCCCGTGGCAGCGGCCGCGATGAAAAACCCGGAAGTGACGGCGGCGGTGCCGTTCACCGAGATGGAAGGCATGCTGTCCTACAAGGGTACGATGCAGCCGATCCAGGTCAGCGGTGTCGACCCTGCGCTGGAAGGCCAGGTGTCGATCGTCGCCAAGCACATCGTTCAAGGCAGCCTCGAAGCCCTGAAACCGGGCGAATTCGGCGTGGTGATCGGTGAGATCACGGCGCGCCGTTTCCGCTTGAATGTCGGCGACAAGATCACCCTGATCGTGCCGGAAGTCAGCAATGCGCCGGGCGGCATCACCCCGCGCATGCAGCGGCTGAATGTGGTCGGCGTGTTCAAGGTGGGCGCCGAACTGGACGGCACCATGGCGCTGATCCACATGGCCGATGCCGCGCAAATGCAGCACTGGGAGCCGAATCAGGTGCAGAGCGTGCGCCTGGCGGTGAAGGACCTGTATGCCGCGCCGCAAGTGTCGAGCGACATCGCCACGGGGCTGGGTGCCGCCTACAAGGCTGACGACTGGACCCACACCCAGGGCAGCCTGTTCAGCGCGATGAAGATGGAAAAAACCATGATCGGCCTGCTGTTGCTGATGATCGTCGCGGTGGCGGCGTTCAACATCATCGCGACCCTGATCATGGTGGTGAACGACAAGGGCGCGGACATCGCGATCCTGCGCACCATCGGCGCTACGCCACGGCAGATCATGGCGATCTTCGTGGTGCAGGGCACGGTGATCGGCATCGTCGGCACCTTGATCGGTGGTGTGTTGGGTGTGATTGCCGCGCTGAACGTCAGCCAGATCGTGGGTTGGATCGAGCGGGTCAGTGGGCAGCACATCTTCAGTTCCGATGTGTATTTCGTCAGCAACCTGCCGTCCGAGCTGCAAGGCGCGGATGTGGCGTTGATCTGCACGGCGGGCTTTGTCATGAGCTTCCTGGCCACGGTTTACCCGGCCTGGCGAGCGGCGAAGATCGAGCCGGCTCATGCGTTGAGATACTCGTAAACCTTTTGATCGCAATCGCTAGCAGGCTAGCTCCCACAGGGGGGAGCGGCGCAGATCCAATGTGGGAGATCGTGGGCTGGATCGAGCGGGTCAGTGGGCAGCACATCTTCAGTTCCGATGTGTATTTCGTTAGCAACCTGCCGTCCGAGCTGCAAGGCGCGGATGTGGCGTTGATCTGCACGGCGGGCTTTGTCATGAGCTTCCTGGCCACGGTTTACCCGGCCTGGCGAGCGGCGAAGATCGAGCCGGCTCATGCGTTGAGATACTCGTAAACCTTTTGATCGCAATCGCTAGCAGGCTAGCTCCCACAGGGGGGAGCGGCGCAGATCCAATGTGGGAGATCGTGGGCTGGATCGAGCGGGTCAGTGGGCAGCACATCTTCAGTTCCGATGTGTATTTCGTTAGCAACCTGCCGTCCGAGCTGCAAGGCGCGGATGTGGCGTTGATCTGCACGGCGGGCTTTGTCATGAGCTTCCTGGCCACGGTTTACCCGGCCTGGCGAGCGGCGAAGATCGAGCCGGCTCATGCGTTGAGATATTCGTAAACCTTTTGATCGCAATCGCTAGCAGGCTAGCTCCCACAGGGGGGAGCGGCGCAGATCCAATGTGGGAGCTAGCCTGCTGGCGATGAGGCCGGAACGGCTGGCCTCAATCCTTCTTGGGTAACTCGATCACAAACCGCGTCCACCCATTCTCCGATTCACAACGAATCTGCCCGCCATGGGCGCGGATGATCGACTGGGTGATCGCCAAGCCCAATCCCGCATGTTCACTGCTGCCTTCGCGGCGTGCCGGGTCTGCACGGTAAAACCGGTCAAAAAGGCGCGGCAATAGATCTTCGGCAATCTGTTGGCCGGTGTTTTCAACGGTCAGGCGCAGTTCTTTCGGCTGATCGACGATTCGCACCCGAACCTCGCCATCGGCCGGCGTGAACCGCAGCGCGTTGTCCAGCAGGTTCGACAACGCCCTGCGCAACATGCTGCGGTCACCTTCGATGCGGGCATTGCCGTCACGAGTCAGTTTTACCTGCGCGTCCTCGGCCAATGGCGCAAAGAACTCAAGCAGCAGATCCGCTTCCTCCGCCAGTTCCAGTGGTTCGCATTTGGGCATTAACAAGCCGTGATCGGCTTTCGCCAGATAGAGCATGTCGTTGACCAGTTGCGCCATCCATTGCAGCTCTTCGAGGTTGCTGTGCAGGGCTTCGCGGTAGTCCTCGATGGGGCGAGGGCGGGTGAGGGTGACCTGGGTGTGGGTCAGCAGGTTCGACAATGGCGTGCGCAGTTCATGGGCAATGTCGGCGGAGAACGCGGACAGACGCTGAAACGAGTCGTCGAGGCGTCCGAGCATGGCGTTGAAGTTGTGGGCCATTTCCGCCAGCTCCGGCGGCATGTTTTCTTCAGGCAGCCGCGAGTTCAGCGATTGCGCGGAAACACCGCTGGCCACCGCGCTGATCCGCCGTAACGGGCGCAAGCCGCTGCGCGCCGCCCAGGCGCCCAGCAGTGCGGTGGCCAGGGCTGACAGGCCGACGGTCAGCCATATCAAATGCTGCATGCGTTGCAGAAAGTGTTGGTGGTGGGTGATGTCCAGCAACAGGGTCAGTTGCGGTGATTCGGGTCTGTCGGCGAAAAGCGGCGCATTCAGCACGCGGTAATCCGTGCCTTCATGGCTCACCGTCGACAATCCGGGTTGGCGCGGCAATGCCTGGGGAATGTTGGTCGAGCTGTCATACCAGCGCTGGCCGTCGCTGCCGGTGATTCGCAGGGGCAGGCCAGCTTGCCGACTCAATTCCTCGGCCAGTTTCACGCCACTGTCACTCGACTGAAGATCGTGCAGGGCCCGACGCAAGCCAATCAACTTGCCATCCAGCAGTTGCTGGTCGAGCTCAACGAAGTGCGCCTCGCTGGCGCGGCTGAACAGCACCCCGGCGAACAACGACACCACGGCGGTGCACGCCGCAAACAGCAGGGCCAGGCGGCTGCTCAGGGAGAGGCGGCGCATCAGGCGGGGCGCTCTTCGAGGACGTAGCCCATGCCGCGCACGGTGTGGATCAGCTTATTGGGGAATTCATCGTCGATCTTCAGGCGCAGGCGACGGATCGCCACCTCGATGACATTGGTGTCGCTGTCGAAATTCATGTCCCAGACCTGGGACGCAATCAGCGACTTGGGCAGGACTTCGCCCTGACGGCGCAGGAGCATTTCCAGCAGGGCGAACTCCTTGGCGGTCAGGTCGATACGCTGGCCGCTGCGTTCGACCCGGCGACGGATCAGGTCCAGGCGCAAATCGGCCAATTGCAGGCTGGTTTCCTGAGGCGTGGCGCTGCCGCGACGCAAGAGGCTGCGGACCCGGGCCAACAGCTCGGAGAAGGCAAATGGCTTGACCAGATAGTCATCGGCACCCAGTTCGAGGCCGTAAACCCTGTCCTCCACGGCATCACGGGCGGTCAGAAAAAGTACCGGCGTGTCCAGGCCGGCGCTGCGCACCGCTTGCAGAATCTGCCAGCCATCACGACCCGGCAGCATCACATCGAGAATCAGCAGGGCATATTCGCCGCTGAGGGCCAATTGCTGACCGGTGTTGCCGTCAGCCACCAGTTCGGTGTTGAACCCGGCCTCGGCCAGGCCCTGGCGCAGGTAATGGCCGGTTTTCGGTTGGTCTTCGACGATCAGCAGTTTCATGGGCGACTCTTGGCAAGTGGAACGAACGCTTTATACCGTGGGAAGCATTGGCACAGGGCAACCTGACAAAGTTGTAATCTGCCTGTCAGGTTGCGGGCAGTGCCGGCAGTTTAGAGTTTTGCCCATGCTGAGCCTTATCTTGTTGGAGTATGACGATGTTTTTACGCAAATCCGTGACGCAAATCCTGTGTTTGCTGGCGCTGAGTTCGCCGGTGTGGGCGGACGCCGGGCATGGCTACGATTTCGGTCAGCCAGCCCCGGCGGCCAAGGCGACCCGCAGCGTCGAATTAGTCATGGGCGACATGTCCTTCACGCCGAAGGCTATCGACATCAAGGCCGGGGAAACCGTGCGTTTCGTGCTGGTCAATAAAGGCCAGTTGTTGCATGAGTTCAACCTGGGGGATGCGGCGATGCACGCCAAACACCAGCAGGAAATGTTGCAGATGCAACAGAGCGGCATGCTGACGCCCACCGGCATGAAGGCAATGGACCACGGCAACATGACCGGCATGGACCACGGCAAAATGGACCATGGCATGAAGCATGACGACCCCAACAGCGTGCTGGTGGAGCCGGGCAAGACCGCCGAGCTGACCTGGACCTTCAGCAAGGCCACCAACCTGGAATTTGCCTGCAACATCCCCGGCCATTACCAGGCCGGCATGGTCGGCAAAGTGACTGTCAGTCAGTAAGCACTCAAAGGCGGGAGCAAAGGCTGATAGAATCCGCTGATTCTTCAGTCAGGTTTCCGCCATGCATCCCGCAGCCGAACACTCGCCGCTGGGCAAGTCCAGCGAATACATCGCCACCTACACGCCGTCCTTGCTATTCCCGATCCCGCGCACCGCGAAGTGGGCGGAACTGGGCCTGACGGCGCAAACCCTGCCGTACAAAGGCGTGGACTTCTGGAACTGCTTCGAGCTGTCCTGGTTGCTGCCGTCGGGCAAGCCGGTGGTGGCGATCGGCGAATTCAGCATTCCGGCGGATTCGCCGAACATCATCGAATCGAAGTCGTTCAAGCTGTACCTCAACTCCCTGAACCAGACGCCGTTTGTCGATACCGCGAGCCTTGAGGCGACGCTGGCCAAGGACTTGTCGGCGGCTGCCGGCAAGCCGGTGGGCGTGCGCATTCGCAGCCTCAAGGATGTCGAGAGCGAAGGCGTCGTGGCCTTGCCGGGCGTGTGCATCGACGAGTTGGATATCAGCGTCAGCAACTATGAGCATCCACGGCCGGAACTGCTGCGTTGCGATGACTCGCGCATTGTCGAGGAGAGCGTGCACAGCCATTTGCTCAAGTCCAACTGCCCGGTCACCAGCCAGCCGGACTGGGGCAGCGTGGCGGTGGAGTACCGTGGTGCGGCGCTGGATCACGCAAGCCTGCTCGAGTATATCGTCAGCTTCCGCCAGCATTCGGATTTCCATGAACAATGTGTCGAGCGGATCTTCCTCGACCTGCAGCGGTTGCTCAAGCCCGAGAAACTGACGGTGTATGCGCGTTATGTGCGGCGTGGCGGGCTGGATATCAACCCGTACCGCAGCACTGAAGAGGTGCAGCTGCCGAACCATCGACTTGTCCGTCAATGAAGATCCAATTGTAGGAGCGAGCCTGCTCGCGATGGCTGAGTGTCAGGCAACATTGATGTTGGATGTGCCGGCCTCATCGCGAGCAGGCTCGCTCCTACAGGGGATTTGCATTGTCAGTCGTAGAAACGAAAAAGCCCTGCTATCGCCAGCAGGGCTTTTTTGCATCAGCAGGGTTCAGATCCCCATGTTGGCCAAGGCCTGCCCGATGTTGCGCAGGGTGCCGGCAAGGGTAGGGTGTTCGAGTTCGAAGCGTTCCACGGCCAGGTTGACGCCATCGGCGAGGCTGGAATCCTGGGTTTTGGTTTCGAGCTCAAGCTTCAACTCGATCTGTTGCATCAGTTCGTGTAGCTCGGCGCGTTCGGCTTCAGACAATGGAGGATTCTGTTCCAATTGCTCGCGCAGGGCATTGAGCTGTTCTTGCAGTTCGCGGGCAGGCATGGCGTTCTTCCTTCTTTTATCGATAGGCACTGGCATAGACCATGGCGGCACGCCAAGGCGGCGCGCCAAAGGTCGATGGCTGACCTTTAGATTAATCCACTCGCGCCCAACGTGCATGATCTCGATCAGGGCTTTTCGCCCTTGAGCCGACGCAAGTTGATATCCGCCAGGCAGGTGTCGAGTTCACCGAGGTGATCGATCACCGAATGTACGCCCAGACCGAACAGTTGCATCGTCGCCTTGGCGCGTTTGATGTCGCGCTCCTGCGGGGTCAAGGCTTGCCATTGCTCGGGCGCCAGGCCGCACAGCGAGCCGCAGGACGCCAGGCCGATGGTCCACAACCCGGCATTGAGCCCCGCTTGCAGCAAGCGGGGTTCGCCGCTCACCAGTACGCAGCCGTCGAGTCGTTCGACGTTCAGGGTCATCAAGGCTTGCCAGCAGGCATTCGGGGCGGGCCATGGTTGGTTTGTTGCTGGATGTTGCGAAGGTTTGATCCATTCCGGCAGCGCCGCGGCCAGGGATTGGCTGAGGACAGGGGGCAGTTCATCGAGCCAGGCGCAGGGGATTTGCTGGCGCTGCAAGCTGCGCAGGCTATCCAGTGCGCCGGGTGTGGCCTCGGCGTGTTCGGCCGAGTGGCTGCCGTGCCGGTGCGTGTGTGCGCCGAAATCCACCAGACAGCCACTGAGGCCGAACAGGACGGCGGTCAGGCTGGGTGCGGTTTGGGGCAAGGCTTCGGCGAGCGGCATGTGGACGTCCCTGAAATAGCCAGAAGGCTAGTGGGCGACGGTGACAGTTGAATGACATGGATGTGAATCCCTCACATTTGGCACGATTGTATCTGTGTGGATCTCGTGCAAAGTGCGTTAAACGGTGTTTACGTCTTATACTTGCCCACTTATTGCCTGGGCCAAGTGCCCGAGCCGGTACAAACCAAGGAGTTTTTTTCTATGCGCTGGAGCAATCATCTAGCCAGGATTTGTGTATGCGCCAGTGCGATGCTGGTTCCGTTCGTTGCCCAGGCAGCCACGGAAGATGATCCTTGGGAAAGCGTCAACCGCCCGATTTACAAGTTCAACGACGTGATCGACACCTATGCGCTCAAACCCCTGGCCCAGGGCTACCAGTACGTGACGCCGCAGTTTGTCGAAGACGGCGTTCACAACTTCTTCCGCAACATCGGCGATGTGCGCAACCTGGCCAACGATATCCTGCAGGCCAAACCTCACGCCGCAGGCGTTGATACCGCACGAATCATCTTCAACACCACTTTCGGTTTGCTGGGCGTCATCGATGTCGGCACCAAAATGGGCCTGCAGCGCAACGACGAAGACTTCGGTCAGACGCTGGGCTATTGGGGGGTCGGCAGCGGCCCCTACCTGATGCTGCCGCTGCTGGGGCCAAGCACCTTGCGTGATGCGCCGTCCAAGTACGTCGACAGCTATACCGGTGCTTATCGTTACGTAAACGACGTGCCTGTGCGTAACTCGTTCTACGCGCTGGATATTGTCGATACCCGCGCCAACCTGCTGTCGAGCGAGAAGCTGATCACCGGCGACAAGTACACCTTCATCCGTAATGCGTACTTGCAGAACCGTGAATTCAAGGTGAAAGACGGTCAGGTCGAAGACGATTTCTGATCTCGACCGGTAAACTGAAAAAGGCGGCCATCAAGGCCGCCTTTTTTGTCTGTGAAGACCCCGCATGCGGATGAGGTCGCGCTTTTCGGTGTAGTCCCGAGCGGTTTGACTCATGGGTTCGAACCTTCCATTGGGTTACGGATTTGCCTGTTCTTATAACTCTCGGTGATTTGACAAATAAAGACGTCAAGCGACCATCGGCGTGAGCTTGAAACGCCCCGCGGATGGGAGTACCGTCTGCGCCTTAGAAGGGCACCTCTGGTGTACATGTGTGTAGGGCAAATGCCCGAAAGCGGTGCGACAGAGAGGCTAGAAAGCGAATCCAGTAGTCAGCGCCGGGCCAAAGTCCCCGCCTGCTACGCCAACCTAATTCTGGCGCCGTTTGCCCACATGCCAAAAACCAGTGCCACGCTGCTGATAATCGATGATGACGAAGTAGTGCGCGCGAGCCTCGCCGCCTATTTGGAAGACAGTGGTTTCAGCGTCTTGCAGGCCAGCAATGGTCAGCAGGGTCTTCAGGTATTCGAGCAAGACAAGCCCGACTTGGTCATCTGCGATCTGCGCATGCCGCAGATGGGCGGACTCGAACTCATTCGCCAGGTGACCGAGCTGTCGCCGCAAACCCCGGTGATCGTGGTGTCGGGTGCCGGCGTGATGAATGACGCGGTCGAAGCCCTGCGCCTGGGCGCGGCGGACTACCTGATCAAGCCTCTCGAAGATCTGGCCGTGCTCGAGCACTCCGTGCGTCGGGCCCTGGATCGTGCGCGCCTGCTGCTGGAGAACCAGCGCTACCGCGAGAAGCTGGAGAAGGCCAACCGCGAGCTCGAAGCCAGCCTGAACCTGCTCCAGGAGGACCAGAACGCCGGTCGCCAGGTGCAGATGAACATGCTGCCGGTCAGCCCCTGGACCATCGACGAGTTCAAGTTTGCTCACCAGATCATCCCGTCGCTGTACCTGTCGGGTGATTTCGTCGACTACTTCCGGGTCGACGAGCGCCGGGTCGCCTTTTACCTGGCGGATGTTTCCGGTCACGGCGCCTCTTCAGCCTTCGTCACCGTGCTGTTGAAGTTCATGACCACGCGCCTGCTGTTCGAATCCAAGCGCAGCGGCACCTTGCCGGAATTCAAGCCTTCAGAGGTTCTTGGTCATATCAACCGGGGCCTGATCAGTTGTAAGCTGGGAAAACACGTCACAATGGTCGGTGGAGTCATCGACGAGGAGACAGGTTTGTTGACCTATAGCATCGGCGGTCATCTGCCGTTGCCAGTGTTGTACACGCCAGACAGTGTTCGTTATCTGGAAGGGCGTGGTCTGCCGGTGGGCCTCTTCAACGAAGCCACCTACGAGGACCATGTGCTGGAACTGCCACCGACGTTCAGCCTGACGCTGATGTCTGATGGCATTCTGGATCTTTTGCCAGAACCCACACTCAAAGAAAAAGAGGCGGCGTTGCCCCAACGGGTCAAAGCTGCGGGCGGCACCCTGGATGGGTTGCGGCAGGTTTTTGGATTGGCCACGCTAGGGGAGATGCCGGATGATATCGCCCTGTTGGTGTTGAGCAGGAATCTTTGATGAGTACCGGTAGAATCCAGTTCGCCGAGCAGGATGGCACCTTCGTCCTGAAGTTCGTCGGTGAAGTTCGCCTGACCCTGTGTTCGGCGTTGGATGCGACTATTGAGCGGATCTTCAGCGCGTTGAACTTCAACGCGATCGTGATCGATCTGACCGAAACCCGCAGCATCGACAGCACGACGCTTGGCTTGCTGGCCAAACTGTCGATCCTGTCGCGGCAGAAGGTCGGCCTGCTGCCGACCGTCGTCACCACCCATGAAGACATCACCCGTCTGTTGCAGTCCATGGGCTTCGAGCAGGTGTTCAACATCGTTGATAAGCCGGTGCCGTGCCCGGAATGCCTGGACGACCTGCCAGATCAGGATCAGTCCGAAGAAGTGGTGCGGATCAAGGTGCTTGAAGCGCACAAGATCCTCATGGGGCTGAACGACACCAATCGTGAAGCCTTCCATGACCTGGTGAATGCGCTCGAACGCCACTGATCCCTTGTAGGAGCGAGCTTGCTCGCGATGGCGTCCTGACAGTCACCCAATACATACAAAAAAGGGCGAACCTGTGAAAGTTCGCCCTTTTTGCATTACTCCCGATCAGGTCACAGCTTGGCCTGCAACAACGCCTCGAGCTTCTCCTGATCCCGCGCGAATTGACGAATGCCTTCAGCCAGTTTTTCGGTTGCCATCGCGTCTTCGTTGGACAGCCAGCGGAACTGCGATTCGTTGAGGCTCAGGCGCGCTTCACCGGCATGGCCTGGCACCAGTTTGCGCTCCAGCTTGCCGGTGTCCGCGGCCAGCTTGTCGATCAGGTCCGGGCTGATGGTCAGCCGGTCGCAACCGGCCAGTTGTTCGATCTGACCCAGGTTGCGGAAGCTCGCCCCCATGACCACGGTCTTGTAGTCATTGGCCTTGTAGTAGTTGTAGATGCGCGTCACCGACTGCACGCCCGGATCATCCGCGCCGGTGTAGTCATTGCCGTTGGCTTTCTTGTACCAGTCGTAGATGCGGCCCACGAACGGCGAAATCAGGAACACCCCGGCGTCGGCGCAGGCTGCCGCCTGGGCAAAGGAGAACAGCAGGGTCAGGTTGGTCTGGATGCCTTCCTTTTCCAGGATCTCGGCAGCGCGGATGCCTTCCCAGGTGGAGGCGATCTTGATCAGCACGCGGTCGCGGCCAATACCAGCCTTGTCGTACAGCTCGATCAGGCGATGGGCACGCTTGAGCATGGCGTCGGTGTCGAACGACAGGCGCGCATCCACTTCGGTGGAAATGCGGCCCGGGATCACTTTCAGGATTTCTTGCCCCACAGCCACGCCAAAGCGGTCGCTGGCCAGGCCCACATCGCCCTTGCAGTCATGGACGCAGGCGTTCAGCAGCTCGGCATACGCAGGAATGGCCGCGGCCTTGAGCAACAGGGAAGGGTTGGTGGTGGCGTCCACGGGTTTAACGCGAGCGATAGCGTCGAAGTCGCCGGTGTCGGCAACCACGGTGGTCATTTGTTTGAGTTGTTCCAGCTTGGAAGTCATGGGCGTGCTCTGTCCTATGGGTCTGATGACATTACCCGAGCGCTGACAGCCACTCAAGGGCGTGTACGTGTATC
This sequence comes from Pseudomonas sp. ACN8, assembly GCF_002303925.1. Lineage (GTDB taxonomy): Bacteria > Pseudomonadota > Gammaproteobacteria > Pseudomonadales > Pseudomonadaceae > Aquipseudomonas. The sequence goes on from NZ_MRCS01000013.1 coordinate 100,172, forward strand.
GACGGCCCCTGCGGCAACAACCTGAAAACGATTGTTTGAAAGGCGGGGCCTGGTATCGATGAATACGATGCCAAAACGCGGCACAGGTTCCAGGCAACTGACCGTCAGCATCCCGTGGACGTATGTCCTACTGCGAATTCAATTGGGTAGAGGCCGCCATTTTCGCCGGTTTCGCCTGGCCGTCGGAGGTCAGCAAACCGAAGTTTTGCTCCCGATCATTGCTGCCCGTTTCACTGTTTTTCCACTCGTAAATCGATGTCAGCGGGATATCGAGCTTCTTGACGTCGGCGATGAAGGTGCTGATTTTGCTGGCCTGCGCTTCGATCCCGCCGTTTGAGCTGAGTGAGGGTACGCCCCACTCACTGATGACCCCCGGTAGATGGAAGTTTTGCTGAATAAACGCCTGGGTCTTGCTGATCTGCGCGCCGGACATGCCATAGGGGTGATAAGAGATCGCACTCAGGCAATGGGGGTATTCACTGACGATCTTGTTCAGCGCCAATGCTGACGTCGTGCCGGCACTCGGTGCCCGGGCGAAGCCAAAGCCGATCAGCGGCGTCGATTGCGGTTTGTCCTGCAGCGACTTGCACACGGCACTCATGAACGGAACAAAGGTCGTGTCGAGATTTCGGGTTGGCCAGTACTTCGCCAGGTCCGGTTCGTTCCATATTTCAATCGCGACGAGCTGCGCGGCGTATGACTTCTCCAGCCCCTTCACCGAACTGGCGAACGATTCGCCCGCGGCAACGAGTTCGCTGGTGTTGTCAGGGGCGGAGGTCAGCGCCTTGGTCGAGCGTACGGTCATCAGTACCGGCAGATCGGCGGATTTGGCCGCGGCGAAGGCATCGCTGATCTGCTTTTGATACGCCGCGCCGCCCAGGCTGTTGGTCCAGACGCCAAAGCGCACGAATCCGAAGCCCGCGGCCTTGATCTGCTCGGCGTCGGTGGGGGAGAAGCTCTGGATCTTCACCTGGACACCGATGGTTTTGTTGGCGGCAAGTACGGGGAACACGTCACTGGCGTCAACCTGACTGGCTGCACCCAGCATTAACAGGGTTGAGGCAGTGAGCCGTTTGAAACGTGCTGATTTCATGCCTGCTCTCCTGGCGGGTAATGACATTTTCCAATCGTTGACTTGTTACTTTTATTTCGATGCTCGCGAGGGTGCGAAATGCACGAATGTTATTTTTTGTCAGGTAGTGAGTTCCGAAAAATCACAGTTATTTTTGGTCCGGTAATTCTGGTTGGGTGGCTTTTGGGGGCTGTGGTACTTAATGCACTTGTATTAACAGGGCGAATCTATTTCTCAGTGCCGCAAGGTCTTGTGGGTTCACTAAAGCCCACTCGAAATGTTGGCATATTGATATTACACGGGAAAGTAACCTTGTTCAGAAAGATCCTTGTCGTCTGCGTGGGCAATATCTGCCGAAGTCCGACAGCAGAAACTTTGCTGCGTAACGCGCTGGCCCCTTCAGCGATCACGGTGACCTCGGCGGGCCTTGCCGCGCGGGTTGGCGAGGCCATGGAACCGTCGGCCCTCCAGGTTCTGGAAGATCACGGGCACAACGCCCAGGGGTTTAAGGCGCGGCAAATTACACCGGACATCGTCAATGAATCAGACTTGATTCTGGTCATGGAAAAAGAGCATGTAAAACAAGTACTGAAGATTGCCTCTCATGCCAGGGGCAAAGTTTTTCTGCTCGGCAAGTGGCAGAGCGAGCGAGAAATACAGGATCCGTATCGTCAAGGAAAGGCCGCCTTTATTCATGCCCATGCATTGATTGAAGATGCTGTTAGCTCATGGGCGCAGCGCCTCGGACATTGATGAATATTCTTCAGATCAGTGAATGGTAAGAACAGACTTATGCAGTTACCGTCAGTAATCGGCACCCGTGACAACGATCAAGACAGTATTGATCTTCTCGGCATATTTGGCAGTTTGATCGACCAGAAGTGGTTGATCGGCGCGCTCACCGGTGCCTTCATGGCGACCGGCGTTGCCTATGCGGTTTTGGCGACTCCCGTGTACCTGGCGAACGCGCTGGTGCAGGTCGAGCCAAAGAAGAACGACATGCTCGGGTTTTCCGATCTCAACAGCATGCTCGGCGGGCAATCGCCGTCGGTGACCGAAATCGGCATCATCAAGTCCCGCGCGGTGATCGGCAAAACGGTCGATGATCTTCGCCTTGATATCGACGTCACCCCCAACACCTTCCCGATCATCGGCGGCTTTCTCGCCCGACGTTATCGCGGCGAGACCGAGTTCAGTGTAGCGGCGCCGCGTTTGGGCCTGACCAGCTACGCCTGGGGCGGTGAGCGCCTGGAGATCAATCGGCTCAATCTGCCGAAAGCACTGCTGGGCAAGAAACTCACGCTGATCGCCGGCGAGCAGCATCGATTCCAGTTGTTCGATGAAAACGACAACTTGCTGGTCGAGGGCGTCGCTGGCGAAGCGTTCAAACAGGACGAAGTAGAGGGGCAGATCGCTCAGCTGTCGGCGAACCCTGGCACCCGCTTCGAAGTGGTGCGTAATCCACGGATCGTGACCATCCAGAGTTACCAGGATGCGCTGGATATCTCCGAGCAAGGCAAGGAGTCGGGGATTATTCGTCTGGCCCTGGCCAGCACCGACGCGGCCGAGGCGGTGAAAATCCTCAATAAAATCGCTGCGTTGTATGTGCAGCAGAACGTGCAACGCACATCGGCGGAAGCGGCGCAGAGCCTGGCGTTCCTGCAAGGCCAACTGCCGCAGGTCAAACGCGACCTGGCCAAGGCCAGCGACGCGCTCAACGGTTATCAAACCCGTGGCAAGACGGTCAACATTTCCCTCGAAACCCAATCGGTGCTCGAACAGGTCGTCAGTCTGGACACCCGTATCTCCGAACTGAAAATGCAACAGGCGGAGATGGATCGCAAGTTCACCAGGCAGCATCCGGCGTATCGCGCGCTGATGACCCAGATCGGCGAATTGACCCAGCAGCAGAAGGCGCTGGAGAGCAAGGCCCAGGACCTGCCTGCCACGCAACAGGAACTGCTGAACCTGACCCGCGACGTGGAAGTGGCATCGCAGATCTACACGCAACTGCTGAACAAATCCCAGGAGCTGGACATCGTCCGGGCAGGGGCGGTTGGCAATGTGCGCTTGATCGACACCGCGGATGTCGACCTGACCAACCCGGTCAAGCCACGCAAGCCGCTGATCGTGCTGATCGCCACCTTCCTCGGTGCTTTTTTCGGGGTAGCGCTGGTGTTGCTGCGCAAGTCCCTGAGCCGGGGCCTGGAAGGTCCGGAGGCCATCGAGCAACTCGGTTTGCCGGTGTACGCGTCGATTCCATACAGCGCGCTGCAACAGGAAGAGGACAGTAAAAAAGTTCGTGCCAAGGACGGGACGGACAAGCCGGCGTATCTGTTGGCCTTGCGTAACCCGACGGACCTGTCCATCGAGTCGATCCGCAGTTTGCGCACGTGCCTGCACTTTGCGGGGCTGGATTCGACCAATAACCGGATCATGATTTCCGGCCCTAGCCCGCAGGTCGGCAAGACCTTTGTCTCTTCCAACCTCGCGGCAGTCATGGCGCTAAGCGGGCAGCGGGTCGTACTGATCGATGCCGACATGCGCAAAGGCCATCTGCACAAGACGCTGGACACACCGATCACCAATGGCTTGTCGGACCTCTTGGTCAAGCGCTGCAGCATCGAGCAGGCGATCAATAAAGTCGAAATCGACAACTTGCATTTCATCAGTCGCGGGCAGGTCCCGCCCAATCCTTCCGAGCTGCTGATGCACGCCAACTTTCGTGAGCTGCTGGCGCAACTCAGCGAGCGGTATGACGTGGTGATCATCGACACGCCACCGCTGCTGGCGGTGACGGATGCGGCGATTGTCGGACGCGATGCGGGGATCAGCCTGATTGTCACGCGCTTCGGGGTCAACCCGGCCAAAGAGATCGAGCTGACGATTCGTCGATTCGCCCAGAACGGCATCGAGTTGAAGGGCGCGGTGTTCAACGGCGTCGAGAAGCGCGCGGCCAGTTACGGTACTGGCGGCTATTACAACTACGAATACGCGTCCGACAAATCCTGAGTGTCAGTGATTGTCCTTTCATGTTTGAAGTGGGTGAGTTGTGAAAAAAATACTGCACGTGGCAGAGACGATCAAAGGTGGCGTCGCGACGGTGATCCGCACGATTTCGGCATCGCCCGAAGGCGACGCGGCAAACTATGAGCTGGTCTATCTGGTCCCGCAGGATCAGGAAAAGGAATTGCACGGGATTGCCGGGCATCAGATCCGCACCTTCGCCCGGACCGGGCGCAATGTGCCGTCGTTGCTGCGCTTCGCCTGGCGACTGACCCAGGTGATGCTCAAGGAAAAACCCGATGTCGTGCATTTGCACAGCACCTTTTCCGGCGTTATCGGGCGTTGCGTGTGCGTAATGTTGCGACCCTGGCGCAAGCCGAAGATCGTCTACTGCCCCCATGCCTTTTCGTTCCTGATGGAAAGCTCACCGATCAAGCAAAAAGCCTACGCGTGGATCGAGCGGGTATTGCAGAAGGTCACCGACGTGATCATCTGCGTCAGCCAGTACGAGCTCGACAAAGCCGCGCGGTTCGGCATTGAGCGCAAGCGCATGAAGCTGATCTACAACGGCATTCATCGTAAGGATGACGCGCCGAAAGCCAGCAGTCCCGAGCCGATTCATCTGCTCTTCGTCGGCCGTCTCGATTATCAGAAAGGCTTCGACGTGTTGCTCAAGGCTTTCGCCAAAGTCCAGCGCAGTGACCTGAAACTGACGGTGGTGGGCAGTGCCGTGAACGAGGGTTCGGTCGAGTGCCCGCCGATGGAAGGGGTTGAATACCTGCCGTGGGTGACGCCGGACGAAGTCCAGGCGCTGTACCGCAAAGCCGATGCGCTGATCGTCCCGAGTCGCTGGGAAGGCTTTGCCATGGTGCCGCTCGAAGGCATGGCCATGGGCTTGCCGGTGATTGCCAGCAACTGCACGTCGCTGCCCGAACTGGTTACCAACGAGGTGTCCGGCTACGTCTTCCCCAGCGGGGATCACCAGGCGCTGGCCGATGTGCTGACAAAAATCCAGAAGCCGCGGTTGCTCGACCTTGGCAGCGAAGGGCGCAGCATCGTCCGCGAGCGCTTCAGCGCCGCGTTGATGATCCGCCAGACCTATGACCTGTATCGCGCCCCCACTTTTTAAGTAGAACTCAAGCATATGAACGTAACGATTTTGCATGGCTACAGTGCGTCCAACTCCGGTGACGGTCTGCTCGTGGATCTGGCCATTGCCCTGGTGCAGCGAAACTTTGGTGACGACACCTCGATCAGTGTCGTGGCCTCCGATCCAGAGTCCTTCAGTTACTTGCCGCACCCGCGTTTTGACGCGCCGGTCATGGCGGCCAAGGGGCTGGGGCGGGTCAAGCAGGCGGTGTTCCTCAACCAGTCCTACGCCGGTCTCGCTGATCTGTTGAAGAAAACCGATTTGATCGTCGGCGTCGGTGGCGGCTACATGCGCTCCAAAAGCGCGTTTGAACACATCAAGTTGAAACTGGGGCACGCCAAGCAACTGGAAACGGCGATCCTCAGCAAAGTGCCGTCGGTGTACCTGCCGCAAAGCATCGGGCCGTTCCACGGTGAGAGCAGCAAGATCGTCGAGCATTACGCCAGCGCCGATGCGGTGTTCGTGCGTGACAATCGCTCATCGGCGATTTTCGATGCTTGTGAAAATGTTTACCGCGCGCCGGATCTGGCGGTGCAGTCATTGGCCAGCAAAATCCTCATGCAGCCCAAGTTCACCCGTTGCGCGTCATCGCCGGCAACGGTGTGCGTGGTGCTGCGCAAGCCGCCGGAGTGGAGCAAGGAAAAGAAGGTCGCCTACGTGGCCAACTTGAAGTTGCTGCTGCAGCGCTTGAAGAATAAAAGCAAAGTGGTTTGCGCGGTCCAGAGCGCCGTTCGCGGTAACGATGACGGTGCGTTCTATCGCGAATTGGGCATTACCGAAGACCTGCTGCCATTGAAAGCGACGTTGGCCAAGTATCAGCCGGACCTGGTGATTTCCGTGCGCCTGCACGGCGCCATCGAATCGCTGCTGTCCGGCGTTCCGGCGTATCACATCAGCTATGAGCGCAAAGGCTTCGGCGCCTATCAGGACATGGGCGTGGAAGACTGGGTGATCAACGGCGGCGATATCGATGTCGACACCATCATCAATACGGTCTACGCACCGAACGCCTTGTCCAGTTTCGGCAAACGCCTGACTGACACGTGCCGCGAGATCGAGGCAAAAACCGTGGCCATGGACGACATCATCAAAGGTATCGTTCGATGATATTTCGGCTACTGCTTCGCGGCGGGGCATTGGGCGCGAAGTTTTTGCTGGTGCTGGCGATCACCCATTTCCTCGGGTATGAGGCGCTGGGCTTTTACGGCGTGGTGGTCGCCGCCTCGTTGATTGCGTCGAAGTTCTACAGCGTTGGCTTCAGTTCCGAAATCAATCGGTTGATCAGCGTCGGTGGCAGTTCGCGACGGGTCGTCGACAAGGTCCTGCTGCTGTACCTGGCCGTGGGGCTGTTGTTGTCGGTGGCGACGGTGTTGGTTTATTCGCTGTTCCAGGCAGTCGAGGCAACGACCACGCTGATCCTCTGCGTGACCCTGGTTTTGCTCACCGAACACCTGTCGTTCGAAATCAACTCCTTCGTGTTTTCCGCGCAGAAAGCCACGGCCGGCGCGCTGTTGTTTTTCATCAAGACCGGCCTCTGGGCGCTGTTGGCGGTGGGCGGGATGATGCTCGGCTGGGTGTCCGGGATCGCCAGTGTGCTGTGGTTGTGGGTTGTGGCCAACGTGCTGGTGATCGTCGCCGGTTACCTGATTGTGGTGAACGTGCACAAGGGCCGGGTGAGCGGGACGCTGGCCACGGCAACCGTGTGGAAGGCCGGGTTGCCGTTCTATCTCGGCACAGGCTTGATCGCGTTGAGTCAGTACGTCGAGCGCTTTCTGATCATCGACATCGAACCCTACGCCAGCCTTGGTAAATACGTGTACGCCTGGTCGGCGGCCAATACCTTGCAGGCACTGTCCTATGCGGTGGTGGCGGTGGTCGGCATTCCAGTGCTCGCCAAGCGTTTTCAGGCTGATCAACAGCCGTTCACCGTCCGGCAATTGTTCGTGAACAAATGGGTCATGCGCTCGCTGGTGGTGTCCGCTGCGGTGGCGGTGCTGATTTATCTGTTCTTCAATGTCGTGCTCGATTACGTCGCCACGAGCGTTCCTCGCCCGGACAACGCGATCCTCGGCGTGCTGATTTTTTCCTTTGCCCTGCGTGCCATTGGCGACATCGTATGGGGCGGTCTGATTGCCTCGAAGAACAGCCGGGTGTCGCTGGCCAGCGCGGCGATCTGCTTGCTGGTTTCGGTGCCCGTCAGCTACGTGCTGATCAAGCACTATTCGATTTATGGCGCTGCCTGGGGCAACGTCTTTGCGATCATCGTGCAGCTCGGCGTGATTGCCGTGTTGACCCGTGTGACCCGGCCGAAAGGGGCTTTGGCATGGGGTTGAAGCTGCCGTGCATCGAGTTTCGCGGCAAGAAACTCGATTCCTCGATTTCGTTCCTGATCCTGTTTACCGGGTTGTTCCTGTCGGTGGCCATGCCGCTGTTGATCCCCCGCGATCCAGGTCCGGATGCCATGACCTTGTGGTCGTCCTACGCCCGTGCCGACAACTGTAATTTCTGGAACCCGTTCTCGCCGGATCGCTCTTCCTATGAGTGTTCGGCGTTCCTGTTGCGGCCCACCGGGATCAATCTGACCAATGCCTGGGCCTACGGCATGTTCTGCAATTTTTTCCTCACGGCGATTCCGGTGGTGGTCTTCCGGCGCATGCCGCTGGCGATTTTCGGCACGCTGTGTCTGTGGGGCATCGTTCGCTCGTTTTTCCTTGAAAACCTGACCAAGGAAATCATTGTGTCGGTGGCGGTGTTGAGTATTTTGCTCAGCTCGTTGACGCGTAAATATCGCGGCGGATTTTTCTTCTCGGCGGTGATCTACGGCGTGCTGATCCGCCCCTACTGGATTCTGTTTTCACTGTCCTGGGTCGGCGTCTGCGTGATGAAGAAGTATGTCTCGCGCTTCACCTTCTTCCTGATGCTGTTCCTGTTCTACCTGGCGGTCGCCATGGCGATCCAGGTGGCGCTCGGGTTTCCGGTGTCGTCGATTCGCGCGAGTAACAACGAACTGCGCACGGCGGGTGAGGAGGGTTCCAAGTCGCTGATCGTCTCGTGGCTCAGCGGCAGCGACTTTGTCTCGCAGGCGCTGGACTCGATGATCATTTTCTTTCGGCTGTCGTTCCCGGTGGAGCTGATTCTGCTGTCGGGGCCGGGCCAGGTGATCTTCGTGGCGTTGATGATCATGACCGCGTTGCTGCTGTTCAAGGTCATCACCTCGACCGATTACAAAGGCGCACCGATCCAGACCAAACCCAAGGAACTGATCGCGATTCCGCTGGCGTTCCTGCTGGTTCAAGGCCTGTTCGAGCCGGACTTCGGCTCCTTTGCCCGGCACTTTTCGATGGTGGTGCCGGTGTTGTTCGTCGGCCTGGGATTGATGTTGCGGGCCAACAAGCCGGCGCAGGTTGAATCAAGAATTCTGAATTGAGGCAGGTGCTTTATGTCGAGCAAGAAAAAGTCCCTGGAGATCGAAACCCTGCGTGGCCTGGCGTGCCTGCTGCTGGTGCTCTATCACGTGATCGGTCCGTTGGGCGGCGGCTTGAAAATAGACCTGGGCTCGCCGTTCCGGGTGATCGCCGACTCGATGGTGTATGTGCGCATGCCGCTGTTCACCTTTATCTCCGGCTACATCTACTCCATCTACAAAATCCGCGGCAATGACTTTTCGGCGTTCTTCTCCGGCAAGGTGCGACGGCTGATCGTGCCGCTGTTCTGCGTGGGTGTGCCGTTCTCGGTGTTGCAGGCGGTGGGGCCGGGTGTGAACAAGGACGTCGGCGTGATCGATGCGTTGTTGTCGTTCTGGGTGCCGGTCAACCACTTCTGGTTTTTGCAGGCGGTGTTCATCATTTTCATGTTCGTCGGCTTGCTCGAGTGGCGTGGTTTGCTGCGTTCGGCGACGCGCTTGTACCTGCTGTTTGCCTTTGCGGCAGGGGTGTTTCTGCTGCCGCCGTTCAAGCTCGATGCGTTCGGTATTAATGGCGCGATCTACCTGCTGCCGTTTTTTGTGGCGGGGATGATTGGCCAGGAAAATGTCGATGCGTTGAAGCAGCGGTTCAAGGTGATCGGGCCGTTGGTGTTTGTGCTGATCTCGCTGACGCTGCTGTACGTGGCGGCGATTGATCGCGAGTTGATCGTCGACCGCCGCAGCCTGATCGGTTTGATCGTGGGTTGCGTGTCCTGCATTGCGTTGCTGTCCAGTGACATGCGCTCGAAGTGGCTGACCTGGCTCGGTGGGTATTCCTATGGGATTTTCCTGTTCCATGTGTTGTTTGCCGCCACTTCGCGGTTTGTCCTGGGGCGTTTGGGCGTGAAGGACGAAAGCCTTCTGGTGCTCGGTGGCTTGGCGTGTGGCTTGCTGGGGCCGGTGGTTCTATCGATGGTTTTCAGTCGATTCAACTTCACCTCCGTGTTGTTCCTGGGGGAGCGCGCGGCGGCTAAAAAACAGCCGGCAAACGTCGGCCCGGTGCCACAAACCCGATGATTGTCCGAGTGAAGGAAGCGATGCATGTTGGCAGTCGATGACGTCCAGCCTGTTGCGGTGTCAGTGGTTGAGGTCGGTGACGCTCGCGAACGGTTTGGCCAGTGGCGCGAAGGGAAGGCGGGGAAGGTCCTGTCCATCTCGGTGATCGGCGACAGCTACAGCGCCGGACAGGATTTCTATCTGAACAAGCTGGTGCAGCGGCTGGCCGGGGAGGCGGGTTTCGCCGGCCCCGGCTATGTCGGCTTCAACCACGGCGCGGCACTGGGCGGCACGCACTTCAAATACACCCGCAGCAGCGAAAAGTACTTCGGCGGTGACTGGCAGGTGTCCGCCCTTGGCCAGGCCAGCCCCGACAGTCGCACCCTTACCGGTCGGCCCGGCGCGTGGCTGGAGATCGATGCCAGCCCGACACCGACCATCAATACGGCTGTCACCCAAGCGAAATTGCTCTACCTCGGCAATGGCGAACCCAATGAGGTTCGCTACCGCTGGGCACCGTCGCAATCCTGGCAGCCATTGACGCTCGCAGGCTCAGGGGTTCAGGAACTGCCACTGCCAGGCACATCGGCAGCGACAGACTGGGCGTTCCGGCTGGAAGTGGTGAAAGGCGCGCCAACCCTCTTCGGCCTGTGGATGAGCAACGAACAGGACGGCGTGCGGGTATCCAAACTCGCGGCGTCCGGTGCGGCGTCCGCAGATTTCTACCGCAGTGATGACCGTTGGCAGGCGCAGTGGAAGGCGGTGGTGTCGAAGATTCCCGCCGACATCTACCTGATCATGCTGGGTGGTAACGACCAGGGTTTTGGCGTGAAACCCGAGCAGTACCTGAAGAACATTCAGGGTTTGGTGGGGATGGTCCGCGAGATTCAGCCGGCGGCGAGCATCAACCTGATCGTGCGTCAGGACACGACGCGTTCCAGTGCTTACCCGATGTCGGCCTATGCGCAAGTCCTGGAGCCCTGGGCACGCAAGGAACACCTCGGTTACGCCAATCTGCAGTGCGCGTTTGGTACCGACTTCAAGCGTTATGCTGCCACCATGATCGGCCCGGACAAGATTCATCCTCTCCCGGAGTCGGGAGGGCGCGTGATCGCCGATTTCTTTTATCGTCTGATCGTCGGTGGCAATACCGGGGTATCAGCACAGGACACCTGTGGGAGCGAGCTTGCTCGCGATGGTCGTCAACGATAACGCGCGAATCCTGAAGACCTGCGGTGTCATTGAGTTTTTCGCGAGCAATCGAGCGTCGACCGGCTGCTCCTACAGGGCAGCTGATTCGAAGTGATCCAGTTGACTCAGCAGCTCTGCGGTTTTAAGCGGCATCAGTTGCGTAGCACAACGGGTTTCCACGTTGATGATGATGGCCGGGTCGTTGCAGCAAATGCGCACCCGGAATCGCCAGTCGCTGAAAATCACTTTCAGCCCATCGCGGTCATCGATTTCCAGCGCCTGCCCGCGGTAAAGCCTTTTCAGATGAGCGAGGAGGGGATAGGGGTCGAGCATCGGCCGGCGGATGTCTCCGGAAGAGGGAAACATACCGATCCGTTCCACCAGCAGAGTGGGGCCGAGCCAGGATTCGTTGGCGCTCGGCAACCGCTGATGTCGTGATAACGAGGACATCACCCCGAGGTTGCCCACCTCCATTTCAATGTATGCCGAGAGTTTTTCAATGTTCATGGTTGGCCTGCCTGAATGAAGAGTGGGCGTCGGGTGTTGGAGCCGTCTTAGCGGCCCTTCAAGTACACGTTTTCGTAGCAGAAGTTGGTCGCCTGCAAGTAACCCTCGGCGTCGCCGCAATCGAAGCGCAAACCCTTGAACTTGTAGGCCAGCACACAGCCGTTCTGCGCCTGTTTCATCAACGCGTCGGTGATCTGGATTTCCCCGCCTTTACCCGGTTCGGTGTCGGCGATCAGGTCAAAGATATCCGGCGTCAGAATGTAGCGGCCGATGATCGCCAGGTTCGACGGGGCGTCCTGCGGGGCCGGTTTTTCCACCATGTTGTTGACCCGGTAGATCCCGTCGGAGATCGGCTCGCCGGCAATCACGCCGTACTTGTGGGTCTGGTCGCGGGGGACTTCCTGGATGGCCACGATCGAGCAGCGGAATTTCTTGTAGAGCTGGATCATTTGGGTGAGGACACCATCACCTTCCAGGTTCAGGCACAGGTCATCGGCCAGTACCACGGCGAAGGGTTCGTCGCCGATCAGCGGGCGGCCACTGAGAATGGCGTGGCCCAGGCCTTTCATTTCCACCTGGCGGGTGTAGGAGAAGGTGCAGGTGTCGATGAGCTCGCGGGTTCCGGCCAGGAACTTCTCTTTCTCGGTGCCGCGAATCTGGTGCTCCAGCTCATAGCTGATGTCGAAGTGGTCTTCCAGCGCGCGCTTGCCCCGCCCGGTGACGATCGCCATGTGTTGCAGGCCGGCGTCCCGTGCTTCTTCAACGGCGTACTCGATCAATGGCTTGTTGACGATCGGCAGCATTTCCTTGGGCATGGCTTTGGTCGCCGGCAGGAAACGAGTGCCATAGCCGGCAGCGGGGAACAAACATTTACGAATCATAAAAGTATCCTGGACAGTCATGGAACACAGCCAACGGGTGCGCGCAATAACGAGTGATTGCAAGTTTCAATGTTTATTGAAGGCTTACTTTAATACCTGAGTATGGCCACTAGTGGCAAATAGCAATGTGCGGATAACGCAGCAATGTTATGAGATGTCGGGTTGATAGTTGTTGGTTATTTTTAGTCGGTATCTGTTGATAGTGGTGAGTGCGTCGGAATGCTAATAAGTATTCCGCAATACAGTTTGGCCTGAAAAAATATTTATTGCCAGTCGTTGAACTAATTTTGTTTTTGGTTGTTGTCGCTCTTGTTTGTGTGGTGCAGCACACACCTTTAACAAGAGGGGCTTGACACGCAACTTCGCACTTTTCCCACTATGGACCGCGCTATGAAAATTCTGGTAACGGGTGGAGCTGGATACATCGGTTCGCACACCACGCTCGCACTGCTTGAAGCAGGCTATGAAGTTGTTGTGCTGGATAATCTTTGCAACAGCAGCGACGCGGCCTTGCACGCGGTGGAAGCCATTTGCGGCAAGAGTGCGCTGATGATTCGCGGCGATGTGTGCGACCGGGCCTTGCTGGACCGGATTTTCCAGCAGCATGCCATCGATGCCGTCCTGCATTTTGCCGGTCTCAAGGCCGTGGGCGAGAGCGTGCGCAAGCCCCTTGAGTATTACGAGACCAACGTCAGCGGCAGCATCACGCTGTGTCAGGCGATGGCCGCTGCGGGGGTGTTTCGCCTGGTGTTCAGTTCGTCGGCCACGGTATACGGCGAGCCAGAGCAGATGCCGATCCGCGAGGATTTCCCCACGGGCATCCCGACCAATCCCTACGGTCAATCCAAGTTGATCGTCGAGAATGTGCTGCGCGACCTGGCCTTGGCCGAGCCGCGCTGGAGCATCGCGCTGTTGCGTTACTTCAACCCGATCGGCGCGCATGACAGCGGCCATCTGGGGGAAGACCCGAGTGGCATTCCGAATAACCTGGTGCCCTACATCAGCCAGGTGGCGGTTGGCAGCCTGCAAGAGTTGTCGATCTTCGGCAACGATTACCCCACGGTCGACGGCACCGGGGTACGCGACTACATCCACGTCGTGGACCTGGCGGACGGTCATCTCAAGGCCTTGCAGTCCATCGCCGGGCGCACCGGCATTCATACCTGGAACCTGGGCACGGGCGATGGCTACAGCGTGTTGCAAGTGCTGCGGGCGTTCGAGCAGGCGTGCGGTCAGGCGGTGCCCTATCGAATGATGCCGCGTCGCTCGGGCGATATCGCCGAGAGCTGGGCCGACCCTTCCAAGGCGGAGAAAGAGCTGGGCTGGAAGGCCACGCGCAACTTGCAGGACATGGTCACGGATACCTGGCGCTGGCAATCGAATCACCCCAAAGGCTATCTGGGATGATGGCGTTTTAGCCTAATGTTATTTCTGGTCAGGTTGTTAGATATCGTCGGGAAAATACACTGGCCATGCCTTTTGCAAGCCCGTAGATATAAACCTGCCGTTCGACTTTTATCAGTTGGGTAAGACTGTGAAAGAACAACGGATCTTGTTCGCACTTTTCGCGGACTTGAACTCTACCACCTCTAACGTAATGCCCGATTTCGATCAGGTTGAATGTTAGAAAGGAGTTGATATGAAGAAAGTGATGGCAATTGCCCTGTTGACGATGTTGAGCAACTGGGCGTCTGCGGTAGAAGCGCCGCTTACAACTGCGACCAATGTATTGGGTAACGTGGCGGCGACTCAAGCCACTGCAGCCAGTACTGCAATGGTCGCCAGTGCTGTAGCGGCGTCCAACAGTGGTGGAAGTGCAAACGGCGGTACGACGGGTACGACAGGTACCACGGGTACAACCGGTACGCACAACTAACTGAAACACCTGTTGGTGCAGTACAAGGTCGCCCGATGCAAATCGGGTGACTTTGTTTTTAGATTCGCCCTTGAATAGCGTAGTGCCATTATGACTCGTAGTTTTTCTCTTTTAATGTTGGCAAGCATCGCTTTACAAGGTTGCATGTTTTCCCCCGGCCAATACCTGAGCACCAGTGATATCACGCGCCAGGGCGCCAGCGAGAGCAGCCGGGTCGAGCTCATTCCGATCACGCCCAAGCTCATTTCCATGAACAGGGTCACGCAAAAGCGTGAGTCCGTGCCGGCAGAATTGTTGGCGGCCCCGGCCGAGTACCGCATCGGCAGTAACGATGTCCTGTACATCACGGTCTGGGATCACCCGGAGCTGACGGCACCCTCCGGCGCGCAACAGCAGATCGATGCCAACGGTCGTCTGGTCCGTGCCGATGGCACGCTCTACTACCCGTTTATCAAAGAGGTTCAGGCGGCCGGAAAAACCGTCCAGCAACTGCGATCGGACATCGAAGAAAGGCTGTCGGCCTTCATCGCCGAACCGCAAGTGGATGTCGCCGTGTTGCGTTTTTCCAGTCAGAAAGTCGTGGTGACGGGCGCCGTTTCGAAGGCCGGTCCGCAACCGATTTCCACCAACCCGCTCAGTGTGGTCGAGGCCCTCGGTTCCGCCGGTATCGATACGGCGAGTGCCGATTTGTCCGGTCTGTTGCTGACACGAAACGGGCGGGTCTACACGCTCAATCTCGACACGCTCAACCAGCCGGATTCCGAGTTGCAGAACGTCTACCTCAAGGGTGGCGATCAGTTGTATCTGCCATACAACGACAAAAAGCGCATCTACGTCATGGGCGAGGTCAACCAGCCCCGCGCACTGAGCTTCAAGACCGCCACCATGAACCTGTCCGATGTGCTGGGCTCGGTCGGTGGATTGAGTCAGACCACCTCCAACGGTAACGCCGTGTACGTGATCAGGGGTGTTGAAAACCTCGATGTGGAACCGGCGAAGGTCTATCAGTTGCAAGCCCAATCCCCGACTGCCATGGCGCTGGCCACGCACTTTGAAGTACGTCCCCAGGACGTTGTCTACGTAGGTCCTGCCAACGTTACTCGCTGGAATCGCTTCATCAGCCAATTGGTGCCGTCGGCATCGATTGTCGGTACGGGTGCTTCCGCGGCGAAGAACATGAGTGAAGTCAGCAGCAACAGCAATTAAGGCCGGGTCCGATCGTGAGAACGTTGAATGTTGGCGTCTGCTTGATAGCGGCCTTGATGTTGTGTGGCTGTAACCCGCTGATGGTCGCTTCGATGACCAACCTCAAGTCAGCGGTGACGGGGCCGGATGAGCTGGACGTGACGGCGGCCCAGGTGGCGGATGTACGCTATCCCCAGCTCAAGCTGACCACGCCGTCCGGTTCCGGCGTGCTGGCGCTGGTGCGTGAGCGCGGCGACCTGCAGTTCTGGGTCGCGTCCGGCAAACAGGTTCTGCTGATGCGTGATGGCCTGGCGGTGCGCAGCATCGGCCTGGGCCTGGACGGCGATCTGGACGGAACGCGTCTTGCCGACGTCTCGCCCTTCAAGCAAGGCCTCCATCAAGTGCCCGATGGCTACACCAGCCAGCGCTGGATCGATCTCTATCAGGGCCAGGAAGTCGGGGTGATCTTGAACAGTCGTTTCTCCCGCCAGTCCATGGAAACCCTGGAAATCCTCAACAAGGAATACGCCGTGCTACGTGTCGACGAGCAGATTGACGCGCCGGCCATCGGCCTGCGTGCGACCAATCGTTACTGGGTCGATCCCGTTGACGGTTTCATTGTGCAGAGTGAGCAACAACTGACCTCGCAACTGCGGGTCAAGATCGTGCAACTGACCCCTGACCGCAGGCATGCCCGGTGAGGCGTCTCAGGGCTCTATCGGCGTGCCTGCTGTTGATCGCCAACGTCAGCCATGCAGCGGTCACCGTCACCGGTGACGTTGCCAACCCGGGGGTGGTCGACCTGCCGGCGGGCGGGCGATTGCTGGACGTGATCAGCGTGGCACAGCCCAATGCCGAGAGTTACTGGTTGGCGGGCGTATTGCTGCGTCAGTCCCTGGTCGAACAACAGACCCGGCTCAAGGCCGGGGTGTTGTTCGATCTGGACGTGTTGCAGCGCATGGCCGTGCTGTTCGACAGGCCGAGCCGGGCTGCCTTGGCGGTGCGGTTGGCCGAGCAAGTCAGGCGCATGCCGGTCACCGGGCGCCAGGTGGCTGTTCTGGACCCGGTCGCCGTGGAAGTCGGGTTTGCCCGCAACATTCGCCTGGACGACGGCGATCGCCTCATCTACCCGCTGCGGGTCGACGAAGTCGAGGTGCTCGGCGCTGTCGCCGAGCCGTGTCGGTTGCCCTATCAAGCGCTGCAAGAGGCCCGTGATTACCTGCAAGGTTGCACGCCGCTGGTCGATGCGGACGCCGATTACCTGTGGTTGATCCAGCCCAACGGCGTCACCCGGCGCGTCGGCATTGCCCACTGGAATCGCGAGAGCGGGCAGATACCGGCCGCCGGCAGCAAGATTCTGGTCCCGGTCAAAAACGATGATCTTGATCCGCCTATCCCTGAACTGAATCAGCAGTTGGCCGAATTTATTGCCACGCAGCTGGCTGAGGTGGTTCGTTGAATTTACGTTTTGCAGCCGTATTGTTATTGCCGTGTGGTCTGGCTCATGCAGAACCACGCATTACCCAGAATGATTTCGGTGGCGCGGGCTTATTGCAAACGCCGACGGCGCGCATGGCGCCGGCCGGTGAGTTGAGCCTGAATGCCAACCGCACCGAGCCCTATAGTCGCTACAGCGTTTCACTCCAGCCACTTGAGTGGCTGGAAGGCTCGTTTCGCTACACCGCGATCACCAACCGCCCCTATGGCCCCGAGTCGTTGAGCGGCAACCAGAGCTACAAGGACAAGGCGGTCGACCTCAAGGCCCGCCTGTGGGAAGAAACCCATTGGGCGCCCGAGGTGGCCTTGGGCTTCCGGGACATCGGTGGTACAGGCCTGTTCTCCAGTGAGTTCGTGGTGGCCAACAAGCGCTACGACAATTTCGATTTCAGCGCCGGCATTGCCTGGGGCTACCTGGGCAACCGCGGCGACTTCGAAAACCCGCTGGGCTACATCAGTGACCGCTTCAAGACCCGGCCCGACAGCGAAGGTACCGGTGATGTCAACGCCGGGGCCTATTTTCGCGGCAGCCCTTCCTTTTTCGGCGGAGTGAGCTACCAGACACCCTGGGATCGTCTCAGCCTGAAACTCGAATACGAAGGCAACGATTACAAGCACGAGCCGAAGGACAACCAGATCAAGCAGGACTCGCCGATCAACCTCGGCGCGGTGTTCAAAGTAACTGACTCGATCGACCTCAGCGCAGCCTGGGAGCGCGGCAATACAGCGATGTTCGGTGTCACCTTCCACACCAACTTCGCCAGCCGCAAGGCGCCGGCCAAGACGTTCGATCCGCCGGCTGAACCCTTGCCGGCGAAAGCGCCGAGCACCGGGATGGATCAGGTCGATTGGGCCGATGTGTCCCGGCGTCTGCAGCAAAATGCCGGGTACAAGGTCGAGCGCATCAGCCAGCGCGATTCCGAGTTGATCGTGTATGGCGAGCAGCAGCGTTACTTCCATTCGGCCAAGGCCGTAGGCCGGGCGAGCCGGATTCTGGACAACAGCGTCAACGACGACATCGACTGGTTCACCGTGGTGAACAAGCGCTACGACCTGCCGCTGGAAGAAACCAGCGTGCCGCGGCAAACCTTCCGCGAAGTGATCAACAACGAGGAGCCGTTGCAATCGCTGCACCGCACCACCGAAATCAATCCGGCGATGCCGCACAACGAGAAAACCCTCTACACCGAAGCGATGCAGCCATTCGCCTATGGCGTCGGGCTGGGCTTCAAGCAGAACGTCGGTGGCCCCGATGGCTTGCTCTATCAATTCAGTGCCGACGCGGACGCGGAGTACCGCTTCAACCGCAACACCTGGTGGAGCGGCTTGCTCAGTGCCAACCTGATCAACAACTTCGACAAGTTCACCTATGACGCACCCAGCGGCTTGCCCCGCGTGCGCACGGACTTGCGCCAGTACATGACCACGTCCGATGTCACCATGCCGTTGTTCCAGGTCAGCCATGTCGAGCAGTTGGACAAGGACCTGTATGGCATGGTGTACGGTGGCTACCTGGAGTCGATGTTTGCCGGTGTCGGGGGCGAGGTGCTGTTCCGTCCGACCGGTGAGCGCTGGTCGTTGGGCGCGGACCTGAACTACGTCCGCCAGCGTGAGTTCGACCAGGGTTTTGGCTTGCGTGATTACGATGTGTTGACCGGCCACATCACCGGCTACACCGACTTGCCCTACGATACGCTGGCAGCCGTCAGCGTCGGGCGTTACCTGGCAGGTGACTGGGGCGGCACGCTGGATATTTCACGGGAGTTTTCCAACGGCGTACGGTTTGGTGCCTGGGCAACGATCACCACCGCAACCGGCGCTGAATACGGCGAAGGTAGTTTCGACAAAGGCATCTACCTGTCCATTCCGTTCGACGAACTGATGAGCATGTCGACCATGCGCCGCGCCAATCTTGTCTGGTCGCCGCTGACCCGGGACGGTGGTGCACGGCTCAATCGCAGCTACCAGTTGCACTCGATGACCGACAGCCGCGACGATGACATGTTCTATCGCAACTTCGAGAAGATCACTGAGTAACCTCGGCACAAAGGCCCTTGTGGGAGCAGGTTCCCACAAGGGCAATGCGGGATTTATCAGCTGGACTGTGGCATTTCGCCGTTGGCCAGACGCTTGTTGATGTCGGCGATCACTTCCGGCAGATCGGTGATGGTGTCGATCATGTAGTGCGGGCGCGAACTTTCGAACATCCCGTGGATGCGCTTGCGCTCGCTGTCCAGTTGGTCGCTGCCCAGGGCGCGATAACCTTCGTAGTCCAGGCCCAGGGCGTTGCCCGAGCAGATCAGCGCCACGGTCCACATACCGGCGCGGCGACCCTCGAGAATGCCCGGCACGGTGTCGTCGATCTTCACGCAGGCGGCGACGTCGTCGATGCCCAGGGCGATGACGTTGGCCAGTGCCTGGGCCGGCCATGGACGACCATTCGGGACTTCGTCGGTGGCAACCACGTGATCGGCCACGTAGCCGTTGGTGGCGGCCAGTTCAACGACCTTGTCCATGACCTGTTTCGGGTAACCGGAGCAGGAGCCGATCCTGATCCCTTGCTGGCGCAGGTTGGCGATGGTCTCCAGCGCCCCAGGGATCAGTGCCGAGTGTTCGGCGATTTTTTCGATCTGCAGCGGCATGAAGCGTTGGTAAATCGCGGTGACGTCATCGTCGGTCGGCGTGCGGCCGAACACTTTGCGATAACGCTCGGCAACTTGCGGCTGATCGCACAGGGTGCGGATGTGGTCCCACTTGCCCATGCCCATCGGGCCACGGGCCTCTTCGATGGACACCTGGACGTCGAACTCGGCGAAGGCCTCGACGAAAATCTGCGTCGGGGCGAAGGAGCCGAAGTCGACCACGGTGCCGGCCCAGTCGAGGATGGCGGCTTGCAGTTTGCTTGGGTTGGAGTAGTTCATGTCTGGAAATCCTTTGGCAACTGGCTAATGGGGGCTGCTTTTACTGTGGGAGCCAGCCTGCTGGCGATGAGTGCCTGACATTCAACGGATGTGTTGGCTGACAGTCCGCTATCGCGAGCAGGCTCGCTCTCACAGGGGAATGCGGTGTGGGTTAGATCTCTAACACTTCCATCTCGCGCAACACTTCGGCAATCGCCGCCACGGCTTCGCGCATTTCGGCTGGCTGGACGTAGCCGATGCAGCCGACGCGGAAGGTTTCGACCTGGGTCAGTTTGCCGGGGTAGAGGATGTAGCCCTTGGCCTTGACCCGCTCGTAGAATTCCTTGAATGCGTAGCGCGGATCTTTCGGGGCGTGGAAGGTGGCGATGATCGGCGCCTGGATAGCCGTCGGCAGGAAGCTGCGCAGGCCCAGTTTGCCCATCTCCTCCATCAATGCCTGGCAGTTGGCGGCGTAGCGTTCGTGCCGCGCCGGCAAGCCGCCTTCTTCGTTGTATTGCAGCAGGGCTTCGTGCAGCGCCGCGACCACATGGGTCGGCGGGGTGAAGCGCCACTGACCGGTCTTGGCCATGTAGGCGTGCTGGTCCTGCAAGTCCATCGCCAGTGAGTGCGAGTTACCGGCGGCGCTGGCCAGGGATTCTTTGCGAGCGAAGACAAAACCCATGCCCGGCACGCCTTCCAGGCATTTGCCCGAGGCGGCGATCAGTGCGTCGAATGGCACTTGCTGCGCATCCACCGGCAGGGCGCCGAAGGAGCTCATGGCGTCGATGATCAGGCGCTTGCCGTGTTCTGCGACGACCTGGGCGATCTGCGGCAGCGGATTGAGGATCCCGGTACTGGTTTCGCAGTGAATCAGGGCGACGTGGGTGATGCCGCTATCGGCGCGCAGCAGGCGGTCGACATCGGCGGCGGTGGTCGGCTCGTCTTCTGCGGTTTCGAACGTGCTGAAGGAGCGGCCCAGCACTTCGCAGATTTTCGCCAGGCGTTTGCCGTAGGCGCCGTTGATCAGTACCAGAATCTTGCCGTCCCGAGGCACCAGCGTGCCGATCGCCGCTTCGACCGCGAAAGTGCCGCTGCCTTGCAAAGGCACGCAGTGGTGGGTGGCGGCGCCGTTGATGATCGCCAGCAGTTGCTCGCAGAGGCTGGCGGTCAGTTGATTGAAGCGGTCATCCCATGAACCCCAGTCAACCATCATTGCCTGACGGGTGCGGGCCGACGTGGTCAACGGGCCGGGGGTGAGCAGGATGGGTTCGGCAGTACTCATTCTCGTGTCCTCGCAATCGATGGGATGAAGCGTTGGTGCCTAAATTGCAATTTGCCGTGTTATCAATCAAATTGTTTGTTGTTATGCCAGCCATCAGCGAGAGTTATTCATGAACCTGTTTCAGCTGCGCGCCTTCGATGCCGTGGCGCGCGAAGGCAGTTTTACCCGGGCGGCGGCGCGGCTGTTCATCAGCCAGCCGGCGGTTACCGGGCACATCAAGGCCCTGGAGGAGCACTACCAGATCACCCTGCTGCGCCGCACCGCCCGCCGGGTGGAACTGACGGAGGAGGGCACCAAACTGGCGGCAATCACCCGGGCGATGTTCGGTCTGGCCGAGGAGGCGCAGGTGATGCTCGAAGCCAACCGGCAATTGCTCACCGGGCGCCTGGAGGTAGCGGCGGACGGCCCGCACATGGTCATGCCGATGCTCGCCAGCCTGCGGGCGCGCTATCCGGGGATCACCGTGAACCTGCGCCTGGGCAACGCGCAGGAAACCCTGGCGGCGTTGTTGTCTGAACATGCCGACGTGGCGGTGCTGACCGAGGTCGAGCCGCGCAAGGGACTGCATCTGCAAGCGCTGAGCGAATCACGGATTTGCGCGCTGGTGCCCGACGGGCATCCTTGGGCGCAGAAGAGCAAAGGCGTGCAACTCAAGGAGCTGGATCAGGTGATCATGGTGCTGCGCGAACCGAGTTCGATAACCCGGCGCACCTTCGATGAGGCTTGTGCCCAGGCCAGGGTCAATCCGCGGGTGTTGCTGGAACTGGACAGCCGCGAAGCGGTGACCGAGGCGGTGGCCGCCGAACTGGGGGTGGGAGTGGTGTCGTCGGTAGAGGTCAGTCACGACCCTCGGGTGGCGGCGGTGCCGATCATTGGCGAGGGGTTGGTGAATCGGCACATGATTGGCTGTATGGAGCGACGGCGGAATTTGCGCTTGATCCAGGCGTTTTTCGGGTTGGCGCCAGTCAGGTAGACCGAGTTGCCTGCATCGCTAGCAGGCTGGCTCCCACAGTGGTCCTGTGTTGTCTGCATAATCTGTGGTCAACGCAAATCTCCTGTGGGAGCTAGCCTGCTAGCGATGGGGCCGGACCTGCTTACACAAGACTTTCGCGAACCATCTCGAGAAAAGTCGCCACCACCCGCCGCGAACTCTGCTCGCGCAAGCACACCAGGGTTTCAGTCAGCCTGCGTTTGCAATCGGTAATCGGCAACGCACACACCCGTGAATCCGCACCAAACTCGGCAGCCGACACCACGCCCACCCCAATCCCGACCACCACCGCTTCCCGCGCCGCTTCCCGACCTTCAACCTGAATTGCCGGGCGAATGCGAAACCCGGCCCCGGCCATTTCCTCTTCCAGGGTCTGCCGGGTCACCGAACCGATTTCCCGCAACACCAGCGGCGTGTCGTCGAGGTCGGCGAGAGTGATGGATTCGCGTTCTGCCCACGGATGATTGCGCGACACGAACGCCACCATCGGGTCGTTACGCAGGGGCAGGGAAATCAGGCGTTCATCGCTGACGTCACGGCCCAACAACGCCAGGTCGGCCTGATAGTTGAACAGTCGGAACAGCGATTCATCGGTGTTGCCGGTTTCGATCTTCACGCTGATCCCGGGGTAGCGTTCGCAGAAACGGGCAATCTGCGGCAGCACATGCACCGGCGCATCCACCGCCAGAATCAGGCTGCCGGTTTGCAAGGCCTGGGAGTCCTGCAACAGCTCCTGAGCTTCGGCTTCGATGACAAACAATTTCTGCGTCACGCCGAGTAGGCGCTCGCCCAGGTCGGTCAGGCGCACGGAGCGCTTGTTGCGGTGAAACAGCAAAACCCCGTAGCGCTCTTCGAGTTTGCGCACCTGGTCGGAAATCGCCGGTTGCGTCAGAAACAGGCGCTCGGCGGCCTTGGTAAAGCTTCCATGCACCGCCACGGCATGGAAAGCTTTGAGCTGGGCGTGGGACACCGACATGGGAATCTCCAGTAACAAGCTGGCCTTATATTTGAAATACGATAAATCGATTTCACTTATTAATCAGTAATTGTTTTTATCCACCTCAGCCCCGGTGACTGGTCAGTCGAACAGCAGCGGGAGCCATGAGCCTGTGCGTGCAACTACAGGACTCATCTGACCGGTATCCGCCGTAGGGACAGGGCGATATCGCAGTGCTCAACAATAAAAACACAGGCGTTTTCTTCCAATTCTGCCGGCACACTCACACCCTGAGGTCAGAACCACAATGAACAAGCACATCGGCACCATCAAGCGTTGGCGCGTGCAGATCTTCGCGATCACCTGGCTCGCCTACGCCGCGTTCTACTTCACCCGCAAAGCCTTCTCGGTCGCCAAGCTCGGTATTGGCGAAGACCCGACCTTCATGCTCGACAAAATGGCCATGGCCAACCTCGACGCCATCTACCTGACGGCCTACGCCGTCGGTCAGTTCACCTGGGGCATCCTCGCAGACCGTTTTGGTCCTCGGGTGGTGGTGCTCGGCGGATTGCTGATTTCCGCCGGCGCGGCGCTGGTGATGGGCAACTTCGCAACCTTACCGATTTTCGCTACCTGCATGCTGATACAAGGCCTGGCGCAGTCCACCGGTTGGTCGGGGCTGTGCAAGAACCTCGGCAGCTTCTTTCCCTCCGAGCAACGCGGGCGGGTATTGGGCTTGTGGAGTTCCTGCTACGCCTTTGGCGGTCTGGTAGCCTCGCCGTTTGCCGGTTGGTGGGCGTACACGCTCATCGGCAGCTGGCATGCGGCGTTCATTTCCAGTGCGGCGGTGGTTGGGCTGGTCGCCGTGCTGTTTTTTATTTTCCAACGCAACAAACCGGAAGACGTCGGCTTGCCGGCGGTGGAGCCGGAACCCGAGCTGACCGCTGAACAGGCCGACGCGCAAAGCAAAATCAGCATGTGGGAGCCGTTGAAGGAAATCCTGCGCAACCGCACCGTGCTGGTGCTGGGGTTGGCGTACTTCATGCTCAAGCCGGCGCGCTACGCGATTCTGCTGTGGGGGCCGGTGATCGTTTTCGAACAGATGCCCTCGGTGGGCAAGGTCGGCGCGGCGATCATACCGACCGCGTTTGAACTGGCCGGGTTGCTCGGGCCGATCCTGATTGGCCTGGCCTCGGACAAACTGTTCGGCGCCCGGCGCATGCCGGCCTGTGTGATCAGCCTGTTGGCGCTGACTGTGTCCCTGGCGTTTTTCATGGGCGCCCTGCATACCGGCAGCGTGCTGCTGGTGGTGGCGCTGCTGTTCGTCATGGGCCTGACCCTCTACGGACCGGACTCGATGATCAGCGGCGCGGCCGCCATCGACTTCGGCACCGCCAAGGCCGGCGCCACGGCAGCCGGTTTCGTCAACGGCTGCGGCTCGGTCGGGGCGATTCTTGGCGGACTGCTGCCGGGCTACTTCGACACCGTTACCGTGTTCATTGTCTTCGCCGGTTGCGCCATGTTTTCGGCGCTGGTGTTGATCCCGCACTGGAACAGCCGCCCCGGTGGCCTGGCTACTCACTTCGCCTATGTACCCAATAAAGCGATGACCATCAAACCCCTGCGTACCTGAATCCTGTCCCTCGTCGCCTGCTGCACCTGCGGCAGGCCGGCGTGTGGGCAACTGACCGGAGATTGACCCCATGAGACCCTTTTGGCTGGACCAGGCCTTGAAGGCTGATGCATCCGAAACCTGTCCGCCACTGGAAGGCGACACCCGCGCCGATGTCTGTATCGTCGGCGGTGGTTACACCGGGTTGTGGACCGCGATCATGCTCAAGGAACAGAACCCCGAGCTGGATGTGTTGCTGATCGAAGCGGACATCTGCGGTGCCGGGGCCAGTGGACGCAATGGCGGATGTGCGTTGTCGTGGTCGGCCAAGTATTTCACCCTTGAGCGCTTGTTTGGCGTCGAAGAAGCCGTGCGCCTGGTCAAGGAGTCCGAGCGCAGCATCCATGCCATCGGCGCCTTCTGCCAGCAGTATGGGGTGGACGCCGATTACCGCCTCGACGGTACGCTCTACACCGCGACCAATCGTGCTCAGGTCGGCTCGACCGATGCGGTGATCGCGGCGCTGGAGCGCAACGGCATCAACTCGTTCACCCAGCGGCCGGTGGCCGATGTGCAGCGCATGGCCGGTTCCGACAAACACCTGGAAGGCTGGTTTTCCCCGGCCGCGGCCAGCGTGCAGCCGGGAAAACTGGTGCGAGGCTTACGCCGGGTAGCCCTGCAACTGGGGGTGAAGATTCATGAAAAGACCGCCATGACCGGGCTTGAGGAGGGCAGGCCGGCAGGCATTCAAACCCCCAACGGCACCATTCGCGCCGACCGTGTGGTGCTGGCGATGAACGCCTGGATGGCCCGGGCATTCCCGCAGTTCGAACGCAGCGTGGCGATCGTTTCCAGCGACATGCTGATCACCGAGCCTCGGCCGGACTTGCTCGACGAAATCGGCTTGACCAGCGGCGTCACGGTGCTCGATTCGCGGATTTTCGTGCACTACTACCACAACACTCCGGACGGCCGGATCATGCTCGGCAAGGGTGGCAATACCTTCGCCTATGGCGGGCGCATGCTGCCGGTGTTCGATCAACCTTCGCCTTACGCCGGTTTGTTGCAGAGCAGCCTGGCGGATTTCTTCCCGGCGTTCGCCGACGTCAAGGTCGAAGCGACCTGGAACGGTCCATCCGACCGCTCGGTGACCGGGTTGCCGTTCTTCGGGCAGATGAGCGCCAGTGGCAATGTGTTCTACGGTTTTGGCTATTCAGGCAGCGGTGTCGGTCCCTGCCATATGGGCGGGCAGATTCTGGCGTCGATGGTCCAGAGCCTGGACAACCCCTGGACCCGTTCGCCGCTGGTCAATGGACCGCTGGGTTTTTTCCCGCCGGAGCCGATTCGCTACATCGGCTCGCTGATGGTGCGCAACGCCATCCGCCGCAAGGAGCGCGCGGAGGATCATGGGCGTCGGCCACGGCATCTGGACGTGCGTCTGGCGAAGTTCGCTGCGGCGGCCGGCAAGGCTGACAAGGGCTGAGCGTCAGTGCGCAAGGTCCGAGCGGTTGAGCAGCCAGTCGAACAGCAGGCGGGTATCGCCACGGGGCTCACGCGGGCGAGGGCGGTGAGCTTGTGGCCGAGGGCCCATGGCCGTACAAAGCACCGGGCGATCCGGGTCACTGTCGAGGAAAATCACCAGCACCTCGCTGCCAGCCACGGGCAAGCGGGCCGGATCGATCCAGTCCTCGACGGTGGTCAGCGCCAGCGGTAGCCACAGGCCGTCGGACGCCTCCGCGGCTGATGGTGTGGCGGGCCAGAGGTTCACCTGAACCCGGCCATCCTCGTCCACTGCCGCCGGTTGCCCGATCGGGCCGCACACCTGACCAGGCTGATACCCGGGGATACTCGGCCTGGGTTGTTTGAGCGCCGGCCTGAACACCGTAGACCAGGGGATGGCGCTGAATTGATTGCGGTAACCCTGGGCCATGTCGGGTGTGTCATCGAGCAGAATGGATGAATGACGGCCCTGATGACGGATTTCGGTAACCAGCCATTGATCATTGAAATTCGCCAGCGGGTGCTCGGCCACCTGCAGGATTCCGCCACTGCGTAATGTCCCCTGGTTGCTTTGACCGTGGATCTGCAGGTGTCGGCAGCGCAGGCGTTCCAGTTGTCGACGACTGAGCTGGTCGCGATGTTGTTGTTCGCCAGCGGGACAGTGCCTCGCCGTGGCGAACGAGTGATTGGCTGCGCCTTCGCTGATGTCCGCTGTACCCGGATTCCTGGCGTCTGGGCGCACAGGGGAGAGCGGAGCATCATGGCGCTGGAACAGTTCGCTGATCACAGGTTCCTGGTGTTCGCTGCTGCTCATCGACATGAGCAGCGGTTCCTGGGGGAAACTCAGGCTGTCATCGGCCAGCACCAGCACATGGCCGTCGCGTTGATGCTCGAAGTGATAGTGGATGCCTTCTTCCTCGCACAGCCGTTGCAGCAGCGCCAGGTCGGTTTCTTCGTACTGAATGCAAAAAGGTCGCAGGGGGTAGTGCCCGGTTGCCAGTTCAAAACGATAGCTGCCGGCGGGCAACCCATGTTCCTCCAGCAACTGGCGCAGGATCATGGGTACGCTGGCACGCTGGAAAATACGTCGGCACCGTTGCTGATCCAGCGCCAGGACACGGGGTACCAGCGCCAGTTTGTAAGCGACCCGGTGTCCGCTTCGATGCTCACAACTGGCGCTGTGCATTACGCCATGAATGCCTTGGTCGTGGCCGAATTCGAGGAACGCCGGTTGATGCAGCAATCGCTCAAGGTTCAGGGCCGGTGCCAGCCCGATCACCTCGATGTCGAATCGATAGGGCTGGTTGAGGGCTTCATGACCACTGAACCGGACCACCTGGAAGCTCAGGTCGTCGTCGAGAAGCGTCAGGGTGGTGGGACTTTCCTTGTCGTTGTGCATCGAACTCGCTACCGCTGTGGAGTAGGGTGCAAAGCGTACGAAACCCCGGCGCATTGCGGGCACGCTAAAGCGACATTTCCGAATCGCCCTACAACCGCTGGTGAAGATGTCGATGCAAGTCGGGATTTTTTGGTCGATTGCCAACTTTAGGCCGTATAAACTTGCGCAAAGCGTCGGCCAATAGAAGTCTCGGCGCCACAGTTGCCACAGATAAGAGAGTGAGAAATGGGCGCACAGTGGAAGGTTAAACACAAAGAAGCGGCAGCTAATGCCAAGGGCAAGATCTTCGGCAAACTGGTGAAGGAAATCACCATTGCTGCGCGCAACGGCGCTGATATTGCTACCAACGCGCACTTGCGCCTGGTGGTTGAACAGGCCAAGAAAGCTTCGATGCCCAAGGAAACACTGGATCGCGCCATCAAGAAGGGTGCGGGCCTGTTGGGCGAGACCGTGCAATACCATCGCGTGACCTATGAAGGGTTCGCTCCGCATCAGGTACCGTTGATCGTTGAGTGCGTGACCGACAACATCAACCGCACCGTCGCCGAGATCCGCGTGGCGTTCCGCAAGGGCCAGCTGGGGGCTTCCGGTTCGGTGGCCTGGGACTTCAACCATGTCGGCATGATCGAAGCGTCGCCGGACACCCCGGACGCCGATCCGGAAATGGCCGCCATCGAAGCCGGTGCACAGGATTTCGAACCGGGTGAAGAAGGTGCGACCCTGTTCCTGACCGAGCCGACCGACCTCGATGCGGTACAGAAAGCCCTGCCGGAACAAGGCTTCACCGTGCTGTCGGCCAAACTGGGCTACCAGCCGAAAAACCCGGTCAGCGGCCTGAGCGATGAGCAGATGGCGGAAGTCGAAGCGTTCCTCGAAGGCCTCGATAACCATGACGACGTGCAGGATATGTTCGTCGGGTTGGCGGGTTAAATCTTTGTGTCAATGACGGCTCTGTTGTCTGGCAGGCCGTCATCGCGAGCAGGCTCGCTCCCACAGTTGACCGAGTTGTCTGGTCGGGCGCGATCTAATGTGGGAGCGAGCCTGCTCGCGATTGACCGCGCAGCGGTCACAGGCTTTCCAATTGCCGCACGACTTCGCTGAACCCAGGCCGCGCCAGTACCTGCGGCTGACAGCAACGCCGCTCCAGATCCTCCAGCGCCCCACGCTGTTCAGCGCTGAACCCCGAATCAACCCGCTCCAGCAACTCCCCCAGCAATACCCCGAATGCCCGCACCTCGATCCGTTGCAAGGCTCGGCTTTCAAGGCTGTCGGAAATCTCGTGGAACGACGCCGCGCCAAAATCCCCCAGCAAGCAATCACCCTGCTCATTCCACAGAATATTGTGCCCGTAGAGGTCGCCGTGGGTGATGCCATGGCCGTGCAGGTGCTCGGCCACCGAGGCAATGCCCGAGGCAATGCGCAGCGCCACCGCCGCACTGAAGCGCAGGTCGTCGGGGTAAATGTCGCGGCTGCACGACGCCAGGCTCGGCAGGCTGGCGAGGTTGAGAAAACTCGGTGGGATCAACTGCATGACCAGCCCGGCGGTGTGTTGCGGGTGATCGACAATCCGCCCTTCGACGCGAATCAGGTTCGGGTGCAACCCGGCGGTAATGCAGGCGTTCATCTCGTGCAGCGGCGAGCCATCGCTGGTCATTTCGCCCTTGTAGAGCTTTACCGCAACGGCCATGGGCGGTTGGTCGGCCGATTGCCAGACGGCCTGATGAATCACCCCGGACGCCCCTTCGCCGAGTTTTTTCTCCAGGTGCAATGTCGACCAGTCAATGCGCGGTGTGGCGTCGAGGGCGGCCGCATCGGCTTCGGTTTCCAGTGGGTTACCGGCATAGGCCAGCCAGGTCAGGCTCGGCAGCGTCAGTAGCCATTGCGGCAAGTCGGTGAACTGGTTGGCGGCGATGCGGATCAGCTCCAGCCGATGACAATTGCGCATCGACTCCGGCAACGCCTGCAGGCGGTTACCGGCCAGCATGAGCTTTTGCAGGTAGGGCCGCTCTCCCAACTCGCTCGGCAGCGTCTCGATGCAGTTGTCGGTCAGGATCAGCCAGCGCAGCAGCGGTGGCAGTGCCGCTGCGGGCACGTGGGCGATGCGGTTGGCCTTGAAGCCGATCATTGTCAGTGCGGCGCATTGGCCAACACAGGCCGGCAACTCGGTGAAGCGGTTATCGGAGCAGAACAGCACGCGTAAACGGGTCAGGCGATGCAAGTCCTCCGGCAGTGCGCTCAAGGCATTGCCGCTGAGGTTGAGCACTTCCAGCGAATCCGCCAGATCGAAGATCTCCCGGGGAAACTCGGTCAGGCCTTCGGCCAGATCCAGCCGCGTGATGCCCGACAACTCGCCGGCGCGCAATTGAGCAAGGGTATGCATGAACAGATTCGCCATTTACCAAGGGGAGGGCGCGGGGCCCTGGAAATGGGCGACATGATAGCGGGAAAGATGTGGCGACTGTCAGGTCGCCTTCGCGAGCAGGCTCTCCCACATTTGATCGGTGTAGATCACAAATTCTGTATCCGACACAAATCCAGTGTGGGAGCGAGCCTGCTCGCGATAGCGGTCTGTCAGGCACCATCTCAGTGATTGTCAGGCCGTCATCGCGAGCAAGCTTGCACCCACAGGGGGTGTGATCAGAACTGAGTGGTCTGTTTGAGCATCCGCGCCGCCGGTGTATCCGCCGGGCTGACCATCGCATAGTTGTAGCCACTTCCCGACCAGTACTCGGCCTGTAACTCGCCATCGCTGCGACTGCCCCTGGGCAGCAGGAAGTTTTTCGGCCCTGGCGGGCGCACATAGAAACTGATTTTCTGCCCGCCCTGGTTCTCGTAGACCACCATCGCCGCAGGGCCTTGCTCGGTACTCAGCAAACGCCCGCTGGCCGGCTTGTAGCCGGCACCCGAGAGGTCGGGTAGGCGATTGGCCTGGCTGAAGTAGCGGTCGAGCCAACCCTGCATGTCACCGTCGTCGCCGACTTTGTAATCTGCCGGCAGGAGACCTTGCTGGGCAATCAGGCGATACGCCTGCAGGGCATCGGTCATCGGCAGTTGGGGGCTCGCCAGTGTCATCTCCCGCGCTTGCCAACCGCTGAATCCGCCGACGCTGACGGCGATGAGCAGCGCCGCGGCACTGGCCAGGTGTCGACGGGATTGGCGTTTGAGGCGCTGGCGTATCACGACTGGATCAAGGTCCGGGTTCGAGGGGTGTTGCAAGGCCCCCCCCAAGGCTGCGCGCAGTGCCTGGGCATCCCGCTGCCAGGCGCGCACTTGCGCGGCCGCCTGCGGGTCAGTGGCCAGAAAAGTCTCCACCAGGCGTCGGTCGGCGTCGCTGAGTTGGTGGTCGACGTAGGCGTGCAGGTCTCGCTCGCTGGGGGGCATGCTGATCATTTGAGTCTCCGCAGGGAAGGGCGGTTGATTTCGCCCTCGCTGAGTTGGCGTAGGGCCTGGCGAGCCCGGGACAGGCGGGACATCACGGTGCCGGTGGGTACGTCGAGAATCTCGGCGACCTCTTTGTAACTCAAGCCTTCCACCGACACCCAGAGCAGCAGCGCGCGTTGCTCGGTGGGCAGTCGGTCGAAGGCGTTGAGGGTCGATTGTGCAATCACGGTGCGCTCCACCGAAGGCTGTGCATCATTACGCCCGGTGAAGAATTCGAGCATGCGCGCATAGCGCCGGGAGCGGCGGTGCGCATCGAGAAACTGCCGATAGAGAATCGAGAACAGCCAGGCGCGCAAGTCGCCCTCGGCGCGTTTGCTGGCCCAACTCGAGAGTGCCCGCTCCAGGCTCGCCTGCACCAGATCGTCAGCGCTGCTGGTATTGCGCGTCAACGACACGGCAAACCGCCGCATTCCGGGAATGATTTCTCTGAGTTGTTCGTCGATATCGTTCATGAAGTTCTGGCTAGTCACTACGCTTGACTGTGGACCAGGAAGACGCCCGGCATTCGAGGTTATTCCACGTCAGAAAAAATAAAAACCGCGCGTGGGAATAAACCTGCGAGCGGTTCGTCTGCTTGATTCTTCTCACTTGTGGCCGATGGCCCTGGAGTCTTTCATGGTAGATCGATCATCACCGCCAACCCGGCCACCCTTGAGTGCGGCGAGCCTGACGTTGCGCCTGGCTGGCATTGCCGTGGTCGTTGCCGCCGTGGCAGGGGCGTTTGCCTACGTCAACGGCACCCTCGACCCACAGCGGCTGACCCCGAAGAAACTGATCAACGTGCTGGAAACCAACAACGGTGTGCATCCGGGTTTCCGTCGCAACCACTCCAAAGGTGTGTGCGTGATCGGGCATTTCGAGAGCAGCGGCGAGGCTCGCAGTTACTCCACCGCCCAGGTGTTCAACGAAACGCAGACCCCGGTGGTGGGGCGTTTCGCCTTGGGGTCCGGCAACCCTTACGCGCCGGACAGTGCCGCGCCGATCCGCAGCATGGCCTTGCGCTTCACTCAGGCCAACGGCCAGCAGTGGCGCACCGGGATGAACAGCATGCCGGTGTTCCCGGTGGGCACGCCCGAGGCGTTCTATCAATTGCAGCAGGCGCAGTCGCCGCTACCCGCTACCGGCAAACCGGACCCCGCCGCAGTGCCGGCGTTTTTCGGTGCACATCCGGAAGCCGCCCCGTTTCTGGCCTGGATCAAGACCGCCAAGCCTTCAGCCAGTTACGTCACGGAGACCTATAACAGCGTCAACGCTTTCTATCTGGTGAGCGCCACCGGACAACGCCAGGCCGTGCGCTGGAGCATGGTGCCGGTGACTCAGGATGCGCCGGGTGCTGCGGTGCCGCAGGGGAGCGACTTTCTGGAGAAAGACCTGGTTCAGCGCATTGCCGCAGGGCCGTTGGTTTGGCAGTTGAACATCATCCTGGCCAATCCTGGCGATCCAGTGAACGACGCCAGCAAAGCCTGGCCCGAAGGGCGCAAGGTGCTGAACGCGGGCACGCTGGTGCTGGAAAAAACCCAGCCGCAGCTCAATGGCGAATGCCGTGACATCAACTACGACCCATTGGTATTGCCCGCCGGCATCGAAGGTTCCGACGACCCGTTGCTCGCCACTCGCTCAGCCGGTTACGCCAATTCCTACCTGCGTCGCACCAGCGAAGTCAGCCAGTTGCCCGCCGCCAAACAGGAAGCCCAGCAATGAGCACTCAACCCAACCACTTCGCACCCTTGGCGCGTCTGCTGCACTGGCTGATGGCGCTGATGATCATCGCCATGCTGTTTATCGGCGCCGGCATGGTCGCCTCGGTCTCCGAGCGGCATGAATGGCTGATTCATCTGCACAAACCCTTGGGCGTTGCGATCTTGCTGTTGGTGATCGTGCGTCTGGTCGTGCGTTTCTCTACCACGCAACCACCGCTGCCGGCGGATCTGCCAGGTTGGCAAGCGCTGGCGGCCAAGGCCTCGCATGTGTTGCTGTACGCCTTGATGCTGGTCTTGCCGCTGCTGGGCTGGGCGATGATTTCGGCGTCGGGTGAGCCCGTGATGCTCAGTAGTTCGTTGCAGTTGCCATCGATTGTGCCGGCCAATGCGCAAGTGTTTGCGTTCCTGCGCAAGGCTCACGGGTATCTGGCGTACCTGCTGTTTCTGACGGTGTTGCTACATTTGGCAGCCGCGTTGTTTCACGGCTGGGTGCGTCGCGATGATGTGCTGGACAGCATGCTGCGGGGCAAGGATCGCGGCTAGCAGCCATGGAGAAAAAGATCGCCGCCTGCGGCAGGCGGTGATCTTTTGATCTTGAAGGGTGATCAGCGCAGGGTATCGACCATATCCGCAATGGTGGTGAGTACATCCTTGCCCAACTGCTTCGAGCGCTTGCCCGACCAGCCCGTCAACGGGTTCGGATGATCGTCGTGATCCTTGAACGGCATTTCCAGGGTCAATGACAGGCAATCGTACTTCTGACCCACGCTGTTGCAGGCCAGCGTCATGTTGGCCTGACCCGGTTCATCGCGCACATAGCCATACCTGGTCTGGAAATCTTTGGTGGTGCGTTTCAGATGACTGCGGAAGTGCTCCTCGAGCTTTTCGATCCGCGGCGTGTAACCGGGGTTGCCTTCGCAACCGGCGGTGAAGACGTGAGGGATTTCCTCGTCACCATGGACGTCGAGGAAAAGGTCGACGCCGTACTTTTCCATCTGCTGCTGTACGAAAAAGACTTCCGGGCTGATCTCCTGGCTGGCGTTCTGCCAGGCGCGGTTCAGGTCCTGGCCCATGGCGTTGGTGCGCAGGTGACCGTGGAAGGCGCCGTCCGGGTTCATGTTCGGCACCAGGTACAGGTCGGCGCCGGCCAGCAGTTTGTTCAAAACCGGGTCGTCGTGTCTTTCCAGGCGCTCGATCACGCCTTCCATGAACCACTCGGCCATGTGTTCACCCGGATGTTGCTGGGCAATGATCCACACTTTGCGCTGGCCTTCGGCGCCGGTGCCTTTGCGCAATAGCTGGATGTCGCGACCTTCGACACTCTTGCCGGTGGCCAGCAGTTCGGTGCCGGCCTTGGTCAGCGCCTGCTCGATCAGCCAGTCGTGGCGACCACGGCTGTAGGGTTCGAAGTAGGCGAACCAGGCGTGGGTCTGCTCGGCTTCGAGGCTGAAGCGCAGGCAGTCGCCCTCGAAAATGGTGGGTACGCGGAACCAGTTGACGTGATCGTAGGACGCTACCGCCTGATAGCCGGTCCAGGCCTTGTTATAGGAGGATTGACTGGCATTGTTCAGGCGAAACCAGTGGTCCTGGCCGACATGCAGGCCGCTGGCCTTGAAGTGGAACCATTGGAAATGGTTGCTTTTGGTATCGGGACGGATCGCCAGCAGGGGCTTGAGCGGGTCGCTGAGGTCGATCACCTGGATGTTGCCGCTGTCGAAGTTGGCACTGATGTCGAGGGAGGATTTAGCCACGGTTGGGTTCCTGATCAAGATTTTTATGGCGGCTACTTTACACGCAAGAGTGGGGGGAAACCGAGGGGAATTGCGGGGTGCACAGGTGGGGGCGTCCTCCTTGACGCCGCCGCAGCTTAGAGACTGTGCGACTGATTCTCAAGTGCTATCTGTCGCTGGTTTGAACCAATGATGCCGGGCTTCTCTTGCCAACTGGTATTCTTTTGATATCATCCGCGCCATCGAGTTTGCGGCACCCAAAGACTTCATTAGCCTGAAGCCAAAGCCAGAAAAAACTGGCAAAAAAAGACCCGGCAAAAAGCCGGGTCAAAAACCGTGATTAGCCTGATGAGGAGATAGTCCAGGAGACCGACCTAAGGCGACCTGGTCCATCGGCTGATCTCGCGATCAGTTGATGCAATAATAATCATTCTCGTTTGAGGGTCAAGCGTTTTTGCCTGCTCGACAGGAAAATTCTTTCCAGTCCTCTCGATTTGCCTTCTCACTTCAACCGTTTTCATACTTCTCCAGCGATCGATCGACCATCGCCTTGGCCATGTCGATCATGTGCACCGTCGAAAACGCCAGGTCGCGGCTTGCGCCTTGCAGGTGACTGGCTGACTCGTGCGCGGTGGCGGCAGCACAGCGCAACAGGTCCAGGGCATGGACCAGCGCCTCTTCGCCGCTGATATTGCGGTTCACATCAAAAAAACGCGGCTCGGCCACTTCCTCCGAAATAGCTGGTTTCAAGTAATAGTCCAGCGCGCGTTGTGCCGCCGCAGAGTCCAGGGGCGAGGTAAAGGTGTTGTCGATTTGCAGGTCCAGGCGGTCGTTGGTGGGTGGGTTCATGGCGATGGCAAGCTCCGTGTTAGATTCAGATCCGTGGATTGATCCTAATACGAACTGTATTTGTGACGACAATTTAAATACTACATTTTGTGTTTTGATGGCTGGAGTCGCCCACGTATCGTGCCGCACATGGATAAATGGATTGAATTGGTCAAGGCCAAGATGAGTGAACTCAAAATCACTCAAGAGATACTCGCCGAGCGCCTCGGGATGTCCCAGGGCGGCATTGGCCACTGGCTCAACAAACGTCGTGAACCCGGCATCGAAGACATGAACCGTGTGCTGGGGGCGCTGGGCCTTGAGTTTCTCGAAGTGGCGCTGGTGATCCGGGAACCGCTGGCGTCAACGGACGACGAAGTTCCCCTGACACAGAAGTACAACCCGTACTTTCGCTACCCGGTCAGTGACTGGCGCGAACCTGTCGAAGTGCGCGACGGCGAGGTCCCGGCGTACGGAAAAGGGCACTTTGAACTGTCCGATTACCACGCCCGGGGGCCGGCATTCTGGTTGAGGGTGGCAGGCGATGCGATGACCGCACCCAATGGCATGAGCATTCCGGAAGGCATGCTGATCCTGGTGGACCCTGCGGTGGACGCCGAGCCTGGCAAACTGGTCATTGCCCAGTGGCCGGGCAGCGCCGAAGCGACGTTCCGCAAGCTCATCGAAGAGGGCGGGCAGCGTTATCTGGTCCCGCTCAATCCGACGTATCCGAAAGCCTTGTACACCGAAGAGTGTCGAATCATCGGCGTAGTGGTTCAGGCAACAGCCAGGTTCTGATCAGATCGGTCCTCGCGGTGCGTAGGACCGATCTTCATTTCACGCTTCTTCCAGTTCGACCAGTGCACTGCCTTCGCTGACCATTTCACCTTCCTGGCAATACAGCGCCTTGATCACCCCGGCATGGGGCGCGCGGATGCTGTGCTCCATCTTCATCGCTTCCAGTACCACCAATTGCGCCCCGGCTTCGACCGATTGCCCGGCTTCCACCAGCACCCGGACGATGCTGCCGTTCATGGGGGCGGTGAGCCCGCCCTGATGGCTGTGGCTGGCCTCGACGGCGCTGATCGGGTCGTAGGTCTCGATGCGGTGCAACTCGCCATCCCACTGCAAATACACGTAATCGCCACGGCGTATTGCGCGGTGCTGACGGCGCACACCAGCCTGCTCGGTCAGCAGCTGCTCGCCCTTGAGCCGAGCGCTGTGGGCATCGATGTCGCCCAGGGTCAGCGCCCGGTCCTGGCCTTCACAGCTCAAGTGCAGGGTGATTTCTCTCGGCAAACCCGCACGCAGGCCATTACCCGCCGCCCACGGCGAACTCGGGTCATCGGCGCGGGTGACTGGCGGCTGACTCTGGGCAAACGCTTGGGCGGCGGCTTGCCAGAAATCATCGCTGAGTTCCGCCGGGGCCGGCAGCAATTGCTCCTGATAGCGCGGAATGAAGCCGGTATCCAGTTCGGCATCGGCAAACGCCGGGTGGCCGATGATGCGCCGCAGGAAGTTGATGTTGGTCTTCAACCCGCCGATGGCGAATTCGTCGAGCATGCTCAGCAGGCGCAAGCGCGCCTGTTCACGGTCTTCGCCCCAGGCAATCAACTTGCCGAGCATCGGGTCGTAGAACGGCGAGATCTCGTCGCCTTCTTCAACGCCGCTGTCCACTCGACGCCCCGGCCCTTGGGCGGATTCGCGATACAGTTCCAGGCGACCGGTCGCCGGCAGGAAATCGTTGCCCGGGTCTTCGGCATACAGCCGCACTTCGATCGCATGACCCACCAGTGGCACCTGGTCCTGAGTCATCGGCAAGGCTTCGCCACGAGCCACACGAATCTGCCAGGCTACCAGATCGAGGCCGGTGATGGCTTCGGTGACCGGGTGTTCCACTTGCAGACGGGTGTTCATCTCCATGAAGAAGAACTCGCCGCGCGCATCCAGCAAAAACTCCACGGTGCCGGCACCGACATAACCGATGGCCTGTGCCGAACGCACGGCGGCTTCACCCATGGCCCGACGCAACTCCGGGCTCAGACCCGGAGCAGGGGCTTCTTCGACGACTTTCTGGTGACGGCGCTGAATCGAGCAGTCGCGTTCGTTGAGGTACAGGCAGTTGCCGTGCTGGTCGGCGAACACCTGGATTTCCACGTGACGTGGCTTGAGCAGATATTTCTCCATCAGCATCCGCGAGTCGCCGAACGACGATTGCGCTTCACGCTGGGCCGAGGCCAGGGCTTCGGCCAGTTGGCTGACGTCCTCGACCACTTTCATGCCTTTGCCGCCGCCCCCGGCCGTGGCCTTGAGCAGCACCGGGTAGCCGATGCGTTCGCAGGCGGCGCGGAAGGTTTCCAGGTCCTGGGCTTCACCGTGATAACCGGGCACCAGCGGTACGCCGGCGGTTTCCATCAAGGCTTTGGCGGCGGACTTGCTGCCCATGGCGTCGATGGCCGACGCGGGTGGGCCGAGGAAGATCAAACCGGCGTTTTCGATGGCGCGAGCGAACCCGGCGTTCTCCGACAAAAAGCCATAGCCGGGGTGAATCGCCTGGGCGCCGCTGGCCTTGGCGGCGGCGATCAGTTTGTCGATCTGCAGATAGCTGTCGGCGGCTTTACTGCCACCGAGGTCAACCCGAATGTCGGCTTCGCGGCTGTGCCGGGCGTCACGGTCGGTGGCGCTGTGTACGGCCACGGTAGTCAGGCCCAGGGCCTTGGCGGTACGCATCACCCGGCAAGCGATTTCGCCACGGTTGGCCACCAGCAGGGTGGTGAGGACAGGTGCGCTCATCAACGGGGCTCCTTGGTGGTTTGTGCTTGCCAGCTCGGCGGACGTTTTTGCAGGAAGGCGCGCAGGCCTTCCTGGCCTTCGGGGCTGACGCGGATGCGGGCGATGGCGTTTTCGGTGTAGCGGCGCAATGCCGGGGTCAGTGAGCCGTCGCCGACTTCACGCAACAGGTCCTTGCTGGCGCGCATCGCGGCCGGACTGTTGAGCAGCAGATTGTCGATCCATTGCTCGACTTTCTGTTCCAGCTCGGCGCTTGCATAGCTCTCCGACAACAAACCGATTTCCCGAGCCCGTTGCCCGCCGAAGCGTTCAGCGGTCAAGGCGTAGCGACGGGTCGCGCGCTCGCCGATGGCTTGCACCACGAACGGGCTGATCACCGCCGGCGCCAGGCCGATGCGCACTTCCGACAGGCAGAACTGCGCGTCATCGGCGCCGATGGCCATGTCGCAGCAACTGATCAGGCCCAGCGCGCCACCAAAGGCTGCGCCTTGCACCACTGCCAGGGTCGGGACTTTCAGTTTGGCCAGGTTGTACATCAATTCCGCCAGTTCCCGGGCATCATCGAGGTTGGTGGCGTAATCGAGTTCGGCCGATTGCTGCATCCAGGCAAGATCAGCGCCGGCGCTGAAATGCTTGCCGCGACCGCGCACGATCAAAAACCGCAGGCTGGCATCGCTCGCGACCTTGTCGAGGGCGAGGATCAGTTCGCGGATCATCTCGGCGTTGAACGCGTTGTTCTTTTCTTCACGGCTGAGCCACAGGGTTGCAAAACCCCTTGGGTCGCTCAGCAGTTCGAGGGTGTTGAATTCGCTCATATTCGTCCGTCTCCACAACTCTATTCTGTAGGAGCGAGCTTGCTCGCGATGGTCGTCAACGATAACGCTGCAAGCCTGACACCCAGCGGCGTCCTCAAGACC